>NZ_JBNPUZ010000009.1:7500-257693 GCF_051168435.1 Bradyrhizobium sp. HKCCYLR20261
CTCGACATTGACCATCACGATGTGCTTGCCGGCCCTGATCGCCGCGCGCGCATGGCGGATGCCCGCGGCCGGGCTGCCGGTTGCTTCGACGACGACCTCGATGGTGTCGGCCAGCGCTTTCGCGCCATCGACGCTGAATGTCGTGCGTTCGATCAGTTCGGTGGGCCAGCCGACCGTGCGGCAGGCGTCGCGGGCGCGCTCGGGATCGAGATCGACGATGACCGGCACCTCGAGGCCCGCGACATGCGGCACTTGTGACAGAAACATCGAGCCGAACTTGCCGGCGCCAATCAGCGCGACGCGGATGGGCTTGCCGGAGGCGGCGCGGGCCTGGAGGAGGGCGTGGAGGTTCATGGGCGACCTTATCAGTTGTCGTCATTCCGGGGCGTGCGGAGCACGAGCCCGGAATCCATACTCACGATGGTGGTTATGGATTCCGGGCTCATCGCTGCGCGATGCCCCGGAATGACGGAGGGAGTGTTACTCCGCCGCCTCGCGATGCGCTCGCGCGAGTTGCAGCAACGTATCATCCGGCAGCGTTTCGATCGGCGTGAAGTCGCGGTGCGCGATGTATTCCGGCCTGGTCGGCGTGCGAATGTGGTTCGAGACGGCGTTCAGCGTCAGGTACACGATCTTGCGCGGATAGGGGGTGATGTTGCCGGCGGAGCCATGCACCAGATTGCCGTGGAACATCAGCATGCCGCCGGGCTTGCCGATCGGCGCGACGATGCCGCCCTCGGCGACCAGGCGGGTGACCGTCGCCTCGTCGAGCGTCCACAGCGGATAAGAGGTCGTGGCAAGATCGTGCGAGGCCTCGAGATCGCCGGCGTGCTGGCTCTTCGGCACCAGCATCAGCGGACCGTTGATCGGCATCACCTCGTCGAGAAAGATCGCGATGTTCATCGCGCGCGGCTCCGGCATGCCATCGTCGCGCTTCCAGGTGCCGTAGTCCTGGTGCCATTGCCAGACATCGCCGGTGAACGCCGATTTGGCGTTGATCTTGAACTGATGCATGTAGAGCTTCTCGCCAAAAATCTGCTCGATCGGCTCGATCATGCGGGGATGCGCCGCCAGCACGCGGAACGCGTCATTGTAGAGATGCGCCGCGAATGCGGTGCGCGGCACGCCGCTCTTCTCGCGCCAGACCTCGGGCCTGTCGGCCGCATAGATCGCCTCCGCCTCTCGGGCGAGGAAGGCGGTCTCCTCCGGGCTGAACAGCTCGGGCAGGAACAGCCAGCCCTCGCGGTTGAAGAATGCGACCTGTTCCGGCGTCAGCTTCATGGCGTTCTCCCTTGTTGTTTTCCTCGTTCGAGACGTCCGATCTTGCGCCGGCCGGTCTCCGCGGGCTTCGTATACGCACCTGTCGACATTGGCAGAATCCGGGTGGATCGCAACATTCTCCAAGCCTAGTTTGATCGGTAGATGATACGGGGCAGCGCGACGATGGAGCCCGCCATGTCAGACCAGAGCTACGCAATGTTTGAAACCGCGATCGGCACCTGCGCGATCGCCTGGGGACCACGCGGCATCAACGCGGTCCAGTTGCCGATGGGCGGCGCCGCCCAGATCCGGACGCGGATGCAGCAGCGTCATGCCGGGATCGCCGAGGCTGAGCCGCCGCAGCATGTGCAGCGCGTCATCGGACGCATCAAGGCGCTGCTGGCCGGCCAGCCGGATGATCTCAGCGACATCGACCTCGATCTCGACGGCGTCAGCGCGTTCCAGCGCGGCGTCTACGACATCGCCCGCCGGATCCCGCCGGGGCAGACGCTGACCTATGGCGACATCGCCAAACAGCTCGGCGGCGTCGAACTGTCGCGTGAGGTCGGTCAGGCGCTCGGACGCAACCCGTGCCCGATCGTCGTGCCCTGCCATCGCGTGCTCGCCGCCGGCAACAAGCCCGGCGGCTTCTCCGCCAATGGCGGCGTCGACACCAAGCTGAAGATGCTGGCGATCGAGGGGGCCGCGGTGAACTACACGCCGAGCCTGTTCGATTGATGGGCCGCCCGTCAGGCTGTTTGATCTCAGGCGCGGGGCGTTCTATGCCATGAGGCAGCTTGTCTTCGCCTGATCCTGCAACGAGCCCGCCGATGAAAATCCCGACGCTGCCCTTCACCGTCACCGACTGGTCCGCCGTTCCCGTCACCGAGCATCCGGGCGAGCAGGGCAAGGCGTATTGGCGGACACTGATGATCGGCGACATCAGGGTACGCCAAGTCGAGTATACGCCCGGCTATCTGGCCGATCATTGGTGCGATCGCGGCCACATCCTGCTGGTGCTGGAAGGCGAGCTCGAAAGCGAGCTCAAGGACGGGCGCAAGTTCACGCTGTCGGCGGGAATGAGCTATCAGGTCTCGGACTTTGGCGATGCCGCACACCGGTCGTTCACCGCGACCGGCGCAAAGCTCTTCATCGTCGATTGAGGGCTAAACGGCTTCGCAGGCGAAGCCGTTGCCCCTGCGCGTGATGCGGCCGACCGAAGGAGAGGGGAAGTGCGCCGTGCAGCACAGCGTCGGCGTGTCGCAATAGCGATCGAGAAAAGCGCGCCGCGTCACCGCAGCCTGCGCCGGATCGACGTCGAATCTCGGTGACAGCTCGGGATAGGCGAGCTGCAGCGGCGTGTGGATCAGGTCGCCGGCGAACACCGCATCGTCCTGGCCCTTGCCGACGGCGACCGCGATATGACCGGGCGTGTGGCCCGGGGTCGGCAGTAGCCGGACATGATCGCCAATCGCAAACGCGTCGCTGACGATGTCGGCCCGCTGCGCCTCGACCACCGGCAGCACGCTGTCGGCGAAGGCCGGCACCTCGGTCTTGGCATTTTGCGCAAGCCAATAGTCGTATTCGGCTTGCGCAAACACGTACCGCGCTTTGGGAAAGGTCGGCACCCAGCGGCCATTGTCGAGCCGCGTGTTCCAGCCGACGTGGTCGGTATGGAGATGGGTGCACATCACCACATCGATGTCGTCGACGGAGATGCCGGCCGCGGCGAGCGCGCGCATGTAGGTATCGTCGGTCTTCATGTTCCAGACCGGCCGCGCGCGCGGCTTGTCGTTGCCGATGCAGCTGTCGATCAGGATGGTGTGGTGAGGCGTCTTCACCACGTAGGACTGGAAGCACAGGATCAGGGTGTCCTGCGCGTCGAGTGCGTTGGCCGTTTGCAGAGCGCCGCGCTCGGTTGCCAGCATCTCCGGCGTCAGATCCGGAAACATCTCGCGCGCCGGCAGGAAGGTGGTCTCCTGCTCGATGATGCGATGGATGGTCGTGTCGGCAACCGAGAATTTCAGCATCGCGGCGCTTTCTATCAGACAATCACGCCGCAGGCGGCACCGAGATCTTCACCGACTCGCGCTCCAGCATCTTCTGATGAAAGGCGTCGAGCGCCGGATAGGCCTTGCGCCAGCCGCAATCGGCGAAGCGGAAATCGGCATAGCCGAGCACGCAGACGAGGCCGATCGAGACGATATCGAACGGGCGCGTCAGCAGGTCAGGCTGCGCATTGAAGCGCGCCATGCCCATCCACGCGCGATTCCAATGGTCGTCGGACCAGGCCTGCCAGCGCGTGCCCTCGGGCCGCACCATCGCCTCGTAGCGGCACAGCAGCATGGAGTCGAGCATGCCCTGCAGCATCGAATGCTCGCTCTTGACCTTCCAGCGCGACGGGCCGGAGGCCGGGATGAGCTTGTTGCCGCCGGCGAGCTCGTCGAGATATTCGACGATGACGTAGGAATCCAGAATGACGTCGCCATTGTCGAGGATCAGCACCGGCAGCTTCTTCAGCGGCGTGATCTTCATGTACTCGTCGTTGGCCTGGCCGGGCATGACAGCGGCGGGCGTGAACTCGATCTTGTCGATCAGGCCGAGCTCGATGGCGGCGATGCGCACCTTGCGGGCGAACGGCGAGGCGGGCGAGAAGGTGAGTTTCATCGAGGCATTCCTGTTGGCTCGCTGCGGATTGTTTGCCCGTCATTGCGAGGAGCGAAGCGACGAAGCAATCCAGAGCCGCGTGTGACGCCCTGGATTGCTTCCGCCTTCGCTCTTCGAGCTTCGACGGACACGTCGCTTCGCTCGCAATGACGGAGAGTGACGTTTAAGCCTCGATGATCTCCTGGCGCTGCTCGCCGAGGCGCTCTATGCCGAGGGTGACGACATCGCCGACGTTGAGGAAGGCCGGCGGCTTCATGCCCATGCCGACGCCGGGAGGCGTGCCTGTCGTGACGATGTCGCCCGGCAGCAGGGTCATGAACTGCGAGACGTAGGAAATGCACTTGGCCATCGAGAAGATCATCGTCGCCGTCGAGCCGGTCTGGCGGCGCTGGCCGTTGACGTCGAGCCACATCGACAGGTTCTGCACGTCCGGAATTTCGTCCTTGGTGACAAGCCAGGGGCCGACGGGCCCGAAGGTGTCATGCGACTTGCCTTTGGTCCACTGGCCCAGGCGCTCGATCTGGAAATTGCGCTCGGAGACGTCGTTGCAGATCGCGTAGCCGGCGACGTGGTTCAGCGCATCGGCCTCGGAGACATACTTGGCGCGGGTGCCGATGATCGCGGCGATCTCGACCTCCCAGTCGAGCTTGGCCGAGCCGCGCGGCTTCTCGACCTGGTCATAAGGGCCGCACAGCGCGGTGTTGGCCTTGAGGAAGAAGATCGGCTCGGCCGGGATCGGGTTGCCGGTCTCCTTGGCATGATCGGAGTAGTTGAGGCCGATCGCCACGAACTTGGAGATGCCGGTGACGGGCGCGCCCAGCCGCGGCTTGCCGGACACCGCTGGCAGGGAGGCCGGGTCGATCGCGGCGAGCTTCTTCAGCGACTCCGGCGCGTAGGCGGCGCCATCGAGGTCCTTCACATGGGCCGACAGGTCGCGCAGCTGGCCGGATGCATCGATCAGGCCCGGCTTTTCCGCGCCTTTGTCGCCGTAGCGAACGAGCTTCATTTGGTTTCTCTCCCTCAGATCCTTGGTATTCCAGAGCCCTGTCATGAAGCATGGCGGGGCGAAATTCAACCGTGCGGGCTATGCGCTGCCGCCGCCCGGCACTGCTTCGAAGCGGAAGGCGGCCCCGTCGCGGCGGATGTGGCCGACGTCGAAATGGCCGCCGATCACCAGCGTGCCGGTGTCGGCGAAACGGGAGAACAGCGCCCGCCGCGTGGCGGAGGCCTGCGCCGGATCGGAATCGACCGTCGAGCTCCACTCCAGATGCGCCATCTGGCAGGGATGGTGCGCAACGTCGCCGCTCAGCAGTGCCTGCGCACCATCGGAGCGGATGTGCAGGCTGACGTGCCCGGGGCTGTGGCCGGGCGTCGGGATCAGCGTGATCTCGTCGCTGATCCCGGCATCGCTGGCCACCAGCTCGGCCCTGCCGGCGTCCACGATCGGCTGTACGGAATCCGCGAAGGTCGCGGTCTCGTCGGCTGCCGCGCTGTGGTCGCGCCAGTGCTCATATTCAGTGCGGCCGAAGATGTAGCGGGCGTTCGGAAAGGTGGGAATCCAACGGCTGTCGACGAGGCGCGTATTCCAGCCGACATGATCGACGTGGAGATGCGTGCAGATCACCATGTCGATACTGTCAGGCGGAAATCCGGCTGCGCTCATCGCCTCCAGGAAGGGCGTCGAGCGGGCATTCCACACCGGCACGCTGCGCCCCTGCTTGTCGTTGCCGAGGCCGGTGTCGACGACGATGCGCTTGCTCGGGGTCTCCAGCACCAGGCTGTGGATCGACATTTTCAGCCGGCCTTCGGCGGTGGCGAAATCGGGGCTGAGCCAGGAGAGTTCGCGGATCGCCTCGGGCGTCGCCTGCGGCAGGATGAAGCGGGTGCCGCCCACCGTCTCCAGCTCGGTGAATTTGGTGATCCTGACCCTGCCGACCGTCCACTGCATACGCGCTTCCTCGTTTGTTCTTATAGGGCGCGACGATGCCGTGTCGGACGTTCCAGCGCAATGGATCGAGTTTCGGGAACAAGCGTTGTCGTGACCAATCCACGAGGAGAGGGTCATGCCCGAGCTGACGATATCACCCGAGAAGGTCGCCTTCCTGATCGAGAAGGCCCGCGAGTTCGACGTCAAGGAGCAGGCGACCGACGACGATTCCGGCTCGAATGCCGCCGACGACGACATGATCGACGTGCTGCAGGACAGCGGTGACGATCCCGTCGTGCGCGAGATCACCGGCTTCATCAACGCCATGACCGAAGACGAGCAGACCGATCTGGTTGCCCTGATGCGGCTCGGCCGCGGCGACGGCGATATCGACGAATGGGACGATCTGCGCCGCGAAGCCGCCGGCCAGCGCGACCGCCACACCGCGCGCTATCTGCTGGGCGAGCCGATGCTCGGCGATCTGCTCGCGGAGGGCCTGGACGCGTTCAGCATCGACTGGACTGAAGGGCGAACGACGGCGGATTCGTCGAGCCCGAGCCAGCGCGATGAGGACGAGATCACGAAGCAGTAGTTGTCAGTTCGAGCCCGGCTGATTTCCGCGCGGTCGGTGCGCTCCCTCTCCCCGTTCTTCACGGGGAGAGGGTTGGGGTGAGGGGCAGCCGCACGGGAAGTGTGAGAAGGGCATACGCGCCGGGAGTGTTTGCCGTTGGACCTGTACCCCCTCACCCGGATTGCATCTTCGATGCAATCCGACCTCTCCCCGCAAGCGGGGCGAGGTAGACTCGCAGCGATCGCCGCGCCCAAAAGTCAGCGACAGCAGACGTTGGGCTTACAGCGTGCCCGGGAACGCACCACCATCCAGCAGGATGTTCTGTCCCGTGATGTAGCCGGACTTGGCGGCGCAGAGGAACGCGCAGGCCACGCCGAACTCTTCGGGATCGCCGAAGCGACCGGCGGGGTTGGTCTTGGCGCGGTCGGCCAGGATCTGCTCCGGCGTGACACCGCGCTTCTCGGCTTCGCCCTTCGCCGTCGAACGCAGCCGGTCGGTCTCGAACGGGCCCGGCAGCAGCGCGTTGATCGTGACGTTGTTGATCACGGTCTTGCGCGACAGGCCGGCGACGAAGCCGGTCAGGCCGGCGCGGGCGCCGTTGGACAGGCCGAGAATGTCGATCGGCGCCTTCACCGCGGCCGAGGTGATGTTGACGATGCGGCCGAACTTGCGCGCCATCATGCCGTCCACGGTCGCCTTGATCAGTTCGATCGGCGTCAGCATGTTGGCGTCGATCGCCTTGATCCAGTCGTCGCGGGTCCAGTTGCGGAAATCGCCGGGCGGCGGCCCGCCGGCATTGTTGATCAGGATGTCCGGATCCGGGCAGGCCGCGAGCACGGCGGCGCGGCCCTCGGGCGTGGTGATGTCGCCCGCCACTTCGGTCACCGTGATGCCGGGATTGGCAGCGCGAATCTCGGCCGCTGTCTTGGCCAGCGCCTCGGCGCCGCGCGCGGTAATCGTGACATGCACGCCCTCATTGGCGAGCGCGATGGCGCAGGCGCGGCCCAATCCCTTGCTGGAGGCGCAGACGATGGCGCGGCGGCCCTTGATCCCGAGATCCACGATTGATCACTCCGATATGTCAGTGGCTGGATGATGGGCGCATTCTAGCCGCCCGGACCGCCGCTGATAAGAGCAGCCGGCCTGTGCCGAATTGCATGGCTCGACGCGCGCATGCGCTCAGATGCGGCGTTCCTGCTTGAGCCGGTCGATCAGGCCGGCGACTTCAGGCGGCAGCGAGCGAAAGCCTTTTGCACCCGCGAGCGACAGGATCGGCCGCAGCCGGGAGCCTTCCAGAAAGCGCGGCTGGCGTTCGACCGGAACGATTCTGTCGAACACCAGCACGAGCGTGGTGGCGACCATCGCGACGCGGATGGCGCCGAGCAGGGCGCCGCCGAGCCGGTCACCGAAGCCGGCTTCGGGGCCGATCGCCTCGTCGAGCAGGATGCGTCCGATCTTGCCCAGCGCCGCACCAATGACCACGAACGCCGCGAAGAACTGCAGCCAGCCCTGGGCCAATGGGAGACCGCGCACGTCCTGCAATTGCGGGCTCATCGCGGCCACGACCCCCATCGCCAACGGCATCGCCAGGAGATAGGCGAGGATCGTGATCGCGCTGCGCAAGAGGCCGGTCGAGAAGCCGCTGTAGACGGCAATCACCAGGGCGATACAAGCGGCGAGGTCGAACATATTCATGATGGATATGCTTGGGTTGTAGGGCGGCTCCGTAAACAATTCGCCTTCTCGCTCCGTCAAATCGTCTGTATCAATCGCCGCAACGAAACGAGGGAAACGCGAGGGATCTCTGCATGTCCAACCTGTTCGACGTCAGCCGCGAGGTGATCCTGATCACCGGCGCGAGCCAGGGACTTGGCCGGCAGTTCGCGCGCGTGCTGTCGGCCCATGGCGCGGCCGTTGCGCTGGCGGCGCGCCAGACCGGCAAGCTCAAGGCGCTGGAGGAGGAGATCAAGGCCAAGGGCGGCCGCGCCGCCGCGGTCGAGATGGACGTGACCAGCAATGCCTCCATCGCCAAGGCGCTGGATGCCGCCGAGGCTGCGCTCGGGCCGGTCACCGTGCTGATCAACAATGCCGGCATCGCGGCGGAGAAGCTCGCGGTCGAGCAGAGCGAGGCCGATTGGGACGCGGTGATCGGCGCCAATCTGAAGGGCGCCTATTTCGCCGCGACCGAAGTTGCGCGCCGCATGATCGCGCGGAAGGCGCCGGGCAACATCATCAACATCGCCTCGGTGCTCGGCTTCAGCGTCGTCAAGTTCGTCTCGCCCTATGCGATCTCCAAGGCCGGCGTGGTGCAGGCCACCAAGGCGCTGGCGCTGGAACTCGCCGCCAACAACATTCGCGTCAATGCGCTGGCGCCGGGCTACATAGACACCGACATCAACCGCGACGTCTGGGAGACGCCGGCCGGCGAGAAGCTGATCAAGCGCATCCCGCAGCGGCGCGTCGGTCATGAGAGCGATCTCGACGGCGCCATCATGCTGCTGGCCTCGAACGCGTCGCGCTACATGACCGGCAGCGTGGTGACCGTGGATGGCGGCTTCCTGCTGACCTAATTGGCGCGCATCTCGCCCCGGATCATGTCCGCAGCCTTCTCGCCGATCATGATCGTCGGCGCGTTGGTGTTGCCCCCGATCAAGGTCGGCATGATCGAGGCATCGACGATGCGCAAGCCCGAAAGCCCGTGCACGCGGAGCTGAGGATCGACGACGGCGAGCGGATCATCCACGCCCATCTTGCAGGTGCCGACGGGGTGATAGACGGTGTCGACGCGGTCACGCAGGACGGCGCGGATATCGTCGTCGGTTCTGACGTCCGAGGTGAACAGATCGCGTGTGGCAAGGCCGCGCATCGCCGGTGTCTCCATCAGCCGCCGCGTGGTCTTGTATCCGGCCACCATCGTCTCGACGTCCTCCTCTTCGCCGAGGAAGTTTGGATCGATCAGTGGCGGCGCGAGCGGATCGGCCGTTCTCAACGACACGGTGCCCCGGCTCTTTGGCCGCAGCAGGCAGAAGTGACAGGAGAAGCCGTTGCCGTGGCGCTTGCGGCCGTGGTCGTCGGTGACGGCCATGCCGAAATGCAGCTGGATGTCGGGGATGTCGAGGTTGGGATCGCTCTTCAGGAAGCCGCCGCATTCGGCGAAGTTCGATGTCAGCACGCCCCGGCGCTCGCGCCGGTACTGGCCGATTCCGGCCAGCAGCCTGCGGATCCCCTTCGGCGACAGCGACGAGAAGTTCGGGTTGTCGGAGGTGTAGGCGAAGATGAAGTCGGGATGGTCCTGCAGGTTCTGGCCGACACCGGGCAGATGATGAACGCTGGCAATGCCGTGTTTTGCGAGCGCCGTCGCATCGCCGACGCCGGAGAGCATCAGCAGTTGCGGCGTCTGGAATGCGCCGGACGCGAGGATCACCTCGCGCCGGCAGCGGATCTCCTTGACCTCCTTGCCCTGCCGATACTTCACGCCGACCGCGCGCTTGCCGTCGAACAGGATCATCGAGGCGTGCGCCGAGGTCTCGACGCGCAGATTGCGGCGGCCGAGATGAGGCTGGATATAGGCGCGCGCCGCGCTCCAGCGCTCGCCGTTCTGCTGGGTGACCTGGTAGAGGCCGAGACCTTCCTGGGTTTCCGCGTTGAAGTCCTCGCGGATCGGAAACTGCGCCTCGCGCGCCGCCTGCAGGAAGATCTCGTGCACGGGATTTCCGGTGCGCAGCCGGTTGACCGGCAGCGGACCGGATTGGCCGTGATATTCGCCGTTGAACTCCGCGTTGTTCTCGGCGCGCTTGAAATAGGGCAGCACGTCGTCATACGACCAGCCGGGATTGCCGAGCGCGGCCCATTGGTCGTAGTCGGCGCGGTGGCCGCGGATATAGACCATGGCGTTGATCGCCGAGGAGCCGCCGAGCCCGCGGCCGCGCGGCTGATAGCCGACGCGGCCGTTGAGACCCTTTTGCGGCACCGTCGTGAACGCCCAATTGTTGACGGTGCCTGCCACCATCAGGAACAGCATGTACGGCGTGGTGACGATCCAGTTGTCGTTGCGTCCGCCGGCATCGAGCAGCATCACCGACGTGCCCGGATCCTCGGATAGCCGCCCCGTGACCGTCGCCCCGCCACTGCCGCCACCCACGACGATGAAATCGACTTCCTCCGCCACGCGCGTTTTCTCCCTGATGTTTTTGCTTGTTTGGCCGTCATTCCGGGGCGCCGCGCCCTGCGCGGCGAACCCGGAATCTCGATGTTTGAGTTTCGATCATCTCCAGATTCCGGGTTCGCGCTGCGCGCGCCCCGGAATGACGGGGCCTTGATCAGCTCAGAAACCGCAGCAGCTTCTCGATCCGTGCGATGCTGGCGCCATAGGGCGGATAGAGATCCTTCATGCGGTTGAAGGGCGAGCGGTAGAACACCGGCTTCAGCTTACTGAAGCTGTTGAAGCCCCATTCGCCGTGATAGTGGCCGATACCCGAGGCGCCGACGCCGCCCATCGGCTGGTTCATCTGCGCGAAATGCAAGAGGCAGTCGTTGATGGTGACGCCGCCGGACACGGTGCGCGCCAGCACCTGGTCGCGGGCGGTCTCGTCGCGGCCGAACCAGTACAGCGCCAGCGGCCGGTCGTGGGCGTTGATGGAGCGGATCACCTCGTCGGCGTCGCGATAGGTCAGGATCGGCAGCAGGGGACCGAAGATCTCCTCCTGCATGATCGCCATCTCGGCGGTCGCGCCGACCACAACCGTCGGCGGAAACTTCCGCAGCTTCTTCCAGGCGGGGTCTTCCGGGCTGGTCGTGCTCAGCGGCTTGGCGCCGCGTGCGATCGCATCGCGCAGCAGGCCTTCCAGCCGGGCATAGTGCCGGTCGGAGATGATCGACGTGTAGTCGCCATTGGCGGGGTTGGTGCCGAACATCTGCATCATGTGCCGATGGAGCTTGCCGGCGAAGGCGTCGCGCTGCGGCTCCGGCACGAAGACGTAGTCCGGTGCGATGCAGGTCTGTCCGGCGTTGAGCAGCTTCGCATAGGCGATGCGCTCGGCGGCCTCGTCGAGATCCGCCGAGACGTCGACGATGGTCGGCGACTTGCCGCCGAGCTCGAGCGTGACAGGGGTGAGGTTGCGTCCGGCGGCCTCGGCGACGATGCGGCCGACGCGGGTCGAGCCGGTGAACACCAAATGATCGAACGGCAGCGTCGCGAAGGCCTGTGCAACACCATCCTCGATCCCGGTGACGGACAGCTCCGTCGGGGCGAAGGTCGCGGCGACCAGCTCCCTCAGCAGCGCCGAGAACCGGGGCGTGAGCTCGCTCGGCTTGATCAAGACGCGGTTGCCGGCGGCGAGGGCTCCGATCGCCGGCGCGAGCGTCAGTTGCAGCGGATAGTTCCAGGGCGCGATGATGCCGACGACGCCGAGCGGCTGCGGCAGCAGGCGATTGCGCGCGGGAAAGAACTGCAAGGAGGTGGCGATTCGCCGCGGGGCCATCCAGCGCGGCAGCATCTTCAGCGTGTGCTTCAGCTCGGTCTGCAGGAACAGCGTCTCGGCGATGGTGGTCTCGACCGCGCAGCGATGGCCGAAATCGTCCGAGATCGCCTGCTCGAGGCGCTTCTCGTTGCCGGCGAGCATGGTCCGCAACCGCGTCAGGCTCGCCTGCCGCGCGGCCAGATCGGGGGGTGGCGCGTTGCGCGAGGCCTCGATCATGGCGTGGAATGCGTCGTCGAGCGCGGTGACCGGGGGGGTCTTCAGGGAGTGGTCCATCGACGTCTCCTCGCATGTCCTGCGGCCGCGTTCCGGCCGTCATTCTGGTCGCATCGAAGCTGCCGCGTTGCGGAACCAATGGCAAGCGCGGCGAGGCCGCGGATGCTGTCTAAGGGCTGGACGGATGCGGCGGTAGCCTGCCGCCGATTCCCCGTGTCCCGCAGGCGGCCATGCCGTTGTCCATGACGTTTGCGCCAGCTCGCCCACCAGAGATCGCTGACGTTTCTGAGCCAAGCTTCTAATCCATTGATTAAAAGAGGATTTTTGAACAGCGGGCGGAGGAGTCGCCGGTGTCACAATCCGGCAAAAAAACTTCCGAAAAGGCCTTTCCAAACCCGCCTCGCATTGGTACATACCGCCCGCACCCGATGGCCGGCACGGCCGACGGGCTCAAGCCTTCTCAGGAAGCTTTGGGATGAACTCGGCGACGCTCAGACGCGTCAGCCAGGAGCACCCGGCAATTCCCTGAAGGCGTGCACAAGTTAACGCGGGGTGGAGCAGCCCGGTAGCTCGTCAGGCTCATAACCTGAAGGTCATAGGTTCAAATCCTATCCCCGCAACCAAGACTGAACTCCCGTAGCCGACCGGCTGCGGGAGTTTTGTTTTTGTGCGTCCTTTTGCCGTCGTAACGAACAGCGTCTTGAGGTCCGGTCCGCCGAAGCAGACGCATGTCGGGTTGGTCGCTGTTCGCGCCAACGCATGCACCGTCAGTCTTTTCTTGGACGCTGGGCAAAGCGTTATCAGTACCTGGTCGGCGCCGGCACCGCAGTGCGGTTCACGGGCACCGTGACAGGCTGGTAGGAGAATACGTCGCGGCTGCGCGGATCGACGGTGACCTCGAGCCAGCGTACATCGTTGTTGTCGTTGCCCTGGTTGTCGCCGAACGTTTCGACGCGGACGAAATTCTCCAGCCGCTGCCCGCTGGCCGCTGCTGTTGAGGATAATCGAAATTGCATGTGCAAGATCCCCTAAGATCTCGGTTGCGCGGCCGCTTGCAGGGAAGCGGCCGCGCAACGATGCGGAGCCTCGATAGCGGGGACGTGACGATCGTCTGACATCCTCCTGACGGATCTGCGATGCCGGTCGCGGCCAATACGCTGGATCAGATGATCAGAGCCCGCCGTATTGTGCGGCGGGCTCCTCATCATGGTCGCTTTCAATTACCAGCGATCGCCGCCGTAGCCGTGATAATCGTGGTCGTGATGGTGCCAGCCATCATCGCCATCGTGATCGCCGTCCCGATCCGCGAACACGAACAGATTCATGAGGTCGCCGATCGCCGGGCGATTCCGCGGCACATACAGGTGATCGTCACGATCATGGATCGGATTGGGGAGCTGGTCGCGGCTGACGGCCGAGATCGTCGGCAGCCGCCAGTTGCGCTCGATGAACTTCAACAGCGAGACATGATCATAGTAGGTATGGTCGACATGGCCCTTCTTGGCGAGCGGGGAGACGACGATGAACGGGATGCGGGTGCCGTCACCGAGGAAATCCACCGGCTGGACGTAGCCGGAGTCGTAGTAGCCGCCGCCCTCGTCGGTCGTGATGAAGATCGCGGTCTTGGCCCAGATCTTCGGATTGGCCTTGACGCGATTGATCAGCGCCTCGAGGAACTTCTCGTAGAGGTCGGTGGTCGAGTCGGCCGGGTGGCCCGCCAGTGCCTCGAACGGCCGCACGAACGAGACGGCAGGCAGCGTGTTGTTCTCGACGTCCTTGATGAACGCGCCATAGTTCTGCAGCTTGGCTTCCTCCGACGGGGTCTTCATGATCTTGATGAAGCCGGTCAGCGGGTCGCAGATGCCGCAGTAGGAGTGGAACAGCAGCGGAACGCCGTCGACGCTCTTGGCGAAGGTCGTGGCATCGTCGCCGCGATCGGCGCTGTAATACTTCCACGACACGCCCCGCGCCGTCATCACGTCGGCAATGGTGGGGGCGCTCTGCGGCGGCAGCACGAACTTGTCGGAACCGAGCGCATTCGGCTTCGTGCTGCTCTGGTTCCAGAACATGTTGTAGTTATTGACCAGATAATAGTGGTTCGGCGCGCAGCGGTTGTCGTAGACGCCGTTCTTGAGCAGCTGCTCGTTGATCGCGGCCACCCCCGGTGCGGTCGGGTCGGAGCAATTGACGTAGGAGCCGCCGCTATAGCCGTCCTGTTTGTAGTAATTGTTGGTGCCGGGGACCGGATCCGGGTTCTCGATCTGGTTGGCATAGGGCACTGCTGGAGCGCCGTTCATGGTTTCGGGGTTGGTGAAGAACGCCGCATGTCCGGTCACCAGCGACTGGAAGTTGGCGCCGGTGCCGCCCATGATCGCCTGGTGATAGTTGTCGCTGATCGCATATTCGTCGGCCAGCTGCTTGAAGAACGGCGCATCGCCGGGCTGCGCCTTGCCGGTCGCGTCGGTGAACGGGTTCATGTTGTAGAACCCCATCGAGATGGCGCCTTCCATCGGGTTGAAGCCGCCGGCCGGATAGGGCTTGCCGTTCGAGCCGGTGCCGATGGTCTGTTCGACCCACACGAACTTGTCGTGCTTGCCGCCGTCGATGTCCTGCCACATCTGGAAGAACCGATGCACCGGATCGCCAGTGTAGGCGGCATAGGTCACGTATTTCGAGATCTGGTACGGCCCGTTGGGAAGATTGGCCGGAAAGCGGGTGTCGAGCACGTTCTGCGGCAGGCCGATGCCGTAGGTCGTGTAGGGCTGCGGCAAGGTCGCATAGGCGCCGGTCGAGGCGGTCTCGGCGCCGTAGCGCACCTCATCGCGGCCGATCCGCTGCTCGGCCTTCTTGAAATGCCGGCCGGGTGAGCCGTCTTCATTGACGATACCCTTGCTCAGCAGATTGTCGATGCTCTGGCCCGGCTTCGGCTTGTAGGTGCCGAACAGATTGTCGAAGGTGTGGTTCTCACCGACGATGATAATGACGTGCTCGATGGGCGTGCTGGTCGCAGGGCCTGCGAAGGCCGGTGCGACGCTGGTGCTTGCGAACACAGCAGTGGTCGCGAGCGCGATCGCCTTGGATCGCGTGACTATTCTGGTCATGGATGTCTCCCGACGGAGTGGTGGTCGGCACCGGCTCGGAGTGATGCAGTGCCTGCGACGATTTATCGCGGCAACAAATTGCAACGCAGTGTCGATCTCGATGCGGTTTTGTGACAGCCGCAACGAAACGACACGCGTGCGCCGTCCCGCGCATCGCAGCGATGCGTCAGTTGGCAGCGGATGTCTGCTGATGGGATGTGCGGGAGCGGCGAGCCGCGATCAGAGCTGGCCGGGAATCCAGGCGAGCGCCAGCGCCTGGCCTTGCGCGATCTGGCTCGCCGACATCTTCGACGCGACCGCATTGCGCAGGCGCAGATAGTAGCTGCGCTGCGCATGGCCGGTATTGGCAGCTGCAAGATTCAGCCATTTGTAGGCGAGCACCACGTCCTGCGGGACGCCGTGGCCCTTGTCGTACATCAGCCCGAGCATGGCTTGGCCGAACGGGTTGCCGGCGGCGGCGGCCTGACAATAGAGATCGGTGGCGACGACATAGGCCTGTGGCGTGCCGAAGCCGTTCTCGTACATGAAGCCGAGCATGGCCTGGGCGCGCGGATCGCCGCGCAAGGCGAGCGGCGTGAGCACGCGGACCGCACGGACGAAGTCGCCCCGCGCATACGCGCTCCGGGCCGCCGCGACCGAGTCGGCATGCGCAGGTGAGGACAAGTTGCCCAGCAACAGGCACGCCGCGGCGAGCGCCAGGATGGTGCCGCGCCGCGTCGGCCTCGCCGTGCGACGGATCTCAGCGGGTTGTGCGGACACGCAGTTCATCCGTGATGGCGGCTCCGACCGAGCCGCGGAGCTTGGAACGGAGTTCTTCGGCCACTTGATGCGCATCGCTGCCGTCCCTGATGATCTGCGGGCGGATGAAGATGATCAGCTCGGTCCGCGTGCCCTTCTTGCCCTGATGCGAGAAGGCGTCGCCCAGCACCGGAATTTCATCGAAGCCCGGAATGCCGTTGCGGTTGCCGTTCTGCTGCTCGCTGATCAGGCCGGCGAGCAGCACCGTCTGGCCGTTGGCGACCGAGATCGCGCTCTTGACCTTGCGCTGCGACACCGTCGGCGTCAGGCTCGATGAGCTCTGCGCCGCGACGTTGCTGATTTCCTGCTCGACCTCGAGCCGCACATTGCCGTTGGCCGCGATGCGCGGCACGACGCGCAGGATGATGCCGGTGTTGCGATAATCGATGGTGTTGACGACGGTGTTGCTCGACGACAGCACCGTGGCGCTGCCGGTCGAGACCGGCACGACATCGCCGACCTGTAGCGTCGCGGTCTGGTTGTTGATCACCACCAGCGAGGGATTGGACAGCACCTTGACGCTGGTCACGGTGTGAAGCGCGTCCAGGATGATGTTGGGCGATGTCTCGCTTCCGATCAGGAAGTTGAAGCCGGGAAGCGCGCGATTGATGAGAGCGCTCGCGGCAGTTGACGCCGTGGCCGTGGCGACCGACGTCGCCTGCGTGTTGGAGATCGAGCCGCGATCGGTGCCGAGGCCGAGGAACTTGCTCGAGAGATAGGACTGCACGCCATAGGACAGCTCGTTGGTCAAGGTGACCTCGGCGATGGTTGCCTCGATGCCGACCTGGAGCACCGGCTGATCGAGCTGCTGCAGCGTGCTGGAGATGGTGCGGTAGTTCTCGCGGTCGGCGTAGATCAGCAGCGAATTGTTGACCGTGTCCGGCGTGATGCGCACGTTGGGCATCAGCGCCTGTCCGCCCGCGCCGCCGCTGCGCGACTCCAATCCGGTCGAGGTCGGCGGGGTGCTGGCGGGACTGGAGTTCGAAGCGGCGGTGCCGGTCAGGCCCGATGCGCCCTGCATGCGGCTCGACGGATTAGCGCCGGAGCTGGACGAGCCAGTGTTGAAGGACAGTCGGTCGGCAACGGAGGTCGTGGTGCCGTCCGAGCCCGGCGCTGTCTGGCCGTCTGCGCTATCCGCGGATGACGACGAGCCGGCGCCGCCGAACATGTCGGTGAGGATCTTGGCGAGCTGCCGCGCATCGCCGTAGCGGATCCGATAGACGTGGACGCTGGTGCGCCCGGAGTCGGCCTGGTCGAGCCGCCGGATCCAGGTCGCGGCGCTCTGCAGCAACGCCGGCTTGCGTGCCACCACCATGATCGCATTCAGCCGGCTGATGACCTGCAGCTTCACCAGGTTCTGGCTCAGCCCGTTCTCGCCGCTGTCCATGATCTTCTCGAGCTCAGCCACGATCGGCTCGGGCGCCGAGTTGCTGACCGGAAACACGCCGACCGATTGGCCGCGCATCCAATCGACGTCGAAGCTCAGCGCCGTCTCGATCGCGGAGCGCCGCTCGGGTCCGGTGCCCTGGATGAGCAGCAGGTTTCGTGTCGAATCCGCGCGCACGCTGCCGGCCCGGGTGGCGAAGCTGTCCATCAGCTTGAGGATGGTCTGCGCGCCGACATATTGCAGCGGCACCACCGAGACGCCATAGCCGGGCTCGGCGCGGCCGGCCTCGCCATCGACACGTCCGCCGCCGATCGCGTCGCCGAGCGGCGTCAGCTTGTAGCCGCCGCCCTCGCGCACCAGCACGACGCCGGACAGCCGAAGCGCGCTTTCAAGAACAAAGAGAATATCGGACTTCGGCACCGGGCGCGCCGACACCAGGCTGACGCTGCCCTGCACGCGCGGATCGATCGAGTAACCGACGCCGAGAACGTCGCCGATCACCACTTTGGCGACCGCGGCAATCGGCGTGTTCTCGAAGTTGAGGTCATAGCCCTTGCCGTCGGCGGCCGGCAGCGGCCTGGCCTCGGCAACCTCTTGCACCATCGTCCCCTGATAGGTCCGGGCCGTCGCACGCTCGGCCTCGGGGCGGCTCTGGATCGATGCCACCGGTGTGTTGTCACGCGGCAGGATGTCGAGCGACCGCACCTTGTCGATGACGTCGACGTCCGCCGGCGCGCTGGCCTGGGAGTTCAGGGTCGCCATGTTGCATGACGCGAGCGACACTGCGATCGCGAGCAATGAGGCATGACGGACAACCGCAGCGGACTGGCTTCGATTGCCGAGACGAAACATGGACTTGCCGATCTACTCGTGTGGACTGGCCCAAACGTCGTGAGGCACGTCCGGACCCGAGCCTGCATAGCGACCTAATATGACACTTATGTATCTTCGCTGGAGAACGGCCGGCCTTTGCGCCGCCTGTGTGTCTCAAATGTCGGCGTCGCTGTCTTCGTACAGCCGTCATGTTCGCGATCGATAACGTCGGTCGCCAGTTGCGGGGTGCCGAGACGTTGGGCCGGCACGGGCGCCACCCGGATCACGCCATGAGCGGAACACTGTCGACGCAATTCCAGGCCTATTTGCGCGAGCGCCATCCGCGGGCGTCCGGCGACGTTGCGGCTGCAGGCGAGGCGCAGACGGCGCTGTGGGACAAGTTCGGCCTCACCGCCGAGGTGTTCGCGCAGGAGGTTGCGGACTTCACGGGCCTGGAGCGCGCGCCGCTGCGTGATCTCCTCGCGGCCCAGCCGGCCGTCGGAGAATTCTCCGAGCGTTTTCTGCGCGAAGTCCTCGGCTATCCCTACAGGACCGCCGAAGGCGGGGCCGTGTTCGCGATGGCCGATCCGACCGATCAGGCGGTGCGTCGCGCGGCCGAACTGGTGCTCGGTCCGGCCACGCTGTTCAAGGTCGCTTCGCACGAGGACATCGCCGTGGTGCTCGACCAGCGGCTAGGCTCCGGCGATGATTCCGAGATGTTGCCGGCCCAGGAGCTCCGCGACGACGATGTCGAAAGCCTTCGCGACCTCGCCAGCGGCGCGCCGGTCGTGCGGGCCGTCAACGATCTCATCGAGAGAGCGGTCGAGATGCGCGCCAGCGACATCCACATCGAACCGTTCTCGACCGGACTCGTGGTCAGGCTCCGGGTCGATGGCCTGTTGCGGCCGATCGCGGCGCCCACCGGCGTCCTGCCGCAGGCGGTAATCTCGCGCATCAAGATCGTGGCCGGTCTCAACATTGCCGAGCGCCGCCTGCCGCAGGACGGGGCCGCGCGCATCCGTGCCGGTCGCGCGGAGATCGACGTCCGCGTCGCTATCATGCCGACGCAGCATGGCGAGTCCGCCGTGCTGCGCATCCTGCCGAAGGATCGCTCGCAGCTGGTCGCGAGCCGCCTCGGGCTCTCGACGCGCGACGACACGGCTCTTCGGCGCCTGATGACGCTGCCGCATGGCATGATCGTGATCACCGGGCCGACCGGCAGCGGCAAGACCACGACGCTGGCGACGATCCTGTCGATGCTCAACACGCCCGAGCGCAAGATCCTCACCGTCGAGGATCCCGTGGAATATGAGATTCCCGGAATCAACCAGTCGCAGATCAAGCCCGCGATCGGGCTGACCTTCGCCAGCGCGCTGCGCTCCTTCGTTCGCCAGGATCCCGACGTCATCATGGTCGGCGAGATCCGCGACAGCGAGACCGCGCATGTCGCGGTGCATGCGGCGTTGACCGGCCATCTCGTGCTGACCACGCTGCATACCGAAACGGCGGCGGCGGCCGTGCCGCGCCTGCTCGATCTCGGCGTGGAAGGCTATCTGCTGCGCTCGACCTTGCGCGCGGTCATCGCCCAGCGCCTGGTGCGTCAGCTCTGCGAGCACTGCAAGGTTGCCCGGCCGATCGACGACGAGACATGCCGCGACGATCCGCGCCTCGGTCACCTCGGCCTCGTGCCCGGCGACATCGTCTGGCATCCGGCCGGCTGCGAGCGTTGCGGCGGGAGCGGCTATCGCGGCCGGGTCGGCGTGTTCGAATTGCTCGAGCTGACCAGCGGTCTGCGTCAGCTGATCGCCGACGGCGCAGATGGCCTCGCGATCGACCGGCAGGCGATGCAGGAGGGCATGACGACGATGCTGGACGACGGCGTCGCCAAGTGCCGCGCCGGCGTCACCTCCGTGTCCGAACTGCTTCGTGTTCTCGTGGCGCGCTGAGGTGAATGGTGCCGAACTATCGCTATCGCGCGCTGACACAATCCGGCGACATCGTGGTCGGTTCGATCGAGGCTCCGTCGCGTGGCGAGGTGGAGCAGCGCATTTCCTATCTGCAACTGCTGCCGATCGAGACCGTCGAGGAGAAGAAGGCGGGCGCGGGATCTTCGATCGGACTCTCGTTCGGAGGCCCGACGGCCGCGGAGGTCACGACGTTCACGCGCGATCTGGCCTTGCTGCTCAGGGCGGGCGCACGACTCGACGATGCCTTGGACCTGCTGTCGAGCGACTCCGATCTCGGCCGTCTTCGCCCTGTCGTGGCACGGCTGCGCGCGGCCATCATGAGCGGTGAGAGTTTCGCCGATGCCGCCGCGGCGCAGCCGGCGCTGTTCTCGCCGATGTACGTCGCCTTGATGCGTGTCGGCGAGGCCTCCGGAACACTCGATCACGTGCTGACCGCGCTCGCCGGCGAGCGGGAGCGATCCGAGGCGACGCGGCGCAAGCTGACCGATGCGATGCAGTACCCCGCCTTCGTGTTCCTCGCCGCGATCGGCGTGATGCTGTTCTTTCTCGTCGCCGTGCTGCCGAATTTCTCCGCGGTGCTGCGCGATTTCGGCGGCCGCGCCGATACCGCGCTCGGCTTCTTCATGACGCTGTCGGACCTCCTCCGCGCCAATGCGACGGTCATCGCGCTGTGCTGTGCTGCCCTGATCGCGGTCGCCTGGTGGCTCCTGCGACAGGCCGCAGTCCGCGCCGCGCTGACCAGCGCGCTGGCCGTGGTGCCCGGCATCGGCAGCATCCTGATGTTCTATCGAACGAGCCTGTTCTGCCGGAATCTCGGCCTGCTGCTCGGCTGCGGCGTCAATCTGAGCGCGGCGCTGCGCATCCTGGTCGACGTGATGTCGGTGACATCGTCGCGCACGCCGTGGTCCGCGGCCGCGGACCGCGTGCGTCACGGCGGCAAGCTGTCCCAGGCGCTGTCGACGGACAACATGCTGCCGCCGATGGCGCTGCGCATGCTGCGGCTCGGCGAGGAGACCGGCCAGTTGCCGACGCTGTCGACGCGCATTGCCGAATTCTATGAGGCCAAGCTGCAGCGCGGGCTCGATCGCGTCGTCGGCATCGTCGGGCCTGCCGCCATTCTGCTCATTAGTATCGTCGTGGGAGGTCTGATCGTGTCGATCATGACGGCCCTTCTTTCAGTCACCCAGCTGGTCGGCTGATCGCGTTCAAGGAGAGTGACATGACATCGGACATGCGAACCAGGTCGGCCAATAACGCCGGGCGCGTCGGCGAACGCGGCTTCACGCTCGTCGAGATGCTGGTCGTCATCACCATCATCGGCTTGATCATGGGACTGATCGGCCCGCGCGTGCTCAACTATCTCAGCGAGTCCAAGACCAAGGCGGCACGGATCCAGTTGCAGAGCTTCTCGGCCGCGCTCGACCTGTTCTATCTCGATGCAGGCCGCTATCCCTCGACATCCGAGGGGCTGGCGGCGCTGGCGCAGCGGCCGGCCGGACTGAACGCCTGGAACGGTCCCTATCTCAAGGGCGGCGCCGTGCCCAAGGACCCCTGGAATACGGCCTATGTCTACCGCGCGCCGGGCGACCACGGGCCCTATGACATCATGTCTTACGGCGCCGACGGCCAGGAGGGCGGCACCGGCACCGCGGCCGATATCGTGCTGGGTACGCAGACGAGCGCGCGCAGTGAGTGAGGTAGGACAGCGCGGATTCACGCTGCTCGAGATGGTCTGCGTGCTCGCGATCATCGCGCTGCTGGCGTCGGTCGCGCTGCCTTATCTGCCCCGGCAGACCTCGCGGCCGCGGCTGCAGGCCTATGCGCTGCAGGCCGTGACGCTGTTGAAGTCGGATCGTGCCGCGTCACTTCGCAACGGGACGCGGATCGACACGCAGATCGACACGTCGCGGCGGTTGATCCGTGCCGGCGGCAACGCGACCGCCCTGCGGCTGCCCGATGACGTCGATTTCCAGGCGACGCTGCCGCGCAGCTGCCAGCACCGGCCGGTGCCGTCGACGATCAGCTTTTTTCCGGACGGCCTGTCCTGCGGCGGAGCGATCACGCTGTCGCGCGCCGATCTCAGCCTGGAGATCAGGGTCAACTGGCTGACGGGGAGGATCGACATTGTCTCGCGCGCACACGCCGCTGGTTGAACGTGCCGACGCCACCGAGGCCGGCTTCATGCTGATCGAAGTGCTCGTCGCGCTCGCGGTCGTCACCGTGTCGATCGTCGCCATCGGCGCCGTGGTGTCGCGCAATGCGGCAGGCGTTCGCAAGCTCGAGCAGCATGTCACGCTCGTGACCGATGCGCGGCTGGCGCTCGCGACGGCGCTGGCCGATCGCAGCCGCCTGCAGCCCGGCAGCAGCGCGCAGCGCTCCGGCTCCGGATCGGTGGCGCTGCAGATCGCGCCGCTCGGCGGCGACTGGGGCCAGCCCGCGGGACAGCAGGGCTGGGTGCCGGAAGCCGTCAGCTTGCGCGTGACAACTGGCTCCGGCGCCGTCGCCGAACTGCAGACGGTGCGGCTCGTTCGGGCACAACGCTGATGAGCGCCAGATCCGATCGTTCAGGCACAGCCGGTTTCGCGCTGATCGAGGCGCTCGGCGCGCTCGCGATTGCGGGAATCGTGCTGTCCGCGCTGTTGGCCGTGACATCACAATGGCTGCCCGCCTGGCAGCGTGGGCTCGATCGCGTGCAACGCGCCGAGATGGTCGCGGCCGCGCTGCGCCGTGCGGGCGAGGATCTTGCGGCGGCCGAGTTCGTGCCGGTCAACCGCGAGCAGAAGGTGCCGCTGTTCATTGGCGAGGAGTTCTCGGCGACATTCGTCCGCACGGACATCGGCCCCAACTCCGGGCACGGGCTCGCGGTCATCAGGATCGGCGAGGAGGATACAGGCAGCGAACGCGCCGTGCTGCGGTCGCGCGCGGCATTCGATGTTCTTCCCGCGGGCCAGGTGGCGAGCGATCATTTTCGCTTTGGCGAGTCCGTCGTGCTGCTGTCTCGACCGTTTCGGATGTCCTTCGCCTATGCCGACCGGTCGATGGCCTGGACGCCGGAATGGCACGACGCCGCCAGGCTGCCGTTTGCGGTCCGGATGACGATCCGCGACGAGAGCCGCGGTGGGCGGCCTATCCTGGTCAGCGCGGTCCGTATTCAGGTCGATACGCCTGGCGGCGCGGCGATCGCTGCCGACAGCGGCGGCGGTCCCAAACCGCCGCCGGCCGCGCCCGAGCCGCCAACGCCTGAGCCGCCACCCGCCAGCAATGATGGGCTGATCGACTGATGCGCGCGACGCAGATCAACAGACGGGACATAGATCAGCGCGGCGCTGAGGACGGCTTCATCCTCATCGCCGCGCTGTGGATGCTCGCTGCGCTCTCAGTGCTCGTGGTCGTCGTCTCGCAGCAACTGGGAGCTTCGGCGCGATTGCTGCGGCTCGAAGACCAGACGGTCGAGGCGGATGCGCTGATCTCGGCGGCGATCGAATTGTCGGCGTATCGGCTGATGCTGCCCAAGGAGGAGGAGCGGCCGCAGCAGGGGGGCTTCCGTTTGGCGCTCGCAGGCAACGACATCGTCGTGTCGTTCGTCAACGAGGCTGCTCGCGTCGATCTCAACACCGCGCCGAGGGAGATGCTCGCAAATCTCTTTGTCGCGACAGGGATCGAGCGAGATGCCGCCGGGGAGATCGCCGAGCGGGTGGCGGCATGGCGGTCCAAGCCGTCCGATGCCGCGAAGGCCAGGGACGAGGAGGCGCGCTATGCCGCGGCGGGCCTCAAGCGCATGCCACGCCTGGCGCCATTCCCCCATGTCGGCGAACTTGCGCTGGTTCTCGGGATGCCGGCCGCGCTCATCGCGCGCGTGCTGCCGCTGGTGACGGTGTTCAATGGCTCTCCAGGGATCGATCCGGCGATTGCACCGCCGGAGGTGGTGGCGGCCCTGCCGGGCATGACGCCGCTGATCCTGAAGGATTTCCTCAGCACACGGGACGCCGATGCCCTGGCCAAGACGCTGGGGCCGGCTGCGAAGGATGCCGCGCGCGGCAAGAGCAAGGCCTATCGATTGAGGATCGTCGTCGATCCGGCGGGCGGGCTGCGATACGCGGCGACGGCCGTGATCATCCCTGGCGAGGGCGAGGAGCCATATCGGCTGCTGGCGCGCCAGGACGAAAGACCGCAACCGAGGGGCGCGCGCCAGGCGCGACGGATGCCATGAAGCTGACCGAGACGATCGAGCGCGGCCTGACCGCATGGACCGCGACGGTCGCGATCGCGGCCGAGACGATCGCCGACCGGCAACTGACCCGCGGCCGCGTCGTGATCCGTTATGCGCGGCCGGACCATGTCACGTTGACGGTGATGCCGTCAGGCAAGGGGAAGGCGGCCCTGCCGGGAATCACGATGAGCTTCGCCCCGGGCGCACCGCGCCATGCGCTCTCGCCGGAATGGCTTCGAGCGCTGCGCGGCTGTGTGCTGGAGGTGCATGTCGCCGCCGACAACATGCTGGTCCGGCCACTCGACTTCCCCAAGCAGGCCGAGCCATTTCTCGACGGCATGATCCGGACGCAGATCGGCCGGCTGACGCCGTGGACGCTCGATCAGGTCCTGTTCGGCTTCAGCGCGCCGCGCCCTGCGTCCAACGACCGGATTGCCCTGACGCTGCTGGCCACGCCGCGTGCGCTGATGCAGCCGCTATTGGCCTTTGCCGAGGAGGTCGGCGCGGCGAGGATCGTGGTCGTCGCGGAGGCCGACGGACCGGAGGGCGAGGCGATCCAGATCTACAAGGCCTCGCTGCGCTCTTCGCTGCCGGGCGGCCGCGATCTCGGGAGCGTGCTGAAGCTCGGATGGGTCTCGGTGGCCGCCATGACGGCCATGGTGTTGATAGCTGCCACGCTGACCGGCCGATATCTCGACGGCGAGCTGGAGGATGCGCAGGCGCAGGTTGCGCGGCTGCGCGCGGCGCTGCGGCCGGGCATTGGCGCAACCGCTGCCGACGCGCTTCTCGCCAAACGCAAACAGACCAGCCCCGCGAGCGTGATCGCGCTCGAGACTCTGTCGAAGATCCTGCCCGACGGCACCTATGTGATCGAGCTGCATATAGAGAACGATCGCCTGCAGATCTCCGGCGTGACCCAGGACGCGCCGGCACTGATCCGGCTGATCGAGCAGTCGCCACAATTCAGCCGTGCCACCTTCTACGCGCCGACCACGCGGAAGGCGGGCGAGGCGGGCGAGCGCTTTCACATCGAGGCGCGCCTCAACGCCTATTTTGGAGACCGCGCATGAACTGGTCGACCTGGCCGCGCCGCATCTTCGTCAACTCGCCGACTGCGGCTGCGGCGATCTACGTGGTCAGCGTCGTCACGCTGATCTGGCTCGGCACGTCGGCCGTCGCCGATCTCCTCGCGAAACAGGATGAGCTTGGCGACGCCAAGGCGCAACTGGTCCAGTTCTCCGGACGCAGGCGGCCCGCCGATGCGGCCGCCGTGAACGTCTCGACCGGCCCCGGCGGCTCGGTGTTCGTCGAGGGGCGAACGGTGACCATTGCGGGCGCCGCGCTGGTGCAGCGGCTGACGGAAGCGATCGCCAAGGCGGGCGGCAACGTGCTGTCGACCCAGGTCGATCTGCCGGCCGCCCGGACCAACGCCAACGTGATCAGCGTGGTGGCCAGCTGCGAGCTGGAGCAGCCGGCCTTGCAGCAACTGCTTTATGACATCGAGGCCGGGCTGCCGTTTCTGTTCGTCGATCAGTTGCATGTCCAGCAGCCGCTGGCGGCGGCCGCCAGCGAAGGCGCGCGGCTGCGGGTGCAGCTCACGGTGTCCGGTCAATGGAGGGGGCAATCGTGATGCGTTGGCTCCTCTGCCTGCTTGCCATTGCGGTGGCGCTCAGTCCCGCCCTGGGGGAGGACGTCGAAGGCCTCGAGCCGGCTGCGCCGCCGCAGGCCCCTGTAAGCTCTCCCGATCCGCAGGTGGTCAGCGCGATTGCACCGGGCGCGCAGCTTCCGGCAAGACCCGCAGGGAGCAGCGCCAACCCGCTCTGGGCCATGCCGATCGCAACGCTGTCGGCCACGCGCGACCGGCCGATCTTCTCCGCCTCGCGGCGGCCGCCCGAACTGCCGGCCGTCGCTCCGGTCGTGGAGATGCGTGCGCCGCCGCCTCCGCCGAGCGAGCCGGAACGGCCGAATTTGCAGCTCGTCGGCACGGTGGTCGGCGGCGAGGACAGCTTCGCCATCTTCATCGATCCATCGTCGCAGGCCGCGTTGCGGCTGCGCATGGGGACCGCGCATGAGGGCTGGACGTTGCAATCGCTGCAGGCGCGCCAGGCGGTGCTGCAGAAGGATGGCGAAACCGTCACCCTGGCGATGCCGCAACCGAGCGAGACCGCGAGCAGCAATAGCGACAGTGACGTCGACGCCCCGCCGCCGCCAACCGGGCGGGAGCGGATGGCGCGGCGGTCGCGCTGAGGGCGTCAGAGCGTCATATCGAGGCCGCTGGCGCGCAGCACGAGCACCGCGAGCAGACCCCCGACCAGAAACGGACCGAACGGCAGCGCCGTCTGTCCGCTCAACGGCCGCCCGGTCGAATAGAGGACGAGAACCGTCGCAAGCGCCGAGAGCGTTGCCATCAGCAGCAGGATTGGCAGGCCCGCCAGCCCTGTCCAAAACGTCGCGGCCATCAGAAATTTGACGTCGCCAAGCCCCAGGCCCTGCCGGCCGCGGGCAATGAAATAGAGGCGGCGCAGCAGCAGCAGCACCGCGCCGACAGCAAGCGCGGCGGCCGCAGTCCAGAGCGCGTCCTGCAGATCAGCCCATGCCGCTTGCACGAAGCCGCTTGCGGCCACCAGCGCGTTCATCCCATCCGGCAGGATGCCGCTGCGCAGATCCGTCCAGATCAGGCCGGCGCAGGTCGGCAGCAGCACGAGCAGGCAGATGAGGGGGATGAGGTCGGTCACGAAGCGAGGTGGTGGGTGAGGCGAGACACCAGCAGCATAGACGCGCTCAGGTGGCGAAGGATAGTCCGGCCATCATCAGCCCGACCGCGGCGACCCAGCCGCCGACCGCGCGGAGCGTAATTCCGCGCCAGCTCGACGTGGGCTCGGTGTCGGGGCGCCGGAACGACAGCGCGACCGCCGTCACCAGCGTGATGACGACATAGCCGGCGCATGCGAGACCCGCCGCGTAGAGCAGACGATCGGTCTGCGCGACGAGCTCTTCGGCGTTTGCCGTGCCACGCATCACCCCGAGGGTGAAGGCAATGGCGCACAGCAACGCGACCGGAATGCGGAGACTGGCCGCGAGCAGCAATCCGAGCAGGAGAATGGTCGCGGCGTCCACGACCGGCGGCAGCGCAGCGATGCTCGTAGTTGCGGCCAGCGCCAGGCCGGCACAGAGACCGAGCGGAAACACCACGATCAGCCAGCGTCCGCTGGCTGCGCCGAGCGAGCCGGCGAGCAGGCCGAGCGTCATCCAGACCAGCACGTCCTGCAAGGTCAGCAGCGGATGCAGCGCGCCGGCATAGAAGTCGCCGAGCCGGGCGGAGACGATGTGCGCGTGCGCGATGTGGCTTTGCGTCAGCAGCAGCGCTGCAAGGACGACCGTTCTCAGCCGCCCGCTCATGCCGACGCTCCGAGACTGGCGACCAGGAAGTAGCCGCCAAGCGCGGCGATGGCGGCGCCGACGCCCTGGATCACCCGTTCTCCCGCCGGCCAGCGGGCCAGCGCGCCTATGGTGATGCCGCACGCATGCAGCAGGCCTGTCGCGACCACGAAGCCGCAGCCATAGGCGAGCGGATTGGCGGCGGAGGGCAGCTCGACGCCGTGCGCATGGCCGTGGAAGATCGCGAAAACCGCAACGATGGCCGCCGCCGCGACGAATGGCACCCGGATGCGCATGGCGACCGCGAGACCGAGGATCAATCCCGACAACGCAATCACCAATTCCGGCACGGGCAGCCCGATCTTGAGGATTCCGAGCACCGCGCCGAAAGCCATCACCATCGGAAACACGATCGGCAACACCCAGACCGCAACGCCGCCGAGCTGCGCGCCCCAGATGCCGACCGCGACCATCGCAACGAGATGATCGAGCCCGGTCAGGGGATGCAGCAGTCCGCTTGCCAGGCCGCCGCCGACCCCGGTCTGCTCATGGGCAAGACCCGGGCTTGCCGTCAGCGCCGAGAGCAGCGCGGCCGTCAACGCGGACTGCAGGACTTTGCGCGCGATCATGATCATCCCGTTCGTCCTCATGCGGCCGCCAGCACCCGCACCAGCCGGCCGAGAAACCAGAACATCGACACCGAGCCGATGGCATAGGCCGGCAGCTCGATGCCCCATCGCGGCATCCCTGCGCCGAGACGGCGATGCGCCCAGATCAGCGCCAGAACCAGCAGCACGAACAGGATCTGGCCGATCTCGACGCCGATGTTGAAGAACAGCAGCGCCGCCGGCAGGATGCGTCGCTCGAGACCGAGCCCGGCCAGCGCACTGGCGAAGCCGATGCCATGCACGAGACCGAAGCTGAAGGCGACGGCCCAAGGATACTTCGCCGTCAGCCCGATCTCGCCCCGCTGCTGCTTGACGATCTCGACGCCGACGAAGACGATGCTGAGCGCGATGCAGGCGTTGAGCGGAGCCTCGGGAACGCCGATCCAGCCGAACGCCGTGGCGGCGAGCGAAAAGCTGTGGCCGATGGTGAAGGCCGTGATCGTCTTGAACAGGCGCCAGCCACCCTGCACGATCCAGATCAGCCCGAGCACGAACAGCAGATGATCGGCGCCGAGCAGGATATGGTCGATGCCGAGATTGACATAGGTCTTCGCGAGCTCGAGCCAGGTCTCGAGCGTCGGAGCGTCCGTGCCGAGCACGGTCACGACCGGATTGGCCGCCGAGATCGTGTAGCTGCGCGTTTCGCCCGCCAAGGACGTCACGCGGATGATGGCCGCCGACATGTCCTCGCCGAGATTGGCGATCGTCATCTGCCCGACGAGGCCCTTGTCGCCGCAGTTCAGTTCCGGCAGGCGGAGGAAGCAGTGCGGCGGCATCTTGAGCTCGATGCGATTGTCGCCGTCTTTCGGCAGCGTCGTCCACCGTCCGATGAAGACGCCCGCGCGCATCTCGCGAAATTCGAGCACGGCGATGGTCGCCTGATGCGCCGCCGCCGGCCGCGCGAGCAGCAGTGCGGCGAGCGCAAGCGTGATGGCAAGCAGAGCCCGGGCCGCGGTCACGGCTCGTACCTGATCGTGTAGTTGGCCTTGAGCCGGCTCACCGCCTCCCAGGCCCGCTTGCGCGTCTCTTCGGTGTGCCAGATCTTGGCCGCCTCGGCCCGGATGTCCTCGAATTTGGCCTCCGCGCCTGGCGACCGCGCGTCCAGGCGAACCACGTGCCAGCCGTCCTTCGACTGCAGCAAGGTCCATTCCTGCAGCGGCGTCTTCAGCAGGCCCTCGCTGAAGCCGTCGCCGAAGCCTGAGGCGAGACTCGGCACCGGACGATCGAGAATGGCGCGCGTCTGGTCGCGCAGCTCCTCGGTCTCGCGCTGCTCGCGAATGTCGTCCAGATGGCGCC
The DNA here is from genome assembly GCF_051168435.1 of Bradyrhizobium sp. HKCCYLR20261. NCBI lineage: Bacteria > Pseudomonadati > Pseudomonadota > Alphaproteobacteria > Hyphomicrobiales > Nitrobacteraceae > Bradyrhizobium > Bradyrhizobium sp. HKCCYLR20261. The sequence goes on from NZ_JBNPUZ010000009.1 coordinate 37,237, forward strand.
GCGCCGTTGCTTCGTCGCTGGGCGGCGTCATGAAGAAGCTGACGCGCTCGGGCTCGTCGAAGCGGGCGTGATTGTCGGCGAACCAGGCCCGCAACTGCTCGTCGTTCGGCTGCGGCACGCGGACCTGGTCGAAGATCAGATATTGCAGCTTGAACGCGACGCGGTCGCGGATCATCTCGTCGCCCCGGTCGACGCCGAGGATCTTGCCTTCACGATAGAGAATTTCGCTGGCGACCCAGGCCTCGACCATCTTCTGCAGCTCGGCCTCGCTCGGAGTTCGCTGCTTGTCTTCGTCGAACGTGTCGATGAAGGATTGGCGGAGCGCCTTGCTCACCGTGATGACCTTCTCGTCCTTCGCGGGTGGATGGAGGAGAGCGTCGGCCGCGAAGATCAGGCCGCCGAGAACGAGGAAATGCAGCAGCGGCTCCCGGGCGAGACCGCGCATGGCTCCGAGGACTCCTGCTCGTGCCTGCGATGCGCCGCCGCCATCCTGCGGGCTGGAGCGTGCGGAGGTGCCATCAAGAGTTTGCGCCGCATTCGACAAGGCAGGGGCTGACATACGTTCTTTTACAACTCGGATCGCGCTCGTTGCGCGGCGCGTATATGCAACGGCGCAGTCGCCCTTGTCACCGGACAAACCGCGCTGTCACAAAAATTTCGCAACGCTCGGCGCGGCGAATGTTCGTGGGAGACATCGGTCCAGAAATAAATCCTTCAACAAACTGTCTCCGAGTTTTGCTTTGGTCGCGGCGCGAAGGACAACGGCGCATGGGACGCGTTGTCATCATGGTTTAGAGTTCGATCGAATTCTCAGGGGCGACGATAATGGTTCCATCCACCAAGAAAATCCTGCTGACGGCGGCCTCGGTCTCACTCGCCTTGTCGCAGAGCGCCGACGCGGGCGAGCGTTGGGGCGAAACGAGCAAGAACAATCCGTATGTCGCGGGCGACATGCACAACCATAACACCTGCACGGACGGTTCGGTCGCGGCCGGCTATTCGATCGATCGTTCGGTCGGCAAGGGCGCGGCGGCCGCCGGCGGCAACAATTTCGATCTCGACTGGTTCACGCTCGGCAACCACGGCGGTTCGGGCAACCGCGATTGCCGCTTCAGCGATGCGAGTGCCAACATTCCCGGCGACAACACGACGACCTATTGGAGCCAGACGCTCGGCAAGACCATCGACGGCATCACCATCACCAGCCTGAAGGGGACGCCCAACGGCACCGACACCAACGCCAAGATGTGGCGCTGGCAGTCGATCAAGGAGATCGAGTATCCGACGATCGTCAGCCGCACCGCGACCTACAACAAGGTGTTGGTCGAAGGTCTGGAGTGGATCCTGCCGGGCCACGAGCATGGCGACGTCGCGGTCATCGCGGGCCAGAACCCGCGCGGCTACGGCAATGCCGACAAGATGGCGGAGTTCGAGTATCGTTTCGACCGCGCCGACACCGATGCGATCGGTCCGGTCGACAGCGGCAACAACCCGATCTGGGCCGGCAAGGACAACGTCAACAATTCCGGCACCGCGGGTCACCAGAAGGCCGTCGCCGGCATCACCTGGCTGCAGGCCAACCATCCGCTGCAGTCCTACGCCATCCCGACCCACACCGAGCGCCAGGGCCCGTTCAACCCGAATGGCACGGCGGGCTACAACATCGAGCATTTCCGTGACTTCAACAATGCCGGCCCGACGGTTGCGTTCGGCATCGAGGCGCCGGGCCACATGGCCGAGGGTGGGCTGAACGGCGGCTCCGGCTCCTACGGCTCGGGCGCGGTCGGCGGCGGCACCTACGGCATGCACGGCGTCTACACCGCCAAGGTCGGCGGCCTGTGGGACGGCCTGCTCGGTGAGGGCCGCAACATTTTCGTGTTCCAGAGCTCGGACTGGCACAGCCGCGGCATCTACGGCGCGCGCGACGCCAGCACCACGGCTGACTTCATCCCCGGCGAGTACACCCGGCTCTACGTGCCGAACGAGCGGCGCTTCAACCAGCAGTCGATCATCGACGGCATGCGCTCGGGCAATTCCTATTCGGTGAACGCCCAGATCATCGACTCCGACATGGTGTTCCGCGCCAAGGGCGAGTGGGATTTCGACTGGAAGACGATGGGCGAGACGCTCGTCGTGCGTCCGGGCGAGAAGGTCACGCTCGAGATGGAGATGACCGTTCCGGCCTCGAACAACAGCCCGTACAGCTTCAACAATCCGCTTCTTCTGCCGGTTGGCATCAAGCAGCCGTTGAACAAGCCCTATCTCGACCACGTCGATCTGATCACCGGTGACATCACCGGTCCGATCGCGCCGGGGGCGCCGGGCTATGCGGTCGCCAACGCCAAGGGCGTCGACGGCGCGGCCATCGTCTACAATCCGTCGGCCAAGATCGCGAAGCAGATCCAGGCGACCAAGATGCGGAGCCACAAGCTGCGCGACGGTTCGCTCCGCCTCAGCTTCACGACCACCTTCATCGCCGGCAAGACGCCGTTCTACATCCGCGCCCGCGGCACCAACATTCCGCCGGCGACGCCGAACGTGTCGGACAGCGCCGGCAATCCGCTGCTCGACCTCAACAATGTCAGCGTCAGTTGCACCGACGCGGCGTGCCCGTCGCATCTGGGGACGGTGAACGGCGTCAAGAAGGTCACCAATGACGTGCAGGCCTGGTCGAACGTCTGGTTCTACGCGAACCCGATCTTCGTTCGCACCTACAGCACGCCGGAACTGCTGGTCGAAAAGAACCATGAGCTGGCGCGCAAGCTGGCTCACAGCCATCACCACTGGCACGATTGGGACCATTGGGGTCACTGGGGCCATTGGGGTCGCTGGGCCTTCAACCGCGACTGATGGCTGCATCGATCCGGCGAGACGTCTTCGGCTCGCCGGAATCGATCAAAGCGGACATGACAACCGGAAGCGCCGGTTCTTTGCAAGCCGGCGCTTTCTCTTTGCGATCGAACCTTCCGACGTGCCATGGACCCGATCTCCCGTTTCGTTGCCCCGCTGCTGATCGTCCTGACCCTTGGGATCTCCGGCGCGTTCGCGCACGAGGAGGAGCCGACACAGGAGACGTGTGATGCCGTCGTCGCGCAGGCGCGCGCCGCGGCGGCCGTGCTGCCGGCCGACGACGTCTCGCGCTATTTCGCCGAGCGCGACATTCAGCAGGCGCTGGTCGAAGCCGGCAATGGCGAGTTCGACGACTGCGTCGAGAAGGCCGAGCGCGCCATGCTGGAGGTGCGGGAGCGGCCGCACAGTCTCAAGCCGGGCGAGCGGCTTCACATCCTCCGGGCCGACGAAGTGCCGCCGCGCTGAACGGCAACGACGCAAGTTCGCGACGTTCCGTCATCCGTCTGTCATGCTCATCGGCAAAGTGTCGCCCTCGTTGATGTGCGTGCGAGGTTGCCAGACATGGACCAGATCGAAGCTCTGTTTCCGATACCGTTGATGCGCTCGCCCGGGCTCCTCAGCGCCGAACTCAAGGATGCTGCGGTCGCAGCCATCCGGAGTTCGAAGATCGAGAGCAATCTGCGCTCGGGGCAGCTCTTCCATACCGAGGTCGCCGATCCCCGTGCCAACAATCTGTTTCAGACCATCGCCGCCCTGGCGGGGCCGAAGCTCGTCGATTTCGGCGAACTGCTGTTCGGCGAGAAGCTGAACTGGACGGTCAAGGAGATGTGGACGAACATGCTGGAGACCGGCGGCAACCAGACCCTGCATGCCCACGCCAACAGCTTCATCTCCGGCATCTTCTACCTGACGCCGTCGCATCCCGGCAGCCGCACCGTGTTCGTGCGTCCGCCCGGCGGCAGCGACTTCTCGTTCCGCCATCACACGCGCAGCGCCTCTGTCGGTCCCTTCAATGCCGGAAAATACGTGCTGCCGGAGGCCGAGCCCGGCGACCTCGTGCTGTTTCCGAGCTATCTCTATCACGAGGTTCCGCGCAATCAGGGCGACCAGCGCATCACGATCGCCTTCAACGCGATCCCCGATCATCTCGATTGCTGGGGCTATCGCGTCAGTTTTTCGTCTTGAGGCGTCACCGCCCGAATTCTCGCGCCAGCAGCTCGCGCGCCTCGTGCCGCGACGGGGCCGCCGCATCGATGGCCTGAAGCAGGCGTTCGGCTGCGGCCCGGTCCGATCCGAGCAGCGATCTTGCCATGCTGATGAGCGGTGCATAGGCCGGCTCGAATTCGGCGCTGGCGCGGGCCGATTCCAGCAGCCCGGGCGCCGCGGCCGCGATCAGCGCCGATCCTCGCGGATCACCGGTCAGTGCCGCGCCGGCCTGGATGAAGCGGTTGCGCGCGCGCCAATAGGCATCGAGCCGATCATTCCACATCGCGTGTTGCGCGGGCGCCAGCAATTCGGCCGCGTCGGTGTTCGCTTCCGTCAGGACCGTGAGCAGCGATTGCCAGGGCGGTGTCGAGAGCGCGTGGACGTTGTTGCGCGCGTCGAAGGTCACGAACGGGAAATCATCGGTGTTGCGCGGGCCTGTCCCTGCGAAGCGCGTGAGCGACGCCGCGCCGGCGACATATTGGCCGAGAAGATCGATCGGTCTCTCGAAGCCGAGGGGTTGGAGAATCGGACGCAAGCCGGCATTCGAGATCCGTGCTGCAATCAGTTCAGGGTCGATCACCCCGCTCGTCCGTTTGCCGATCAAGGCCAGCATCGGCGTGCGGACGCTGTAGTGGTTCAGCCACGCCGAGCCGTCGGGGAACACGGCCAGGAAGCTTCTGATGATGGCGCGCAGCGATGGGGCATCGAGCTGATAGAGCGGCAGCCATTGGCAGAACACGCCGCCGGCCGCCAGCCGCTGCTCGACGGCCTCGAAATGTTCGACGGTGTAGAGTGCGCCGCTGCCATCCAGCGCCGGATGAAACAGGTCGGCCACGACGACGTCGTAAAGGTCCTGATCCGCGACGACGAAGCGCCGCGCATCCGCGATCGAGATCGGTGGCTTGTCCCGCTTCGAGGCGGGCGGATCGAACCAGGGCAGCAGCGCGACCACCTCGGCGGAGAGTTCGACGGCCCGCACGTCGAGGTCCGGCATCTGCGCCCCGCCGAGCACGGTGGCACCAGTGCCGACACCCAGAAAGAGGGCGCTGCGCGGCGAAGGATGCAGCAGCAGCGGCAGCATGGCCTGGCGGACATCCGATCGCGCCGAGCTGGTGCCGCCCATGCGGAAGTGGCCGTTCACCTCGAGATAGCGCGCGCCCGAGGCATCGTCGACGACGCTCGCGGTCGCCATCGGTCCCTCGCGCATGGCGAGGAGCTTGCCCCCCGGCGGGACCTTGACGAGCAGGGGAGCGGGGCCCCACAGCAGCACCAGTCCCAGCAGCGCCGGCACGGCCGCCCATCGCAGCAGCGCTCGCTGCGGCGGCAGGAGCAGCAGATACCCCGTAGCCACCAGCACGATTGCTTTCCAGCTGCCCAAGGCGGGAATGAGCAGCTGGGCCGCGAGAAGCGGCGCGATGGCTGCGCCGATGCTGTTGATGCCGACGGCCCAGCCGACCGATCCGCTGATGTCTCGCACGTCCTGTATCAGCCTGCCGAACAGGGCGCCCATCGCCATCGCCGGCAACAGGAATAATAGCAGTGCGATTGCGAGCTCGCCGGCCACGCCGAAGCTCGCCGCACGGTCGGCGAACCCTGTCAGCAACGGAATCACGAGTGCGGTCCCCATGCCGACCAGCGCCGCGATGCTCAGCAGCGCGGCCCTGCCGAACGCGATGGTCTGACGGGCGCGTTGGTAGATCATCGCGCCCAGAGCCGTTCCCAGCAGATATGCCGCCAGCAGACAGGCGAAGCTGTAGACGGTGTCCTGCATCATTTGTGCGGCAAGTCGCACGACCAGCACCTCGAAGGCGATGCCGAGCAGGCCGGTGACGAACAAGGTCGCTGTCAGGCAGACGTCTGCGGCAGCAGACCTGCCGGCGCGCGCGGGCGCATGGGCCGGCGACGGCGTGCTCAGGCCGAGGGCTGCCAGCGCGCAAGCAGCGTTGACCGCGGACAGACACAGCAGCGTGGTCGACAAGCCAAGGGCCGGGATCAGGACGAAGGTCGAGAGCAGCGTGCCGGCGACGGCACCGGCGGTGTTGGCGCCATAGACGCCGGCGCTGACGGACGACCGGCCCTGCGCGGCCGATAGCATGCGTTCGAGCGCCGTCAGCGTGCCGCCCATCGCTACCGTCGCCGGCAGCAGCACCAAGGTCGGCAGCAGGAAGCTCGCGCTCCACAGCAGGATCGGCGAAGGCGCGGTGCCCAACACGGGCGCCAGCGCGCGTGCGCTCGCAGGAAGCAGCCAGATCGCACACAGGCCCCACACGCCGATGATCGTCTCGAGCACGGCATAGAGCCGGTGCGGATTGGCTGCGCGACGGATGTAGCCGTCGAGGGCGAATGCGCCGAGCGCCAGCCCTGCGAAGAAGCCTGCGATGGCGCCGAGCACGGCCATCATCTCCGTGCCCAAAGCGAGGGCGAGCTGGCGCGTCCAGACGATCTCGTAACCCAGACCGGCGAGGCCGGAGCTGGCGACCAGGAGCTTCAGCGCCCAGATCCGGGCCGTGCTTCGATCAGAGACGGTGCCTGCGGGACAGACGTCTCGTCGCGCTGTGAACGAGCCGTCATCGCGCGGATCGGCTTGGCGTGCGTCAATCAAGGGGTCATACCTGCGCTTGGCTGGACTGGGCAGCAGCGCCACGCGGGCGCAGCGTCCAGCGCTCGATCAAGCGGAGGGCACCTCGGCTGCCGATGCCGTCTCCTTCTGTTTGCGTTTGATGACGGTGGTTTGACACACAGCCGGGCCGGCCGGCCGTTTTGAAAGGATTTCGGCGGCGTTCTAGCTCTGCTGCGCAGCCGCCTTTTCCAATCGCTTCGCCAACACGCGCCAGTAGGTGCCGGGCAGCACACGCTGCAACAGATCCATGAACCGTGCATCGCCGCCGATCAGGATGCGCGGCTCGTTGCGTTCGATGCCCTGGATGATCCGCTGCGCGGCCTCGCGCGGGCTGGTCTTGGCGAGACGTTCGAACCGCTCGATCGCCTGCACGCGGCGCGCGTTGTCGGTCATGCCATGTCCGGCGCGGGCGTTGCGCGCGATCGCCGTCGCAATGCCGCCGGGATGCACCACCGACAGCCGCACCGGGCTGTTGGCGGCCGCGAGTTCGTGGCGCAGGCTCTCGGAGAATCCGCGCACCGCGAATTTCGCGGCGGCATAGGCCGACTGGCCGGGCGGCGCGATGATGCCGAAGATCGAGGACAGGTTGACGACATGTGCCTCAGGTCGTCGCGACAGATGTGGCAGGAAGGCGCGGGTGCCGTGCACGACACCCCAGAAGTTGATGTTGAACAGCCACTCCATTTCGGACTGATCGATCTCGGAGAAAGTGCCGAACAAGGCCACGCCCGCATTGTTGATGACGATGTTGAGCGCGGGATGAGCCCGCGTCGCCTCGTCGGCGAACCGCGCGATGGCGGCGGGGTCGCTGACGTCGACCTTGTGCGACGTCACCTTGCGCCTCGTCGATGCAAGCTCATCGGCAAGGCTTGCAAGCCCGGGCTCGTCCCGGTCGGCAAGCGCGAGATCGCAGCCCCGCGCTGCCAGCTCCAGCGCGAGCGCGCGGCCGATGCCGCTCGCCGCTCCGGTGATCGCCGCCGCCGCTCCATTGATGCCAGTCATTGCCGCATTCTCCCCCAAGCGCTTCGCTGCGGTTCCAAATTGCCGCAGTCACATTGCGTCACTTTTTCGCATTGGAACCGAACCATCCGCCGGGTTTGCTTTTAACCTACGTCGGGTTTTGGAAAGGCAGATTTTGGAGGTTTTTGCATGGGACAGTCGCAGCCCTTTCGCGCGACGGCGCTGATCGTGGAGGACGATCCGACCCAGCGCGAGATGATCGCACTGCTGCTTGAAGAGAGCGAGTACGACGTGATCGCGTGCGAGAGCGCCGAGGCGGCCGAGCTGGTGTTGAACAAGCCCGGCAACCGCGTCGTGCTGCTGATGACCGACGTCAATCTCGCGGGCCGCATGAGCGGCGTCGAGCTCGCGCATATCGCGCGGGCGCGCCATCCCCACATCAACATTGTCGTGACCTCGGGGCGGCCGCTGTCGCAGCCGCTGCCCGGCGGGATCAAGTTCTGGAGCAAGCCCTGGGCGCCGCTGGACGTGTTGAGGGAAGCCGAGGTGACGCTCAAGCATGCGCCCGAACTCCAGAGGCGGTTGGGCGAGTGAGGAGCAGTCCCGATCGCCTGATCCTCTGGCTGCCTGGGTCCTGACCTAAGTCCCGGCGGGCCGGCGATGTTTAGAAGACCATTGAGGGGAACGTGGCAGGGACCGGGTGGGAGGCTGCGCTCCCACCCGGGAGGCAGTACAGCTACTTCTTCTTGGCGGCCTTCTTGGTCTTCTTCGCCGCTTTCTTGGTGGCCTTCGCGGCCTTCTTCGCCTTCTTCGCCATGGAATCCTCGTCAGGAGTTGATGGATTGCAACGCGACTTCGAGGCCTCGCAGGCGAACGCCAGCCATGCATCGGCCTCGGGAATTGATCCCAGCAGATTCGCGAAGTTCTGCCTCACGCTGTCACCTGGGGCGTTCTTCTTATCCACAGCTCGATGCAATCGTTCGCGCGCGCGGTCCGTCGTGCCGGCGCGGCACAAGGTTAGCAGCCGGTAAAAGGTGTCTTCATTGTTTCAAAACCAAGGCACAACCTTGGTTGTGCGCTTGAGGAACCGTTAAGCGCGATGCGCGCATGTTGCCGCCGAACACAGGGTAGCTCATGAGCGCGACGTTGCTTGATATCGGGGAGAGGACCTGCGGCGTCCTGCGGCGGGAATGCTGAGCGTTCCGACGCTGTGGACCGCTTTCGTGGTCAACTTCCTGGCGCTGGGTCTGATCTGGGCCTACGTCATGCGCAGCTATCCCAACCTGGAATCGGCGCGCTACTGGACGGCCTCGTCCTTCATGTGCGCGCCGGCCGCGCTGTTTGCGCTCGGACGGTTCTATTTCGGATCGTTCACGGCGCTGCTCGCCGGGGGCTTGCTGATGACCTTCGCCATCTGCCTTGCGGCGATGGGCGTGGAGCGCTTCTACGGCAAGAAGCCATCCTGGCGGCTGAGCTTCGCGGTGGTCGGTCTGAGCTGCGCGGCGATCATCTTCTTCCTCCATGTCTATGACAGCAGCCCGCTCCGGATCCTGAGCTATTCGATCGGGCAGACCATCCCGATGGTCATCATCGCGCGCCTGGTGCTCGATGCGCGGAACGGGCCGATCAATCCCGGCGCGAGGCTGGCCGGACTGTTGTCGCTGCTCATCACCGCGGTCTTCATCGGCCGGTCGATCGCGGGCTTCATCGGCGCGGATTTCAACTTCGGTCATTCGAGCAACGGCCAGGCGGCCGCGGTGCTGCTGTTGATCTTCCTGTCGATGTCGCTCAACTTCGGCCTCCTGCTGATGGCGGTGGACCGGTTGCGCAACGAGGTCGCTGACCTGGCGCTGCTCGACGACCTCACCGGTGTCGCCAACCGTCGCCACCTGATGCAGCGGCTGGCCGAGGAGTGCGCGCGCGCCGAGCGGTCGAGAAAACCGTTCGCGCTGTTGGTGATCGACCTCGACGGCTTCAAGCTCATCAACGACACCCATGGCCATGCGGCGGGCGATGCCTGCCTGCAGCATTTCACCCTGATGGCCCAGACCCGGCTGCGGCCCGGCGACCTCTTGGCCCGCACCGGCGGCGACGAATTCTGCATCGTGCTGCCGGCGTCGTCCTCGCGCGAGGGCGCGATGATCGCGCGGCGGATCCTGCAGGTCTGCCGCGACGACGCCGAGGCCTGCGCCGGCGACGACGTGCCGATCGAGGTCTCGATCGGCGTCGCCGAATGGAGCGACGACGTCGGCGCGTTTCCAGACCGGTTGATGGCGCGGGCGGACCACGCGCTGTATGCGGCCAAGAAGGACGGCAAGAACCGCTATGCCGTGTTCGACGGCCGGCCCGATACGCCGGCGCTGGCGCCGGACCAGATCGAGGCCATCCTCATTCCTCGCCAGGATGCCACCGCCGAGTAGCGGTGCTATCCTTCGGCCATGCCGCCGCTTTCGTTCCTCCTCCACGCAGCGCTGACGCTGCTTCTTCTGTCTCCCGCCGCGGCGGCGGAGGATTTCGCCGCGCTCGCCCGCGCCTCGGGCACGCCCGAGATCCCCGGCCTGAAAATCGTCTGGCTGGCGCCGTGGGGCGCGCCGGACCAAGCGCGTCCCTGGACCAACATCATCGTCCACCAGACCGAGGGACCGGCCGGATCGGCGAGGGCAGGGGCCTTGGCGCAGGCCAAGAACCCGAAGAGACGCGGCGTCACCCTGTGGGTGGAAACCGACGGCACGGTGTATTGGGCGGTACCGGAAACCCTGGTGACGCTGCATGGCGACGGCGCCAATCGCAACGACAACCGCTATATCGACAACGGCCCGACCTACCGCAAGGTCGTGCGCGACAATTCCATCGGCGTGGAGTTCGCCGGCAACTATCCCGACGTCACCGCTCCTGCGACCGAAGCCCAGATCGCCGCGTGGCGCATCCTCTCGAAGCTGCTCCGGCTGCGCTATCAGATCCCGCGGGAGCGGATCTATGCGCATAACTGGATCGACTACAAGGACGCCCGCTATTGCGAGGGCTGTGCGCTCGCCGAGCTCGCGCGCGCCATGCCGGACTGATCACAACAAGAAGCCGGCGTCTCCGCCGGCTCCGATCGCTTCCAAAACCACCTTCAAGCAGCCGCGCGCGCCTAGTGCGCGGCCTCCAGCGCCGCCGCCTCCTGCTTGGCGATGGCGCCCTTGACGGCGGACTGCACCTTCTCGAACGCGCGCACCTCGATCTGGCGGACGCGCTCACGCGACACGCCGAACTCGGCGGCGAGGTCCTCGAGCGTCATCGGCTCGTCGGCCAGGCGCCGCGCCTCGAAGATGCGGCGCTCGCGCGCGTTGAGCACGCCGATCGCGCCGTTCAGCGCCTGCCGGCGGTGGTCGTACTCCTCGTGCTCGGCCATGATGGCTTCCTGGTTGGGCGAATTGTCGACCAGCCAGTCCTGCCATTCGCCCGCTTCGCCGTCGTCGCGGATCGGCGCGTTCAGCGAGGCGTCGCCGCCGAGGCGGCGGTTCATGTCGACCACGTCCTGATCGGTCACGCCGAGGCGCTTCGCGATCAGCTTGACCTGATCCGGATGCAGATCGCCTTCATCCAGCGCCGAGATCTTGCTCTTGGCCTTGCGCAGGTTGAAGAACAGCTTCTTCTGGTTCGCGGTGGTGCCCATCTTCACGAGCGACCACGAACGCAGGATGTACTCTTGTATCGACGCCTTGATCCACCACATGGCGTATGTGGCGAGGCGGAAGCCCTTCTCGGGCTCGAACCTCTTCACCGCCTGCATCAGGCCGACATTGCCTTCCGACACGACTTCGGATATCGGCAGGCCGTAGCCGCGATAGCCCATGGCGATCTTGGCCACGAGTCGGAGATGGCTGGTGACGAGTTTCTGTGCTGCGTCGCTGTCGTCATGCTCGCGCCAACGCTTGGCGAGCATGTACTCCTCCTGCGGTTCCAACATCGGGAACTTGCGGATCTCGGAGAGGTAGCGAGCAAGTCCGGATTCTCCATTGAGAACCGGCAGTGTAGCTGTACGGGCCATTGAGCGCCCTCCAGTTGGGTTCAGGCCCCCGATAGCGGCGGGCCAGGCAAAGCGGTCACTTGGTTAAAGCCAACCGGTTTGCGACGTTCCATGCGTCGACCATTCGACGCAGGCGCAACATACACCATTTTCGCTTCCCGGTGGAAGGATTCCGGGGGTCACGACCCCGTGTGGGTGCATTAAGAATTTGACATGATTGCCTTTTTCTGAACGGCCTGCGTCATAGCGCCGCTTTCAGCGCCTCCTCCAGGAGTGAAAGATCCTCCGGCAGCTCCGATTCCCAGCGCACTACTTCTCCGGTGCGGGGGTGCTCAATTACCAGCAGATAGGCATGCAGCGCCTGCCGCCCCAACGACTCGAGCGCCGCCCGCGCCCCCGGCGCCAGCTGGTTCGCCTTGGTCTTGAAATGCGGGCCATAGACGGAGTCGCCCATCAGCGGGTGGCCGAGATGCGCGAGATGCACGCGGATCTGGTGGGTTCGTCCGGTCTCGAGATGGCAGGCGATCAGCGACGCCACCGGCTTGCCGTCGCGGCCGGTAAAACTCTCCTGCACCTCGTAATGGGTGATGGCCTCGCGGCCCTTCGGCCGCACCGCCATCTTGTCGCGCGCATGCGGATGGCGGTCGATCGGCGCATTGATGGTGCCATGCGGCCGGTGCGGCAGGCCCCAGGCGAAGGCGAGATAGCCGCGCTCCATCGCGCCGGTGCGGCCGTGGTCGGCGAATTGCGCGCTCAGCGAGGCGTGCGCCATATCGTTCTTGGCGACCACCATCAGCCCGGTGGTGTCCTTGTCCAGCCGGTGCACGATGCCCGGCCGCTTGACCCCGCCAATGCCTGAGAGACTGGCGCCGCAATGCGCGATCAGCGCGTTCACCAGGGTGCCGCTCTCATGCCCGGCGGCGGGATGCACCACGAGGCCCGCGGGCTTGTCGATGACGATGATGTCGTCGTCCTCGTAGACGATCGTCAGCGGGATCGCCTCGGCGGCGGGCTCGGCCGGGACGGCCTCGGGCACGTCGATTGTGATCGTGTCGCCGGCTGTGACGTGATAAGCGGGGTCCCGCACCGCCGCCGCGCCAAGGCTCCCTTTAATTAGCGACACCTGTCCGGCCAGGATCAGCGCCTTCAGCCGGGACCGCGACAGCTCCGGCAGTTTGGCTGCCAGCACGCGATCGAGCCGCGGCGAGCCTTCGTCGCCGGCGACGATGACCGTCATCAGACCGTGGGATTGTGAAGTCGAGATGTCCATGAACTCTACCGTTGCGCCCGAGCCGTCCTCGCCCGAGCAGGCCCAGCTGATGGCACGGCTGCGGCGCATGATGATGATCGCGGGCGTGACCACCTCGGTCGCGATCGCAGTGCTTCTGGTCGCCATCGGCTATCGCCTTTTCCGCGGCGAGGGAAGCTCCGCGTCCGGCCCCGACCTCACCGCCATGCTGCCCAAGGGCGCCCGCATCGTTGCCACCGGCACCGCCGGCGACCGCCTGGCCGTGACCGTGGACATCGCCGGCGCCACCGAAATCCGCACCTTCGACGCCAAAACCCTCAAACCCACCGGCCGCCTCCGCTTTGCGGTGGAGCCGTAAGGGGCAGGGGCGGCGGCTCTCCACATCGAGTGGGACTCGCGGTCCCCCACCCCCGACCCCTCCCCGCAAGAGGGGGAGGGGAGCCCACCGCCGTCGCGGCCGGCCGTTTTCGTCCCCATTGGGACCCGCTCTCCTCCACCACCCGGGCAGTCCACTCCCCTCCCCCTTGCGGGGAGGGGTCGGGGGTGGGGGTCCCCACGGGCACTCTCTCCTCCACCCCCACAAAATCTGCATCGCCCGTCTTGCGGCGCGGCGCGTTCAAGGCTATGCGGTTCACCTCACGCTCCCTTCGTCTAGCGGTTAGGACGCGGCCCTCTCAAGGCTGAAACAGGGGTTCGATTCCCCTAGGGAGCGCCACTGCTTGATTTCATCGTTGTAATTCCTGCTAAATTTTCGGGTTTCGTCCCACTTGGTTTTCCGGTGGGACAGTGTGTGTGCGCGATGTGTTCCCATGTGCTGTGGCGCTTTTCGCCTGATCATTTCAATTTTGACATAGCGGCATCGGCGGTCTTCTTGCGGCTTGCCGCCTTCGTGTAGCGTTCGACCTCCTCCAAAGTTTGGTGTCCTGTGATGGCCATGATCTCATGGGGCGTAGCTCCAGACTCGGCGAGGGCCGTCGACGTTGCTTTGCGAACGCCGTGCGCCGAGCAATGCGGAAGATCCGCTTGGCGACACCAGTCCTTGAACTTGTTTCCAAAGCCGTTGGCCGTGAACGGCTTGCCAAATTGGGTAAGCAAGAACGTCAATTGCGTACCAACCTTCGCGGCAGCGATGCTCGCCGCCAGTTCAGGATGCAGCGGAATATCGATGTCGATTGGATTGCGATGCTCGTTCTTTGCCTGCCGAAAGCGAATTCGATCGTCGCGGATGTGCTGACGACCAAGACGTGGGGCATCTTCGCGCCGGCCTGTTGTGTATCGCAGTAAGTCCAAAGCGAGCCGCGCTTGCGAACCGATCGGATGCCGCTTGTAAAATTGTTGAATCTCGTCGTTGGTCCAAGTGTGATGTCCGTCAGATCGGTATTTCAGCTTTTTCACACCGGTTGTGGGATTGACGGTGGTTTCCTCGGCTTCGTTGGCCCAGGAGAATAACGCGCGAAGCGCCTTCAAAAGTTGATTGGCCGCCGCCGGTGTCGCAGATTTCGCGTCACGCATCCTACGAACGTGGCGAGCTTGCATCATCGCGACCGGCTTGGCCCCGTGATCCTGCGCAATCTCGTCGAGCGCGCGCCGCTGCCAGCTCTGCGTGCTGCCGTCCAGAGCCTTGTACGCCGCGCTCGCATAGTATCGAATGCAGAGATGGCGAAACGATCCCTTCTTGGCTTCATCGGCCTGTCGAACTGTGTCAGGAACTGCAGCAGAAACTGCGGCATGATACTCTTCCATAAATTCCGGCGTGCCAGGCAGTGTCCGAATGCGCACTTTAGGTTTCCCCGGCATTCGAACGTAACAGCGGACGTTCCCGTGACGATCGCGATCTTCGCAAAGGAATTTAAGGCGGATACGCATCAGTTTAATCCCAAGGATTTCCGTCGGCATCGCTCAGCGCTTCAAAGGCGCGATCGACTCCTTTGAGATCCCAGATAACGCGACCTCTAATTCTCATCGGCGCCGGCATCTCACCTTCAGCAACCATCTTGTCGAATGTCGATACGCTTACGCCAATGTACTCCGCAGCCTGCAGGCGCGACAGTCCGCGTGGCGGCAACGACACTGGCAGCTCGCTGTGGCGTTGTCGCTGATGACTAGTTTCACTCATTGTTAGCTCGGAAACTTTGCAAATGACTGATCTCGCCTATTCCGGAGAAGCGGTCATTGGTGGCTGTATCTAGCCAATTTGCGCACGCAAACGGCTCCATCGGTCGAATGGATCATGCGAAGAGCTTTGCTAATGACCAAAGCGTTAGCATCCCGAATGATCTCTCTTGCGCGAAGTCAATTTGGTTATCCGAACGTGTGATCTTTTTATCTTCGGCAGCCGGATAGTAATGGAGCGATTCTGATAGATCAGGCTCAGATGAATTCTCAGGAGTTCGCTCAATTCTTACACTTGCTCTCGCCATAGGCGCATGGAGAACGACGTTGATGTCAATGTGATAGGGGTATGCTCCTTGAGGAAGCATGCCTTCGCCGTTTTCCGGGAGCAGCAGGCCTTTGGCCAGGCGCCCGATGATTAGCGAAAGTGATTCCACTAGGGTGTGTCCATCAGCAAGTTCACGCAGCGACTCTATTTGCTTCCAACTGCTAAATCTCCCCGGCGGCAGATGTACGGCGCGCAAGTTCGCGTACGATTGGTAGCTGGAGATACTAATCGCCGGTCCGGCAATCGGTGTGGCAGCGACGGCAACAAGGAGGGCGGCTGCGTCGCTTGGCTGCGCAGTCGCCGATCGGCCTCGGCCCGAGATCCTCCGCTGTCCATTAACGACCAGCAACCGATCGTGCTGCGCGACCGACTTCCTTGGGAAGGCGAATCTCGTTGAAATAACGTTGATGATGTCAGCTGGGGTCGGCAATGGAATCTCCTCATTTGAGTAAAACTCAGATCGAGGGGATTGTCCAGACCATTTGCAAAAAACTCAAATGGGAGTTTTGGGCTCATAACCTGAAGGTCACAGGTTCAAATCCTGTCTCACAACCATAATAAGGCATTGATATATAAGCTCTAATTAAGAGGCTGCTTCGAAAGGAGCGGCTTCTTTGCTTTCGAGAATCGCCACCGAGTTGCCACGGCAAATGCCAATGACTTACCGGCCGTTCGACACCGTTTTCCGAGTCGGCCAATTGCGGTAGTCAGGTTCGAGTATACCATCTCCTGATTGTATCCTCAAATTGGTCCACCCTGATGGGCGAAGCCAAGCGCAAGCAGAAAGCTCGATTGGAGCGGCAGCGACTCAGCCGTGAGATGGCGGCGGCGCGCTTCAATGTTTTCGCTATCGGCTCGCGGCGATCGCCCAGTCGTTTGATCGCTGAAGAGCGCTCCTACTGGAGTGATCTGGACGAGCGGGTGATTGGCCTCATATTCCGAGACCGAGTCGACAATGACTATGGTTGGAATCTGCTCGCGCGAGACAGGGTAGGTCGGTTCCGATGGGTCGATGGCGACGTCAGCTTGCGAAGTGAGCAATATGCCACCGATGGATTGAGAGATCGGATCGCCCAAGTGGTTGAGGAGGGCAACTACGATTTGCTCGGCGACCAGGGAGATGAGACAAATTACCCTGTAAATCTTCTTGAACTGCCGCCTAAATCAGATACGCGAAAGCTTCATCCGTCCTTCAAGATTCTTGTTGAGGCCCCCGGACGTGCTCCATCTAGAGCGATCTTTAAGGAAATCGGGCCCTGGCTCGCGTTGAGCGACCCACACTTCGTACAAGAATTCCAATTCATGCAATTCGATCAGCGCCTTTGGGAGCTGTACCTATGGGCTGCCCTGCGTGAACTTGGATTCGATATCGAACAACCCGAGGCTCCGGACTTTCTGTGCCGCGCCCCCGGAATCGAGTTTGCTGTGGAGGCAACGACGGTTGCTGCTTCGACGGCCGGCGTGCTCGCAAAGCATCCGAATCCCCAAACGCGCGAGGAGATGCAAGAGTTTTTGGCGCACTACATGCCGATGAAATTCGGGTCTGTTCTCACAAGTAAGCTGAATAAAAAGAACAAGGACGGAGAAAGTTATTGGGAGCGAGGTCCGGCAGCAAATAAGCCATTCATCCTAGCGGTGGCGGACTTCCACAAGCCAGGCAAGATCGACGAACCTGGATCAATGACGTACACGCAGTCGGCTTTGTGGCCGTATCTGTACGGGCATCGAGTCGAATGGGAACTGACTGGCGGTGAGCTAAAGATCAGCGCGGTGAAGAATAAAGAGCACGCCTACGGTGGAAAGATCGTCCCTTCCGGCTTCTTCGACCTACCGGGAGCTGAAAACATTTCAGCAGTCCTTTTCTCCAACGCGGGTACTTTGGCAAAATTCGACCGAATGGGTGTTGCCGCAGGATTTGGCGCCTCGGGCTATCGCTATTTCCGGGTCGGTGTTCGCTACAATCACGAGCCCAACTCGGTGGCTCCGAAAATCTTCAGCGAAGAAGTTTCCGTGGCGCACGAGGAATTCTGGTCGGACGAGCTTCAGATGTTTCATAATCCGAACGCGAAACGTCCCCTCTCTCCGGAGCAATTCGGTATTACCCAGCACTTCTTTGAAAACGGAGAAGTGCGCTCGATCACTCCTGAAAATACGGTGCTGGCGTCTCACACGTTGATCTTTGGCCCAGCTGGGCAGGCGAGTTCAACGATTATCGTGTAATACTATGTTCAGTTCGAACCGTGCGTTCTGGAGCGGCTCGCGTGGACTATTCATCCTGTGCGTCCCGAAGCTTTAGGCTTCACTCAAGTCGCGACGCGTATTAGGAATTAGCGTTTCATCCCCTGAAAGGGGCAGCGGCGCAGAAATGAATGACGGCACGATAGCCCTGAAGCGCACGATTCCGCAGATCGGGAGCTTTCTCAAAGTCCGCGGCAAAAGCTGGCTCGTCGAGGGCTCCGAGCGGCGGGGGCCGGTCGACGTCGTCACCCTCATTTCCTGTGAGGACGATTCTCAGGGAGAGGCGATCGAGCTCGCTTATGCCGCCGAATTGCAGCCGGAGATCCTCGATCCCAACGACTGGTCGCCGCTGCTCACCCGCACCTTCGAGGGGCCGCAGCGGCTGGGGGCCTATTTGCGCTCGACGGAATGGCGCACCGCCACCGCGGCCGATCGCAAGCTGTTCCAGGCGCCGTTCCGAGCCGGCATCCGGCTGGAATCCTATCAGCTGCTGCCGCTGAAGAAGGCGCTGGAGCTGCCGCGTGTCAATCTTCTGATCGGCGACGATGTCGGACTCGGCAAGACCGTCGAGGCCGGGCTGATCGTGCGCGAATTGCTGCTGCGGCGCCGGGTCGACACCATCGTGGTCGCCGCTCCCGCATCGATGCTGCTGCAATGGCAGGACGAGCTGGCGCAGAAGTTCGGCCTCGATTTCACGATCGTCGACCGCGAGCATCTGCTGGAGACGCGGCGCAGCCGCGGCTTCTCGGCCAATCCGTGGAGCCTCGGCTCCCGTTTCATCGTCTCGCACAGCGTGCTGTCCGACGAGACCTACACCAGCGGACTGCGCGAGCTGCTGGCGCCGTTCCGCGCCGGCGCGATGTTCATCCTCGACGAGGCGCACCACGCCGCGCCATCCTCGGGCGCGGCCTGGGCGGTGGAAAGCCAGATGACCAAGGCGGTGCGCGACATCGCCGCGCTGTTCGAGCATCGCCTGTTCCTGTCGGCGACCCCGCACAACGGCCACTCCAACTCGTTCGCGACCCTGCTGGAGATCCTCGATCCGCAGCGCTTTACCCGCGGCATCGCGGTCGAGGCCAAGGACCTGGAGCCGGTGATGGTGCGCCGGCTCAAGGAGGACCTGCGGCGGCTCGGCCATGCCTTCCCCGCGCGCATCGTCGATCCCATAGAAATCTCCGATCTGCCGCCGGATGCGCCCGAGCTACTGTTAGCGCTGATGCTCGACGAGTACAGCGAGTCCGCCACCGGCGGGTCGCGGGCGCGCTTTTTGTTCGCCAATCTGCAGCAGCGCCTGTTCTCCTCGATCGCAGCCTTCCACCGCACCTTGACGACACATCGGCGCAGCCTTGCGCGCCAGGCCGAGGAGCTCGCCGCCGACGGCGCCGAGACGGCGCCGGAGCTGATCGAGGACGATGATGCGATCGCGGCCGCGACCCATCACGCGAAGGGCGAGCTCGGCGACCTCGAAGCCGCCATCGCCCATGTCGATCGCATGCTCGCCATCAGCGCGGCCGCGCGCGACCAGCCGGATGCGCGCATCGCCGCGATGCTCGACTGGATCGAGGACGAGATGCTCGATGACGGCCATGGCTGGAAGGACCGCCGGCTGATCCTGTTCACGGAGTGGGAGGACACCCGCCGCTGGCTGGTCGAGCGCCTCAAGGAGGGGCTGCTGCAGCGCAGCGCCGGCCGCGTCGACCTCGACGGCCGCATCCTCAATTTCACCGGCCAGACCAGCCTCGCCGAGCGCGACCGCATCAAGATCGCCTTCAACGCCCCGTTCGACAAGGAGCCGGTGCGCATCCTCGTCTGCACCGATGCGGCACGCGAGGGCCTGAACCTGCAGGCGCGCTGCCACGATCTCATCCATGTCGATCTGCCCTGGAATCCGTCGCGCCTGGAGCAGCGCAACGGCCGCATCGACCGCAAGCTGCAGCCGTCGAAGACCGTGAGCTGCCGCTATTTCGTCTATACCCAGCGCGAGGAAGACTGCGTGCTGGACGCGCTCGTGCGCAAGACCGAGGTGATCCGCAAGCAGCTCGGCGCCGCCGGCGAGGTGCTGCGCCAGGCGATCGAGACCACGCTCGCCCGCGATGGCATCCGCCGCGGCGAGGCGGCGCGGCTGGCGGAAACCATCACCACGGCGGATTCCGAACGCGTCGGCATCGCCGCCCGCGAGCTCGACGACGAGGCCGAGCGGCGCGTCGCCCGGCTCAAGCAGGAGGAGGAGCAGCTGCAGCGGGCGCTCGACAATGCCAAGCGGCGAGTCGGCGTGAAAGGGGCTGACGTTCGCCACGTCATCGAGGTCGCCCTGCAGGACGACGGCGCGGCGCTGCAGCCGGGTCATTTCAGCGTCCCGGAAGCCGTGCTGCTCGATCCGGACACCCCAAGCTTCGCCAAGGACCCGACCTGGGCCGCCTTGTTCGACGAGCTGCGGCCGGGCCGCCCGGCCACGCCCAAGGATCGCGCGCGCTGGCGCCGTGAGACGCCGGTGCGCGGGCTCGTATTCGCGCCGCCGGTGGTGAAGGAGGGCGAGCCTGAGCCGCAGGATGTCGTGCAGCTGCATCTCGAGCATCGCCTGGTCAAGCGACTGCTGTCGCGCTTCGTCAGCCAGGGCTTTCGCACCAGCATCGGTCGCATCACCGCAATCGTCTCTGCCGGCGCGCAGCCGCGCGTCGTGCTGCTCGGACGGCTCTGCCTGTTCGGTCCCGGCGCGCGCCGCCTGCATGAGGAGATCATCACCGTCACCGCGCCCTGGCGCGACACCCGCCGCGACGAGAGCCCGCTGCAGCCGTTCGCCGAGACCGGCCAGCTCACCACCTTGCAGCAGCTCGACGAGGCCCTGCGCAGCGGCGTGTCGCCGGCCTCGGGCGTGCGCGACCGCCTGGCGGAATGGGTCGAGCGCGATCTCGCCGATCTGCGCCCGCATGTCGAGCAGCAGGCAAAGACCTCCGAGCTCAGCGCCGTCGCCGATCTCGCGGAGAATGGCCGCCGCGAGGCCGACGCGCTGGCCGCGCTGCTGCAGCGGCAGATCGACCGCGTGCGCGAGGCCATCAGCACCAAGCAGCCGCCAGAACCGCCCGCGCAGATGGACCTGTTCGGCCCGGCCGATGGCGACATCCGCAAGCAGCACGAGCGCGAGCTGCGCCAGTTCGAGGCCGACCGCCGTTCCTGGGACGGCAAGCTGCTGCGGCTGCAGCAGGAGCTGGACAGCGAGCCCGCCAAAGTCCGCCAGAGCTATGAGGTGCAGGCGCGCCGGCTGGAGCCCGTCTGCCTCGTCTATCTCTGGCCGGCCACCAATTGAGTGCGAGCATGAATTTTCATTCCCCGCAGGACGAGACCTCGGAATGGCTGAACTACCTGCAGCCGGAGGGCCTCGTCGTCGGCGCCAATGTGCTGCGCGAGACCGGCGTCACGCCGATCCGCCAAACCCCGCTCGACACCGAGGCCGCCGCAGTTGCGCTGCGGCTCGATCCCGAGGCGCCGCGCGACCACGACCGGCTGTTCACGCTGCACGAAGCGTGGAATTTCTTCGAAAAAGTGCTGGGCTGGCCGGCGAAGCTCGTCGCCGGCAGCCCCGGCGGCCCCGCGGTCGATCCCGCGCTCAGCGTCACCGTGCCGGAGCATGAGACCCTGCTGGTGCCGGACCTCGCGCTGCTGTGGAATGGCCCGGCGCCCGAGGGCCTGCCGGCGCAGGCGCTGGTGATGCTGCATCCGGAGCTGGACGCCGATGGCCGCAACCAGTTCGTATCCGGCGAATGGGAGGCGACGCCGCACCAGCGGCTGGAAAGGCTGGTGCGCGAGACGGGGGTTGGTGTCGGCATCCTCGTCACCCGCAACAGCCTGCGCCTCATCCATGCGCCGCGCGGCGAGACCGCCGGCTGGCTCACCTGGCCGCTTGCGGCGCTCGGCCGCGTCGAGGGCCGGCCGATGCTGGCGGGCCTGAAACTCTGCCTCGGCCGCAACGCCTTCTTCACCGGCGCGCCCGGGCATCGGCTGCGCAAGCTGCTGGAGGCCTCGCGCGAGGCGCAGAACGCCGTCTCTGAAAAGCTCTCGGGTCAGGTGCTCGGCGCGCTCTATGAGCTCCTGCGCGGCCTGCACCGCGCCGCGCCCGCCGAGATCGAGGCGATTGCCGCCTCTGATCCGCATCATCTCTATGAGGGCCTGCTGACGCTTTTGATGCGGCTCGTCTTCCTGCTCTATGCCGAGGATCGCGACCTCCTGCCGTCGTCGACCGATCCGCATCTGAAGCAGCTCTGGGACAACGGCTACTCGATCAAGACGCTGTATGCGCGGCTGCTGGTCGACGAGGCGCTCAACCCCGACACGATGGACGAGCGCCGCGGCGGCTGGGGCCAGTTGCTCGCCGTGTTCCGCCTGATCCATGGCGGCCATCGCGACTGGGTGACCGCGCGCGGCGGCAAGCTGTTCGATCCCGAGGCGTTCCCGTTCCTGGAGGGACGCGCGCGCGGCAGCACCGCGTCCGACATCACCATCCTTGCGGTCTCCGACGGCACCATCCTGCGCATCCTCCATGGCCTGATGACCATCGAGGGCAGGGGCCTCTCCGGCGAGAAGATCCGCGAGCGGCTGTCCTATCGCTCGCTCGACGTCGAATCCATCGGCTCGGTCTACGAGACCGTGATGGGTTTTACGGCCTCGCGCGCCACCGAGCGCATGGTCGCGCTGCGCGACGAGAAGAAGCTGCCGAACTTCATCGGTCTCGACACGCTGCTCGCGGAGAAGCCGAATGACCGCCAGAAATGGTTAAAGGAGCGCGGCATCAAGCTCTCGGCGAAGCAGGCCAAGGACGTCAAGGACGCCCGCGACGTCGCGGCCCTGGTCGAGGCGTTCGGCTCTCTGGTCGATGAGCGCGCCTCGCCCAAGGCGGTGCCGATCGGTGCAGGAGCGCCCTATCTGCAGCCGACCGAGGAGCGCCGCCGTTCCGGCTCGCACTACACGCCGCGCTCGCTCACCGAGCCGATCGTGCGCCACGCGCTCGAGCCGGCGTTTGCCCGGCTCGGGCCGGACGCCTCGCCCGAGGCCGTGCTGTCGCTGAAGGTCTGCGATCCTGCCTGCGGCTCCGGCGCCTTCCTGGTCGAGGCCTGCCGCCAGATCGGCGTCCGCCTGGAGCAGGCTTGGAACATGTACGGCGCCGAGAAGCCAAAAATCCCGCCCGACGAGGATGAGGCGCTGCATGCGCGACGGCTGGTGGCGCAGAAATGCCTCTACGGCGTCGACCGCAACCCCATGGCCGTCGATCTCGCCCGTCTCTCGCTATGGCTCGCCACGCTCGCCCGCGACCACGAGTTCACGTTTCTGGATCACGCGCTGAAGGCCGGCGACAGCTTGGTCGGGCTGACCCGAACGCAGATTCAGGCCGTGCATTGGGATTCCTCCAAGCCGGGCCTGCCGCTGTTCCGCGGGATGATCGAGACGGCGGTGGGCAAGGCGCTCGAAGGACGCGAAGCCATCCGCAATGCCGATGACGGCGTGCTGATCGCGGCGCAGGCGGCGCGCTATACGCGCGTCGTGGACGCCAGCGATCCCGCGCGCATCGTGGGCGATGCTGTCATCGCTGCGCATTTTGCCGCCGACAAGCCCAAGGGCCGCGAGCAGGACCGGCAGACCGTCGAAAGCTGGGTCGCAGCGCAGCCGGTGAAGTTGGATCTGCTGCGCGCCAAGGCTGATACCTGCTGGCGTGAGAAAGGCTGGCGGCCGTTCCACTGGGAGATCGAATTCCCGGAGGTGTTCGCACGTGACAATCCTGGGTTCGATGCGATCGTCGGCAATCCACCCTTTGCAGGGAAGAACACGATCACGGCGGCGTCAGGAGTGCAGTATCTGCCCTGGTTGCAGACCTTGCACGAGGGGGCGCACGGCAATGCGGATCTCGTTGCACATTTTTTTCGGAGGGGCTTTTCATTGCTGCGCGAGGGCGGTGCCTTCGGTCTGATCGCAACGAATACGATTGGGCAGGGAGATACCCGTGCGACCGGACTTGCGGCTCTCTTGAACAAGAGAGGCCAGATCTATCGTGCGACTAAGCGCTATCAATGGCCCAATGAAGGAGCGGCTGTTGTTGTGTCTATTGTGCATGTGTTGAGAGGGAACGAACGTATCCGCTCGGCTCTGGATGGCCGTTTTGTCGATCGTATATCGGCTTATCTGGTTGCGGGCGACCTCGACGGTACACCGGCGCTGCTTTCTTCAAACGAAAACAAGGCATTCATAGGCTCGTACCTGCTTGGCATGGGGTTCACCTTCGATGATACAGCAGCTGCAAAGGGCGAGGCAGAGCCGATCGCCGAGATGCGTCGACTGGTCGATAAGGACGCTCGTAACGCTGAGCGCATCAAGCCCTACATTGGAGGAGAGGAAATAAACAATTCTCCGACACAGAGTCATCGTCGATACGCAATCGATTTCGAGAACTTCCCTCGCCAACGGGACAACAGTTTAAAGGCGTGGCATCTGTCAAACATTCAAGAGCGCCAGGAAATGCTGGCGAACTTCATAGTGCCACAGGACTTCCCAGGTTCGGTAGCAGGAGATTGGCCATCGTTACTTTCGATACTAGAGCGTCTAGTGAAGCCTAAGCGTCAAGCACAAGCATCAATCGTTAATCCCGACAGATGGTGGATGTACGCTCGACCCGGTACAAGACTACAACGAGCTTTGCAAACTTCGCCCCACGCCCTGGCGTTGTCTCGAATATCACCAAATCTCGCAATCGCTCGGGTTCCAACCCGGATGGTGTTTGCCGAAACCGTTGTCGTTCTTGCCTACAGCACCTTCGGCCCATTTTCTATTCTTCAATCGCGCGTTCATGAAGTTTGGGCGCGCTTCTTTTCATCGTCGATGAAGGACGATTTGCGCTACGCCCCCTCCGATTGCTTTGAGACCTTCCCATTTCCATCGAACTACGAAGCCGACGCCGCTCTCGAAGCAGCAGGTCAGACCTACTACGATCACCGCGCCGCGCTGATGGTCGCGGCGAACGAGGGTATGACCAAGACCTACAATCGCTTCCATGATGCCGAGGATGGCGGCGAGGCGATTGCGCGCCTTCGCGAGCTGCATGACGCGATGGATCGCGCGGTGCTGCGCGCCTATGGCTGGCATGATCTCGCCGCCGAGTTGCGCGCCGAATTCCTGACCGAGGAAATGGAAAACAACCACACCTATCAGGGCCGTTATTTCTGGCCCGCCGACCAGCGCGACCGCGTGCTGGCGCGGCTCCTGGCGCTGAACGCGGAGCAGCACGCCGAGGAGGTGGCAACTGGCCGTGCGCCCGCCGCGCAGGATGAGGGCGATGGTCTCGAAGACGAGGGCGCCGGGCCGCTGTTCGACCGCGAGTGAGGAGGCCGGTGCGCTAAACCGCCGATTGCCATTGCCCCTTGGGATGATAGATGGTCCAGGGGCGGAAGCCTGGGGCGAAGTTGGGGGACGTCATGAACACAGCCGTGCCTGCACCGGCCACGCCGACGGATCGCCTTGCGGGCCTGCCCAAGCCGGCGACGCCGGTCGGCGTGCGCGAGCGGCTGCTCGATCTGCTGCGCCGTGACCTTGTCGGGCCGCATCCGGATCTCGATCCTGACCTTGCGCGCGAGGTGATCGCGGGCGTTGCGCCCTCGACCTGGTATCTCACCGGCTTTCTCGGGCCGAAGCGAGGTACGGGCGCTGCAAAGACGCAGGCGAGCGCGGATGCCGAGATCGCGGCCGAGCAGGAGGCCGAGGATCTGCTGGATGCCCAGCGCGGCAGCGAGGCGCTGTCGGAGGTGACGCAAGGCAAGGGGGTGGCGCCGGACGAGGGCGAGACGGAGGTGCCGCCGGTGCGCTCGTTCCAGCCGTCGTCGATCGGCCTGACCGTGCTGCTGCCGCCCGGCACGGCGCAGCTTGAGGCGCGCGTGAGCTGGGGCGACTACGTCACCGAGCCCCGGCTCGACGATGCGGTGTTTCTCGAAGCCGCCCGCGAGATCGCGGAGGCGCGCGGCGAAAAGCCAAAGGCGCCGAAATGGGACACGCTGGACTGGCGCCGCATCCCGCGCGAGGAGACCGTGCCGTTCAGCATCCAGCTTGGCGACGTGCCGCAGAGGATCATCATTCCCAACAGTGCCGCGCCGATGGCGGTGGGCGGCGGGCTGGAGCTCGTGGTCTCCGCCCGTCCGATCGACAGCGCCGATATCGACGGGGTCAAGCGCAAGCTGCTGGCGGTGTCGGTGTTCCTGGTCAATGCCCGGCCGCAGCCCATGCGCTTTCGCGATGTCGCGTTCTGCTTTCAGGCGCGGCTGCAGCTCGATTGCGCCGGCGGCTTCGAGCGCCGCGACGATCGCGCCTCCTACGAGTCCGATGAGTTCGACGAGCGGCTCGCCGACGTGCATTATCAGGACGTCTGCTCCTATGCCGTCGGCCACAACACGTCTGGCGACTGGGCCGCGCCCGATGGCGAGGGCCGCGTCACCACCGTCTTCACCAATCCGCTGCCGGTGCAGGAGGTCGAGAAGCTCGGCGCCGACATCGACATCAGCGGCGTCGTGCGCGACATGGCTGCGCTCGCCAAGGCTGCCGATGACGCCGCCACGCTCGATGCGGTGCTGTCCGGGCTGCCGGCCGTCTATGAGGCCTGGGCCAAGGAGCAGGCGGCGCTCGTGCCCGGCATCGACGGCAAGCGCCGCCGCGAGGTCGCGGAGAAATGCCTGGACGATATCGCCATTGCGCGCGGGCGCATCGCCTCGGGCATCGCCCGGCTGAACGCCGATCCGCTCAGCCGCGAGGCATTTGGCATCATGAACCGCGTGATGGAGCGCGCCAACCGGCAGCGCAGCGCCGCCAACAACAAGAAGCCGTTGGATCAGCAGCAGGCGCCAACATGGCGCCTGTTCCAGCTCGCCTTCATCCTGCTCAACCTCGACGGCCTGGTCGACCCTGTTCATCCCGACCGGCCGATCGTGGATCTGCTGTTCTTCCCCACCGGCGGCGGCAAGACCGAGGCGTACCTCGGCCTCGCGGCGCTGGCGATCGCGCGCCGCAGGCTCAACAATCCCGGCCTCGAGGGCGCGGGGCTGGCGGTGGTGATGCGCTACACGTTACGCCTGCTGACGCTCGACCAGCTGCAGCGCGCGGCGGGGCTGGTCTGTGCGCTCGAACTGGAGCGCAAGGAGCGGAAGCGGCTCGGCGACTGGCCGATCGAGATCGGCCTGTGGGTCGGCGGCGGCGCCACGCCCAACAATCTCGGCGACGCCAAGAACAAGAAGGAGAACACCGCCGTCTACTGGCTGGAGCAGTACAAGCGCAAGAAGGGCCCGGCGCCGGCGCCGCTGAAGAACTGCCCCTGGTGCGGCGGCGAACTGAAGGACGATGCATTCTCGTTGCATCCGACTGCGGCGAAGCCGCAGCGGCTGGACCTGCACTGCTACGAGATCGGCTGCGCCTTCTCCAGCGAGGAGCGCCTGCCGATCGTCGTCGTCGACGAGGAGATCTATCGCCGTCTGCCGGCCTTCATGATCGCCACCGTCGACAAATTCGCAAACGTGCCGTGGGAGGGGCGGGCGGGTGCCTTCTTCGGCCATGTCGAGCGTCATGACGCGACCGGCTTCTACGGCGCCGCGACGCCCGGCGGCACGCGGCTCACGGCCGAGCTGCGGCCGATCGACCTCATCATCCAGGACGAGCTGCATCTGATCTCCGGGCCGCTCGGCACCGTCGCCGGGCTGTATGAGACCGCGTTCGACCTCCTGGCCTCGCGCCACATCAATGGCGCCTGGCGCGGGCCGAAGATCGTGGCCTCGACCGCGACCGTGCGCCGCGCCGAGACGCAGATCCGCAATCTGTTCGGCCGCGAGCGCACCGCGATCTTTCCGCCGCCCGGCATCCGCCGCGACGACTCGTTCTTCGCCAGGGCCGACCGGACTACGCCGTCGCGGCTCTATCTCGGCGTTGCCTCGCCCGGTCGGGGTCCGAAGCTGGTGTTCCTGCGCGCGCTGCAGACCCTGCTCTCGGGCGCTCATGCGCTGGCGAGCGGCGGCAAGGACGATCCGGCCGATCCCTATCTCACGGCGCTGTGCTATTTCAACGCGCTACGCGAGCTCGGCGGCGCCCGCCGCATCGTCGATGACGAGGTGCGCGCGCATCTGACGAGCTATGGCCGCAACCGCGTCCGCCGCGAGCCTGAGGGCGCGCCGTTTGCCGACCGGGTGCTGCGCGAGATCCAGGAGCTGACGTCGCGCTATTCGACCGATCAGGTCTCCGAGGCACGGGCGCGCCTGGGACTGCCGGTCGCCGACAAGAACGCAGTCGATGTCGCGATGGCAACCAACATGATCTCGGTCGGTCTCGACATCGGCCGGCTCGGCCTGATGGTGGTGCAGGGCCAGCCGAAGACGGCGGCCGAATACATCCAGGCGACCTCGCGCGTCGGCCGCGAGGGCCACAAGCCCGGCCTCGTCGTCACCCTGCTCAACATCCACAAGCCGCGCGACCGCACCCATTATGAGCAGTTCCGCGCCTTCCATCAGAGCTTCTATCGCGCGGTCGAGGCCACCAGCGTCACCCCCTTCGCGCCGCGCGCGCTCGACCGTGCGCTCGCAGCGACCCTGGTGGCTGGCCAGCGCCACGTCACCCCGAGCCTGACGCCGGACCGCAATGCCGACAGAGCGGGCACCGAGCCCGCTGCCTACAAGCGCGTCCGCGACGTCATCGAATCCAAGATGAAGGTGGCGCGCGAGGACGAGGCGTCGATCCAGCGCTGCCTCGCCCGGCTCGACGAGTTGGAGCAGGCCTGGATCGGCATTGCCGCCAAGCTGACCGCCAATGGCGGCGAGTTCGCCTATGCCGGCGAGGCCGCGGTACGCCGGCTGCTGCAGGAGCCGTTCGACCAGCAGCCGAACATGGACAAGGAGCGCGAGTGGTTCGTCGCCGGGCGCTCGATGCGCGACACCGAGCCGGTGTCGCTGCTCAAGCTCAGGAAGCCCGACGGCACCCCTCTCGGATAATGGACCCTTCATGGCCGACATCACCCAGAATTTCAGCCAGCTGCTGCTGACCTATGGCCCCGGCGCCATGATGGACCTGCCGGACAACGCCGTGGTTGTCTCCGGCCTGCAGGATTGGGACTACAAGGGCTCGAGCTGGAAGCCGGTGGAAGAGGAGCGCCTGGTGGCGCTGCTGAAGCAGCAGCTCGGCACCAAGCTCAGTGCGACCTTTAATGGCCTTCGCCATCCGCCGATGTTCGACGAGGATCGCCGCGACGGCAACGCGCCCGGCGTCGCGGTACGGCTGTTTCCCTGCTGGTTCCTGGTCAACGAGACGCAGTCGAAGGACGCAGGCGCGGCGCCGGACGGCGCGGCGGCCGGCAACGAGAAGCGCCGCCGCATGGTGGAGTTCTCCGAGCTCGACGTCACCGCAGGCGGCCGGCTGTCCTACACCGGCGGCGGCGGCAAGGCCGGCGTCAACCCGATCCGCTTCGTCGGCGCCTGCACCAAGGGTCACCTGCAGGATATCTCCTGGCGCTATCTCACCCACCGCGGCCGCGACCAGTCCTGCCGCAAGCCGCTGTTCTGGGTCGAGCGCGGCGTCAGCTCCGATCCCTCCGACATCTCGGTGCAATGCACCTGCGGCGCCTCGATCAGCATGGCCGATCTGTACAAGCCCAAGTTCTTGGGCACCTGTGATTGCCACAGCCCATGGCTGACGCCGCGCCGCGACGCGAGCGAGACTTGCACAGAGGACCTGCGTCTGCTGCCGCGATCGGCGACCAACACCTATTTCCCGCAGACGGTGACGGTGATCTCGCTGACCAAGTCGAACGACGCGCTGCGGCAGGCGATTGCGCAAAACAAGACGGCCATTGACAGCATTCGCTCGCTTCCGAACTTCCTGGAGTTCTTGAGGGCATTTCCCCAACTGAAGGACGCCTTCAAGGAGTTCTCCGACGACCAGATCCTGCAGGCGCTCAACAGCGACGACGGCTCCGGTGCCAATCCGAGCGAAAACCCGCGCATCCCCGAATTCGACATGATGGCGAGCGGCGCGCCGGTGATCGGCAGCGACAGCGCTGGATCGTTCTTCTATGCCGAGACGCTGCCGAAGGATGCGCTCGGTCTTCAGGCGCCCTGGGATGCATTCCTGCACAACGTCGTGCGCGTGCACCGGCTGCGCGAGGTGACCTGCCTCTACGGCTTCACCCGCCTGGAGCCGCCGCCGACGCCGGCCGAGAGCGAGCTCGACGAGATCCAACTCGCCGTCGGCGGCGCCGACCTCGCACGCTCCGTCGAATGGCTGCCTGCAATCGAGCAGTTCGGCGAGGGCATCTTCCTGCACGTCGCCCCGGAATTTCTCCAGAGATGGCTCGACGCGGACCAGACCGTCGCAAAGGCGAGGAACCTGCGCGAGCGCGAAAACCGCGACGCCGCCCGTTTCAACCGCGAGCCCACCCATCGCGGCATCGCCTATTGGGCGCTGCACTCGCTGTCGCACGCCTTCATGGCCGAGCTCGCCCTCGACTGCGGCTACCCGCTGTCGTCGCTGAAGGAGCGCATCTATTCCTCAGGCCCAGCCCAGGCCCAGCGCTTCGGCATCCTGATCTACACCTCGACCGCCGGCGGGCAGGGCACCCTCGGCGGCCTCAGCCACATGGCCGAACGCGCCGGCGACCTGCTGACGCGCGCGACGCGCCGCCTCGCGTTGTGCTCCAATGATCCCATCTGCGCCGAGCACAGCGACGCCAGCGAGGAGTATCCGTTGCAGGGGGCAGCCTGCCATGCATGCCTGCTGGTGCCAGAGACGAGCTGCGAGGCAAGGAATACAAGATTGGATAGGGGATTACTGACAAGGACAGTACTGGGCGGGGGTCTGCCGCTGCTGGATTGAACGACCCATCAGTGTCCGAAGGTTAGTCTCCATCAAATTCAGGCCGAAGCGCGTAGCAACATTCCAAGCGACTAAGTCGACATCCCAGGAAACTCGATACTCTTGAGGGTGTCACGTATTCGCTTCAGCTCGCCAATCAGCTTGAGCACCTTTTTATCACCCAGCTTCGAGTTCAACTCGGCCAACCGAAAGATAGATGCGTGTAAGCTACCAACCACGTTGTCTCTTCGTGCTGGCCTGTTCAACTTTCCGTCCTTTCCGGGACGCATCTCGACCCACCGGATTTGATACTCCTCCGAACGCATATGGTAGGTCGATAAGCCGATCAGGGAATCGGAGGCGACCTCCAACCATTCGGCCGCATCTCGCCTGCGGACATGATATTCCTTCAATTGATCGGGAAGCGCTTCAAAAGCCTCGCGCATTTCCTCCGCAAGTTCGAAGATGATTTGTTGTGCTTGATCGACCGCATCTCCAACGCTGCCTTCCTCGCAAACCTTTCGCATCCTCCCACTCCCCACGCAGGAACATGAGCGAATACCCGCCAGCTGAGCTCAAGGAGCACCAGCGATATAATTCGTAGCTGAAGATCGTAGATTTGACGAGAGTGGTTAAAAACACCAGTGCATTCAGTTGCAGCTGCGAGGAGGGAGGAGTCCTCACTGTACCGGACACACCGGATCGGAGGGACTATGTCTGAGGATGTCCGCCACATCCTCGCAACGGACATATCGGATTGGACAGACACACTCTCCAGGAGAGTGTCTGGAGTCTGGGAAGACCTGAGCCTTAGTATGATCACCTCACAATGGCGTTTTCCAGACCCATTCGCCGTTGGGAAGAGCGGCACCAGAGAAATCGCAAGGCAGGCTCTTGGGAAGGCGCGCAGGGACGCCTTCTGCTTATCGTCCTGGGCCCTCTTGTATCTTCTTCGCCAGTCACATACTGGGCATAGAACTGCGTCGAGTTCGGTCAACGAAACATCGGATTGGGGTTTCCTTGCCGCGACCAAAGCAGCAAGCTGACGGTATCGGAGACGCTAAGCTTACGTATCGTACTCGGGTCGGCGTTTCTTCCGTCCTGATATACCAAACCATGCGAGAACGCCGGAACCGCCCGCTACAACCGAATATATGAAACCTCTTATAGGTTCTAGCTGGCTGATCTCATATTTCCACCATTCCAAGCCGTGCGCCTGCACTTCCCAAGTGTCCTGCAGAACTCGTATCGGATATGCACGCCTATCCTGTCCATTCTGGACGTACGATGTGACTTCAAGCGTAATCACGCCTTTTCCGGGCTTTAAAGGTTTGACGTCCCATTCCCAGCTAACTCGATCTGCGATATCGAGAATCGATCTCGTAGTCGTTCCCCGCGGGGTGATCTCAAACGTGTCCGGAGGACCTGCGAGCTTTGCTTCGAGGTCTCGAGATATCAGCAGCTTAGCTGTTCTGATCTCTCCTTCAAGACCCTTAAACAGTTCTTCGCGATCCGTTTGGGCAAAGGGCTTGCCCCAGTTTAGATAGAGAAAAACTGGAAAAGTGTACCCGAGTTCCAGATCCTTGGGCCTATTGTATTCTGCTTGAGCAGTCCTCAGTTGGTCAGCGATCTGTTTGGCGAGTTCCTCGCTGCTCCTGCTCGAAGAAATTTTGTTTTTCTCTAATGCTTCGACTAACTGCTGCTCCAGTTCGTTCACGGACTTGATTTCTGGAGTGAGCTTGACTTGGGGTTCTTCTGCAACACAAGCAGCAAGAAGTGACCCTA
The DNA here is from genome assembly GCF_051168435.1 of Bradyrhizobium sp. HKCCYLR20261. Classification (NCBI taxonomy): domain Bacteria; kingdom Pseudomonadati; phylum Pseudomonadota; class Alphaproteobacteria; order Hyphomicrobiales; family Nitrobacteraceae; genus Bradyrhizobium; species Bradyrhizobium sp. HKCCYLR20261. The sequence continues at coordinate 69,446 of NZ_JBNPUZ010000009.1, forward strand.
GGATTGCTAACGCAACTATGCGGCGCCAGTCCAGCATGGCTTGCCTCCGTATAGATTGATCCCTTGAAGCCATAGATACCGTTAGAAGGCAAGTGCAACAACGCGTTTAAATCCACGAGCTTATCTGAGATTGGCCATTTTCCTAGGGTTGGGTTGCTAAGTCAACCGCAGATTGTTTAGCATAAACTATGCTGCGTCGGTTCTGAAGACGATCACTGTCTCCTCGCACTTTGCTCCTGGCAAGTAGCACAAGCACATTTCGGGATTACATCAATTGGTGCGAGGCATGAGAAACGTGCTGGCAACGGTAGTATGTAGTTTCTCCGTCGTACCCGGATTCGCGTTAGGGGCCGTGGTACAGACAATGATGTACGTATTCAGTGGCTGGACAGACAGAACCGATTTTCTTCAGCTTAAGGCCTACTTTTATATCGAGAGACCTCGATTGATTTACGAGCTGGTTTTTGCGTACGCCGTGCCGACCGGATTTCAAGCTGCAATCGCTGGATTCGTGGCTGTGTGGATAACGGAAAGGGTTGTGACTGACGCGAACTACAAGATTAGCGCTGCTGTCGTGGGTATTCTTTTCGGAGCTTTATTGATCTTTCTTATGTATATAGTCATTGATTATGGCTTTGCAGTTTGTATTTTAAGCATCGAGGGTTTAGGGTTTTGGCTCGGTCTCGCGAGTGCGGCGGCTACTTCCTCGCAACCCCAGAGAAGAGTAGTCGAGCAGCTATCGAAACAGAGGTCTGGGACTTGAAGTCTGGGGCGACCATAGCGCGGGCCAAAGGGTTCGTAGTATGTTGGCTTAATTTTGACTATGGCCACTTTCGGCCCTGTCGGCGTTTGTTGCAGCACGTCGGTCTCGATCGGGTATTCCCGGGCGACGCCTTCGGGATCGTGCTCCACGCCGATCGTCCCCGCTTTGGGGGTCGGGAAGATCTTCACTCAGCCCTCATCGCCGATGAACTTGCTCGCATTGAGATAGATCCAGACCGTCTGCATCACGCCGGCCTTTGGCCCTGGGCTGTGCCTCTTCCGCTTGTATGTCGTCCTCCAGCATCGGATCGAGTTGGATGGCGTGCGCTTCCTCAACCTCGGAGCCGGGCGGTAGCGCCGACATAGTGTCGATTTCCGCGCGGTTGCAGACGTGGCAGGGGCTGCCGGGTGCACCGGATCTGCAGCCGCGCGGGCTAAACCCCCCGGGAAGCTCGGAATTGGGTTTCCCAGGCCTACCTAGTGCCGTCGCGACGAGGGCATTTCCGCTTTCTATCCTTTGCCACGTTTTCGTTGCGTCGCATGTTGCTAGATGTCCTCTCGCAGTCCTTTGAAGAACGGATGCGGCACCTTGCCCTCGCTGGATGTGGTGCGGTACTCGATCTCGGCCGGGAACTCGGGCTCAACCCAGATCCCGCGATGCGCAATGCGCTTGGGGTAGGGCTGCGTCCGGCGCACCAGCGGCTTAGGCGTTCGCCTCAGCTCGTCGGCGGAGGTACGGTCGAAGCCATGGTCGACTTTGCCGGCATAGACCAAGTCGCCGCCCTTGTAGCGGCCGACATAGATGTCGTCCAAAACGTCGCCGTCGAGCGCTAAGCCGGCGATCGGCAAGGTCTCGGGCTGGGCGCAGGTCTTCTTCGCCCAGTCATTGCCGTGGCGCGAGACGTAGCGGCTGTCGCGCACCTTCGAGACCACGCCTTCCTGCCCGACCTTGCAGCGTGGCCGAACATCTCGCGGCCGCCGATCTCGAAGCTCTCGTTCAATTAGACGTAGGTGCCTACGATCAGAATCGTCAGCCGCGCCTTGCGCTTGATCAGGGGGAGTGGCGTAGGTTCGAGCCATTGAGACGGAGCAGGTCGAACGCGGCCAGCACGACCTTTCTGGAACGGCCGTTGAGCTCGTTCTGCAACACAGAAAAATCGGTCGCACCGTTGGCCTGAGATACTGCGACTGGCTATCGATTATAGCCGATCCCGCGCTGATCTCACAGGCGTCGTCGCAATTTTGCGGAAGCGCGTGGTCCAGTCATGTCAGCGGCGCGTGTAGACCGTCACGTGCCCATGGCGCAGATGCGCCTGGACGCGGTAGCCATTGAATTTGATCTCGTGGAGCCAGCGCTCACCTGATGGCACGCGATCGACAGACTTTGCGAGCGCCGGCTCGATAAGCCGGGGTAAGGTAATTTCGTGCAGATCGATGCTGGCCGGCGATGCTGAGCGCTCACTCAACTGACTCCACGCAATATGTAGATTGGAATCCTTGGAGACGAAGTCGTCCGGTTGGGCATCCCTTGCGCTCAGGAGCTCGCCGCCGAAGCCCAACGTTCTGGGATCGCCTGTTCCGCGGCAATGACTGCCAGACCGCACCACAGACTCCGGGAAACTACGGCAAAAAAAGCTATTTTAAATATATGTTAGGCGGCCTTGTCGAAGTTGAATGCAAATTGTGAATGACAGTTGGGGAAGACCGATGCTTGGGAACCTTCGCATGATCTACAAGGTCGGTCTGATCGCCGCTTTCGTCGGCGTCGTGATGATAGGCCTAGTAACCTACATGGCAGGCGGCCTGAGCGCTCTCGACACGGAATACTCCGATCTTATGAGTCGGATCGACGCGTCCGCCTTGCAGGCAGTCCGAGCTGCCCGCAAGGCCGAGACCTATCGGGAAGCGGCATTCGAGTTGCTGACGGAGACAACCGATGCTGGCAACGCGCGATTGTTGAAGGTCACGCAAGACATGTCCGCAGAAGTGCTGGAAACATTGGCCAAGATCAAGGCCGACCTGCCAGAGAAGGGAGCGGAAATCGGGGCACGCATCGATGCGTTCAATAAGGCATTTGCCGCCTGCGGGCCCGTCATCAAGTATGCATCGACGACCACCACTCCCGAGGACAATGCCAAGGCGGCCGACCGGTTGCGCGCAGAGTGCAATGATCAGCTTCAGAACGCAGTATCGTCTCAGATCGAGCTTGGTAAAGACGCCGAGAATTTCGCCAGGCTCAAAGCTGGTGCTCAACACGATCGCGCCGTCAGTTTGATCCGTTCGGCCTGGGTCACGGCCGTGGTTGGAACGATTGTCACGATCGCTGTTGCGCTGTGCATCGGCATTTTCGGCATTGCCCGGCCTCTGGGGTTGCTCGTCGGACTGCTGCAGCGCATGGCCCGCGGAGAAGAGGTTGAGATGACGGGCCATGAGCGTGGCGACGAGATCGGCGATACCGCACGCGCGATTGATGGCGTGAAGAAAATGCTCGCGGAGAAGGCCCGCGCCGAGGCTGAAGCCAAGATCGCGCAGGATGAGCTGGCCGCTCGGCAGCGCCGTGCCGAGATGCTGCAGCTCGCGAACAGGTTCGAAGGAGCGATCGGAGAAATCATCAACACGGTATCGAACGCATCCACGGAGCTCGAGGCCTCGGCCGCCAGCCTGACGGATAATGCGGACAGGTCGCAACGGCTCGCAACCACCGTTGCCGCGGCGTCCGAGGAGGCGTCGACCAACGTCGACTCAGTCGCCGCTGCAACCGAGGAGCTGTCCTCATCTGTAAGGGAGATCAGCCGGCAGGTGCAGGATTCAGCCCGGATGGCGAGCGAAGCGGTTCATCAGGCCCATTCGACGACAGAGCAGGTCAGCGAGTTGTCCAAGGCGGCAAGCCGCATCGGCGATGTCGTGGAGCTCATCAATACGATCGCCGGACAAACCAACCTGCTGGCGCTGAACGCGACGATCGAGGCGGCGCGCGCGGGCGAGGCCGGTCGCGGCTTTGCAGTCGTGGCGTCGGAGGTGAAGGCGCTTGCCGAGCAGACCTCGAAGGCGACCGGCGAAATTGCGCAGCAGATATCCGGCATCCAGAGCGCGACCGCAAATTCGGTCTCCGCCATAAGCGCGATCAGCGGCACCATCGAGCGGCTGTCCGAGATTGCCTCGGCGATCGCGGCCGCTGTGGAAGAGCAGGGCGCCGCCACCCAGGAAATCTCGCGCAACATCCAGCACGCCGCCGAGGGCACCGAGCAGGTGTCTTCCAACATCGGCCAGGTACAGCGGGGCGCAACCGAGACCGGGACGGCTTCTTCGCAGGTGCTCTCCGCCGCCCAGTCGCTATCGAAGGATAGCAATCGCCTGAAGCTCGAGGTGGGCAGGTTCCTTGAAACGGTGCGTGCCGCCTGATCGAGGGCGACTGGCGGTATCTGGGGCTCGACGCCACCTATGTGAAGGTGCGCCAGAATGGCCGCGTCGTCTTGGTCGCGGTGATCGTCCCGATCAGCGTTAACAGTGACGGCCGGCGCGAGGTGCTGGGCATGGATGTCGACCCGTTCCGAGGCCAAAACGTTCTGGACCGCGTTCCTGCGCAAACTCGCTCGCCGAGGTTTGCGCGGCGTCAAGCTCGTGATCTCGAATGCTCAAGAGGGCATCAAGGCCACCGTCGCCAAGGTGCTCAACGCCACCTGGCAGCGCTCCCGCGTGCACTTCATGCGCAAGGTCCTGGCCCATGCCGACAAGAGCGGGCGCCGCGTGATCTCCGGCTTCATCGCCACCGCCTTCGCCAGGACGACGCTGAGGCCGCCAAGGCGCAGTGGCGCAAGGTCGCCGATCAGCTCCGTCCCCAGGTGCCCAGGCTCGCCTTTATGAATGAAGGGGAGCCTGATGTGCTCGCTTGTATGAGCCTCCCGGCGCCGCACCGCGCCAAGCTGCACTCGACCAATCCGATCGAGAGGGTCAATGGTGAGATCAAGCGCTGCACCGAGTTCGTCGACATCTTCCCAACGAGGGCGCCATCATCCGGCTCTTCGGCCGACAACCCTACACGCTTAGACTGGCGCGATATCGTGGCCGCCTTACATATGGTTGCCGAAAACCCTGCAAGACGCCGCGAGCGACGCGGATCACGGTGCTCGCGGCTAGGCGTCTTGCGCGATCTCCGATCCGCTCCCAAGTGTTGACGATCTGCATGATCGATCCCTACAGCCATTGATTGAAGCGGCGGATGTACAGTCGCTTGATTAATTGCGTAAGCAGGCAATAGCTCAGCAGGATTGCGACTAGGATCGGGAAATAGGCCTGGGGTAGGGGCACCATGCCAACATGCGCACCGAGCGGAGAGAACGGCAGGTAGACGCCGATCGCCATGATGCTGGCGGTGAGCAGGATCACCGGCGTGGCGGCCCGGCTCTGGATGAAGGGGACGTGTTGGGTCCGGATCATGTGCACGATCAGCGTCTGCGTCAGCAGGCCGACCACGAACCAGCCGGATTGAAACAGCGACTGCTTCTCGATCGAATCGGCTCCGAACACGTGCCACATGACGATGAAGGTCACGATATCGAAGATGGAGCTGATCGGACCGATGCACATCATGAAGCGTGCGATGCCGCTGGCGTCCCATTTGCGAGGTTGCTTGAGATAGTCCTCGTCGACGTCGTCCCAGGGAATCGAGACCTGCGAAATGTCATAGAGCAGATTCTGGATCAGCAGCTGAATCGGCAGCATCGGCAGGAACGGCAGAAAGATGCTTGCAACCAGCACGCTGAACACGTTGCCGAAATTCGAGCTCGCCGTCATCTTGATGTACTTGATGATGTTGGCGAAGGTCTTGCGCCCCTCGATTACGGCCTCTTCGAGCACGAGCAGGCTCTTCTCGAGCAGAATGATGTCGGCCGATTCCTTGGCAATGTCGACGGCGGTATCGACCGAGATTCCGACATCCGCATCCTTGAGCGCCGCGGCATCGTTGATGCCATCGCCCAGATAGCCGACGGTGTGGCCCTTGCTCTGGAGCGCGCGGATGACGCGCGACTTCTCCATCGGCGACATCTTGGTGAAGATCGTGGTGCGCTCCGCCGTGTCGGCGAGTTCGGCATCGGACATCGCCGCCACGTCCTTGCCCGTCATCGCGTTGTCGACGGCGAGCCCGACCTCCTTGCAGATCTTGCGTGTCACCACCTCATTGTCGCCGGTGATGATCTTGGTCTCGACACCGTGTGCGCTGAGCGCGGCGATCGCTTCGCGCGCCGTCTCCTTGGGAGGATCGAGAAATGCGACGTAGCCGGCGAGAACGAGGTCGTGCTCGTCAGAAACGGTGTAGGTGCGGTCTTCCAGCGGCAACGTCTTGTAGGCGACCGCCAGGGCCCGCAAGCCGTCTTCGTTCAGATCCCGGGTAATTGTCCGCACCTTGTCCCGCATCTCACTGGTGAACGGCACCACGCCGTCAAGCGCTGCCCCATTGTCATCGGCAGAGGTGCACAGCCCAAGGACTTCCTCGACCGCACCCTTGCACACCAGAAGATTCTTGTTGCCGTTGCGCACGATCACCGACATGCGCCGACGCACGAAATCGAACGGGATTTCATCGACCTTCCGATAGTGCTGAAGCGTTCCGACGAGCTGGTCCTGCTCGGCGTATTCGAGGACGGCCACATCGAGCAGATTCTTCAGCCCGGTCTGATGGAAGCTGTTCAGCCAGGCGAGCTCCAGCACCTGGCTGTCCTCATCGCCGTGAATGTCGAGGTGCCGCTCGAGGATGACCTTGTTCTGTGTCAGCGTGCCGGTCTTGTCCGTGCACAGGATGTCCATCGCACCGAAGTTCTGGATGGCGTTGAGCTTCTTCACGATGCTCTTTCGCCGCGCCATCATGACCGCACCCTTGGCGAGGTTTGCGGTCACGATCATTGGAAGCATTTCCGGGGTCAGGCCGACAGCAACCGAGACCGCAAACAGCAGCGACTCCAGCCATGCGCCCTTGTCGAGCCCATTGATGAGAAATACCAGCGGAGTCATCACCAACAAAAAGCGGATCAGCATCCATGAAACGCGATTGATGCCGATGTCGAAGCTGGTCAGGGGACGCCCACCGACGATGTCGCGGGCCATGGCACCGAAGTAGGTCGAGTCGCCCGTTGCTGCGACGACGGCGGTCGCCGTGCCGCTCACCACGTTCGTACCCATGAAGCAGGCGGTCTCCAGCTCCAGCGCGCCACGGGCTGGGCTCGCGGTCTTGTTTGGTGGCGGAACTGGATACTTCTCCAGCGGGATGGATTCGCCGGTCAGCATCGCCTGGCTGACGAACAGGTCTTTCGCGGTCAGGATCCGCACATCTGCGGGCACCATGTCGCCCGCGGACAGATAGACAATGTCGCCGGGGACCAATTCGGAAATCGCCATCTCCTGCGGACGCGACGTGCCGGCCCGCAGCACCGCCGTCGTCGAACTCACCATCGCGCTGAGCTCTTCGGCAGCCTTGTTCGACCTGAATTCCTGCCAGAAGCGCAACAGCGTGCTGAGCAGCACCATGGAGATCAGGACAATGATCGTTCTGAACGAGCGATCTTCCGGCGCCGCAAAGAGCACGTCGGAGAATAGCGACACGATGCTGACCGTAAACAGCACGCCGTTGAATGGCGTCAGGAATGCGTGGAACAGCTGATGATACCAGGTCGGCGGCCGCTCATGCGAGACTTCGTTGCGACCATACCGCTCGTGCCGCGCGGCAACCTCGTCCTCAGCCAGGCCGTGCGGCGTTGCGCCGAGCCGGTTGAGGGCGACTTCAGGTGTGAACTCGGCCATCTCAGTCAGAAGGCTGGACGACACCTGCTTGGCGCGGCGCGGTTCACGACCGTTCAGGACATGCTTTGCTTCGACATTCATGACAGTTCACTCTTGGGCAGGAGCGATGGCGCGGGTGCTGGCGCGCGGACGCGGCGCGGCTTCCCGGCCGCGTGCGGCTTGGCGCGGCGGCAAGCTTCGGCATCGATATCCCGGGAAAGAGGCGGACTAGGCGGCGCGACGCGGGGAATAGCTGCAACTGACGCCCTCGTCAGTCGCGTCGTTGTCTAGCACCCAACGACATTCCGGGCGTTTGCTCACCGGATTCCTTTGCCAGACCATGATCGGGACGACACGATTGGCCACTCGCGGCGAATAGGCGTCGCGGCGTTGTTCAGCGCTGCGATCCCGCGTGGTGACGTTCGTCCAATCCTCGCGGAGTTCGGGCGCGGCAACATTGCCGCGAAAAAAGACGATGTTGTTGATGCTCATGGCTCACCTCCGAACCGGCCCGACGGTCCCGGAAGCGAGCCGACAGGACGCTAGGCCCAGCCCGTGCTCGCCCGGCCGGCGCCGGGAGCGGTCGCAGTTGATTGGGTTGGTGCCCGACAGTGCCGCCTCGGCTCCGCCGGACAGCGACTAGGGTAGCTGTCCATTTCTCGTTTCGATCGTTGAATGACCTCGGAACTCCGAGATCGCAGAGTCGGATTGCTCCCGCTCCACACGGCTGTCAAGGAGAAATCGCCGACAGCAGGCGATTGGAGTTAGTCATGTGGGCTGCGTGCAATCGTTGAACTTATCTCCTCCAAAGGGCGATCGATGACGACACAACACATGCCCTGTGCCATTTGCAATCTCGAAGCGCGTGGAGGACGCCTCTATCGAGATGATTGAATCAGCGCGGCGTCCCGCTGTCGGACTCAGGAAGTGGGGGGCGGCGCCGAGGCCGCGCTGCGAGCCCAAGAGGTGTTAGCAAGAAGGGGGGGCGACGTACGCCGGCAAGGGGCTTCGCTACGAGATGGAAAGATCTCGATGACTGAGCTTTCGCGTTGCGGGTTGGGGACGGCGCCGTCCCTCCGCGGATAGATCGATCGACCGCCTCTAACCGCGCCGGCGGCTTCGCCAAGCAAGCATGGCAAACAGGCCCACGATCGCGGCGCCGGCCAGCATCCAGTACTGGCCGTCCAAGCCGAAAAAGCTGAATTTTTGGACCAGGATATCCACCGCTGTCGCACCTTTCTTGTGCAACCTAAGCGGCTTCGACGCGAAATCATATTCTTTTTTAATGGTCCGCCCGTTCCGGGTGCTGGGGTGAGCTATTGCTTTGCATATCGTCTTCAGGCGCCGGATGCCTGTCCCGTTCCACGGCCAATCCGTTCAGGAAGTCCTCCAGCGCGAGGCGGCCGGCCTCGTACGCCGCGCGATAGGAACGAAAGCCAGACTCGCGCAGCCGGATCCCCATCGACTTGTGCTTGCGTCGAATCTCCCAGGCCCAATTGTCCCGCGCCGAATGGCATACTGCCACGTAGAACGACCGGCGTGGAGACGGCCGCAACATCATTGAACCTCGTCGGTCGCTGGCTCGGCGTCGAGCCGGTTCTGCAGCCGATAGCCGACACCGGATTCCGTGATCAAAAGGCGCGGCTGGTTAGGATCGGTCTCGATCTTCTGCCGGAGCTTTCGAACCAGAATGCGAAGGTATTGGATGTTGTCGCGCTGATTTCCCGTCCAGATTTCCTTCAGCAGCCGATCATGCGTGACCACGAGGCCGACGTGCATGGCCAGAATATGCAGCAGTCGGTACTCCTTCCGCGTCAGTCGGACGGGTGCATTATTCAGTGAGACGGTGCGGGTCACCAAGTCGACCGATAGCGGGCCGGCGACGACGATGGGGCTTTCGGTTGCGGACTTGAAATAGCGGCGCAACGCCGCCTCGCTCCGCGCCAGCAGTTCGGCCATGCCGAACGGCTTGACGACATAGTCGTCGGCACCCGCCTGAAGCAGGCGAACCTTCTCGTCCTCTGCGGCTACAACTGAAAGGATAATGATCGGAACGTTTGACCATGCCCGAATCCGATCCAACACCTCCGCGCCGTGGAGATCGGGCAACGCAAGATCAAGGATGATCAGATCCGGGGGACTGAACGTCGCGATCCGGAGAGCTTCATTTGCATTCTCAGCCTCGATCACCACGTAGCCGTTGAGCTCGAATCCGGCCCGGAGAAACCGCCTGATCCTAGGTTCGTCGTCGATCACGAGAACGATATTGGCAGGCTTATTCATTGGCAGCGTCGGTACCTTTGCGAGAGGATAGGTCGGAAGCCGGCAGTGCGATGGACACCGTCGTACCTTGTCCAGAGCCGCGGCTTTGAACCGAGATTCTGCCGTGGTTGGCTTGCACGAAGGTCGAGGCGATCCAGAAGCCGAGCCCAGAGCCGGGAACGGAGGCTCGGTGCCGGCTGCCCCGGAACGACCGATGGCCGAGTTGCTGCTGCTCCTCAGGGGTTATTCCGACGCCCTGATCGACGACTTGGACAACCACGTATTTCGCCTCGGCCCGGACCTCAACCGAGATCGTCGAGCCGCTCGGAGAGTACTTGGCCGCATTTTCCAGAATCTGTCCGCAAGCCTCGGCGACCAGGCCGGAGTCGACGTGGATCAAGGGCAGCCGTTCGGCAAAGCGCGTCTCGACGCAGTGTGCCGCGAGTTGCCGACCCCTGTTGCCGAGTGCATCATTGACGATGTCCTTGGGGTCGGCCCATTCCAGTCGGGGAACGAGACCGCCGGCGCTGACGCGAGTCGCGCGGAGCAGGTTTTGAATATAGTCGTCGAGCCGCTCCGCCTCGCCCAGAATGGCTTGGACAAGGGAACTGACGCGAGCGTCCTGGCGGATGTTGGGAATGGTTTCGAGCACGCTCGCCGATCCCTTGATGGCGACCAGCGGCGAACAAAGCTCGTGCGACAGCGTGCCGTGGAAGGCGTCGCGGAGCAATTGCTCCTGCAGATTCAACTTTGCGCGCTCCATCGCCTGGCCGACGTCGAGCCGCTGAAGCGTCAACAAGGCCTCTTCCAAGATCCTGCCGATCCGGCGTCGCCTGGTCTCCAGGATCTGCGACGATCCGGGGCCGATATTGATGGCGATGACGCCGTGAACGGCATTGCCGGACGACATGGCTCGCATCACCCAGAGCTCCCTGCGCCGCTCGTCAAACAGCGAGCGAGCAAGCGGGCCAAGGCCCGCGTTCATGGTGGCGGCACAAGCCTGCACATCGGGAGGGGCCAAGCATGCTTCCGACGGCTCATAGTGGCCTTGCGACGTCGCCACGAAGAAGGCGGCCGGGTGTCCGAACGTCCGTTGCAAATGGTCTTGGATCGCGGACACCAGGTCGGCGATCGTGAAACAGGCCGCCAGCCGTCGGGAGAAGTCATAGAGCTCGTGGATCTCCCTCTCGCGCCGGCTAAGGTTCTCGGTCTCCCTGCGTAATCTCGATGCGAGATTGCTGCTGACCAGCGACACGATCAGGAACAGCAACAGGTCAACCGCTTCCTGCGGATCGTCGACGCGGAAGCTGTAAATCGGAGCAAAGAAGAAGAAGTCTGCGGCCGCCATGCCCGCGATGGACGCGACGATTGCAGGTCCGATGCCCCAGCGCGTCGCTGCGAAAATGACCGGAATGAGATAGGCGATCGGCACGAGGCTGGCCGCCGTCGATCTGTTCAGGATCAGAAGAAGCCCGGTGAAGACGGCAATTCCCAATACGGACAGCAGCCACGGCGCGGTCTTGCGGGCGACCATGGCGAATGTCGAACGCGTTTCCGACCCGGTGTTTTCACCGAATCCTGATTTCGTAGGCCCACCGCTCGTCATCGATGGCGAGCGGCCTGTCAGCAACGTGGAGATCAAAGTGCTTCCATGCCCCAGGCTAGACTATCGAACGGAGCGCCGCTCAGCCTCCCGTTTGGCGCTGCTATTTCGTTTTGGGGCGGGACCTGGTCGCAGGTTGAACTTCGGCGGCGCCGGCCTGCCTTCAATTCACCTCGCATGCGGCAGCGCTACGCCGCAATTCAAATACCACCCTGATATCGTCGACTTACCCGGTGCGATGACGATGGTCCGAATCGGCGTAGAAAATCTATGCTCTTCGAGGCCCTCAGAAATATAAAAGAAATAGCCAAATGGTAGTTTCAAGCTAACGACGCGTGCGCTCACATACGGTCTCTAAACGACGTTGATGACCTCAGGTGGCGTGTTAGTCCACGTGCGCCGGAAGGTAGAGAGCTCGCCGCTCTGTCCAGAGACTTATACGGACGCTCGCTCATTCTGCGTCAGTTGCCGGTCCGGTGAACCAAACACCGCGGTATCGGAGGCGGATCGAGGCGCGCGTGGAGCCAGGGCGGCGATCGCCGCGGTGCTGATCTGCTTTGGCGGATGGAGATAGAAATCCATCAGCGGCATGTGGGTGCCGAAGCCGTTCCGTTGACGAATATCCCGGGCAATCTCTCCCTCGCGGGGAAACATCGCGCTCCAGCCAGCAAAGCTGCTGGCGAGCACTTCTATCGCCAGGAGCTTGGTTGCGATCTCGACGAATCCCTCCTTGGCCTTCTTGGCACTCCGGGTGGTGGACGCTTTCCGAAGAACAAGCCGCAGATCCGCATTTCTCTCGATCAGCGGAGCGAGGCGGAACTTCCACAACATGTCCGGCAGCGAACCGAATCCATTCATGTCGTGAAAGGATGCGATCAGGCTGCGGCATTGCTTCAAGAGTGTCGGCGGCAGAAACAAGAGATCGAAGTCCGCGGACGCGGGATTCGTTCTTCTCTCGGGGGTCGTTTCGCGATTCGATGTGTCCGCGATGGAATATCGCGATGAAATGTTGCCCATGCATCGAGCTTAGCGAGCCGGGGCATATATCTTCGATCTACAAATCGCGAGATTTGCATAGCAAAAAAATAGTTGGACGGCTTCGGAGACGGTACGCAGCTGCTAAGACTATGACGAAAATGACACAGCCTCCGGCAAACATCCAAAGCAACACATCGTTTCAACGCGAAAAACCCGATTTTTTGCTGCCGGCTTGAGCAATCAGCCGCACCAATTGCCGATCTTGAATGCAAACAGCGCCCGAGTGCACTGCCGCGCTACTATTTCTTTATGAAATCTCGCGGCAAACCGTATCGCTTTTCGTCGAGCCGATGACGAAGGATTGCACCCGAAGCTTAACGACACCGTAAGAGCGTCCGCGAGGCGCCGGTAGCAACAGCTTGGGGCAATATGATGAGAAAGACTGCGTTGGTGGGTGCGTCGCTGATTGCGATGGGATTCAGTGGCGCCCACGCCGGAGACACGCTGCCGCCGATGGGCAAGGCAAACTGCGACCCTTACAAGAACTATTCGTGTTTGGACACCTATCTAGGCAACGATTTCCTGAGCCGCTTTATCAACTACTATCGGCTCGAATGGGGCCATGATGCGGCGCCATCCGATCCAAAGGCGCCCCCGTCTCGCCGTGCGGTTTGGCCTGAAACTCCCCAGAGCACGCCGCCGATGCCATTTACGGAGTGGCCCTATGGCGGTTCCACGAGCATTGGCGTGACTCGTCCAAACTCAATCGACAGCCCGTTGATGAACGCCTTGAGCAACACCGCGGCCGGTCAATGGATGAACGACGCCCACATTCAGGTCTATGGCTGGATCAACGCAGGCGGCAATCTGAGCAACAACACCGTTCGCGGCGGCAATTGGCCGGCGTCTTACGACTACAACGCGAACACCGTTCAGCTCGATCAGGCGGTCGTCTACTTCGAGCGGCTTCCTGACACGGTGCAGAAGGATCATATCGACTGGGGCTTCCGTATCGCGCCGATCTATGGCGAGAACTACCGCTACACGACCGCATACGGCCTGTGGAGCAATCAACTCCTGCAGCAGAACAAGAACTACGGCTACGACATGCCGATGGCCTATGGCGAGGTGTTCATTCCCTGGCTTGCCGACGGTCTGATGCTGCGGTTCGGTCGCTACATCTCGATCCCTGACATCGAGGCGCAGCTCGCGCCGAACAACTACATGTATACGCATTCGATGACGTATACGTTCGACAACTACACCAACACGGGCCTCGTGGCCTCGTTGGCGCTGAACAAGAACTGGATGATTCAGGGCGCGATCGCGGTGGGCACCGAAGCCATGCCCTGGCACGTCGGCGCCAAGATCCCCAACGCCAATCCGAACCCGCTGTTCCCGGACACCACGATGAAGAAGGATCCCGGCGCCCAACCCACATACAGTGCGGGCGTGCGCTACGTGACCGACAGCGGGAACGACGGGATCTATGTGGTCGCCAACGGCATCAACAATGGGACGTGGGGCTACAACAATCTGCAGTGGTACGGGTTGACCTATTACCACAAATTCAACGAACACTGGCACATCTCGTTTGAGACCTACAACGAGCACCAGAATAAGGTGGTCAATCTCGATAGTGCGGCGGGGCTCGCGCTGACCGCCAGCGGCACGCCGTTCTCGCTCGATGTCATGCCCTGGAATGCTCCGTTCGGCGCGCACTGCGGCAATACGACCGCGCTGTCGTGCACGGCGTCGGTTCAGACGTTCCTGATGTATCTGAACTACAGCCCGACCAAGCTGGATAACATCTCGTACCGCCTGGAGTGGTTCGACGACAAGCAGGGCCAGCGAACCGGCGTCAAGACGCGCTACGTCGAAACCGGTCTCGGCTGGCAGCATTGGTTCTCGCCGCAGATCGAGATCCGTCCTGAAGTGTCAGTGTACCACGCCCTGGACGCGCCTGCATTCAACGGCAACGCCAATTTCGGCATCCCGCCGAACAAGAAGACGGCGGTCATCGGCTCGGCCGACATCATCATCCACTTCTGATCCGTGCGATGGCAGGCGGCAGTTGTGTCGCCTGCCTCACCCAAGAAACTCGACAAGGTTGAGCCATGAAAACCACTTCTCTCACGACCCTTGCATTGATCGCCTTGGCATTGACGTCCCCCGCGATCGCGGCCGATCTGCCGATCTACGCCAAGGCCCCGCCGGTCGCGTCGCCGGCCTATGACTGGTCCGGCTATTATGTCGGTGTGTTCGGCGGCTACGCTTGGGGCAACCACAACTTGAACAACGCGGTCGGCCCGGGCGCGCCATTCACCGATTTCACGAACAACTATGAGTCGAAGGGCGGCTTCGGCGGCGGCGAGATCGGCGCCAACTGGCAGAGTGGCAACATCGTGCTCGGCGTCGAGGCGAGCGGTTTCGGAGCCGATGTCAAGGGAGACGACGCCTTCGGTACGCTTCCCTTCGGATCGAACGACGCCACCAAGCTCCGCAGCGGCTTTTCCTTGCTCGCGCGTGGCGGCATTGCCGTGGACCGGCTGCTGCTCTTCTTCACCGGCGGCTGGGCCTATGGCCAGCTGACCCACACCAGCGTCAATCCCGGGATCGGGACCGACACCTTCAGCGCCAACCGGAGCGGTCTCGCGGCTGGCGGCGGCATCGCCTACGCGTTCACGGATCAGCTGATCGGCAAGATCGAGTATCGCTATCTAGATCTCGGCACGTTCCGGCGTGATGCGCCTACGAACGGCGTGCTGCCGTATACGGTCGGCAACACCTATTCGACCGTGCTCGTCGGTCTGGATTTCAAGTTCGGCGGCAACACCGTGGTCGCGAAATACTGAAGCAGCGCGGGATGACGAAAATGATCGGCGGAGTATGTCGTGCGGCTGGGATGATGGCGGCTCTTGCTGTCCTGGGCTTCGTCCTGGCCGGCTGCGTGAGCGACCTCGGGGCGTCAAGTGGAACGAGTACCCACCAGATGCGCTACTACGGCGGACCGAAATATCCGATGTGGTCGAGTCAGTAAGTCATATCGAACCTGGTGATGATCCGCGGGCTCGTCGGCCCGCGGCCATCCGCCGATATCCGCCGTTCGCGCTGGATCCCGGCGCTTTGATCTTAGATGAGACGCCAGAAGCGTCGATCCGTGGAGTGGTTCCCTGCGAGGAGGATACAGATCCTCTCGTAGCGGAGAGCATGAGCGCATGTGCAGAGCTGAGTCATGAAAGTCGCCGCGGTGTCCGCTTCCAGATGGTTCGCGATCGTCGGTGCGGCGATGGTTCTGTTTGGCATCGTCGGCTTCCTTTGGACGAGGGCGGCCGCCCCGTCACCGACCGAGCACTCGAGCCAGGCCAAGGCGAAGCTGCCCCGCTATGTCCCCACAGCCGCTGAACGCGCGACCCTTTCGATCGAGGGGGTGACGGATCGCATCTTCCGCGCCGAGCACATCACCGAGGGGAAGATTGCGGTCAACGAGGACAGCTCCACGCCAGTGTTTTCGCCCTACGCCGGTCGAGTCGTGAAGCTGCTGGCCAAGCCCAGCGACATGGTCGAGCGCGGCCAGCCGCTGTTCGTGGTTGAAGCAACCGATACCGTTCAGGGTCTCAACGACTTCGTTGCCGCCATGAGCGCGCTGAACACGGCGCGCTCCAAGCTAAATCTGGCTGAGATCGTCGAGAAGCGTGCCAACGATCTCTATGCCGGCAAGGCGGTTCCATTGAAGGACTGGCAGCAGGCGCAGGCGGATCTCACGGCCGCGCAGAACGATATGCGCTCGGCCGAGACCGCGCTCGAGGCAGCCCGCAACAGGCTACGCATCCTGGGCCGATCCGAAGAGCAGATCACGAAGTTCCAGGAAACCCGTCAGATCAGCGCCGACACGCCGATCTATGCGCCGCTCGGCGGCACAGTCGTGCAGCGGAAGATCGGTCCCGGCCAGTTCATCAATTCCGGCGCCAGCGATCCGGTGTTCGTGATCGGCGATCTCTCGACGGTGTGGCTGACGGCGTTCGTGCGCGAAAGCGAAGCCGCCGACATCGTGGTGGGCCAGGAAATTTCGTTTACCGTGCTGGCCCTGCCAGGCCGCGAGTTCAAGGCGCGGCTGGACTATGTCTCCGCGGCGATCGATCCGTCGACTCGACGTCTTCCAGTGCGGGCAACGATCGACAACAAGGATGGGCACCTCAAGCCCGAAATGTTTGCCAACGTCACCATCTACGCCGCAACGGGTCGGCCTTCCGCCGCCGTGCCGAGGCAGGCGCTTATTTACGAGGGCGAGCGAATTCGGGTCTGGGTCGCGCATGAGGACAACACGATTGAATTGCGCGAAATCACGACCGGCCTCGTCAATGGTGATCTGGTCGAGGTCCGCGGCAATCTCAGGGTGGGCGAGAAGATCGTCACCCGAGGAAGCCTGTTCATCGATCGCGCCGCCACGTCCGGCAGCTGATCGGGAAAGGCAGATCGAATGGATCGTCTCGTCGCCTTTGCGGTCAACCGGCGCTTCCTGATGGTTGGCCTGTTCGTGGCCATGATCGTCGGCGGGCTCGTCGCGTTTCAGCAGCTCAACATCGAGGCCTATCCGGACCCGACGCCACCGATGGTCGACATCGTGACCCAGAGCCCCGGATTGTCGGCCGAGGAGATCGAGCGCTACATCACGATTCCCCTGGAAACGCAGGTCGCCGGCATCAAGAACATGAAGGTGATCCGGACAATCTCCTTGTACGGCCTGTCCGACGTCAAGCTGCAGTTCTCGTTCGAATACACCTACGATCAGGCGCTGCAGCAGGTCTTGAACCGTCTGTCGCAGCTGCCGCCGCTCCCCAACAATGCCCAGCCGCAGATCTCACCGCTCAGCCCGATCGGGGAGATCTACCGTTACCGCCTCGTCGGCCCGCCGAACTATTCGGTGCTGGACCTCAAGACGTTGCAGGACTGGGTGCTGCAAAGGCGGTTTCGCACCGTGCCCGGCGTCATCGACGTCACCGGCTGGGGCGGCAAGACCAAGACCTTCGAGGTCCAGGTCGATTTCAACAGGCTCGTGGCCAACGGCCTGACCTTGCCGCAATTGATGCAGGCGATCAGCAACGCCAACGTCAATGTCGGCGGCAACACGGTCAACATCGGTTCGCAGTCGGCCGTGGTGCGCGGCGTCGGCTTGATCCGTTCGATCAATGCGCTTGCCAGCACCATGGTGGCCTCAAACGGCGGCACGCCGGTGCTGGTCGGCGACGTCGCAACCGTGACCGTCGGCGAGCAGCCACGCCTCGGGATCGCCGGTGAGGATCAGGACGACGACATTGTCCAAGGAATCGTGCTGATGCGGCGTGGCGAGCAGAGCTCGCCGACCATCGCCCGCGTCGAGGAGCTCGTCGCCTCGATCAACAATTCCACGATCCTGCCGCCTGGCGTCCGGATCGAGCGCATCTATGATCGCAAGGATCTGATCGAGACGACGACACACACCGTTCTCGAGAACATGGTTGTGGGCATCGGATTGATCGTGCTCCTGCAATGGATCTTTCTCGGCGACCTCAGAAGCGCGCTGATCGTTGGCGCAACCATTCCATTCGCTCTGTTCTTCGCTGTCAGCATCCTCGTGCTACGCGGGGAATCGGCCAACCTGCTTTCAGTCGGCGCGATCGATTTCGGCCTGATCGTCGATGCGACTGTGATCATGGTGGAATCCATTTTCCGTCGGCTGTCGCATACGGAGCGGCTGACCGAGACGGAGCAGGCTGCTATCTCGGCGCGGACGAGCATGGGGATGAAGCACCATGCGATCCTCACGGCAGCCTCGGATGTGTCGCGCTCGATCTTCTTCGCGGCGGCGATCATCATTGCGGCGTTCCTGCCGCTGTTCACGCTGTCCGGCGTCGAAGGCAACATCTTCGGTCCGATGGCCCGGACCTACGCCTATGCGCTGGCCGGCGGTCTGCTGGCGACCTTTACCGTCACGCCAGCGCTCAGCGCGATCATCCTGCCGGCCCACGTCGAGGAGACAGAAACGTTCCTGATGCGCTGGATGCACCGGCTGTACATGCCCGTGCTTGCACGGTCACTCGCGCACCGTCGATTAGTCCTCGTCGCCGGTGCTGGTCTGATCCTGGTCACGGCCGTCTGTGTGCGGCTGCTTGGGCTCGAGTTCCTGCCCAAGCTGGAGGAGGGCAATCTCTGGATCAGGGCGACGTTGCCACCCACGATCTCGCTGCAGGAGGGAAACACCTATGTCAACGAGATGCGCAGGCTGATCGCGGAACGGCCAGAGGTCGAGTCGGTGGTGTCGCAACACGGCCGGCCGGACGACGGCACCGACGCTGCAGGCTTCTTCAATGCCGAATTTTTTGCGCCGCTCAAGCCGGCCAAGCAATGGCCGGACCGGGAGGACAAGGACGAGCTGACGGCAAGACTGCTCGCTCAATTGCAGGAGAAGTTTCCGGGCGTCGAGTTCAACTTCTCGCAATATCTGCAGGACAACGTCTCGGAGGCGGTGTCGGGCGTGAAGGGCGAGAATTCGATCAAGCTCTATGGCAACGATCTCCAAGCGCTGACCGACACCGCCAACAAGATCAAGGCACAGCTGGCGACCGTGCAAGGGATCACGGACCTTGCCGTCTTCACCTCGCTCGGACAGCCGACAATCCAGATCGACGTCGATCGTGCGCGGGCCGCGCGCTATGGTCTGTCGCCCGGCGACATCAACACTACGATCAAGACCGCGATCGGCGGCGACAGCGCCGGCGATCTCTACGAGCCCGGCAGCGATCGCCATTTCCCCATCATCATCAGGCTCGCCCCGCAGTATCGGCGCAGCGCAGAAGCCATCCAGAATCTGCGGATCGGCGCGCAAGGACCAAACGGCATAAGTCAGGTGCCGCTGAGCGAGGTTGCGACGGTGAAGCTCGTCTCGGGCGCGGCCTATATCTATCGCGAACAGCAGGAACGCTATTTGCCGATCAAGTTCTCGGTGCGCGAGCGCGATCTCGGTAGCGCCATCCAGGAGGCGCAGGACAAGGTCGCTCAGAACGTTCAGTTGCCGCCCGGCTCGCATCTCGAATGGGTCGGCGAGTTCGGCAATCTCCAGGATGCGATCAAGCGGCTGTCGATCGTGGTGCCGATCAGTCTGGCGCTGATCGCGATGCTGATCTGGTTCAATTTCGGCTCGATCGTCGACACCGTACTCACCATGAGCGTAATTCCGATGGCGGTGCTCGGCGGCATCCTCGGCCTGCTCGTGTCGGGCATTCCCTTCAGCGTGTCGGCGGCGATCGGCTTCATCGCCCTGTTCGGCATCTCCGTGATGGACGGCATCATCATCCTGTCGCAGTACAACGCTCTGATCGACGAGGGGATCGAGCGCGGCGCCGCGATCCTGCGCACCGGCGAGCTTCAGCTTCGGCCGGTGCTGATGACCTGCGTGGTCGCCGGCGTCGGGCTGCTCCCGGCTGCACTGTCCTCCGGCATCGGCTCGCAGGTTCAGAAGCCGCTCGCGGTCGTCGTCGTGGCCGGCATGATGTTGGCGCCGATCGTCATCCTGATTACGCTGCCTGCACTGATCTCGCTGTTCTCGCGGCGGACCCGGTCGGATCTCGTTGGGCAGCCACGGCTGGCGCCGGCGGAATGAGGTGGCCTGTGCATCAGCGCGTCCGCAACCCGATGTCGCGTCCGCTCCGCGCGGCAGTGATCACAATCGCCGCGACGCTCATGAGCCTCGGAGCCTCGTCTGCGGAGACGCTGCCGGAAGCCCTGGTCAGAGCCTATCAGTCGAGTCCGCAGCTCAACGCTGACCGGGCTCGCCAGCGCGGCACGGACGAAAACGTACCACAGGCGCTCGCCGGCTATCGGCCGCAGATCATCGCTAGCCTCAGCGCGGGCCTGCAGGCGGTCAGGAATACGCTGCCTGACAATACGGTGCAGGGTACGACACTCCGCCCCTGGACGATCGGATTGACCGTCAACCAGGTTCTGTTCAACGGCTTCAAGACCGCCAATAGCGTCCGCATCGCCGAATTCCAGGTTCTGTCGGGTCGCGAAGCCCTGCGCAACACGGGGCAGGGTGTGCTGCTCGACGCCGTCACCGTCTACATGAACGTGCTGGCCAACCAGGCGCTCGTCGAAGCGCAGCGGACCAATGTGACCGTTCTCCGGGAGATCCAGGAGACGACGCGCAGGCGCCTGGATGCAGGCGACGTCACGCCGACCGATACGGCGCAGGCCGAGGCGCGGCTGAGCCGCGGGCTTGCCGACCTTAACGCAGCCGAGGTGACGCTCGCGATCAGCAAGGCCACTTATGCCCAGGTGACCGGGGAGGCGCCGGGCCAGCTCGCCCCGGCCACGCCCGTCGACCGGTTTTCTCCGGTGACGATGCAGGCATCGATCGAGATCGCAAGGCATGAGCATCCCGCCGTGCTCGGAGCGGCTTATGACGTCGATACTGCTCAGACGACCATCAGGGTCGCCGAGGGTAGCTTGCTGCCCACTGTGGCGGTACAGGCGAATGTCAGCCGATCCAGGGAATCAGACACGACGCTCGGCACTTCAGGCACTGACCAGGCCTCGATCGTGGGGCAGATCAATGTGCCGATCTACGACGGCGGCACTGCGGCGTCCCAGACCCGCCAGGCCAAGGAGATGGCTTCGCAAAGCCGGCTGGTGCTCGAGCAGGTCAGGAATCAATCGCGTACGGCGGTGGTCGGTGCCTGGGTCTCGAACGAAGGCGCCAAGGTTGCGCTGAGCGCGGCCGAATCGGAGGTGAAGGCGGCGGAGATCGCCCTGCAGGGCGTCCGGCGCGAAGCCGCCGGGGGGCAGCGCACGACAATCGATGTGCTGAACGCGCAGCAGGAGCTCACCAATGCTCGCTCACGGCAGATCGCGGCCCAGCGCGACCGCGTGATCGCATCCTACACCCTGCTCAGTGCCGTCGGTCGCCTCGATGTCCACACTCTCGGCCTGAACACGCCGGACTATCTGCCCGAATTGCACTACCATCAGGTTCGTGATGCTTGGCACGGTCTGCGCACGCCGTCAGGTCAATAGCGCTGCGCGCTGGCCGAGGACGGGCACGCACGCAGGTAGGTGCCTCGGCAGCAGCATCCCCTTCGCGGGAAGGGTCGAAACCTAAAAGAAACACTATCAACCGTAATCTGCCACGAGCCTGGTCCGCTCCTTGCGGCCCCTGATCCATCGAACCCGACGAACGTGATGTCCATAGCTGATACAGAACAGTCGGAAGCAGGTCACGCTGCCTCAGGCCCGTCCGGAGCGGGGTTCGGGCCGCTGATGGTTGGCGCGCTGGGCGTCGTCTATGGCGACATCGGCACCAGCCCGCTCTACACGATGAAGACGGCGTTGGAATGGGCGGGAGGCGCCGACGCCGAGACCGCGCTCGGCATGCTGTCGCTGATCGTCTGGACACTCCTGATCACCACCTCGATCAAATACGTCGCCGTCGTGATGCGGGCCGACAATGACGGCGAAGGCGGCATTCTGGCGTTGATGTCGCTGCTGGGGATCAAGCACGGCGAGCGGCTCGGGGTGATCGCGATGGGCTTGATCGGTGCTGCCTTGCTCTATGGCGACGGCGCCATCACGCCTGCGATCTCGGTGCTGAGCGCGCTGGAAGGACTGAAAAGCCCGCTGCCGCAGATCAGCCCCTATATCGTGACGCTGTCCGCGATCATCCTGGTGGGTCTGTTTGCGTTGCAGGCTCAGGGCACCGACCGGATTGGCAGACTGTTCGGCCCGGTGATGATCGCCTGGTTCATCGTCATCGGGATCCTCGGCGTGTTCGGTATCCTGCGTCACCCCTCGGTGCTGGCGGCGCTCGATCCGCGCCATGGGCTGTCCTATCTGTTCGGTCACGGCATGACCGGCTTCCTCGTGCTGGGCGCGGTGTTCCCTGTGCGCCACCGGGGCCGAGGCACTCTATGCCGACATGGGGCATTTTGGCGCCCGCCCGATCCGCTTCGCCTGGTATGGGCTGGTGTTGCCCTGCCTGATCCTGAACTACGCCGGCCAGACCGCTGTCGTGGTCGATGCTGCGCTGGGCCAGGAGCCAAATCCCTTCTTCGCCCTGTGCCCGGCCGCGCTCCAGCTGCCGCTCGTTGCGCTGGCCACGGTCGCGACCATCATCGCCAGCCAGGCGATCATCAGTGGCGCGTTCTCGATGACCCGGCAGGCGATACAGCTTGGCCTGTGTCCGCGCCTGAACATCGCGCAGACATCGGCCACCGGCTACGGCCAGATCTATATCGGTTTCGTCAATTGGACGTTGATGGCGCTGACTCTGGGGCTCACCCTCGGCTTCCGCTCGTCCGACAATCTGGCGGCAGCGTTCGGCATCGCGGTGTCTCTGACCATGCTGCTGACTTCGATTCTGATGTTTCTGACCATGCGCGAGATCTGGAAGTGGAATCTGGCGGCGAGTCTCCTGACCGCGGGCCTGTTTGTCGTGGTCGACATGAGCTTCGTCAGCGCCAATTTGATGAAGGTGCTGGAAGGGGGCTGGTTCCCCCTGGTCGTCGCCGCCGTCATCTTCTTCCTGATGATGACATGGCATCAGGGCCGTGATCTCCTGGTCAAGAAGCTGGAGCGCGACACCCTTCCGCTCGCGACCTTCATCGCGCAGGTCGGCGCCAAGACGCGGGTCCCCGGCACCGCGGTCTACATGACCAGCCGGCTCGATGTCGTCCCCGTACCGCTGCTCCACAATCTCAAGCACAACAAGGTGCTGCACGATCGCATCGTGCTCCTGCGCGTGGTCACCGCGAGCACGCCGCGCGTCGCGCCAGATCTGCGCATCGACGTCGAGCACGTCGGGAGCAATTTTCACACGATGACGGTGCGCTACGGCTTCATGGAGCAGCCGGATGTCCCTGAAGCTCTCGATCAGTGCCGCCAGCGCGGGCTGATCTTCAACATGATGGAGACGTCGTTCTTCGTCGGACGGGTCAAGATCGTCGCCGAGCGGCGGTCGCGATTTGCTGCCTTCCAGGCCCATTTGTTCGAGATCATGCATCGCAACGCCATGGCGGCCACCGAATTCTTCCGCATCCCTCCGAACCGGGTCATCGAGCTGGGCGGACAGGTGGAGATCTGAGGAGCGCCACACTATCCATGCGAACTTGGAGCAGCAGGTCGCAATGATGTAGGCATCTTTACACGCGGCAGCTGGAATGATGGCCAGAGTGCAATCCTGTCCTTTAATGATATCAATCGCAGCCAGTCCGGCGGCATATCCATCAAGGACAGCTACTGGGGCCGGTTGAACGATACGGCCGGCATTGCGTCCGATATCGCAAGGTGCTTTTGGGTTCGCCATTGTCACACGTGTTCGCGCCACTGGAACGGTCTTGGCGTCTCGACAAGGTTGTGGTCGCCCTAAGATCGTGTCGTGACCGACGAATCACCACTGACAACGGCAAAGCCGCTCGTCCGCTATGGGGCTAATGGGGCCGCCTCGCTGTGCGCCCGGGGTGCTTTATGGGAGGGGGCCTGCTCGGCCGGCCTGTGGTCCCAAAGCTGACTTGGGCCATCTACCATGACACCTTCGGCCGGCGCTTTCTCAATCTCCGGTATGGAAAAACGTCGTTTTGGAGATCTGGCGGGTTACATTCTCTCCCGAATGGACCTGAGTGGACCCTTCGGAGCAAGCTTGTTTACAGTGCCTCTACCTCCAGCGAGAGAACTGAAAAGCCACCCGCCGGTGCTCACTTGTTTGGTAAGACCTTCCAGTAGAGTAGTTTTCCGAGGCGCTCGCTTGTCAACCTGTCAACCGTGTCAACCCAAGAATTGCCCGAACTAGCTGGCGAACTTTCGGGGCGCGCTTGGGCCGTGCGGGGTGGGGTGCGGGGAAGGACCCGCCGACCCTACTGGCGAAGGGCGACGCACGGGCGACCCGGTGGCGATGCTATCGCACGAGCGCGAGCGCCGATTTAGCGCCTAGCCCTAGCGCGACCATGGCAGGAGAGACGGCCACGAGCACCGGCGCGCCGGCGAGGGCCAGCGCGAACGATGCGAGCATACCGAGCGGCGTCAGCGCACCGAGCACAACCAGGCAAAGCACCAAGCGGACACCCTGTTCTTGGCAACGCCCCGTAGCGCTCGGATCAAGCACGGCCGCCCAACATATGCGCGAGCTCGTGATGCAAGCGCACGGGCAGGATGGTCTTGACGGCTAGTAGGAACTCCGCGCCAGTCAGCGCCGCTGATCATGTCTTTCGGAATGAATAGCCCAGAGCGTTGCGAGGCGATCGGCAACCGGCCGGCGCCAGCGCGGGTGAACACCTGCGCGCCCAGACTGAGCCCGACCGCGGTTTGGGAAGCGGCCGCCCGGCGGAAACCTTGTGCACGATCGCTTGTTTGCATTCATTGCAGCGGCAACCCATGACGTCACCCGATCAGGTATCGTCGCACGCGCAAGATGAGCTCGCGGAGTGTACTAATTCGCTTTTGCTTGCGCGGTGTCGGGCGGCGACGGTGTTTGAATGGTCGCACCGCTACTCTAGCCGCCGGTGCTCGGAGCGGATTACTGCGCCGGGTTTGCTCGCCGTTTTTTAACCGTGCGATTGGTTGGCCGCCAGGCTGTTAATTGCGAGCCATGCGTATCCTCACACCAACGGATCGGAATCGGATACATTCACATCTTTGCGTTGATGGGGAAAGTCGAGCCCGCGACACAACTAAGGGCCGCGGGCTTAGTATCGCGACCTTACATCACGCTCCGGATATAGGCCGGCACTTTCCTTCCGGTCAATCAACCCTGTCGCATATCGCGACTAAGCCTTTTATGCTGCAATGATTTTTTTGATTTTTTCCCGGCGCGCCGGATTCTAGCTCGCGACCGCTTCGGCCCTGATCGGCGATTCAGTCGGCTCGCCAACCGTGGGCCCGCGGCTTGGCGCAACCCAAGGTCGGCAGCGGCGCGGCCAAGGTCGCGGCCCTGGATCAGCCGCGCGCGGCCGTCGCTCCAGGGCATCAATGGCAGCGCGCTTGCCTGTACCTCGTTCGTTTCCAGCTTGCCGGCGAGATCCGCGGCTGAGCAGATCGGGCGCGAGGGGCCACGCCACCCATTCGGCGCGACACTCGCCAATATGCCGCGGCGCGGGATCGTGCCAGTTGAGCGGCGAGCGCGGCAGCATCGAGAGCGTATATTCGCCCTCGCGCTTGCGAGCGCGTGCTTCATTCTTGCGCAACTCCACGAACTCGCCGTCCGCGCCGATGCCGTACACGCGGGGGCCGGCCGTCGGCGCTAACATATGACAATGCACGGGCAGGCGAACCGCCACGCCGGTCGCTTGCCCATGGCGGCACACGACAGCGCGACGGCTTGCGAATTCCACACCGCCACCATCAAGGCCGGCGCCACCGGCTCAGCGATCGCCGCGAACTCGTCCAACAGTGCGCGCGCGTGATCCTCGCGACCGAGCGACTTTCGCCGTCGGCAGCCGCGCCAGCGCATCGGAACCGCCTCCGCGTCGCGATGCGGCTCGCCCGGCACATAGCCGAGCGGATCGGCCTCGATCGCACGGCCGAGACTGCGCGCGATCGAGGCGGGCCACGCCCAACTGCGCGCCGGCCGATCACATGGCCAATGTCGGCCGACACCGCTCGCCGTTTCGGAAACTCGTCGCGAACAGCCCAAGGCAACAGCTTCTAAACCTCCATCTTGCCTTTCATGGTTCCAAAAGCCCCGTTTGTTGGAACTATAGGGATGTAGGGATGTAGGGATGTAGGGTGCATGTAGGGTTGCTAACTAACCCTACATGTCGTTTTTTCCTTTGTTTTCAGTTGTTTAATTGTGATGGATGTAGGGATGTAGGGTTGAGAGTAGACGCACACATGAGAAGAGATTTTTCGCACGCTCCGCTCCCCAAAAGAGTCAGAGAGTGAAAACCGCGTTTGACCCTACATCCCTACAGCGCTCAGCTTAACCCTTTGCGATCGTTTCGGTATTTCCGCATGTAGGGTGCGAGACAACCCTACATGCACCCTACATCCCTACAGGCTACACCGCGCAATGTCGTCATCGCCAGGGTGCGGCGGCCGATCGTCGGCGCCAGTGAGGTCTGGCCGGTACGTTCTTGAGCCGCGCATGCAGGTAGCGCACGCCCTGCTCGCTACGTTTCTTTGCAAAGCCCTTCTGCCTGATCGTTTCCCGCTCGATTGCCGCCATCTCATCGAGTGTTCGGCTCACGGCGTCGATTGCGGTTTGCTCGTTCGTGATGGCCACCATCACGTCGGCCTAAGCGCTATCCGCGCGCGGTCTTTTCGCGAGCGCGTCGCGAGATTCATTGTCGCCCTCGCGTTCCCAATGCGTACCGGCCGGGGCGGGCCAGCCAACATTGCAACAGATCGGCACCAAAATGGTGCAGCAGCCGCTGACCGTACCGGTGGCATTTTGAGGCTCGGCAGCGCAGAGCGTAAGCACCTCCTGCGCGGTATTGGCAGCATCGGCTAGCGCATTATCGGCCGGCTCGAAATTTGCCTCGCGCCGCCCCTAGTAAGGGAACGCCTCATCGGTGGGGTGCGGGGCGCAGGACGCCGAGGACCCCAGAAATTTGAAGCTGCCACGCTCGACCTTATCAGTGATCCGAGCCGCTTCTGAGGATGTCATTAAAGTGCTTTCCGCGGACGCGAACAGGATTCGCTGCGGCCTTGGCAAGCCTCCGTTTTCAGTCGCAGTCATGTTCGCTTGTACCCCGTCGCGGCGGCCTTCTTTGGGTCACTAGAGGTGAGACACCCGTCACAGAAACTCTAACGATTCCGTGGAAAGACTTCTTGTCCCACCACAACGTAAGCCATTGATATTCCGGGGATTCCAAAGTCCCCTAGGGAGCGCCAATTCCGTTGCCTTCGCCCCGCGAAGGGACGAAGGCCCGGAGAGGCGGGTTTCTCAACCCTCAGTTTTCAGCCCTCAGTTCTCAGCCTCAATTCTCCGTCCCATTTCTCACCCCTCCGGCATGCCGGCTGCGACCCAATCGGTCACATCGTCGAGTGTCGCCTCGAAGCGCTTCAGCAGCTCGTCCACCTGGGCGGTCGTGATGATCATCGGCGGGCAGATCGCGATGCTGTCGCCGACATTGCGGATGATCAGGCCGTGCTGGTGGGCGGTGTCGAAGAATTTTAGCCCGACCTTGCCGACCGGCTCGAAGCGGGCCTTGGTCGTCTTGTCGGCGACCAGCTCGACGGCGGCGATCAGGCCGCGGCCGCGGACCTCGCCGACCAGCGGATGGTCCGCGAAGCGCGCCAGCTTGTCATGCAGATAGGCGCCGACCTCGGCCGCGTTGGCGACCAGGTTGCGCTCCTCGATGATCGCCAGATTCTCCAGCGCCACCGCGGTCGCGACCGGATGGGCGCTCGCGGTATAGCCATGGCCGAAGGTGCCGAGCCGGTCGGACTGGTCGGCCATCGCCTGGTACATCTCGTCGCTGATCAGGACCGCGGCGAGCGGCTGGTAGGACGAGGTGATCTGCTTGGAGCAGACCAGGATGTCCGGCTTGATCCCAAAGCTGTCGCAGCCGAACAGGGTGCCGAGCCGGCCGAAGCCGTTGATGACCTCGTCGGCGATCACCAGCACGTCGTATTTGCGGCAGACCTCCTGCATGCGCTGCCAGTAGTTCACCGGCGGCACGATCACGCCGCCGGCGCCCATCAACGGCTCGCCGATGAAGGCGGCGACCGTCTCGGGGCCCTCGCTGAGGATCAGGTCCTCCAGCTCCTTGGCGAGCCGCTCGGTGAACGCCTCCTCGCTCTCGCCGGGCAGGCCGAAGCGGTAGTAATGCGGGCAGGTGAGATGCCGCGCGAACGGCAGCGGCAGGTCGAAGCCGCGCTGATTGGCCTGCAGGCCGGTGAGGCTGCCGGCGGCGATCGTGATGCCGTGATAACCGCCCTGGCGGGCGATGAACTTCTTCTTCTCGGTCCGGCCGAGCGCGTTGTTGTAGTACCAGACGAACTTGATGGCGGAATCGTTGGCCTCGCCGCCGGAGCTGGTGAAGAACACGTGCTTCAGATTGGCCGGGGTCATCGCCACCAGCTTCTCGGCCAGCAGGGTCGAGGGCTCGTGGGTCTTGTGCGCGAAGATGTGGTAGTAGGGCAGCTTGGCCATCTGGCGCGTCGCCGCCTCGACCAGGCGCTTCTCACCGAAGCCGACGCCCACGCTCCACAGCCCCGCCAGCCCCTCGATATATTCGCGCCCCTCGTCGTCATAGACATAGATGCCGGAGCCGCGGTCGATGACGATCGGCCCGATGCGCTCGTGCCGCCGCATGTTGGTCGCGGGATGGATCTGGTGGGCGATGTCTTTGCTCTGCAGGGAATTCGTTCGCATGGAGGCGGGGACTTTCTGGTGGCGGAAGCGCCCAGTCTATCGCGATCCCCGCGCAAACCATAATGTCTTCAGGGAGCCCGGGCGCGGCAGGCGCGCGGGAGCGCCATTCCCGGCGTGCAAGTCTCGATCTCCGGCCTCCGAGCCTTCCGGCTCGCAAGCTTCCCTGACCCTCGAGATCTCCGACCCTGCAGCCATGACGTCTCCGCCTCGCGGCGCGCTTGATCGGCCTCGCGGCGCGTTTGCGCGTCCGAGCTTTGCTCTCAGGCACGCCCTTCGAACAGAAGGGCGCAGGGAAGGCCGGGTGCAGGCCGCACCCATGGCCCGCCTGCAGACAAAAAAGCAGGCGGCAGTCACCACAGGATTGGCCGAACAACCGGCCTTCCCTGCGCGATGGATTTTACGGCTGCTCCGTGCTCTCCCAGGGGACCGGGCTTACTTGCCCCCGTCATCGGGATGTCGCCGACCAAGACACCAGCGTCGGGGTGTCGGGACCACACGGCTTGACCGTCCGCGAAGGGCTCGTTCGTCCGCACGCGAAACGCGCACTGCGACCCCAGGCGGCCACCGCATCTCCCGCTCCACGGTCCGTGACGATCGCGAAACGCCCCTTCAGTGAGCAGGAGACGGCGAGGAGTGTCGGCCTGATTTGGCCGACGACACAAGACCGGATTTGCCCGACGGAATGCGACAAACTGGCACGACGGGCAATTGGGGATGGGTGGGATGCAGCGAGGCCATTCTGACGGGTGAACTTGAGCGCGGTTGCACCGCTGTTCCGACGAGGCAGGCGGTGCTAAGTGCACTGTCAACGTCATACCAAAGCCGCATCGCTATCGCTCGGCTTAGTCACCCGAGTACATCAGGTCTGCCACCGCAAATTCCTGCTCGATGAACCGGCGGGCCAGAAGATGCATGACGCGGGCCGCCGTGTGCAGGCGGACGATCTCATGGGCATCGTCGGGATCGGACTTCGAGTGTTTCCCGGCATGCGCCACGGCAATTCGGCAGGAGTCGTGGATGTATTTATGCGGTGGCTCATCGCCGCACAATCTAAGGAAGCGAGTGATGTCGTCGTTGTTCTTTGAGGTCGCGCGCATCGCCTCGAAATTGGCGAGGAACCATTTGCGCGCCGTTTCCTTGCCGTGATTCCGGATCTCGATGATCTTGTAGTAATTCAGCACGGCGTAGCTCACAAAGCCGTTCTGCTGCGCATTGCGCGCCTCGCGAAAAAGGGCAAGCGCGCGCCGTGCTTCCTCGGAGCCCGGGATCTTCCGGTCGAAGATGTAATGGGTTGCCGTCGTGAAGGCGAGGTCGCGCTTGGTTACCGGGACCGGGACGGGATTGCCCGACCATCCAAAGCCGGCGATCGCGAAATTGTCGTCGCACCACGCCATGATGCTCAGGAAGCGATTGATCACCGTCATCGCGGTCCGCTCGTCGACCCGGTTGGCAACAAGGTCGATGTGCACCGATTGCACGTGCTCCCTCGTCTTGGGCATGAGGACGAGTTGGTAGCGGTCGAAGGTGATGAGCCGCTCTTCCTTGGGCCAGGTGACCTGGTTATCGACGCCAATATGGAGGTAGCGGGAGTTATTGCGCACGCCGAGCTTCTGGTAGCGTATCCGTTCGGCGTCCTCGGCGTCGTATTTCGAACCGTCGCCTTCGGGAGGCGCGGCGAAACGCTCGGCCAACTCGCATTCCCGCGCGAGGCGCCGGAAGAACTCCTGATTAAACGACATCTCGCGCATTGCTGGCGCGTTCATGCGGCTGCGGTCGGGATCGAAACCGGCTTCTGCCCCGGGCGCCAGAAGCGAGATGGCGCCGTCCGGCACGAAATAAGCCCGCCGCTTTTGCCCGTCATGCAGATAAACGACCTCCGCGCCGCCGTTGCTGTTCACGCCCGTCTCAGCCACGGTCACGGTCATGCGGATGAAGTCCTTCCGCGCTTCTTGGTTCGCCAGAAGAATGGCAACCACGTCGCTGATCGTCCCTGCGCCGAAGAACGATGCGCCCGTGCCTCCCACCGGACGCAGGCCGCCGAGGATAATGGCGACGTGCCCCGCCCACCCGGGATGGACCGGGACAAGGCCGAAGACGGCCGCGGCGATATGATGCGGGGTCAGCTTCTCTTCGCGCCGCTCGCGCCCGCGCGGAAGTTTTCCGTAGCGGCGCAAGGAATCGAAACGCTCATCGAGTTCCTGCAGCGTGCTGTGCGAGACATCGCTGTCCTGACACAAGAGGCCTAAAATGCGGGCGAGGTTCTTGGCATACATCGGTTGTTCCTCACCCGCCGCCTTAGTCGTAAGCGTTGCGATAGTCCCTCAGGACTGGGTTTGCCCCGGTCCGCGAGAGACCTTTCTCGGGGATCGGCAGCTCGAGCGCGGTCAGGAGGTAGCAGAGCGATTCCATCGCCCGCATCGATTTTGAAAACTGCCGGAATTGCGCGTCGCTTTCCGGGTTGAAGTGACCATGCGCGCTCTTGCCGCGAAAATTGATCGCGCGCTTGAGATGCTCGACGGCTTCTTCCGGCATGACGCCCTTGCCGAACCTCGCCTGGACAGTCCCGATAAGACGCCTGAATTGCTGCTCGGCGGTTTCCGCCCTGATCCAGCGGATCGCGCCCGCGACCCGCTCGCCGATCGCCGCGTCATGCCCAAGCTCCTGCGCCTTCGCCGCCGCAACGGCGGCGATCGCGTCCACATCCGGGGCCGGGAGGACTGGCTGCGCCTTCCCGATCGGGATATCTTCGAACCATCGGCACGCGTTCAAGAGCCGCTCCGAGGAGACCACGTTTTTCAAATCGAAGGCGGTCCTCATCAACGCGTTGGGCCGCCGCCAGGCCGAGGCCCGGTTCATCCATACGATGAGGCATGCGCGGAAGGCGCCCAATTCCTCATCGTTCCAACAGCGTACCGGCGAGCCGCCGACCCAGAGATCGCAGTTATCAACGTCGGATTCCGGCCAGATGTAGTGGACCTTGTGGTCGCCGGGATATTCGTGCTTTTCGATGGCTTCCATCATTCCTGCGAAGGAAAGCCGGTCGATCCGGATCGAAGAGGGCGTGAGCGGCACGCCGAAGCAGAACGACAGGAAGTTCACGTAGTCCGACACATAGCCGATGTAGTCGCGGATGTTCTGCGGTCGATCGAATTCAATCCCGAAGGTCGGCCAGATTTCCTTCGGCCCCTCCAGCTCCATGCCGTAGGTCGCGCCGTACCACGCCCGGAGCGTCATGCCTTCCGCCGCCGCGTCGAAGATCGTGAGTTCATCCCCTTCCGGAAACCGCGTGCGGCCGATCGCCTTGACCTTGCCGTCATGGCGCATCAACTGGTTCGTGTGCTTTACGTTGAAGGTGACTTGCTTGACGCCGTCTTCGGCCGCCCAGGCATCGTGGCCCACGACTGCTACGTTCGAGAGGATCTCCTGATGGAGGGTCGTCCGCTGCGGCGGCACATTGCGCGATGAGGTTCCGGCGATCGTCGTGACGTTCGAATGCAGCGAGACGATTTCGTTCGTCGCGGTTTGCAGGAAGACCGGCTCTTCGCTTTCGATATGGAAGTGACCATCGTAGCTATAGATATCGACGCGGAGCGCGTTCTCCGAGATCAGAACCGTTCCCGTGAGGTTCTTCCCCGTGACGAGTTCGACGCAGTGCAGCGGTCTTATGCTTTCGCTCTTCGGCATGCGGCACCTTCGGGTGTTTAACTATTCGGCCTTGGCTAGAGCTAGAAACGCCAAGCCGCCAGAGCCGCAAAAAAGATCAACACAGCGGCGCAAACCGCCAGCGCGCCGACCGCACTAATCCTGAAACCCCACAGACTTACTTCGAGCCTTGGCTCTCGCATGGCGCAATTCTCCCTTAAGAATTCCGAGAATTGCCTTGCGGGGGGATTTCTTTTTGTCGCCGTTTTTCAGACGGCCGTCAACCACGCGCGGAATTCTTGTCGCGGATGTCTTTGAAAGCCTTTTGAAACGCCCTTCAAGGCGGCTTTAACATAAAGATGTCGAGGAGCCGCCAAAGCCGTGAGCGATGGCGGCATGTCCGCTTAAGTGATTCGTCCGTGCAAGAAGCAGCCATGAGCAAAGACGGCGCGTTAGCGCATGCGGCGTTGGGATTCCCGCACTGTCACCGATGTAAAGGGTTGAAACAATTTCAGATCACACACTCGGAAGCTATGCTGCCTGAGCTACTCGTATGGATGGCCCATTTTTCGAGCGCGCTGACGCCATCCCTCCCGCGCTTCCTTGTTGAGAAACGGCACAGTGGCGGACTGCTCATCAGCCGGTTGCCGATCGTGCGTCCACTGAGGCTTTAGATCGGACTCCGGACGCAAGATGAGATAACGGAAATGCTCGATGTAGGATTGCCACTCACCCGTCCAGGATCGCCCGAACGCGATATGACAACGCTTCAGTGCAATCGTATTCTCCGGATGCGCCCCTTTGGTCTTGATCAGGATTACGGGTCCAGTCCAGCACTGTCGCCGTAATTGGATCGGCGCCACCGGGCGCACGCCTTCCTCGAAGGCGCTGCGCCACGGGCCTTGCTCACGCACGGCCTGGAACTGCTGAGGGTTGGTCAAGGGGCCGTCGACGATCGTCGGTCGCACGTTGCACGGCGCATGGCCGCAACGGGGCGGCGTGAACTCTCTGGAAGCGGCCTCATTCGGCCTGCCTGGTCTCGCTCGTCGTTGTCGAATCCTCGCGCCGGCTGGCCAGGCCCAGCCGGCCGCCGAACGCGGCCGCGAACGCCTTGGTCTTGATGAGCTCCGCCGCGAGATAGCGGGTGAAGCGCGCCGCGCCGTTCCGGTCGAGGTGGCCGCCGCCGTCGAGCGTCGTGAGCGCGTCGTCATCCGGCGGCGGGATGAATTCCACGTTCAGGGCTTTCGCGAGCTCTGCGGCTTGGCGCGCGCAGGCCTGGCTGTGCGGCACCAGCATCAGCACGATTTGGCCGCCGATCTCGCGCAGCAGGCGGCGGGCATGATCCACCACCGCCGGGCTGGTGTCGCACTGCCGATCGCGCAGGATCCGCATCGGCGGATTGCCCGTGGCGGCATAGGCGGGATTGGTGTTCATCATGTCGCCGGTGGACACGCTGCGGTAGTCGCCGAACAGGGCGTCCGGCGCGGACCGTCCCTGCAGCACCGCGATCCAGTCTTCGATTCGCCATCTGACATTGCGGCGCAGCACGGTGAGATGGCCCTGCAGCCGGCTGCGCGCCGCGGCGTCGATCGGCTTCTTGTCGGAGCCGATCGTGAGGTGGAGGTCGTCGCTGAAGAAGTGCACGAACTGGTCGTCGGCATTGATCAGCCACAGCGCCGGCCTGATGCGCCAGCGGGCGATGATCCGGCGGGAGAACTCGCCGCCGCGGATGCCGAGAAAGGCCATGTTGTAGGTCTTCAGCCCGCCGAGCAGCGCCGAGGATCGGAGCGTTGGCCGGTCGATGCCGCGGGCGACGAAGGACGGGCCGAGCAGGACGATGTCCGAGGCCTTTGCCGCGGCGATCGAATGCCCGACATTGCTGTAGAAGATGTCCTGATCCTGAATCTGGTTGACGGACCGGCCGCCGACGTCGCGATACCAATCGGCATCGCCCGCTTTCGCGACCTGGCCCAGAAAATCATGCTCCACGCCGCCATCCCGCGACAGCAGCGCGACGATTCCGGCGAGCCCGATCATGACCAGCACCATCCCGCCCGCCAGCGCGACGAGATAGCGACGCATCAGGCGCGCGGTCGGAAGGAGGGGGAGGGGAGCGCCATTCGGTTCGCTCGCGCGTCCCGCCGGAGTGGGGGCGACTGGCATGGCGCGGGGACTAGACGACCGTTTCCGAAGTCCTGGCTCCTCGATCATGAAACCCCGGCTGTCATCGTCCGCGAAAGCGGGCGATCCAGTACGCCGTGACACCTCGGCGACTCTCTTCTGCCTCGGCGTACTGGATGCCCCGCTTTCGCGGAGCATGACAGCGGTGGGCAGGGCGAGAGCTCGATCCGGAAACGACCGGTTTCAAGGAAACACTCGTCGAGCCGATTCGCGCAACGGGCTTGCGATCCGGCGTCATGCTTCCCTCATGCCCGCCGGCTCGCCGTGAGCAGGCAGGGCTATCGTATTTGACGAACAGAGTTTTGCACGCGACTGCTTCCTCATCGTCATGGCCGGGCATGTCCCGCCTGCGCGGCCGAAGCCGCTTCGGCGCGGCGAAGGCCCGGCCATCCACGTCGTGCGGCATGCTGAGCACGACGTGGATGCCCGGGACGGAGCCCGGGCATGACGATGAGGAGACAGTTTCGCGACCCACTGAGCGTGATCATATGCGATAGCCCCTCTGCTGCCAAAGTCCCCGCGACGCCGCTGCACTCGGTCCGGCCAGTGCGACCGGCCGTCCCCGCGGCCGCGTGACGTGCACCGAGGCAACCCGAGCAACGACGCATGCGGCCCGATCCTTATTGCATCCGCACCGGCAAATTGAGCGGGCCGCGAAACCCGAACCCGTGCCACCGCACGCTGGCCGCATCGACCAGCTCCATGTTCGGAAACCGCTCGAACAGCATCGGCAGCAGGATCGCGCCGACGGTGCGGCGGGAGAGGTGGGCGCCGGCGCAGTGGTGGGGGCCGTTGCCGAAGGCCTGGTGGGGGTTGGGGTCGCGCAGCGCGTTGTAGCGCTCGCCGTCCTCGAACAGCTCCTCGTCGCGGTTGGCGGAGGCCTGGATGGTCATCACGGTGTCGCCCTTCGGGATCAGGCAGCCGCGGATCTCGGTGTCCTCCATCACCAGGCGTGAGCTCGCCTGGATCGGCGCCACCCAGCGCACGCCTTCCTCGAAGGCTGAGCGCCACTTGTCCTGCGCTTTGATGGCTTCGAGCTGGTCCGGGTTGGTCAGCAGGCCGTAGAGGATCGTCAGCAGCGCGTCGCGCGGCTCGTTGATGCCGCCGCCGATCGCGATCTTGATGTTGGCGATGATCTGGCTTTCGGGAATGGGGTTCTTGGCGTTGACCATGAAGGACAGCGCGGAGGAGTCCGGCTCGTTGCGCACGCGCGCCATGTTGGCGCGGATGCAGCGGT
The DNA here is from genome assembly GCF_051168435.1 of Bradyrhizobium sp. HKCCYLR20261. Lineage (NCBI taxonomy): Bacteria > Pseudomonadati > Pseudomonadota > Alphaproteobacteria > Hyphomicrobiales > Nitrobacteraceae > Bradyrhizobium > Bradyrhizobium sp. HKCCYLR20261. The sequence goes on from NZ_JBNPUZ010000009.1 coordinate 105,227, forward strand.
CCATCTCGGCATTGGCGAGGTCGGTGGCGTCGAACGGCCCCGGCGTCCAGCCGAAATTGCCGGCGCCGTCGATCAGCGCCTGCGACCAGCGCTGCATGTCGTTGTCGCTGGCGTCGGGAATGCCCATGACATGCGCGAGGATGCGCGCGGCCAAGGGGCCGGCGAGCGCGGGGAACAGATCGACGATCTCGCCGCGCGGCAGCCGGTCGAGATAATCAGCGGCGAGTTTGGCGTAGAGCGGCTCCCAGACGGCTTCGATCGTCTTCGGCATCAAGGCCGGCATCATCGCCATGCGCTCGGCGCGGTGCTCGTCGTGATCCTTGCGCATCAAAGTGTGCGCGAGGAAGGCGCGCTTCATCGGCGTGTTCGGATCGTCGGACGAGAACAGCGCCGCATTGTCCTTCACGTACTTGGTGTCGGCCGCCTTGGTGAGGAACGTCCGGCCCACCGACTTGACCCGCAGCACCGGCGCCTCGCGCCGCAGCCGCTGATAGATCGGATAGGGATCGCGCGTGAGCTCCGCGATCGTGATGGTCTCGTCGAGGGGAGCCAGTCCAGGAGCCAGGGTCGCGGTCGGCATGGGGCGCTCCTTGCGAGGATGCGGGCCAGCGTGGATCTCTCTCGATGAGGATAGGTGTGCGAATAGGGCGGTGCAATGCTCGTCCGATGTCCTGATGAGGACGAGCCTGCTGTGATCGGCATGTGCTGCAGCGCGGCGGTGCACGTGCAGCATGCTGATGGTGGGCGTCGCGCGCTTGCTGTTGCGGCGAGCCGGACACGCTGCAGCTGCCGAGTGTTCCGTCTCGCACGGGCTCCGTGGAGGACCGCGCGAGACGGATGTCGGTGGGCCTACGGGCAGAACCAGGCGGGGCCGATCTGCATGCAGCCGCGGCGGTGATAGTCGTGCGGGCGGGAGCGGAAGCGATGCCAGCCGGACGGCGGGCCATGACGCCGCTCATAGCCGCGATGATGATGGCGCCGCTGTTCGCGCTGCCAATGCCCGCGCCCGTCGCGGTCGTAGTCGCGCTGCGCCAGGCGCATCGGCGCGGCCGCCGTGGCGCCGGCCTCCGCAGGCGCGGCCACCGGCGCGGCAGAGACGCCGACGGTGCTCGCGAGGAAAAGAACGGACAGGGCAGCGATGGTTGCTCGCATCGGGAACTCCAATGATGTGTGGTGGCTGATGTGGCCGTAACGGCCAGGGGCGAGACGGACGCGTCCAGTGGAACGCCAGCGATGCGCGCGTGTCCCGGCTCTGTCGTCCGCGTCGCGCCTATCGGCAACCGCCGGGCTGGGCGACCGTTCCGGCTGTGCGTGGCCGCGGAGGCGCGTCAAACTGTCCTGCGCGGAAGGGCGCAGGTCCGGATCGGCCGAGATGATGATGCACGGCGACGCTGACGATCGGGGCTTTGCGCTCGGTATCTCTACGTCGTCATGGCCGGGCTTGTCCCGGCCATCCACGTCGGTCGGCATGCTGAGAACGACGTGGATGCCCGGGACAAGCCCGGGCATGACGGAATAACTAACTGGCGGCGCGGTGTGTGGCGACCTGACAGAGCGGTGTGTCGCGACCGCAGAAAGTCGAACTCAAGCGGAGATCATCATGCGCGACCCCGCGGGCCCTCACACCCAGCCGCCGTCGACGATGTAGTTCTGGTTGGTGCAGGCGCCGGAATCGTCGGAGGCGAAGAACAGCACCACGCGGGCGATGTCGTCGGGCATGATCTTGCGCTTGAGGCATTGCCGCTGCATCAGCTCCGCCTCGCCCGCGGGCGTTAGCCACAGCTTGAGCTGGCGCTCGGTCATGGTCCAGCCGGGGAGGATGGAGTTGACGCGGATGTTGTCGGGGCCGAGGTCGCGGGCGAGCGAACGCGTCAGGCCCTGGATGGCGGATTTCGCTGTGGTGTAGCAGGGCATGCCGCCCTGGCCGAGCACCCAGCTCACCGAGCCCAGATTGACGATCGAGCCGATGCCGGCCGCGCGCATGTCAGGCGCCACCGCTTGCGCTGCGAAGAACTGGTGCTTGAGATTGACCGCCATGCGCTCGTCCCAATAGTCCGGCGTGACATCCTCGATGCTGTGGCGGTCGTCGCGCGCGGCGTTGTTGACGAGCACGGTGACCGGGCCGAAGGCGCGACGCACGCCCTCGACCGCGGCGCGCAGCGCTGCGATGTCGCGCAGATCGGCGTGCTCGAAATGAACGCTTGCGTCGGACGGCAGGCTGGCGAGCAGCGCCTGCGAGGCCTCGCGGTCGATGTCGATGAAGGCGGTGCGCGCGCCCTGCGCGAGGAAATTGCGCACGATGGCCTCGCCGATGCCGGAGCCGCCGCCGGTGACGAGGACCGTGCGGTCTTTCAGGCTGGGATAGATGGCGGTCGGCATGGGCGTCCTCTTGATCGGGGAATGGGGGATAAGAGTGAACTGCATTGCAGCGGCGGGCCTGATCAGCCGGGCCGAGACGGAACGATCGCACAGGCGCGCGCAACTTGGTAGTCCGGGCGGGCTCGTGGCCCGCCATGACGATGGGAGAGAGGCGGCGCGGGCGGCGTCAGTAGCGGCCGCCGCTGCGCTCCTGCTGCTTGATCCAGTCGGACAGCGTCTTCGGCGCGGCTGCGGCGGCGCGGGCCGGCTTGGCGGCGCCGCTGCGGTCCTTGCGGGGCGTGTCCGCGGGACCGCGCGGACGTGTCGCAGCGTGGGCGCTGGCGCTGCCGCGCGACGCAGCATTGAGCCTGTCGGCCTCTTCCTTCTCCAGCCGCAGCTTACGCAGCCGCTCCATCTTCTCGCGCTCGGGATCGGGCGGAGGCGGCGGCAGCTCGCGCAGGCGCGCGTCCTCCGCCGAGATCAGCAGGCCGGTGATGGCGCCCTCGCCCAGCGCCTTGCAGGCCTCCAGGCGGTGCAGGCCCTCAACCAGGACAAAGTGATCCTTGTCGCGGCGGACCAGGATCGGCTCGCGCTGGCCAGACTCCAGGATGCTCTCGGCCAGCGCGTCGACAACGTCCGGCTTCAGCGCTTTGCGCTTCTTCTCGGGAACGTGGATCTTGTCGATGGGGAAACTTTCCGGTGCGGACACAGTCAAGGCTCCCTCATGTTGGCGCGGTCGCTTGCTGGCTCGATGATGTCGACGCGCCCGGCGAGCGAAGGCGATCGTCCGGTGGACGATGGCTGCGGCATCCAGGTCTGGAACAAGGACGCGCCGGAAGACAGCGACAGGAGCATGCCGCTTTACAATACGGACATTCCCCCGGCTTCCGCAAGCGCCGCGGGCGGAGGGCGGGCAGGCGGCTGCCCTGCGCGTGCCGCCTCTTGACGCGGCTGAAGCAGCCGCAGCGTCACGAGGCGAAGCCTGGTGTGTTGAACTGCGCCTTCAGCCGCGGCGTCATCCAGTTCAGGAAGGTGCGCAGTTTGAGCGGCATCGGCTTGCGCGGCGGATAGAGAATGTGCACCGGCAGCGGCGCCGGCTCGAACGGGTCGAGCACGATCTCGAGCTGCTTCGCGCGCAGCGCGGCCTCCATCTTGTAGGACATCACGCGCGCGAGGCCGGCGCCGTCGATCGCCGCGAGCACCGCGGCTTCCGACGTGTTGACGCACAGCCGCGACGTGATCGGGACCACGCGGGTGCGGTTGCCGGCGACGAACTTCCACGCCGCGGGCGCCTTGTGGTCGTCGATCGTGATGCACTGATGCGTGGCGAGATCGGCCGGCTTCTTCGGCCGGCCGCGCGCCTTCAGGTAGGACGGGCTGGCGCAGACGACGGTGCGGATCGACCCGATGCGCGTCGCGATCATGCTGCTCTCCGGCAGCGGCCCGACGCGGACCGCGACGTCGAAATTCTCGTCGCCGATGTTGACGACGGTGTCGGTCAGCTTCAGGCGGAGCGAAATCTCCGGATGGGCGTCGAGGAAGGCGATCGTGTGCGGCAGCAGATGGGTGTGGCCGAGCCCCCACGGCGCTGTCACCGCCAGCTCGCCCCGTGGGATGCGGTACTCGCCGGACAGCTCGCGCTCGGCGTCCTCGACCTGCTCGACGATGCGCCGGCAGGCGTCGATATAGGCGCGTCCGGCCTCCGTCAACGTCACGCGGCGCGAGCTGCGCTGAAACAATTGCGCCTTCAGGCGGGCTTCAAGTTCCGAGACCTTGCGGCTGATGGTGGCCACCGGAAGCTTGAGGCGGCGCGATGCGGCCGAGATCGAGCCCGTCTCTGCGACTGCAATGATCGCCGTCATCGCCTCCAGGCGATCCATCGCGCCACCTTTCCGAAATCACCAAAGCAACTTCTCATCTATATGGGCTGCACTGCAGCGGAGCAATGCGATACCTCCGAGGACGACCATCCGCCGCGGGCCGCGCAGGTCGTGTCGCGCGGCGCCGGATGATGCCGCCGTCGCGGTGGCTCGCACCTCACTCTGCCTTGGAGTCCGACATGAAGCACGTTCGTCCGACCGGTCCGCTCGCCGCCCTGAGCCGCCGCCGTTTTGCTTTCGGCCTGCCGCTGCTGGCGGCCGGCGCGGCCGTGTCGCAGAGCACAGCCACCGCGCGCGCCGCACCGGCCGGCACGGCGCCGGTGGTGACGCATCATCGCACGGCGACGATCGACGGCATCAATATCTTCTATCGCGAGGCCGGGCCCAAGGACGCGTCCAAGGACGCGCCGGTGGTGCTGCTGCTGCACGGCTTTCCGACCTCGTCGCACATGTTCCGCAACCTCATCCCGCAGCTCGCCGACCGCTATCGCGTGATCGCGCCGGACTATCCCGGCTATGGCCAGAGCGACATGCCCGACCGGACGAAGTTCACCTACTCGTTCGATCGCTTCGGCGAGCTGATCGACGGGCTGCTCGGCCAGCTCGGCGTGACGAAGTTCGCGATGTACGTCATGGACTACGGCGCGCCGGTCGGCTGGCGGTTGGCGCTCGCGCATCCCGAGCGCGTCACGGCGCTGATCGTGCAGAACGGCAATGCGTATGACGAGGGCCTGAAGGAGTTCTGGGATCCGATCAAGGCGTACTGGGCCGACCACTCCGAGGCGCGCCGCAAGCCGCTCTATAAATTGGTGACGCTGGAGATCACCAAGTTTCAGTACACCGACGGCGTCAGCGATTTGAGCCGCGTCTCGCCCGACAACTGGGTCCATGACCAGGCGCTGCTCGACCGTCCGGGCAATGCCGACATCCAGATCGACATGCTCTACGACTATCGCACCAACCTGCCGCTCTATCCCAAGGTCCAGGCCTATTTCCGCAAGCATCAGCCGCCGACGCTGATCGTCTGGGGCAAGAACGACAAGATCTTCCCGGCCGACGGCGCCCATCCGTACAAGCGTGACCTGCCGCAGCTCGAGTTCCACCTGATCGACACCGGGCACTTCGCGCTGGAGGACAAGGCCGACGAGATGGTGCCGCTGATCCGCGACTTCCTCGGCCGCAAGCTCGGCGCGTGATGCGCCGTCACGATATTCGCTCCCGTCGCGAATTTGTGGTGTGATGATGGATGACTGACGACAACACAGGGAGCCGCTCCATCATGACACGCAAAATCGTGGCCGCGCTGGCCGCGCTGGCCTTCGCGCTGCCCACCGCTGCCTACGCCGAGGACGCGCCGCTCGAGCAGCAGCTCGTCGATGCCATGAACAAGGTGTTCGGCGTGCACGCCGGCTTCCGCGCCAATCACGCCAAGGGCGTGGTGGTCGAGGGCAGGTTCAAGCCGTCGGCGGAGGCGGCGACTTTAAGCAAGGCGTCGCTGTTCAGCGGCGGCGAGATCCCGGTGACCGTGCGGTTCTCGGATTCGACGGGCGTGCCGAACCTGCCGGATGGATCCGACGACGCCAATCCGCACGGCATGGCGGTGAAGTTTCGCCTCGCTGACGGCAGCGACATGGACATCGTCATCAACTCGCTGAAGTTCTTCCCCGTCTCGACGGCGGCCGAGCTGCGCGACCTGTTCCTGGCGATCGCCGACTCCGGGCCGAACGCGGCGAAGCCGACCAAGCTCGAGCAGTTCATCGGCAGCCACCCGTCGGTGCCGGCGGCGCTCGGCACCATCGCGACGCCGGACAGCTTTGCCAACGAGGGCTATTTCGGCGTCAACGCCTTCGTGCTGGTCAACAAGCAAGGCGCGAGGCAGGCGATCCGCTATCAGATGCTGCCGGAGAAGGTAGTGCATCTCGACAAGGCCGAGGCCGCCAAGCGCGCGCCCGACTATCTGATGGCCGAGCTGCCGGCGCGGCTGAAACAGGGGCCGGTGACGTTCCGCTTCATGGCCCAGCTCGCCGCCGCCGGCGACGACACCAAGGACCCCGCGAAGCCGTGGCCCGACGATCGCAAGCTGGTCGAGCTCGGCGTCGTCACGATCGACAAGGCGGTGGCCGACAGCGATGCCGCGCAAAAGAAGCTGTTGTTCCTGCCGAGCCAGCTCCCCGACGGCATCGAGGCCTCCGACGATCCGATGATCGACATCCGCAGCGCCGCCTACGCAATCTCGTTCTCGCGGCGCAATCCCTGAGCGCCTCTCCTGCGCGGCGCGCCGCAAGATCGTGGCGCGCCGCAATCATGCACGCTTTGCGGCGCCTTTGATCAGTCTCCGTCGCGGCACCGACGAGGGATCGCCGCATTCGCCGGGATTGCGGCGGTGGGCGCCATGGTTTGTCCGCATCGGTGGCGCGCCGCGATCGGCAGTCTCGCGCGCGCTCGAGGGAACCTCGACCTCGACGCCGCGATCAGCCGCGACGCGTGTTGCCGAACCGACGCACCGATCCTCGCGCGACTGCGACATCATCCGCATCTACCTGCGCGAGCAATCAGCATCGACTGATCGGTCGTCCCTTCGAGAGCGCGCACGAATCAGCCTGCAGCCAGCGATGCATTCGCAACGCGCCGCCTCGTGCGGCGACCTGCGTTCGTCGACGAACGATCGCAGCGGACCGGGCGGCGCGCGCACTCTGCGTCGCAATCGTGTCGGGCGTTGCTTCATTTTGCCTGAATTCTGCATCTCCGGCGCAACACTCGAAACGGAATCGTTAACGGCTCATCACGGCGATCTGCATTCCTTCCGATTGACATTTTTCAATTCAGATCGCGACACAATCTGACCCTCCTGATGCGGCCGCCGTAGTTGCGGCCCGTGTTCAGGAGTTGTGAGTTCGATGCGTCGCGTATTTGGCGTATGCCTTTGCCTAACTACTTTCGCAGGAAGTACGACATCGGTTTGGGCGACCGACCTCGCCCTGCCGCCCCCGCTCCCGCCTCCCGACGTATTCGCCTACAGGTGGAGTGGCTGCCATGTCGGCGCCAATGGCGGCATGGCGTGGTCGCGTCAGCAGCAGACGTGGAGTCAGCTCGCCAATGCCGGCGCCGCGCCCGCGCAGCCTGCGCAGCAGCCTGCCGGCAATGCCAACACTCCGCCGGCCAAGCCGCCGGTGGTTGCAAACCCGCCGCAGAACCCGCCGCCGCCGAACAACCCCGGCGGGAACAACGGCGGAGGCAAGCCGCCCTACAAGCCGCCTCACAAGCCTCCGGTTTATGGCGATCACGGCGGCGGCTGGTGGAAGCCCAGCAAGCCCGCTCTCTGCGAAAAGGATCACGACGGGGGTTATAGCAAACCGCCCTCTAAGCACGATCACGGCGACCATCATTGGCCGCAGGTCGGGTCGAAAGGTGGCGACAAGCCGTCCTGGCCGTGGCAGACGCCGTCCAAGGACAAGGACGATAACTACAAGGATAACTACAAGGACGTCAAATATAGCGACAACTGGTCCGGCAAGCGCCACGACGACGATCATGACAAGTCGGGCGGCTGGTCGCAGCTGCATTCGAACGGCTATTCCGACCGTTACTCCTGGCTGAGCCACGACAAGCATGATGACACCAAGGCCGGCGGCGGCTGGGGCAAGAAGGACGGCGGCTACGACAAGCCGATTTCGTTCGGCTGGTCGAAGCAGCCGGCAAAGCCCGGCTATGACAGCTACGCCTGGGCGAAGCCGGATCACGACGACGACAAGGGCGGCTACGGCGGCAAGCCCGACAAGGATCATTGGCAGCAGCACGGCGGCAAGCACGATCACGACGGCTGGCCGCAGCATCCGGACAAGCCCGGGTGGCCGCCGAAGACTCCGCCGAAGGACGGCGGCCAGCCGAAGCCGCCACCGCAGGGCAACAACAATCCTCCGCCGCAGAACCCGCCGCCGCAAAATCCGCCGCCTCAGAATCCACCGCCCGTCGCCGGAGGCGGCAACGTGGCGCCGCTGCCGGTTGCGGCCGTGCAGATTCCGACGGCCTCATCGAGCAACGGCAGCGACGTCCTCGGCGGCCTGCAGCTCGGCTGCGACTATCAGTTCGACCGCTTCGTCGTCGGCATCCAGGCGATGGCCGATCTCGGCAACATCAATGCGACGACGTCGCTGGCGCCTGGGATCGCGCTGGATACGCGCGTCAGCAACCTCTACACCGCGACAGTGCGTGCCGGCTATCTGGTAACGCCGGAGGTCCTGCTCTATGCCAGAGGCGGCGCCGCCTGGACGCGCACCCGCGTGGCGGTGACCAACACGGCGACGGGGCAATCGGCGAGCACGGCGTTCAACCGCAGCGGCTGGACGGTCGGCGCCGGCGTCGAGTGGATGTTCGCCCGCAACTGGTCGGCCTTCGCCGAGTATGACTATGCCGATTTCGGCACGGTCACCGGCACCGTGCCTGGCGCGGCCGCGATCACCGGCGGACCCAACGTCGTCAGCCAGAAGACGCAGATCCACACGGCTCTGGTCGGCGTCAACTACCGCTTCGACATTCTGCCGCGCCTCGGCCGCTGACGGCGCGCTCCGATCTCCACAGACGACAGGCCGCCTGGAGCCCCCAGGTGGCCTTTTCTGTTGCGCACGCCCATGCGTCGCCGCATTGAACGTTTCGACGCCGCGCACGGACAAAATGATCCGGCCGCGTGAACGGCAAAACGGAGGATGGCATGACAATCGTCTCGCGCGCGTTGCTCGTCTGTGGCGCCCTGCTGATCGGGGTGACCGGCACCCGCGCGCAGACGCCGCTCGTCGACGAAGCCGCCGCGCCGAGCGAGCCTTATCAGGGCCCGTTCGCCTATGACGAGGAGGAGATCGTGGTGGCGCGCTCGCCGGCCGAGCCGGTCGCGCTCGATCTGCCGCAGGGGCTGTCGTTGCGCGACTACGAGGCGTCGCCGACCGGCCGTGAAGCCGCCGTCATCGTCGAGGACGCCGCGCGCCGCCAGCAGGTGGCATTCTGGGCATTCGGCCGCGACGGCTTCTCCCGCCGGATCGACGTGCCGGCGCAGACGCGGCTCGTCTCGATCACCTGGCATCCCCGCGGCAAGGCGGTGTTCCTGCTTGCCACGACCGAGCGCGGCTCGCAGATCCTCAGGCTCGATGCGACCGCGGCGAGCTTCACGCCGACAACGGTCTACAGCAGCGCCGCATCGCTGCGCCGGCTGGTGGTCGGCCCGCGTCCGTTCGAGGTCAACGGCGAGAAGGCGCCGGTGCTGCGCCTGTTCTTCGGCGAGAAGCTCGCCAGCGGCGCCTATGCGTTGCGCACGGTGACCGAGACCGGCAAGGGGCTCTACACCGTGGTCGGCCCGCAGCGCGACGCTGGCAAGAAGAACGATGACGAGGCGCCGAACACGACCATCGCGGCATCGGCGCTGCCGCTGCAATTCCATCCCGCCGGCAATCAGCTGGTGTGGGAGGATCAGAAGAAGTGCCTGCACAGACTGACCTACGCCGCCGATAATTGGGGCAAGAGCGCGCCGCTCGGCCGCGATTGCGGCCATACCTTGACCTACACGCCGAACGGCATCGCCATGATCGACTGGCAGCCCGGCCAGCCCGGCATCCGGATCAAGGGCCTGGTCGACAATTCCGACCAGGCCGCGCTCGGCGAGTACAAGCTCGACTCGGTGCCGTCGCAGATGCCGGACGGGCGCGGGGTGATCGCGCTCACCACGAACGGTGCCGTCAGGAGCCTGCGGTATCTGCCGATCTCGGTGCCGCTGGCCGACGTCGCCAACGCCTGGATGTACATGGAGAGCGCCGCCGACCAGCAGGCGTTCGTGCGAGACCGCGGCCTGTTCCGGCGCCTGCCGGAGATGGACCAGCTCTACAAGCTGTATGACACCGAGTCCTATCAATGCGGCGCGCCCGACACGCGGGTGCCGACGCGGCCCTATTTCGTCACCACGGATTTGTTCTGGGAATTGTACAGCGCCGCCTTCGACGGCCTGTTCATCATCCTCGAGCGCGAGCAGGCCGGGCCGGCCTTCGCCCGCTTCGTCGCTGCCGCCGATGCGGAGCTTGCCAGGCGGCATCCGGGCAGCCGCATGGCCAAGGCGTTCGCCGCGGCGCATGCCGTGCTCGATGGCCGTAGCGAGTCGAATGCCGAAGCACGTCTCATCGTCGCGGCCCGCGGCGCCGAACAGTCCCTGGCGCTGCAGGAGACGCTGGACTTTGCGCAGTTCAAGCCGCGCGGGCACTACACGACGGACGCGCAGAAGCGCTATTTCGGCGCGGTGCGCTATCTCAGCGCGCTGCCGCTGTCGGCCGAGGACACCGCGATGCTGCGCGGCCTCGATGCGTCCGTCGGCAGGGCGGCGACCGACTGGATCGCGGTGTACCGGCCGTTCATCGCCTCATCGCGGCTCGACCTCGTGTGGGGCGGCGCGGCCTCGACCATCGCCTCGCATCCGGACACGCGCGGCCTGCGGCTGTTTCCGTTGTCCTGGGGCTGGGACAATGAGGCGCTCGACAATGTCGTCGACCACGCCGACCGGCCGGCCGCCGAGCGGATCGTGACGCGCGACGGCGGCTCGCGCCTGTTGCCGTCGGGCCTGGACTTCGCGGCCGTCGCCGGCAATCGGTTGGCAAGCGAGCTGCTCAGCCGCGACTTCGCCACCTATCCCAATCTCGCCGGCCGCATCGCCGCGGTGCGCCAGCGCTTCGCCGCGGCCGGCGGCCAATCGCGCAGCAGCCTCTACGATTCCTGGATCGCGGCGCTGGCAACGCAGTGGGCCGACAGCACGACGGCTTCAACAGTCGCGGGCCCGGTCTGGAACGCCAAGCGCCTGCAGACGGGGCTCGCATCCTGGGCGACGCTGCGCCACGCCACGGTGCTGGTCAACGACAAGACGGTGGCCGAATGCGGCGAGGGCGGCTTCGAGGCGATCGTGATGCAGCCGCCGCGCGGCTATGTCGAGCCCGATCCGGCGAGCTTCGCGGCCATCGCCGATCTGTTCGAGGCGACCATCGGGATGGTGCGGGACGGCCGGAGCCTCGCGGCAGATGCGGCGGCCAATGCGCGTCTGCGCGACGGCATCGTCCGGCGCCTGACGGAGTCTCGCGACTCCATCCGCAAATATCAGAGGATTGCGGAGAAGGAGTTGAAGGGCGAGACGCTGAGCGCGGAGGACTACAGGCTGATCCAATATGTCGCCCGCGCCGCTGAGCACAATTTCCTGATCTTCTCCAGCCTGTCGAACCCGCAATATGCGCTGTCCAACCCAGATCCGATGATGAAGGTGGTCGACGTGGCCGACGCGCCCGGGACGACGCGCGAGCTCGGCGTCGGACGGCCGCTGGAATGGGACCAGATCGTGCCGCATGGCGGTCGCTCGCAGATCGTCAAGGGCGGCGTCTATTCCTATTACGAGTTCGCCTCGCCCCGGCCGCTCGACGATGCCGAATGGCGCAAGATGGTCGATGCGCAGCCGCGGCCGGACTGGGTGGCGCGGCATCTGTCGGCGAACGTGTTGTCGTGTCCGGCGCGGCAGCCGTGAGGCGCGCAGCGCTGGCGCTGCTGCTGATGTTGTCCGGCGTGGCAGTGGCGGATGCGGCGGAGTCCGAGGCGGCGCGGCTGCTGTTCACCGGCGACATCATGCTGGCGCGGCAGGTGGCGCGGGAGATCGACGCCCGCCACGGCCTGTCGCCATGGCATGGCCTGCGAGACACGTTTCGGGGCGCCGATCTCGTGGTCGGCAATTTCGAAGGCACCGTCGGACCGGCGGACGCCTGCGATGCGCCGAAGGAGCTGTGCTTCGCGGTCGAGCCGAAGCTGGTGCCGCTGCTCAAGGACGCCGGCTTCACCGCGCTCGGCCTTGCCAACAATCATGCGGGTGATCTCGGCGCGGCGGGGCGCAAGGCGACCCGCGCGGCGCTGCAGGCGGCCGGGCTCGGCGGGATCGGAGCGGCGGAGTCGCCGGCCTTCGTCAAGGTTCGCGGCCGGACGCTGGCGCTGATCAGCGTGAACCTCGTTCCAGGCCGCGATGATCTTGTCGATCGGATCCCATCGTGGCAGGTCGCGCGGAAGCTGCGGCTGGCGCGGGCGCTGGCGGACTGGGTGATCGTCTCTGTGCATTGGGGCAAGGAGCTCGCCGACTGGGTCGTGCCGGAGCAGGAGGCTGCGGCGAAGTGGCTGGTCGCGCAGGGCGCCGATCTCATCATCGGCGCGCATCCGCATGTCGTGCAGCCGCCGGCCTGCGTCGATGGCAAGCCGGTGTTCTACTCGCTCGGCAATCACGTCTTCGACCAGAAATATCCCCTGACCAAGCGTGGCCTGATCGCCGATTGCGCGATCAAGGACGATCGACTGGTCTGCGGCGGCCTGCAGACGAGGACGCCGGAGGGCTCGGCCTATCCCGCCTTGGCGGCGCCGGAGCAGCCGCCGGTCAGCCTCGCGCAATGTCCGGTCAACGCGAGGGCGCCGCTGAGCGTGGCCGGACTGGCCATCAGCCCGTGGATCCGCGACGGCGAGATCGTCTCGGACGGCTTCGTTCTCGAAGGCCGTAGCGAGGTGAGACGCTGGCGCACGCCGCCGCGTGCGCTGCTGTCAGCGGAAGCCGGACGCCTGATGGCCGGCGAGCCACCGCTGCTGTTCACGCTCGAACGCCATGCCTCGCCGATCGACGGTGAGGACGGTCCGCGTCCCTATGTCTACGAGGTCACGCCGCACGGCCTGGTGGCGAAATGGCGCGGCTCGGCGCTGGCCTGGCCGCTGCTCGATGCCGTGCTGATCGCCGACGATGCCGGGCAGTCCTATCTCTGCGCGCTGCATCGCGGCGATTCCTTCATCATGCTGGATACGGCGAAGCCGTCATCGACACGGACCCAGGTCTATGCCTGGAACGGCTTCGGCTTCACCGGTGTGAGCGACGGCGCGCTCGATGCGCGTTGCGCGGGGCGATTCGCCCAGGGCGATTGAGCAGGCGCGCATGGCTTCAAGTGGATCGCTGCGGCGGGAGCCTGCAGTGCGGATGTCTGCAGCCGTCATTCCGGGGCGCAGCGCAGCATCGAACCCGGAGTCCCGAGCTGATCAGGCGATCTCGAGAGTCCGGGTTCAGCCCCTTCGGGGCTGCCCCGGACTGACGGCGTCTCAGCCAGCAACGGCCTTGCCGTCGTCGAGCAGCTTGGCCACCCTCCGCAGCGCGAGCTGATAGCCCTGGGTGCCGAAGCCCGCCATCACGCCGTCGGCGCGCTTGGAGACGAACGAGTGGTGACGGAATTCCTCGCGCTTGTGCACGTTGGAAATGTGCACCTCGATGACCGTGCCGTCGAACGCGTTGAGCGCATCGAGGATCGCGACCGACGTATGGGTGAACGCGCCTGGATTGATGACGATCCCGCCGGCCGTCTCCCGCGCCTCGTGAATCCAGTCGATCAGCTCATATTCGCGATTCGACTGGTGGAAGCGGATCTCCAGGCCGAGCTCGGCGGCAAGCGTCCTGCAGTCCCGCTCCACATCGGCCATCGTCTCGTGGCCGTAGATCTCAGGCTGGCGCTTGCCCAGCAGGTTCAGGTTGGGGCCGTTGAGAACGTAGACGAGGCGGCTCATGAGAGAACTCCGGTTGGGACTGCGCCAGCAGCGCTCCCGGGCGACTGCGGGATCTGCCGCATCGCCAAGGCGGCCGCGACGTGCTTGCCACGAAGCTCCCGCGCTTGGCAACATCCGAGCCTCCGCATGGCCCTGCCAGCGCCGAAGCCGGCTGGCTCTTCTTTCTTCCGAAGGTGCTCGCCCCGGCGACCGCGCGTCAACTTGCCTGGTCGTACTCCGCATCCGCTTCGGCCAGGCCGTTGTCGGTGTCGTCGGTGTGCCCGGTCGACGATGGTCGGGACGACAGCCCCTGGGCGCCCCGTAGCCGGATCACCATGTCGATGATGTCGACCTCGGCTTTGGCGAGGTCCATCTCACGCGTCAGCTCGCGGACCTCCTGGCCTTTGCGCGCGAGCTCGTCCGACAGGGTCACGGCCATGTTGCGCTCGGTGACGTTGCCGGAGCCGTTGACGAACGCCTTGGCCCGCATCCATTCGAGCCGCGCCCGCTGGGTGTCGCGCGCGAATTTCTGCTGCACGAAACGCCGACGGGCCTCGGCATAGGCGGTGATCAAGGCGGGCTCGGACAAGCCAAGCAGATACTCGATGGAGTGGTCCATGGGACGGCTCTCCGGTGATGCGGTCTGCTCGCGCAGATGCCGGATACCTTGACGCTCCCGATATAGCGAAAACTTTGTTGGGACGGAACCCGGCGAATGCGCGCCGGCTGCTTCCCTCGCGAGGGCAAAGACGCCTGAAGCAACGCTACCGGCTGCGCCTGGGATAGATGATCACCGACAGATAGGTCATCGGCGCCTTGATCAGCTCTTCGGGCCCGTGGCGCGCGGCGGCGTCGAAGAACAGCGCGTCGCCCGGCTCCAGCAGATACAGCCGGTCGGCATGGCGGTAGCGCACCTTGCCGGAGAGCATGTAGATGAACTCGACGCCGGCATGGCGGAAATCGGTGTAGGGGACGGCGTCGCCCTTCAGCGTGATCAGATAGGGCTCGACCACGACGTCGCCGCCGAGCGAGTGGCCGAGCAGGTCGTAGAGATGGCCGGCCTTGGTGCCGCGCCGCTCGATGCGCACGCCCTGGCCGGCTTTCACGAAGGAGCAGTCGCGCTCCTCGCCGTTCTCGCGGAACAGCCGCGCGATCGGCACGTTCAGCGCCTTGGCGAGCGCCGACAACGTCGCCAGCGATGGCGAGATCGAGCCGTTCTCGATCTTCGAGAGCATGCCCGCCGAGATGCCCGCGGCGATGCCGAGCTCGGAGACGGTGAGATCGAGATCCTTGCGCAGCCGGCGGACCTCGGCGCCGATCTCCGATTCCAGCGTCGGCGTGGCCTCTTTCGGCGCCAGCGAGCCGGTGAGCAGCTCGGGCTCCGCTGACGGCGTGTCCGCCTTGCCGCCCTTCCTGGATTGCTTCGCGGCGCCTTTCGCCACAGGAAACCTCGCTCGCTCGCCGGCGGCTTGCCGCGGCCTGACCGTTCTATTCTCTATACGCCGCAGCAGGCATCGCGGCCAGTGCGCGGGCTGGTCGTGCGCGTCGCCATCGGTCTCGCACGCTCACAGATGGGCGGAAGATCGATTTTCTTACAATGAATAAAAGTTTCTTGACGAGAACGGTTGGCTCGCTATCCTGATGGTCGGACGGGGGCCAGCCCGTCCCACAATGATGTGGATCGGAGCGGCGCATGTGCGGAATCGTCGGGCTGTTTCTCAAGGCTCCGCGGCTGGAGCCGGAACTCGGCGCCCTGCTCGGCGAGATGCTCGTCGTGATGAGCGATCGCGGTCCGGACAGCGCGGGCTTCGCCGTCTATGGCGGTCGTACCCAGGGAATGGTCAAGCTGACGATCAGCGGCGCTGATGAGGAGACCCTGCGGCGCGCGGTCGCCGAGCTCGGCAAGGCGATCGGCATGATGCCCGCGCTGACCTTGCACGACACCCATGCCGTGGTGTCGATCTGCTTCGACAAGGAAAAGGCGGCGCGCGCCTTCATCGAGAGCCGCGACGACATCAGCTTCGTCGGCGCCGGCGCGCGGATGGAATTGTACAAGGAGGTCGGCCGTCCCGATCAGGTCACGCAGCGCTTCGGCCTGTCGCGCATGACCGGCAGCCACGGCATCGGCCATACCCGCATGGCGACGGAATCGGCCGTGACGACGCGCGGCGCGCATCCGTTCTCGACCGGGCTCGATCAGTGCCTGGTGCACAACGGCTCGCTGTCGAACCACAACGGCGTGCGCCGCATGCTGCAGCGGGAGGGCATGCGCTTCGCCACCGAGAACGACACCGAGGTCGCGGCCGGCTATCTGAGCTGGCGCATCCGCGAAGGCGCTTCGCTGAAAGAGGCGCTGACCAGCAGCCTGTCCGATCTCGACGGCTTCTACACCTTCGTTGTCGGCACCGAGACCGGCTTCGCCGTGCTGCGCGACCCGATCTCCTGCAAGCCGGCCGTGATGGCCGAGACCGACGACTACGTCGCGTTCGGCTCGGAATATCGCGCGCTCGCGGGCCTGCCCGGCGTCGACAAGGCGCACATCTTCGAGCCCGAGCCCGCCACCGTCTACGTCTGGGAGCGTGGCTGATGCCGAGCTTCGATCTCGCCAAGGCGCCGCTGCGCGAGCTCAATGCCGCGCTCCACGCGCTGTCGCCAACCACCAATGAGACGCACTGGGTCGTCAGCAATCCCCAGGGCAAACACGCCGTCGCCTGCGGGCTCGACGCGCCGGTGACTGTCGAGATCGACGGGCATGTCGGCTACTACTGCGCGGGCATGAACAAAGCCGCGACGGTCGTGGTTTCCGGCAATGCCGGCGTCGGGGTCGCCGAGAACATGATGTCGGGCGAGGTCCGCGTCAAAGGCGACGCCAGCCAGTCGGCGGGCGCCACCGGCTGTGGCGGCCTGCTGGTGATCGAGGGCAATGCCTCGGCGCGCTGCGGCATCTCGATGAAGGGCATCGACATCGTCGTGAAGGGCTCGATCGGGCCGATGAGCGCGTTCATGGCGCAGGCCGGCAATCTCGTCGTGCTCGGCGATGCCGGCGACGCGCTCGGCGATTCCATCTACGAGGCGCGGCTGTTCGTGCGCGGCCGCGTCGCAAGCCTCGGCGCCGACTGCATCGAGAAGCCGATGACGGAGGAGGATCGCGCGATCCTCACCGCGGTGCTGAAGCGCGCCGGCGTCGATGCCGTGGCCGGCGACTTCAAGCTCTACGGCTCGGCGCGGCGCCTCTATCACTTCCACATCGACAATGTCGACGCTTATTGAGGCCATGCCGATGTCCGTGCCTCCGCATCGCACCCCGCCGCGCTTCTCCGCGACCTTCAACCCGAACGTGATCGCCGAGATCCAGCGCGCGGCCGCGACCGGCATCTATGACATCAGAGGCGGCGGCGCCAAGCGCGCGCTGCCGCATTTCGACGATCTCTTGTTTCTCGGCGCGTCGATCTCGCGCTATCCGCTCGAAGGCTATCGCGAGAAGTGCGGCACCGACGTCACGCTCGGCACGCGCTTCGCGAAGAAGCCGATCAAGCTGAAGATTCCCGTGACGGTCGCCGGCATGAGCTTCGGCTCGCTGTCCGGTCCCGCGAAGGAGGCGCTGGGCCGCGGTGCGTCCGCCGTCGGCACCTCGACGACGACAGGCGACGGCGGCATGACGCCGGAGGAGCGCGGGCATTCCTCGATTCTCGTCTATCAGTACCTGCCGTCGCGCTACGGCATGAACCCGGATGATCTGCGCAAGGCCGATGCGATCGAGATCGTGATCGGGCAGGGCGCCAAGCCGGGCGGCGGCGGCATGCTGCTGGGGCAGAAGATCTCAGCCCGCGTCGCCAAGATGCGCACCTTGCCGGAGGGCATCGACCAGCGCTCGGCCTGCCGGCATCCGGACTGGACCGGCCCCGACGACCTCGAGATCAAGATCGAGGAGTTGCGCGAGATCACCGATTGGGAGAAGCCGATCTATGTGAAAGTCGGCGCCAGCCGTCCCTATTACGACACGGCGCTGGCGGCGAAGTCGGGCGCCGACGTCATCGTGCTCGACGGCATGCAGGGCGGCACGGCGGCGACGCAGGATGTCTTCATCGAGAATGTCGGCCTGCCGACCTTGGCGGCGATCCGCACGGCGGTGCAGGCGCTGCAGGATCTCGGCCTGCATCGCAAGCTGCAACTGATCGTCTCCGGCGGCATCCGCACCGGCGCTGACGTCGCCAAGGCGCTCGCGCTCGGCGCCGACGCTGTTTCGGTCGGCACGGCGGCGCTGATCGCGCTCGGCGACAATGATCCGCAATGGGAGGCCGAGTACCAGAAGCTCGGCACCACGGCCGGCGCCTATGACGATTGGCAGGAGGGGCTCGATCCCGCGGGGATTACCACCCAGGATCCCGCGCTCGCCTCGCGGCTCGATCCGGTCAAGGCCGGGCGCCGGCTCGCCAACTATCTCTCTGTGCTGACCTTGGAGGCGCAGACCATCGCACGCGCCTGCGGCAAAAGCCACGTGCACAATCTCGAGCCTGAGGATCTCGTCGCCTTGACGATCGAGGCGGCGGCCATGGCTGGCGTGCCGCTTGCAGGCACCAACTGGATTCCGGGGCTCGACAAATAGGCTGGCTGTGCTGCGCGCGCCGCTGACGAGATCGACGGATTGAAGATGCCGGGGTCTTTCGAGGACTCAAAGGGGAAACCATGTCGAGTAGTCTCCATGCCGTCGCGTGCGAGCGGGGCATCAAATACTTCCTGATCTCCTACACCGACCTGTTCGGCGTCCAGCGCGCCAAGCTGGTCCCGGCCGCTGCTATCGATGGCATGGCGAAGACCGGTGCAGGCTTTGCCGGCTTTGCGACCTGGCTCGATATGACGCCGGCCGACCCCGACGTGTTCGCGATGCCCGATCCGGCGAGCCTGATCCAGCTGCCGTGGAAGCCGGAGGTCGGCTGGCTCGCCGCCGATCCCTGGATGAACGGCAAGCCGGTGGCCCACGCGCCGCGCAATCTGCTCAAGCGCATGATCGCGGACGCCGCCGCGCAGGGCTTTGAGCTGAAATCCGGCGTCGAATGCGAGTTCTTCCTGATCACGGCGGATGGCAGCGCGCCGTCCGATATCGCCGACAAGCAGTCGAAGCCGTGCTACGACCAGCAGGCGCTGATGCGCCGCTACGAGGTGATCGCCGAGATCTGCGACAGCATGCTGTCGCTGGGCTGGAAGCCGTATCAGAACGACCATGAGGACGCCAACGGCCAGTTCGAGATGAACTGGGAGTTCGACACCGCGCTCAAGACCGCCGATCGCCACGCCTTCTTCAAATACATGGTGCGCTCGATCGCCGAGAAGCACGGCCTGCGCGCCACCTTCATGCCGAAGCCGTTTGTCGACCTCACGGGCAATGGCTGCCACGCCCATGTCTCCGTGTGGAAGGACGGCCGCAATCTGTTCGAGGACGAATCCGGCGAGCTGGGCGTCTCCAAGCTGGGCTATCAGTTCCTCGGCGGCATCATGCATTCGGCCGACGCGCTGGCCGCGCTGTTCAATCCCACCGTCAACTCCTACAAGCGCATCAACGCGGCGCGGACGACGTCGGGCGCGACCTGGGCGCCGAACTCCGTCACCTATTCCGGCAACAACCGCACGCATCTGATCCGCATCCCCGAAGCCGGCCGCTTCGAGGTCCGCCTCGCCGACGGCGCCGCCAATCCCTATCTGCTGCAGGCCGGTCTGCTCGCCGCCGGCCTCGACGGCATCGCGCATGATCGCGACCCCGGCCCGCGCCTCGACATCAACATGTATACCGACGGCCACACCGTGAAGACCGGCAAGAAGCTGCCGCTCAACCTGCTCGACGCCATCCGCGCGCTGCAGGCCTCGCCGGTGCTGAGCGAGAAGCTCGGCGATTTCATTCCCTGCTACGTCAAGCTCAAGACCGAGGAATGGAATTCCTATGCGCGGCACCTGACGCAGTGGGAGCGCGAGACGACGCTGGATTGCTGATGCGGCGGCGTCCGAGAACATGACGCTGGCCATGTCATGCCGGCTCTCTCCACGTCATTGCGAGGAGCGACGCGACGAAGCAATCCAGAGTCCCGCGTGCGACTCTGGATTGCTTCGCTGCGCTCGCAATGACGTTGGAAAGAGCGGGCGTGTAGGGTGGCAAAGACAGCGCGCGGCGGAAGCCGCGCGATGGTGTGCCCACCGACTGTCTGGTTCAGCTCTATCGAGATGGTGGGCAC
The DNA here is from genome assembly GCF_051168435.1 of Bradyrhizobium sp. HKCCYLR20261. NCBI lineage: Bacteria > Pseudomonadati > Pseudomonadota > Alphaproteobacteria > Hyphomicrobiales > Nitrobacteraceae > Bradyrhizobium > Bradyrhizobium sp. HKCCYLR20261. The sequence continues at coordinate 125,256 of NZ_JBNPUZ010000009.1, forward strand.
GGCGCGCGACATCGCGGCCGACAACTCACGGCGTGCAACGCGCCTTTGCCCACCTTACGGCCGTGCGCGCTGCGCTACGTCTTCACCTCGCCGCCGAACTCCGCCGCGGCGTCGGAGAACCAGCGCCAGAAACTTTGCGACAGGCTGCGGAAGACGGCGATGTCGAAGCAGGGATGGCCGTGCTCGTCGGCATTGCGCCACATGATCGCGCCGATGTGGCCCACCACCGTGGTTGCTGCAGCACCCGGCGGGAAGGCACGGTCGTGCAGGTCGATCGGAAAGCCCTTGGCGAGGACGTCGCGGATGGCCGGGCCGCCGACGCGGACCACGGCATAGCCGCCGCTCTGGTCGACGACGGAGCCGAGCGGGCCGATCGCGGCCTTCAGCGACGGGGCGAGCAGATGGCTGCGCCCGTCGGAGACGGCGAGCCAATGCTGCGGACCGAGGCCGACGAAGGCGATGGAGTCCGTGCCCACGACGGCCGGCGTGCGTGGCAGCGTCAGGCCATAATGATGTTGGACGGCTTCGCGCAACGCAGTGTCCTGGCCCTTGCGCGCCTGCAGGGTGGCGAGGCCGAGATCCGCGCGCTCGACGATCGTCACCCGGCTGCCCTGCGGAGGCACGATGTGATCGGTCAGAGCGGCCCGCGATGACAAGCTGCTGTCAGGCATGCAGCCGCGCTCCTTCTGGATCGACAAAGACCGGTGACACCAGCTCGACCTCGGTGTCGCCATCGCGCACCGGATCATAGGCGCGCATACGCTCGCCGATCCGTTGCGGCCCGCGCTTGACGAGCGCGAGGCCGATCCAGTGACCCAGCATCGGCGAGAACGCCACCGAGGTGACGTAGCCCTCGTCATTCTCAGTGGTCGGCGCCGCGCCACGCGCGAGGATGTGGGCGCCGGCGCGCAGCCGCGCCAGCGGGTCGACGGGACGAAGGCCCACCAGCGTCGGCCGCTCGGGATCGACGAGGCCCGGGCGTTGCGCCAGCACGCGGCCGATATAGTCCTTCTTCGTTGACATCATCCGCCCCAGGCCGAGATCGGCCGCCGTGGTGGTGCCGTTGATCTCGTTGCCGGCGACATGGCCCTTCTCGATGCGCATCACGCCGAGCGCCTCGGTGCCGTAGGGCGTGATCCCGAATTCGGCGCCGGCCGCCATGATCGCGCGGATCGCCGCGTCGCCATGTTGCGCGGGCACCGCGATCTCATAGGCGAGCTCGCCGGAGAACGACACGCGGAACAGCCGCGCCGGTACGCCGCGCCAAGTGAATTCGACGCAGCCGAGATAGGGCAGCGCGGCGTTGGAGACGTCGATGGCGTCGCCGAGGAGGCGCTCCAACAGCCGCCGCGCCTGCGGGCCGGCGATGGAATATTGCGACCATTGCTCGGTGACCGAGACGAGCTGCACGTCGAGCTCCGGCCACAGCACCTGGCGCGCATGTTCGAGGTGCTGCATGACCTTGGCGGCATTGGCGGTCGTGGTCGACACGACGTAATGGTCGGGCGCGAAGCGGGCGGCGGTGCCGTCGTCCAGCACGATTCCGTCCTCGCGCAGCATCACGCCGTAGCGCGTCTTGCCGACGGGCAGGGTCGAGACCATGTTGATGTAGACGCGATCGAGGAAGAGGCCGGCATCGCTGCCCTGCACGTCGATCTTGCCGAGCGTCGACACATCGCAAACGCCGACCTTGCTGCGGACCTCGCGTACCTCGCGCGAGACGATCGGCAGCCAGTCGGCTTCTCCCGGTCGCGTGAACCATTGCGCACGCAGCCAGGCGCCGGTCTCGACGAAGCTTGCGCCGTTCTGTTCGGCCCAGGCATGGCCCGCGGTCAGCCGCGTCGGCCGGAAGTCGCGGCCGCGATGATGGCCGGCAAAGGCGCCGATCGCGACCGGCGCCACCGGCGCGCGGAACATGGTGGTGCCGATCTCGGCCATGGTGCGGCCGGTCAGCTCGGCCATCATGGCATGGCCGTTGATGTTCGAAGTCTTGCCCTGGTCGGTCGCCATGCCCAGGGTCGTGTAGCGTTTCAACAGCTCGACCGAACGGAAGCCTTCGCGCGCCGCCAGCGCGACGTCGGCGCTGGTCACGTCGTGCTGGAAATCGACGAAGGCTTTCGCGCGCGATGCGGCGACATGCCAGAATGGCGACAGTTCCACCTTGTCATCGTCGGCGCGCGGCACCGGAGGAGCGGCGCCGGCGAAGCCCGCGGCGTCCGCGGCAGCGGCGCCCAGCATGGTGCCTTGCCGGAGCGCCTCCGCGAGGCTGAACGCGCCCGATACGGCGCCGGCGATGCTTATGCCCGGTGGCAGGCCGTCAGGAACGAAGGCTGTCGCCGTCTCCGACCAGCGCGGCCGGTGACCGAGATGGGTGGTCAAGCCGAGATTGGGCGACCAGCCGGCGGACATCGCCAGCAGATCGGCGCGCAGCGTTGGCGCGCGACCGTCAGCGGTGCGGATCGTGATCGCCCGCAGGCCGTGCCGTCCGCGCGTGTCGATCACGTCGGCGCCGAGATGGACGGGGATGCCGAGCCGCGTCGCCTCGGCGCGTAGCGGTGCGGCGACGGTGGAGCGGTGATCGATGATGGCGGCGATCGTGACACCATGGCGCGCCAGATCGAACGCGGTGGTCCAGGCATCGTCACAGCCGGTGTAGATCGCGGCCTCGCGGCCGGGCGTCACCGCGAAGCGGTTGACGTAGCCGCGCACGCTGGCGGCCATCATCACGCCCGGACGGTCATTGCCACCGAACACGATCGGGCGCTCGATGGCGCCGCTGGCGAGCACGGCGCGTTTCGCGACGATCTTCCAAAGCCGCTGGCGTGGCTGATGCGGCCGCGGCTCGGCGAGATGGTCGGACACGCGCTCGAGCGCGCCATAGGTGCCGCCGTCATAGACGCCGAACACGCTGGTGCGCGTGAGGATGCGGACGTTCGGCAGCGCCATCAGTTCGTCCGCGATGCCCTCCGCCCATGTGACGCCGGGCTTGCCGTCGATTTCCCTGATGTCGGCGTTCAGCCGGCCGCCGAGGGCAAAGTCCTCGTCGCACAGGATCACGCGTGCGCCGCTGCGGCCGGCGGTCAGCGCCGCTGCGAGCCCCGCAGGTCCGCCGCCGATGACCAGCACGTCGCAGAAGGCGTTGATCTTCTCATAGCTGTCCGGATCAGCCTCTGCGCTGGCGCGGCCGAGGCCCGCCGCATGGCGGATCGCCGGCTCGTAGACCTTCTCCCAGAACGCGGCGGGCCACATGAAGGTCTTATAGTAGAAGCCGGCGACGAACAGCGGCGACAGCAGCGAGTTGATCGCGCCGATATCGTGGCGCAGCGACGGCCAGCGATTCTGGCTCCAGGCCTGCAGGCCGTCATGCAGCTCGATCGTCGTCGCGCGCGTGTTCGGCTCGCGCCGTGCGCCCGCGCGCAGCTCGACCAGCGCATTCGGCTCCTCCGGCCCGGCGGTCAGGATGCCGCGCGGGCGGTGATATTTGAAGGAGCGGCCGACCAGGCGGACGCCGTTCGCAAGCAGCGCCGAGGCCAGCGTGTCGCCGGCGTAGCCCTGATAGGAGACGTCGTCGAAGCTGAAGCGGATCGGCTTGCTACGATCGATCTGGCCGCCCGATGCAAGACGATGGAGATGCGCCGTCATGCCGCGCCCTTCCTGGCGAGCGTCGCACCGAGGATCTCGTGCGAACGCGTATCGCGCGTGACCAGCAGCCAGCTGCGGCAGCCCTGCGCGTGGTACCAGAGCTCCTGGTGCCGGCCGGCCGGGTTGTCGCGCACATACACCGCATCGAAGAAGCGCTGCGGCGCGTCGGCGGCGGCCGGATCCGGGCGCGGCTCGGGATCGCCATGATAGGCGAACTCGATCAGGTCGCGCTCGCCGCAGAAGGGGCAGGGAAGACGCATGGACGGCCCTCAATGCAGGTTCGGCTGCGCGCCCTGACCTTTTTCGTCGATCAGGTGGCCGGTGGCGAAACGGTCGAGGCGATAGGCGGATGCAACGGGATGCGGCGTGTCGCGCGCCAGCAGATGCGCGAAGCACCAGCCGGAGCCCGGCGTCGCCTTGAAGCCGCCATAGCACCAGCCGGCGTTGAGATAGAGGCCAGCCAGCGGCGTGCGGTCGATGATCGGGGAGCCGTCCATCGACATATCGACCAGACCGCCCCAGGAGCGCAGCATGCGCACGCGGCCGATCATCGGCATCAGCGCCATGCCGCCCTCGCAGACGTCCTCGATGGTCGGCAGATTGCCGCGCTGGGCATAGGAATTGTAGCCGTCGATGTCGCCGCCGAACACGAGCCCGCCCTTGTCGGACTGGCTGATGTAGAAATGGCCGGCGCCGAAGGTGATCACGCCGGGGATCAGCGGCTTGATCGCCTCGGAGACGAAGGCCTGCAGCACGTGGCTCTCGATCGGCAGCCGCAAGCCCGCAAGCTGCGCGACCCGCGAGCTGCTGCCGGCGACCGCGAGCCCGACCTTGCCGGCCTGGATGGGGCCGCGCGTCGTCGTGACGCCGGTGATGCGGTCGCCGTCGCGCAGGAAGCCGGTGACCTCGCAGTTCTGGATGATGTCGACGCCGCGATCGCTGGCCGCCCGCGCATAGCCCCAGACCACGGCATCATGGCGCGCGGTGCCGCCGCGCCGCTGCAGCAGGCCGCCCTTGATCGGAAACCGCGCATTGTCGAAATCGAGCCACGGCAGCATGCGCCGGACGGCGTCGGCATCGAGCAGCTCGGCATCGGCGCCCGCCAGCCGCATCGCATTGCCGCGCCGGGCAAAGGCATCGCGCTGCGCATCGGAGTGATAGAGGTTCAGCACGCCGCGCTGGCTGACCATCGTATTGTAGTTCAGATCCTGCTCCAGGCCTTCCCACAGCTTCATCGACCATTCGTAGAACGGCTCGTTGCCGGGCAGCAGATAATTGGAGCGGATGATCGTGGTGTTGCGGCCGGCATTGCCCGAGCCGATCCAGCCCTTCTCGACCACGGCGACGTTGCGGATGCCATGCTCCCTGGCGAGGTAGTAGGCGGTCGCGAGCCCATGCCCGCCGCCACCGACGATGATCACGTCGTAGCTCGCTTTCGGAGCGGCGTCGCGCCAGGCCGGCTGCCAGTCGCGATGACCACGCAGGGCCTGGCGGGCGAGGGAGAATAGCGAGTAGCGCATGCGCGTGGGACCACCGGATTGCGTCGGGCACTGTGCGTTGCTATGGCAGGGCGGACATGTCCAGAAACGACCAGAAGATGTCGAAAAACGACGAGGCGCGGGTACACCGCGTCGGCTTCCTGCTCATCCCGGGCTTCGCGCTGATGTCCTATGCGTCGGCCGTCGAGCCGCTGCGCGCTGCCAACGTGCTCAGCGGCCGGACGCTCTATCGCTGGCGTCACGTGGCTATCCGCGGCTCCGACATCCCGGCGTCGAATGGCGTGCGCATCCCGGCCGACGCGACGATCGGAAGCGCGGCGCGGTTCGACTCGATCGTGGTGTGCGTCGGCGGCAATCCGGCGGCGTTTTCACATCCGCCGACGCTGGCCTATCTCCGACGCGCCACGCGCTACGGCATCCGCTTGATCGGGGTCTCCGCCGGCCCGTTCATCCTGGCGCAGGCGGGATTGCTGCAGGGCTATCGCTGCACGATCCACTGGGAGCACATGCCGGCGTTCCGGGAGACGTTTCCGGCGCTGCCGCTCAGCCGCTCGCTGTTCGAGATCGACCGCGACCGCTTCACCTGTGCCGGCGGCATCGCCGCGCTCGACATGATGCATGCGATGATCCGGATCGATCACGGCGCGCGTCTCGCGTCGGCTGTCAGCGACTGGTTTCTGCAGACCGAGATCCGCCGTGGCGAGGCCGCGCAGCGGCTGTCGCCGGCGGAGCGTTTCGGCGTGCATCACCCCAAGCTGGTCGATGCGCTCTCGCGGATGGAGAAGCGGATCGAGCGGCCGCTCGCACCCGCGGAGCTGGCACGTCTCGCCGGACTCTCGTTGCGGCAGCTCGAGCGTCTGTTCGTCCGGCATCTCGGCACCACGATCCACCGCCGCTATCTCTTGGTCCGGCTCGAGCAGGCGCGGGTGCTGCTGCGCCAGAGCACGATGGCGATCGGCGAGGTCGCGCTGGCAACAGGCTTTGCCACGCCGATGCATTTCGCGCGCTGCTATCGCCGCCAGTTCGGCCTCGCGCCGCGCGAGGAGCGCGTGGCGCGCTGATGCTGAGCGTGCATGTCAGCCGAGTTGCGCCAGCAGGGCCTCGCGTGCCTCGGAGATGCGTCGATACATGTCGTTGCTGCCGCCGGCGTCGGGATGCGCTGATTTGGCGAGCCGGCGGAACGCGGCGTTGATCTCCGTTGCCACCAGCCGGCCTTGCGGCGGAAGACCCAGGATGGTGCGAAAGGCGTCGTCCTCGTCGTCGCGCGAAAGCTGATCCAGCAGTGCGCGCCGTGCCGCGCGCGCCTCGCGCCGGAGCGTATCCTGATCCTCGCGCCAGCGCTGCTGGGACATCACGAGGCAGGCGCCGAAGGCGATCCGGCCGTGCGTCTCCAACTCGTCGAGGCTGAACGGCCCGACGACGTCATAGGGCGGCGCCAGCCGCGCGAGCCGTCCGTCCGCTTCATCAACGACAGGGGCGAGCCGGACCGTATCGACGATCCCCATCGTGCCGTTCCAGATCACCCATTCCGCCGAGAGTGTCATGCTGCCGATCTCGCCGAGTCGATCTCCCGCCGGAGCATGCGAGGCGATCAGGCCGACGTCCGGGCCGGCTTGAGCGGCCCGACATCGACCTGAATCTCATCGCCTGCGATCTGCAGCGGATAGGAATGCAGCGCGTTGCGGACGAGATGCGTGACGCATTTGCCGCTGACACTGTCGAAGCCCCATTGATGATGCGGGCAGGTGATGGTCTTGCCGTCGAAGGTGGCCTCGGTCAGCGGCACGTCGGCATGCGGGCAGCGGCCGCGCCACGCGGTGAGCTGGCCGCCGGCGGGCCAGAGCAGCAGCACGCTCTTCTTGCCGACCTGAAACAGGCCCATGCCGCCTTCGGAAACTGCGCTTGTCGGACAGACGACAGTGAAAGCCATGGGAAGGTCCGTGAAACGTGACGCCGGATCGTTTCACGCAAGTTCTGGACCAGCCGATTATGCGACCGATCAGCGTAAGTTTGTCGCGAACGCGACATGCCGAAAGGGTCTCGTCTTTCAGCTGTGGAGTGCGCTCCACCAAAGACAACGCCGCCCCGTGGGCGGCGTCTCTCGATCGCGATGGCAACGTGAACCGGCTGTGGCCTATTCCTTCCGCTCCGAGGTCCAGCCCTTGTACTCCGCGACATTGTCCCGGGTGATCAGCTTGGAGGGCAAGAGCTCGACGGTGGAGGCGGGCTTCTGGCCGTTGAGCAGGCCGACGCCGATCTGCACGGCGCGGCGGGCCATGAAGAACGGGTCCTGCGAGGCTGAGGCCTGGATCTGCTTGGTGGCGGGGTCCTTCAGCGCCGCCTCGATGTCGGGGGCGCCGTCGACGGCGGTGATGATGATGCCGGTGCGCTGCTGCTGGCGTGCGGCGAGATCGGTGCCGATCGCCTGCGGATCGTTGATCGCGAAGATGGCGTCGATCTTGGCAAAGCGCGTCAGGTAGCCCTGCGTCACCGTGAGGCCACCCTCGCGCGAGCCCTTGCCGTCCTGGTCGCTCGACAGCACCTTGATGCCCGGCGCCTTGGCGAACACGCTCTTGCAGCCGTTGACGCGATCGATCACCGCCGACACCTGCGGACCGTTCTGGATGATGACGTCGCCTTTGCCGCCGAGCTTGTCGACGATGTACTGGCACGAAATCTCGCCGGCCTGCACGTTGTTGGTGGTCACGATGGCATCGGCGCCTTCGGCGGCGGTGTCGACCGCGACGACGAGAATGCCTGCCGCCTGCGCCTTCCTGATCGCGGGGCCGATCGCCTTGGGATCGCCGGGGTTGAGCAGGATCATGTCGACGCCCGCGGCGATGAAATTGTCGATCTGGGTGACCTGCTTGCCGAGATCATATTCGAAGCCGACCGTGGTGATCTTGACGTTCGGGTTGGTCTTCTTGGCCTCGAACTCCGCGCCCTTCGACAGGGCGACGAAGAACGGGTTGCCGAGCGAGCCGAGCGAGATGCCGATCGATTTCAGCTCCTTGGCCGAGGACGGCGCGGAGCTCATGACAAGCGCCAGCGCGGCACCGGCGAGCGATATCGTCTTCAACATGGGTGTCCTCCCTGGTCCTTGGCTTGTTGTCTACGCACGGCGGACCAGTGGCCGTGGAAGAATGCGTTGCGGCGAGCGCGGGCTCGCCGTTAATTCTCAGGTGCGGGCCGAGCCTTGCAGGCGGTAGCGGTCGAGCGCGACGGCGCCGATGATGACGAGGCCCTTGATGACGTACTGCCAGATGTCGGAGACGCCGACGAGGATGAGCCCGTTCGACAACACGGCAATGATGAGGGCGCCGACCAAGGTGCCCCAGATCGAGCCTATGCCGCCGACGAAGGAGGTGCCGCCGAGGATGACGGCGGTGATGGCGTCGAGCTCGTAGGATTGGCCGAGCTGCAGGCCGTTCGCGGCATAGAGCCGCGCCGCCTGCATGCCGCCGCCGAGGCCGGCGAGCAGGCCCGACATGCCGTAGACGAACATCAGCACGGCCCAGACCTTGATGCCGGCGAGCCGCGCCGCGCTCTCATTGCCGCCGACGGCATAGATGTGTACGCCGAGCACGGTGCGGCGCAGGATCAGCCATGAGCCGAGAATAACCAGCAGCGCGATCACTGACAGCCATGGGATCGAGACGATTCCGGGAATGATCGTCAGCGAGGCATTGCCGATGAACGCGTAAGGGATCTCAGGATTGAACACGGTGGTGTCGGCGCCCATCAGCCGGGCAAGGCCGCGCACGGCGGTGAGCGATCCGAGCGTGACGATGAACGGCGGAAGCCGCAGCAGCGCGATCAGCGCGCCGTTGACGATGCCAAAGGCGAACCCGGTCAGCACGGCCGCGGGCAGCCACAGCGCGCCGAGCTCCGGCATTTTCGACACCGTCAGGCCGGCCATCGCGGCGGCGGCGAGGATCGAGCCGACCGAGAGGTCGATGCCGCCGGTCAGGATCACGAATGTCATGCCCGCAGCGAGCACCGTGTTCACCGCGGCCTGCTGCAGCACGATGCCGAGATTCTGCCCGGTGAAGAAGCGGCCGTCGGACAGCATGTGGAAGCCGATACACAGGATCAGCAGCACCGGCAGCATGCCGGCGGCGCGGATCATCAGCCGCAGGCGCTGCTGCTTGTTGTCAGTCGCGGACGGCAACCCAGCGGCCGGCGCGGTCTTGGCTTGCGCTGTGTTGTCAGGCATCGACGTGCTCCGTCCCGGTGGCCAGCGCCATGATGTCTTCCTGAGTGATCGGCGAAGTCGCGCTCTGCCGCAGCTCGCCGGTGAGATGTCCCTCGCGCATCACCAGCACGCGGTCGCAGATACCGAGGATCTCCGGCAGGTCGGAGGAAATCACCAGGATCGCGGTGCCGGACTTGGCGAGATTGTCGATGATCGAATAGATCTCGGACTTGGCGCCGACATCGACGCCGCGGGTCGGCTCGTCGAGGATCAGCACCTTCGGCGCGGTCGCGAGCAGTCGCGACAGCAGCACCTTTTGCTGATTGCCGCCGGAGAGTCCGCCGACGGTGACGCCCGGATTGGGCGCGCGGATGCCCAGTGCAGAAAACGCCTCGTCGGCGCGTGTGCGCGCCTTGTCGCGATCGAGAATGCCGCCAAGCCGGGCGTCGCGGCCGATCACCGCGAGGTTGATGTTGTCGGCGCAGGACATGTCGAGGAACAGGCCGAGCGCCTTGCGGTCCTCGGTGAGATAGGCGATCCCGGCATCGAGCGCGTCGCGCGGTGTCGTGATCTCGATCCGCTCGCCGTCGAGCTCGAGATGTCCCGTGGTCTTCGCTGTCGCGCCGATGATGAGATGCGCCAGCTCGGTGCGTCCCGCGCCGATCAGCCCGGCGAGGCCGACGACCTCGCCGGCGTGCACGGTGAGCGAGCAGTTCCTGACGCGGTGGCCATCGCCGAGATCGACGGCTGTCAGCACGGCGCGATCGCGCCTGGCATGCGGATCGTGATCCTTCTTGTAGAACGAGGAGACGTCGCGGCCGACCATCATGCGCACGATGCTGTCGGCGCGGATCTCGGGCTTGTCGAGCGAGCCGACCAGGCGGCCGTCGCGCAGCACGGTGACGCGATCTCCGAGCGCATAGACCTCGTCCATGCGGTGCGAGATGTAGATGATGGCGAGGCCTTCGCCGCGGAGCTGCCGGATCAGCGCGAACAGCTTCTCGCTCTCGCCGGCCGACAGCGAGGTGGTCGGCTCGTCCATGATCAGGATCTTGGAGCGCGCATGCAGCGCGCGGGCGATCTCGACCAACTGGCGCTGGCCCATCGACAGCTCGCCGACCAAGGTCGAAGCAGTGAAGTCGGCACCGAGCCGCGCCAGGATCGGGCCGACGCCCTCGCGCATCGCGCCGCGCGCCAGCAGGCCGGTCTGCGACAGCTCGCGGCCGAGATAGATGTTTTCGGCGACCGTCAGGTTCGGCGCCAGCGACAACTCCTGGTAGATGATCGAAATGCCCGCGGCGCGGCCGCCGAGCGGCCCCTCGATGCGCGCCACCTGGCCCTCGATGCGGATCTCGCCACCGGGATCGGGCCGATAGGCGCCGGACAGGATCTTCATCAAGGTGGATTTGCCGGCGCCGTTTTCGCCCATCAGCGCATGGACTTCGCCGGCATAGACGGTCAGGTCCACCTTCTGCAGGGCCTTGATGGCGAAGAATGACTTCGACACCCCGCGCATCTCGAGGATCGGACCGTTCATCGTGCCTCCCAACGCACGTCGTCTTATCGTCCGCTGCTCGTTGATGTCGGCAGCGGGGACGCCATTAAACTAGAGGCTGTTGCCGAATACAATATGAAAGACAAACCGCAGGCATTTGCGGGTGGAGTCGAAAGCCCGTTGAGTTCGAAGCCGATCAAGCTTTCGCCAGCGCGGCAGCCGCCCGGCATCTTTGGCCGCCCGCGCCGGTCGCGGTCTCCGCGCAACGCAGGATAGGCGCGGAGCGATGCCAGTCTCCGGATAGCTTTATCGCCGGATGCGGATTATCCCGGGGTCTCGCGACGAGATCGACCTGAGGGAGTTGAGACATGCAGCCATCCGACCCGTCCGCCCGGCGTTCGCCGCGCCTGCTTGGCCATTATGTGCTGGTCACCGGCGCGGCGCAGGGGATCGGCCGCGCCATCGCGGTGCGGTTCGCCGAGGAGGGCGCGCATGTCGCAGTCAATTTCGGTGGCCCGTCGCCGTCGGGCGACGAGACGCTGGCGCTGGTCCAGGCGGCGTCCGCCGCGCATGGCCACGGTGCGCGCGACCATGTCGCCGTGAAGGCCGACATCGGCATCGAGACTGACATCGCGAGTATGTTCGAGACTCTGCTGAAGCGCTGGCCGCGGCTCGACTGCCTGGTCAACAATGCCGGCTTCCAGCGGGAGACGCCGAGCGAGGCGCTCGATGTCGCCGCCTATCGCAAGATCCTCGAGGTGAATCTCAACGGCGCGGTGCTGTGCGCGCGCCATGCGCTGGCCCATTTCGTCGCGCGCGGCGGCGGCGGCAACATCATCAATACGTCGAGCGTGCACCAGATCATTCCGAAGCCCGGCTACCTCGCTTATTCGATCAGCAAGAGCGCGATGGCCGGCCTCACGCGCACCCTGGCGCTGGAGTTCGCCGGCCGCGGCATCCGCGTCAATTCGGTCGGGCCCGGCGCGGTCGACACGCCGATCAACGCGGCCTGGACCGGCGATCCGCAGAAGCGCTCCGTGGTGGAATCGCATATCCCGATGGGACGCGTCGCGTCGGCCGAGGAGATCGCCGGCGTATTCGCCTTCCTCGCCTCGTCGGAGGCGAGCTATATCACCGGACAGACGATCTATGCGTGCGGCGGCATCACCCTGTTCGGCGAGTTTCGCGACAATTGGGCGAGCTGATCGGCTGCCCGGCTGCTGCGTTGCCTCGTCCGGGCGCGTTCGATCGAACCGTGCATGTCCTGGTGAAGCTTCGTTAAGCATCGCCAGCGCATGGCTGCTTCTCGCGGGTGCAGCGATATTTCATTAAGCTGCGGGTACGATAGTGCGCGCAATTCGTGAAGTGGAACTGCGATGCAACGCCTGGACCCGGAGATTCGTCGCGAGCTGGCGCATCTGCTGTACAGCTCGATGCCGCTGGTCGGGACGATTTCGGCCGCCGCGGTGGTGATCGGGACCGTGATGGCCTGGGTGGCGCACGACGCAGCCTATGCATGGATCACGGCGGCGCTGTTCGTGGTTGGCGTCTTCCGTGTGGTGAAGCTCCTGATGTTCGCCGCGCGCTTCGATCAGCTCGATGACGTTGCGATCATCCGCTGGGAACGCCTGTACGGATGGGGCGCTGCCGCCTTTGGCCTCGCCGTCGGCGCGCTGTCGGCACGCGCATTTCAGATTGGCGATGGGCCGGGCATCTGGATGTGCTTCGGGCTGTCGATGGCGTTCTGCGTCGGTATCGTCTCGCGCGTCAGCCCGTGGATCGCGATGACCTCCTCGGCGGTGCTGCTGATCCCCACCGTGATCGCCTGCCTGATGCAGCCCGAGCCCGTCTATCGAATGGGCGCCGGCATGATCGTGCTGTTCTGGATCACCTTGCGTGGCACGTCGTATCGGCTGACTGCGGCCTTCACCGAGCGGATCATGGCGCAGCAGGCGCTGGCGCGACAGGCGCATCGCGACTACCTCACAGGGCTGCCGAACCGCGCCGCCTTCGTCGCGGCGCTGTGGCGCGCTGAGCGCCCGATCGCGATCATCGCGGTCGATCTCGACGGCTTCAAGCTCGTCAACGACCGCTTTGGGCACCAGGCCGGCGACGAGCTCTTGTGCCAGGTCGGCGCGCGGCTGCAGGATTGTCTCGGCGGCAGCGGAACCGCGGCGCGGTTCGGCGGCGACGAGTTCATGCTGCTGCTGCCGGCCGCCGAACGCAATGCGGCGCTAGCGCTCGCCGAGGCCGCCGTGTCGGCGCTGTCGCAGCCGTTCACGCTCGCCGGAACGCGCGTGCAGATCGGCGCGAGCGCGGGCATTCTGGTCACCGACGACCAGATGGCCGAAACGGTGGCTTTGCTCGACCAGGCCGACCGCGCGCTCTATGCCGCCAAACGCGCTGGTGGACAGCGCTGCTGCTGGGCCGTCGCGGATCTTTCCGTCGCCACCACATGGACGCAGGTTCCGGCGGCGCCGTCGCTCATCCTGTTCGACTAGCGCTTCGCTCACGCGGGGCACATGCTCTGGCAACACCGGAGGAGAGCCGCTATCCTCGCTGAAACCAGGACGCAGGGAGGAGCAGCCGTTGCGCAGCATCAGGATCGGCGCAGGCGCCGGCTATTCCGGAGACCGCATCGAGCCCGCGGTGGAGCTCGCCGAGAACGGCGGCCTGAATTATCTCGTGTTCGAATGCCTGGCCGAGCGCACCATCGCGCTGGCGCAGCAGGCGCGCATGAAGGATCCGTCCGTCGGCTACGATCCGCTGCTCGCTGCGCGCATGCAGGCGGTGCTGCCAATCTGCCGCGCCAACAACATCCGCGTCATCACCAATATGGGCGCGGCCAATCCGATCGCGGCCGCCGAAGCCACGCGCGCGCTGGCGCGTCAGCTCGGGCTGGCCGGTCTCAAGATCGCGGCCGTCACCGGCGACGACGTGCTGGATACGTTGAAGACGGCCAATATTGCGCTCGACACCGACGACACGATTCACGGGCTCGGCAATCGCATTGTCTCGGCCAACGCCTATGTCGGCGCGCGCGGCATCGCCGAGGCGCTGGCGTCGGGCGCCGACGTCGTGATCACCGGGCGCGCGGCCGATCCCGCGCTGTTTCTCGGGCCTCTGATCCATGAGTTCGGTTGGGCCTGGGATGACTGGGACAGGCTCGGGCAGGGCACGGTGGTCGGTCATCTCCTGGAATGTGCGGGCCAGATCACCGGCGGCTATTTCGCCGATCCCGGCTTGAAGGACGTACCGGATCTGGCGCGGCTCGGCTTTCCCATTGGTGAGGTGCGCGAGGACGGCGAGCTGATCGTGACCAAGGTCGCGGGCTCCGGCGGCCGCGTCACGCCGGCGACGGTGAAGGAGCAACTGCTCTACGAGATCCACGATCCCGCGCAGTATATCCAGCCGGATGTGGTGGCAGACTTTGCGGCCGTCACCGTCGAAGAGATCGGCCGGGATCGTGTCCGCGTGGTGGGTGGCCGGGGCCGGCCGAAGACCGGACTGTTGAAGACGTCGGTCGGCTATCTCGATTCCTATATCGGCGAGGGGCAAATCTCCTATGCCGGTCCGGGCGCGGTCGCACGCGGCCGCCTCGCGCTCGAGATCGTGAAGGAGCGGCTGGTGCTGACAGGGGTGGCGACGAGCGAGCTGCGCTGCGATCTGATCGGCGCCAACGCGCTGCATGGCGAGGCCCGTGCGGAAGGGCACGAGCCCTACGAGGTGCGCCTTCGTGTCGCGGGACGGACCGAGACGATGGCGGAAGCGATCCGCATCGGCAACGAGGTCGAGACGCTCTACACCAATGGCCCGGCTGGCGGCGGCGGGGCCTGGAAATCGGCGCGAGAGGTCATCGCGGTCGCATCCTGCCTCGTGCCTGAGCGCGCGGCTGAGCTCTGCATGAGCATGCTGGTGGCCTGAGTTTTCGAGGGCTTCACGGGCGGCGTCCGCTGGCGCAAGGTGCGCACGATGATTTCGATACCCGAGACCAGAGAGACTCCCATCCATGTATGACGTCCTTGTCGTCGGCGGCGGCTCCGCCGGTGCCGCCGTTGCAGCGCGCCTGTCCGAGGATCGCGACCGGCGGGTGCTGCTGCTTGAAGCGGGCGCGGATTGGCGCGCGGCCGACGTGCCCTGGGAGATCGCCACCCCCAATCCAATCCCGATCATCCATGAGCGCGCCTTCCAAGAGAAATGGCAGTGGCCGCAGCTGATGTCGCGCCGCGTCGCCGGGCAGGAGATGCGCTTCTACTGGCGCGGAAAGGGCCTCGGCGGCAGCTCGATGATGAACGGTCAGATCGCGATCCGCGGCGTCGCCGATGCGTTCGACGAATGGGCCGCGAACGGCTGCACCGGATGGTCGGCCCAGGAAATCATGCCGCTGTTCGCGGTGATCGAGGATGATCTCGCCTTCGGCGACCGCGAGGGACATGGACGCGGCGGGCCGCTGCCGGTGTATCGCGCGCCGCCGGAGCAATGGGGCCCGATCGATCGGGCCTTGCGCGATGCGGCGTTGGCGAGCGGCTATCCCTGGTGCGACGATCTCAACGGGCCCGATGGCGAGGGCGTCGCCTGCTACCCGATCAACAGCCGCGACAGCCGCCGCATCTCGACAAACGAGGGCTATCTGGAGCCGGCGCGCGGACGTCCCAATCTGGAGATCCGCGGCCGGGCACTGGTCGATCGTCTGCTGATCAGCGATGGCCGTGTCACCGGCGTGCGCGTGCATCTCGAAGGCGAGGGCATCAAGGAGATCGCCGCGCGCGAGATCGTGCTGTGCGCCGGTGCCATCCACAGCCCGGCGATCCTGCTGCGCTCGGGCATCGGGCCTGCGGCCGATCTGCAGGCGATGGGTGTCGCGGTCGAGCGCGATCTTCCCGTCGGCCGGCACTTCTTCGACCATCCGCTGTTCCGCACCACGATCCAGCTGCGCGAGGAACTGCGTCCGACCGATCGCGACACCCGCCACACCAATTGCTGCGTCACCTATTCGTCGGGGCTCGCCGAAGGCGGCAAGCGCGACATGATCCTGATCGCGTTCAACCACCGCGGCATCGGCGTGCCCGGCGCGATCGGCGCCGGCCTGTTCAACGCGTTCTCGCGCGGGACGTTGAAGCTTGCCTCGACCGATCCGACCGTCGATCCGATCGTGGAGGAGAACATGCTCGCTGATGTCCGCGACATCGCGCGGATGCGCGATGCGGTGAAGCGACTGGCCGTGATCACGACGCAGCCGGCACTGCAGGAAGCCGCGGACTGGATCCGTCTCGGCGATACGACACTCACCTTGCCGCAAGCGGCCGCGCTGCCGGATGCCGAGCTCGATGCGTTGTTGCGTCAGATCGCCGGCGACATCCAGCATGCAGCGGGCACCTGCCGCATGAGCGCTTTTGACGACGCCGATGGCGTCGTCAATCCGGACGGCACCGTGAAGGGCATCACCGGCCTGCGCGTCGCCGACGCCTCGATCATGCCGTCCGACTGCCGCGCCAACACGCATTTCACCACGGTGGTGATCGGCGAGGCGATCGCGCGGATGATGCGGCAGCGGTGAGCTGACGAGCTTCATGGGGAACTCCGCGCCCTGAGGAGCACGCCGAAGGCGGGCGTCTCGAAGGGCGAGGCCACAGCGCGGGCCTCATGGTTCGAGACGCGCCTTCGGCGCTCCTCACCATGAGGAGCGAAAGCCGGCGGCACCGCCACCGGACCGTGAAGGAGCGGCCGGGGTCTCTCCACGACGTCATTGCGAGCGCAGCGAAGCAATCCAGGGGCCGCATGCGTGGCCCTGGATTGCTTCGTCGCTGCGCTCCTCGCAATGACGATGGAGAGAGGGCGTCCGGTGGCAGGTGGTGCAGCCGCTGACCTCAAACCTCACGCGATCGCGAACCGCAGTCCGGCGCGGGCGCGGCCGCCGGAGATCGCGATCGGGGTGCCGTCGGCGCGCCAGCATGCGGCGCCCGTCATGATGCCGTCGTCGCCGAACGCGATCGCGTTCATGCCGCCGGCGACGACCGGCTCACGCTTGATGACATGGCCGCGCGCGGCGAGGGCGTTCGCAACGTCGTCCGGAAAGGCCGGCTCGAGCTCGAGCACGCCGCCCTGCGTCCACAGCCGCGGCGCCTCGACCGCCTCCTGCAGTGTCATGCGGTGGTCAATGAGGTTGACCAGCGCCTGGAACGCCGAGGGGAAGATCCGCAGGCCGCCGGGCAGGCCGAGCGCGTAGCGCAAGCGTCCGTCGCGCAGCGCCATCATCGGCGCCATCGAGGTGAAGACGCGCTTGCCGGGAGCGATCGACAATGCGCGGCCGGGATGCGGATCGAAATTGTACATGTAGTTGTTGGCGGTCATGCCGGTGCCGGGGATCTGCACGCAGGCGCCGAACAGGCCGTTGATGGTCTGCGTCGCGGCAACGACGTTCCCCTCGGCATCGGCGACGGTGACGTGGGTGGTGTTGGCGGATTCGGTGGGCGAAAGCCCCGGACCGAAGCTCCTGGCCCTGGCCATGTCGATCTCCGCGCGCCGCTCGGCGGCATACGCCTTGGACGTCAGGCGATCGACCGGCACGTCGACGAAAGCGGGATCGGCGGTCGCGACCGCGCGGTCGGCGAAGGCGATCTTCAGGGCTTCGGCGAGCAGATGCGCGCCGTCGGCCGAGCCGAAGCCGAGCGCGCCGACGTCGAAGCCTTCGAGGATGTTGAGCATCTGCGCGATGTGCACGCCGGACGAGGAGGGCGGCGGCGGGCCTAGGATGTCATAACCGCGATAGGAGCCGCGAATAGGTTCTCGCTCGATCACGCGATAGGCCTTGAGGTCGGCGAGATCGATCAGGCCGCCTTGGCCGGTCATGTCGTTGGCGAGCGCGACTCCGAGCGGCCCGCCGTAGAGCGCATCCGGTCCGTGCTCGGCGATCAGCCGCAGCGTCGCCGCGTAGTCGGTCTGGATCACGCGCGTGCCGGCTTTGACCGCCTCGCCGCCGGGCAGGAACAGCGCCGACAGATTCGGATCGCGGGCGAGATCGCCCGCGACCTGCCGGACGCAGTCGGTGAGATAGGCGCTTGCGATGAAGCCGTGCTCGGCGAGCCGGATCGCGGGCGCCATCACCTCGTGCAGCGGCAGCTGGCCGAACCGCGTCAGCGCCTCGCACCAGCCTTTCAGCGCGCCGGGCACCGCGACGGCCAAGGCGCCGACCGCGTTGCGGCGGTCGCGCGTCTCGCGGGCCAGCGCGATCTCGTCCGAGACGGGATCGTACATGTCCGCCGTGGCGCGCCCTGGCGCGGTGCTCAATCCGTCGAGCACGATGTGGCGGCCATCGGCGAGCCGGATGTGCGACAGGCCGCCGCCGAGAATGCCGACCATCATCGGTTCGACCACCGTCAGCGCGAACAGCGCCGCGATGGCGGCATCGATCGCATTGCCGCCGCGCATCAGCATCTCGGCGCCGGCGCTGGAAGCCAGCGGGTGGTTGGTCACCACCATGCCGCGCGAGCCGGTCGCGGGCTGCTTCTCGCAGGTGAAGTCGGCGATGCGGTGGCTGGACGAAGCCATTCGGTGTCTCCTGTGTCGCCCCGATCCTGACCCATCCGTTGCGTCAGGGGAAGAGCGCGGCCGCAGGGACGAACTGATAGGTGCACGACGCATGGCTCGGCGCGCATCGATCTCTCCGGCCGCGTTCTCATTGCCGCGCATCTGTGTTAGGGCTTTCAGTAGTTCCACTTCACGGGCCCAGCTGATTTCATGCCTCACTACGATCTGATCATTCGCGGCGGGCGTGTGCTCGACCCGGAAACCAAGCTCGATGCCACCGCCGATGTCGCCATCAAGGACGGCGCGATCGCTGCCGTGGGCGATGTCGGCAGTGCGGCTGATCGGGTGATCGACGCGGCGGGCCTCGCGGTCGTGCCCGGCTTCATCGATCTGCACGCGCACGGCCAGTCGTTGCCGGCGGATCGCATGCAGGCGTTCGACGGCGTCACCACGACACTGGAGCTCGAGGTCGGCGTGCTGCCGGTGGCGCGTTGGTATGATGAGCAGGAGGCGATCGGCCGCACGCTCAACTATGGCGCGGCCGCGGGCTGGGTGTTCGCGCGCATCGCGACGATGACGACGCAGCAGACCGCCTCGACCATCGGCGGCATGGGCGAGGCGATGCGCGACAAGCGCTGGGTCGAGGAGGCCGCGACACCGGCCGAGACCGCGGAGATCGTCGAGCGCACCAGGCAGGCGCTCGACCAGGGCGGCCTCGGCATCGCCTTCCCGAACGCCTATGCGCCGGGCACCGGCATGAAGGAGCTGTCCGAGCTGTGCAGCCTCGCGGCGAAGCAGGACGTGCCGACCTACACCCACATCGCCTACATGTCGAACGTCGACCCGCGCAGCTCGGTCGACGCCTATACGCGGCTGATCGGCCTGGCCGGCTCGACCGGCGCGCACATGCACATCTGCCACTTCAACAGCACCAGCCTGCAGGACGTCGAGCGCTGCGCCGAGCTGGTGCAGACCGCGCAGAAGCAGGGCCTCAAGGTCACGACGGAGGCCTATCCCTACGGCACCGGCTCGACCGTGGTCGGCGCCGGCTTCTTCGCCGATCCCGCCTTCTGCCAGCGCATGGGCACCGGCTATGACGCGATCGAGATGGTGGCCGAGCGGCATCGCCTGGGCAGCCGCGACGAGCTGTTGCAACGGCAGCAGGAGGATCCCGGCGCGCTGGTGCTGATCCATTTCCTCGACGTTGCCGTCAACCAGCGCCACCGCGACCTGCTCGACGTCTCCGTGCTGTTTCCGGGCGGCGCCATCGCCTCCGATGCGATGCCGTGGATTCTGGCCAACGGCACCGACTACACCGGCGACGCGTGGCCGCTGCCTGATGACGCCGTGTCGCATCCGCGCTCGTCGGCGACCTTCACCAAATTCCTGCGCGAATGGGTGCTGGACCGCAAGACGGTGTCGCTGATGGACGGCATTGCCAAGTGCACGCTGATCCCGGCGCAGATCCTGGAGACATCGACGCCCGCAATGCGCAAGAAGGGCCGGCTGCAGGCCGGCTGCGACGCTGACATCGCCGTGCTCGATCTCGAGAGCTTGCGCGACCGCGCCGACTTCCTCAACATGAACCGGGCATCGGAAGGCGTCAGGCATCTGCTCGTCAACGGCGCGGCCGTCATCAGCGACGGCGATCTCGTGCGCGATGCGCGGCCGGGACGCGCCGTGCGCCGGCCCGTGCTGTCATGATCGTCCCGGTCCTGCTGGTCGCCGGCGCGCTCGGCGCCGGCAAGACCACCTTGCTGAATCATCTGCTCGCCGACCCCGGCGGCCGGCGGATCGCCGCCATCGTCAACGATTTCGGCGCGGTCGACATCGACGCGCAGCTGCTCGGTACGGTGACCGAGGAGGTGATCAGCCTGAAGAACGGCTGCATCTGCTGCTCGCTGCAGGGCGACCTGCTGCGCACGCTGTCCTCCGTCATCAAGCGCGATCCGGCGCCGGATGCGATCGCGATCGAGACGTCCGGCATTTCCGATCCCGCCGAGATCATCCGCAGTTTGATGGACCCCGTGATCTTCAAGGTCGCGCCGCTCGAGACGGTGGTGACCTTGGTCGATCCGCAGCGGCTGCATGACGAGCCCGAGCTGGCGCAGGAGGCGCTATGGCGCTCGCAATTGCGCGCCGCGGACTTCGTGCTGCTCAGCAAGGCCGATCTGCTCGATCGCGCCGCGCTCGACTCCGTCAGGAGCATCGTCGGCCGCTTCAAGCCGCAATCCGCGATCTTCGAGATCGCGCACGGCGCCGTCGCGCGGGACCTGCTGTTCAGCCGCGACATCCGCGCGCCGCGCATATTGCCGCCGCAGCTCCCCGCCGCCGCCGAGCCATTCGCGACGATGACCTGGACGTCACAGGCGCCGCTGTCGCTGGCGCGCTTCCAGGAGGTGATCGGCCGCCTGGCGCCGCGCACGCTGCGCATCAAGGGCGTGCTGTCCTTCACCGAGCATCCCAACCAGCCGATCCTGTTCCAGTCGGTCGCGACGCGCGGCACGCTGGCGCCTTCGCCGGTGGCGCCGCCCGAGGGGCTGACCGCACAGCTCGTGCTGATCGGTCGCGAGGGCGAGCTCGACGAGGTGGAGATCGACGCGCTGCTGCGCGGCGTGATCGTGTCCTGAAATCGACCTGAAGGCTCAGCCGGCCTGGCGCAGCGCGCCAGTGTCGGCGTCCACCCAGGTGCAGCCACCGCCGCCGGCACGCTTGGCGGCGTACAGGGCGCTGTCGACCTGGCGTAGCAGGTCGTCGACCGCGTCATCCGTGAGCGGGCGATCATTGACGAGCAGGCCGGCGCTGGCGCCGATGATGACGGGAATATCCGACAGCAGGAACGGCATCGACAGCGCACGCACGGCCTCGCGGGCGAGTTGGAGCGCCTCGTCGCGCGCTTGCGCGCCGCCCGCGACCGGCTTCAGCAGCATGAACTCGTCGCCGCCGAACCGCGCGGCCAGGCCGTCAGATCCGACGCAGCTCGACAGCCGGCCCGCGACCTGGCGCAGCAGGTCGTCGCCGGCATGATGACCATGACGGTCGTTGACCGGCTTGAAGCCGTCGAGATCGATGGCGATGATCGCGACGCTGCCGGTGGCAGCTTCCAGCGCAGCGAGGAACGCCGCGCGATTTGGCAGCCCGGTGAGGAAGTCGTGGTTGGCCTGGCGCGCCAGCGCGTGCTTGGCCTCCAGCCGTTCGATGAAGGCGGTGCTGAGATGGCGCGACGCCTCGCGGATCGAGAACCAGAACAGCACCAGCATCGCGGCGCCGAGCTGATAAGGCAGCTCGGGACGCATCAGGCCGGCGACCAAGGTCGGGGCGAACAGTACGGCGGTGGCGCTCAGCACCACCCAGGGGCGGATCGCCGCGCGCGACACCATGCCGACGCAATAGGACATTGACAGGCCGAACGCGATCCAGGCGCCCGGCGCGTCATTGAGCTGGAATGCGCGGAAGGTGAGGGCGCCGAGTGCGAGACCGAAGGCGGCGGCGCCGGCGGCGTAGACCTTTTCCCACAGGATCACGTCGCGGTCGGACAGCCGCGCGGCATATTGCTTGTAGCGCAGCAGGCTGACCACGCGCCCCACGGCGTTGACGATGATCGCAATGGCAATGGCGATGTAGCCGGGGTCGCGATGCAGGATCGCCAGCGTCACCGAACCGGTGATGGCGGCGGCGTTGATCGACATGACCTGAGGCAGGGACGTGTACAGCAGATCGACCAGCTCGCGCCGGATCGCCGGATTCGGATGGATGAAGGTCGAAAGCAGCCCATGTCCCATGACGCCACCATGGGACACCTTTGCTAACAGTTGATGGGCGAGGACTGTTCGCGCGGACGGAGCTTCACGATTACCTTAAAGCTTCGTCAATCGCTCAGGGTGCCCGGCTGGGATCGCTGGTGGCATAGGCCGGTGTCGCCGTCGACAGCCGCGCCGGGAGCGGCGCTGCGGCGGCCACCCGCGGGGCCTCGGCCTTGGGCGCCTCCGGCTTCACGTCCGCCTTCGCCTCGGCCTTGGGCGGGTCGAGCTTCAGCGGGCGCAGCGGCTGCCGCTTGGCCATTGCGTCCAGAACGGCGCGGTTGGCCTTGTCGATCCGCTTGGCGGCGGCGACGTCGGCGAAGGCGCGGTCGAACTTGCGCAACCGGTAGAACACGATGCCGCGGTCGATATAGGCGTCCTGATAGCGCGGATCGAGCTGGATCGCCGCGTCGAGATCGGCCAGCGCCGCCGCAAAGTCGCCTTTCTGGAAGGCGGCCATGCCGCGATCATGCCGCGCCTGGGCCTCGCTCGAAGGCGTGCCGCCTGGCAGCACGGCCTCCGCCGCGCAGGGCGCGGTGGCGCCGGCGGCACATGGCGCATGATCCTGATCGGCCGAATTGGCCGCATCGGCCTTGCCGGCCCGCGCCGTGGCCGGGTCCACGGCCGCCGCAGCGTTGCCGCCCGCGACACTGGCCGCCGGCTCGCCGCCGGCATTGGCCGGCGCCTCGCCCACGGTCACCGCCTCGGGCATCACGGCGGCGGTTTCGATCGGCTTGGCCGGCACCTCGGACGGCTTGAGCTTGTTGGTCGCGACCACGACCGGCTTGAGCGGGGCGACCGATGCCGACGACATGTGGGTGAACAGCAGATAGCCGGTGAGCGCCACGGCCGAGGCGCCGGCCAGCGCCATTACGCCGGAAGCGACCTTGTGCACCTTGGCGGCGACGGCGAGCTTGTTGTCCTGCTGGTGCTCGTCGCGGGCGGCGCCGAGCAGCCGGTCATAGGCCGTGCGCTGCTCCTTGTCGCCGAGGATATCGTGGGCGCGAATGATCTGGCGAAACCGCAACGCGGCGTCGGGATCTCCGGGATTGACGTCGGGATGACTCTCCTTGACCGCCTTGCGGAAGGCGGCGCGGATGTCCTCAGCGTCATCGTCCGGAAGAGCTCCGAGTAAATCGTAAAGCGTCTTCATGGCCGCACTCGCTGCAGGTTTCCCTCGTCTCCGATCGAAATTCCCACCGCGAATTTACGCTCGAATTTACGCTGGAGCACTCGAACTAACTCTTTCCACTTCGCATGATGATGCGCCAATCCGGCGGAAAAATGACTGAAAATGGCGAAGTCGGTAGCCATTTCTGCCGCCTTTGGCACCATCACGCCCGTTTTTCGCCACCGAGCGCTACGCAATCTTCGATTGCGGATCGCAAACTCATCGCGATGACCGAGGACTTGCGTCATGGTGAAGAAAAAGTTTGAAGCAGCGTTTAACGCGGCTGCTAACTGATTGCCCTGCGAGCGTATCGCCCGCCAGCGCTGGTGTGAGTTCCGGGCCTGAGGCTCGGATCGGGCCGGCTGCGGTTGGCGCCTTCCCGGATCAGGCCACGTGGCGCTCGGCTTGCAGATGCGCCGGCAGGGCCGCTATACCGACCTCATGACTGATTTTCATGGTGTCTTTCCCTACCTCGCGACCCCGATCAGCGCCGATGGCACGATCCGCACCGATGTGCTGGGGCGGCTGTGCGACGACCTGATCCATGCCGGCGTGCACGGGCTGACGCCGCTCGGTTCGACCGGCGAGTTTGCCTATCTCGACCGCGCCCAGCGCATGACTGTGGTCGAGGCGACGATCGATGCCGCGCGCGGCCGCGTTCCCGTCATCGCCGGCGTGGCCTCGACCGCCATTGCCGACGCCGTGGCGCAGGCCAAGGCGTATCAGGCGCGCGGCGCGAGCGGCATCCTGGCAGTGCTGGAGGCCTATTTCCCGGTCAATGATGCCGGCGTGGCGGCCTATTTCCGCGCCATCGCCGATGCCGTCGACATTCCCGTGGTGATCTACACCAATCCGCAGTTCCAGCGCTCGGATCTCTCGCTCGACGTGATCGCCCGGCTCGCCGAGCACCCGCGCATCAACTACATCAAGGATGCCTCGACCAACACCGGACGGCTGCTGTCGATCATCAATCGCTGCGGCGATGCCATCAAGGTGTTCGCGGCGTCCTCGCATATCCCGGCAGCCGTGATGATGATCGGCGGTCACGGCTGGATGGCCGGACCCGCCTGCATCATCCCGCGCCAGAGCGTGGAGCTCTACAATCTCTGCAAGGCGTCGTGCTGGGACGACGCGATGATGCTGCAAAGGAAGCTGTGGCGCGTCAACGAGGCCTTCGCCCGCTTCAACCTCGCCGCCTGCATCAAGGCGGGCCTGTCGATCCAGGGCTACGATGTCGGCGACCCCGTGCCGCCGCAGGCCGCGCTGACATCGGAGCAGCGCAAGGTCGTCGAAGAGGTGCTGTACAGCCTGGGGTGACCCGTTTTGGTGCTCCGCTCTCTCCTCACGTCATTCCGGGGCAGCCCGAAGGGGCTGAGCCCGGAATCCATACGCCGTGTCCTCGCCGTCAGGCGGGTTTGAAGAGTTCTTGCCCGTCTTCCTCCTCGTCGTCATGCCCGGGCTTGTCCCGGGCATCCACGTCCTTCCGCGCATGTCGAACGACGTGGATGGCCGGGACGAGCCCGGCCATGACGGTGTGGAAAGAGCTGAACTCAAGCTTGGATCCTCGTCTGCGAGGACCCCGCAGCGTCACGGCGGTGGTTGTGTCGGGCGGCAAATCCGCTAAAACCCCATGCAATTACATTGAACTTGCCAAGGATTCCCGGATGAACATTCTTCCCAACAACATGCGGTTCGGTGCGGGCCAGCCCGTCAAGCGGCTCGAGGATCAGCGGCTGCTGACCGGGAAGGGGCAGTTCATCGACGACAAGCCGGAAGACGGCGCGCTCTGGCTCTATGTCCTGCGCTCGCCGCATGCGCATGCCAGGATCCTGTCGGTCGACACCGCCGCCGCGCGCGAGATCGCCGGCGTGGAGGCGATCTACACCGGCGCCGACCTCGTGGCCGACGACATCGGCAGCATCCCGACCTTGGCGATCTTCAAGCGTCCCGACGGCAAGCCGATGACCGTGCCGCCGCGCCGTCTGCTGGCGCACGAGATCGTGCGCTTCACCGGCGAGGCTGTCGCGGCCGTGGTCGCCACCTCGCGCGTGATCGCGCAGGAGGCGGCTGAGGCGATCGTGGTCGACTACGAGGTGCTGCCGGCTGTCACTGATCCGGTGAAGGCGATCGAGCCAGGCGCGCCCGCGGTGTGGGCCGAGGCGCCCGACAACATCGTCGCGGCGATGAGCTATGGCGATGCCGCCAAGGTCGAGGAGGCCTTCGCCAGCGCCCCGCACAAGGTGTCGCTCGACATCACCAGTCAGCGCCTGGTGCCCTCCGCGATGGAGCCGCGCTCGACCATCGCCGAGATCGAGAAGAAGACCGGCCGGCTCCTCCTGTCCGTGCAGTCGCAGACCCCGGCCTCGACCCGCGACGTGCTCGCCGACGCCGTGCTGAAGCGGCCGAAGGAGAGCATCCGCGTGCTGGTCGGCGACATCGGCGGCGGCTTCGGCCAGAAGACCAACCTCTATCCCGAGGACGGCATCGTCGCCTATGCCGCGACCAAGCTGTCCAAGAAGATCCGCTGGCGCGCCGAGCGCACCGACGAGTTCGTCGGCGGCACGCATGGTCGCGACCTCACCTCGACCGCTGAGTTCGCGCTCGATGCCAAGGGCAAGGTGCTGGCCTATCGCGTGCGCTCGATCGGCGCCACCGGCGCATACTCCTCCGGCGCGGCCAACATCATCCCGCTGGTGCTCGGCCCGTTCGTGCAGACCGGCGTCTATGACCTGCCGCTGGTGCATTTCGAGATCAAGACCGTCATGACGCACACCGCGCCGGTCGGCGCCTATCGTGGCGCCGGGCGGCCTGAGGCGGTGTTCATCGTCGAGCGGCTGTTCGACACCGCCGCGCGCCAGATCGGCATCGATCCGCGCACCATCCGGAAAGCGAACTACATCAAGCCGACGCAGCTGCCCTACACGAACGCCGTCGGCCAGGTGTATGATTCCGGCGCCTTCGCCCACATGCTCGAGCGCGCCGCCAAGCTCGCCGACTGGGACGGCTTCAACGCCCGCAAGCGCGAAGCCAGGAAGCGCGGCATGCTGTATGGCCGTGGCCTGACCTCCTACATCGAATGGACCGGCGGCCGCGCCCACACCGAGAAGGTGTCGCTGCACGCGACGTCCGAAGGCCGCGTGATCCTGCATTCCGGCACGATGGCGATGGGGCAGGGGCTGCAGACGACCTACACCCAGATGATCTCCGATACGTTGGGCATCCCGCTCGACAAGATCGAAATCGTGCAGGGCGACACGGATCTCGCCACCGGCTTCGGTAGCGTCGGCTCGCGCTCGCTGTTCGTCGGCGGCACCGCCGTCGCGGTGTCCTCGAACGACCTGATCACCAAGGCGCGCGAGAAGGCCTCGAACCTCTTGGAGACCGCGGTCGAGGACATTGAGTATCGTGACGGTGTCCTCACCGTCGTCGGCACCGATCGCCGCATCAGCCTGTTCGACATTGCGCAGAAGGAGCAGGGCGCCAAGCTGTCGGTTGACAGCGAAGGCGAGGTCGATGGTCCGAGCTGGCCGAACGGCACGCATATCTGCGAGGTCGAGATCGATCCGGACACCGGCATCAGCCGCGTGGTGCGCTACACCACGGTCGACGACGTCGGCGTCGCGGTGAACCCGATGCTGGTGGCCGGCCAGATCCATGGCGGCGTCGCCCAGGGCATCGGCCAGGCGCTGTACGAGAACGTCGCCTATGATGCCGACGGCCAGCTGCTGACCGCGACCTATCAGGACTACTGCATCCCGCGCGCCGACGACGTGCCCCCGATCGCGGTCACGCTCGACGATTCCGCGCCGTGCAAGACCAATCCGCTGGGCGCCAAGGGCTGCGGCGAATCCGGCGCCATCGGCGGCCCGCCCTGCGTCACCAACGGCGTCATGGACGCGCTGTTCGAATTGGGGATCACCAATTTGCAGACCCCGCTGACGCCGGAAAAGGTGTGGGCTGCGATCCGGGATGCCAAGGCGAAGAAGGCGGCGGCGTAAGTCCGGAGCACAGAGGCTTCTACAGAGCCCTTTGGATCCGAGCCCTCACCACGAGCACACTGCGCTCCCCTCCCCCTTGCGGGGAGGGGTCGGGGGTGGGGGTCTCCGGGCGCCGAACGTAGTTGAGCGCGCCAATCGATCTCGGCGTGCTCGCGGGTTGATCGAGTGCAAACGTTGGACTGAATCAGCCGCGCTGATGATCTAGTTTCCTCATAGTCAGCATTCGGGGACCCCCACCCCCAACCCCTCCCCGCAAGGGGGAGGGGAGCGCACCGGCGTTGGAGCGGCAGCCCGGGTCCAGCTCCTAAATGTTGCTCACCTGAGATCAGACAGCGGGACACGGATCGCTGATCGGCAGCTCGAGCCTCACGCTGAAATCACCTGCTCCACCGTCGAAGCGTAAGCGGCCGCCATGGGCTTGTGCGACCTCGTTGGCGATCGCAAGTCCGAGCCCGGAGCCGTGCGAGCCAGTGCCCTTCTGGAATGGCACCAGCAAACCGGCCTGCGCCTCCGCCGCAATGCCCGGCCCATCATCCCAGACGACGATCGCGACACTCTCCGCTGTCCGCTCCACCCGCACCATCAGCCGCGTCTTCGCCCCATGCGCCAGCGCATTGTGGATCAGATTGGCGAGCGCCTCGCGCAGGCTGATAGCATCTCCTGCGACGACGACATCGTCGTCGGAGGCCACGAAGCTCACGGAGACTTCGCGGTCCAGCGACAGCGGGACGCTCTGCGACAGCACGGACTTGGCCAGCGCGTTGATGTCGGTCGGCGCGAGGCGAGGTGCCTGCGCGCGGTGCTGGATCATCGCGTGATCGAGCAACTGACTGGTGAGGCGCGCAAGATCCCCGATGCGGCCGCGCAGCCGGTCGAGCGCCTTCGGATCGCTGGTCTGATCGCTCAGCAGCTCGACCTCGGCGTCGATCGCCGCCAGCGGCGTCCGCAACTGATGCGTCGCATCGGCGATGAAGCGCTGCATCAGCGCGATGCGCTCGGCGAGGCGCTGCATGAAGCCGTCGATGGCGCCGACCAGGGCGCGGACCTCGCGCGGCGGCGTGATCGCGATCGGGCTGAGATCGTCCGGGCGGCGCTTGACGATCTCGGCCTCGAGGCGCGTCAGCGGCGCGAACACCAGCCGCAGGCACAACGCGGTCGCGACCAGCGCCAGCAGGCTCATCGCCGCGATCAGGCCGATGGCCTTCGACGCGAGATCCCAGGTCAGCGCGTCCCGCGCGCGCAACGTCTGCGCCAGTACGATCTCGCTCCAGCCGTCGCCGGAGGCACCATCGAGCCTGCGCGCCACCGCGGCGATGCGCACCGGCTGGTCGCGGTAGACGCCATCGCGCAGCACGACGCCCTCGCGCAACGCGCTCTTGGGCGCCTGGATCGTGAGATCGTCATAGCCGGCGATGACCACGCCGCGCGGATCGGTGACGCGATAGAACACGAGGTCATAGGCCGACAGCGTCGCAAACGCGGCGGCCGGCGGATCGAGCGTCACCACGCCGCCTTGCATGTAGATGTTCTCCGCGACCTGCACCGCGCCGCCGGCGAGCAGCTTGTCATAGGCGTCGCGCGCGGCCGTCGCGGCGTATTGCCAGGCGGCGAGACTGAGTACGACCGCGCCGACCGCCAGGATCGCGCCGATCGCGATCAGGAGCCGCGCGCGCAGCGACGTCCTGAGGTCACGAAGCGTGGAGCTGATAGCCAAGGCCGCGCTCGGTCTTGATTTCGACTGTCGTCGCCGCCAGCTTGCGCCTGAGACGCGCGATGAACTGCTCGACCGCGTTGGGACTCGGATCCTGGTCGAAGCTGAACAGCTGCTCGACCAGTTCGTCCTTCGCCACATAGCGCCCGGGACGGGCGGCCAGGATCTCCAGCACGGTGAGTTCGCGGCGCGTCAGGTCGAGCGGTTGGCCGGCGACGCTCGCGGTCCGCCCGGCGCGATCGATCACCAGC
Organism: Bradyrhizobium sp. HKCCYLR20261; assembly: GCF_051168435.1. Taxonomy (NCBI): domain Bacteria; kingdom Pseudomonadati; phylum Pseudomonadota; class Alphaproteobacteria; order Hyphomicrobiales; family Nitrobacteraceae; genus Bradyrhizobium; species Bradyrhizobium sp. HKCCYLR20261. The sequence goes on from NZ_JBNPUZ010000009.1 coordinate 154,545, forward strand.
GGCCCGAGCGTCAGCAGATTGTCGGATTGGCCGGCGGCACGGCGGAGCAGGGCGCGGGCGCGCGCCTCCAGCTCGCGATAGTCGAACGGCTTGATCAGGTAGTCGTCAGCGCCGAGATCCAGCGCGCCGATGCGGTCGTCGACCGCCGAGCGCGCGGTCAGCACCAGCACCGGCGTGCGCAGGCCGCGCTTGCGCAAATGCTTGAGCACGGCGAAGCCGTCCATGTTCGGCAGCATCACGTCGAGCACGATCAGATCATAGGTCTGCACCTCGATCAGCTCGCTCGCGGTGCGGCCGTCCTTCTCCCAGTCGACGGCGTAGCCGATCCGCTCGAACCGGCTGGTCACGGCGGCGCCGATCTCGGGCGTGTCTTCCACCAGCAGGATGCGCAAGGTCGTGGTCTCAGTCCCGGAGTCAGGTTCGCGTCAGTCTCCTCCTCTATCACTTCGAACAAGGGCGCCGAAGTGCACCAGGCGAAATTTCGCGCTGCAACATAGAGGGGAGGACGCATGACCGTCCATCAGACACCATCCCAGTTCGAGCCGCTGCTCTCCGTCGAGGGCGTGACGCTCCAGTATAAGACGCCGGACACCCTGGTCACGGCGACCTATCGTGTCGATTTCAAGGTGTTCGATTCCGACCGCTTCGTGCTGCTCGGACCGTCCGGCTGCGGCAAGTCCACGCTTCTGAAGGCGATCGGCGGCTATCTGAAGCCGACCGAAGGCCGCATCCGGCTCAAGGGCCACGAGGTCACCGAGCCCGGCCCGGACCGGATGATGGTGTTCCAGGAATTCGACCAGCTCTTGCCCTGGAAGACGGTGCGCGAGAACGTCGTGTTCGCGCTGACCGCGAGCGGCCGGCTGAGCACTGATGAGGCGCAGGAGCGCGCCAAGTCCTACATCGACAAGGTCGGCCTGACCAAGTTCATCGACTCCTATCCGCACATGCTCTCCGGCGGCATGAAGCAGCGCGTCGCGATCGCGAGGGGCATGGCGATGGAGCCGGACGTGCTGCTGATGGACGAGCCGTTCGCGGCGCTCGACGCGCTGACCCGGCGCAAGATGCAGGACGAGCTGCTGCAGCTGTGGCAGGACACCCGCTTCACCGTGCTGTTCGTGACGCATTCGATCGAGGAGGCGATCAAGATCGGCTCGCGCATCCTGTTGCTGTCGCCGCATCCCGGGCGCGTCCGCGCCGAGCTCAACAGCGTGCCGCCGGGCACGATGGGCTCGCCCGAGCAGGTCGCGCTCGAAGGGCGCATCAACGACATGCTGTTCGGCCATCACTAAAGGGACGGGAGAGAGATCATGAGCGAGACGCTGACGCTGCGCCCCGAAATCGTCAATGCGGAGACCCCCCTCGGCGATGTCAAGGTCGAGGCGAGCCTGTCCTGGCTGGAACGCATCTACCGCTTCGGTGCGGTCCGCAAGGCCATCATCCTGGTCGCCCTGGCCGCGCTGTGGCAGGCCTATGGATTGTGGCTCGGCAATCCGCTTCTGTTTCCGACCTTCACCGACACGCTGTCCGCCTTTTTCGACAACATCGCCAATGGCGTCATCCCCGCGCGCACTCTGGTGTCGCTGGAGACCCTGCTGATCGGCTACGGCGTCGGCATCCTGCTCGCCGCAGTGCTGACCACGATCGCGATCGGCTCGCGGATCGGCGCCGATCTGCTGGAGGCGCTGACCTCGATGTTCAACCCGCTGCCGGCGATCGCGCTGCTGCCGCTGGCGCTGATCTGGTTCGGCCTCGGCAAGGGGAGCATCATCTTCGTACTGGTGCATTCGGTGCTGTGGGCGATCGCGCTCAACACCCATTCCGGCTTCCGATCGGTGTCGAACACCCTGCGCATGGTCGGCCTGAACTACGGCCTGCGCGGGCTGAAGCTGGTGCGCTTCATCCTGATCCCCGCCGCCTTCCCGGCGATCCTGACCGGCCTGAAGGTCGGCTGGGCCTTCGCCTGGCGCACCCTGATCGCCGCCGAGCTGGTGTTCGGCGTGTCCTCGGGCTCGGGCGGGCTCGGTTGGTTCATCTTCGAGAACCGCAACCAGCTGGAGACGGCCAACGTGTTCGCCGGCCTGTTCACCGTGATCATCATCGGCCTCGTGATCGAGAACGTCGTGTTCGCCACCATCGAGCGCAAGACGGTGCGGCGCTGGGGCATGCAGCACTGATGAGCTATAAGCAAAACAACAAGGAGAGGGAGACGACCATGTCCTGGAGCAAATCACTCACCGCCGCAGCATTCGGCCTCGCCGTGATGCTCGGCGCCACCGGCGCGCAGGCCGAAGTCAAGGAGATCAGACTCTCCAAGGGCTACGGCATCCTCTATCTGCCACTGATCGTGATGGAGGATCAGAAGCTGATGGAGAAGCAGGCCGAGAAGGCCGGCCTCGGTCCGTTCAAGGTCAGCTGGCAGCTGCTCGACGGCGGCAACATCATCAACGACGCGATGATGGCCGGCTCGCTCGACATCGCCGGCACCGGCGCGCCGGGATTCATCACGCTGTGGGCCAAGGCCAAGGGCATTCCGGCGGTGGAAGTGGTCGGCGTCAGCGGTCTCAGCTCGACCTCGCTGTGGATGAACAGCAACAATCCCGAGATCAAGTCTCTGAAGGACTTCAAGCCGAGCGACAAGATCGCGCTGCCGGGCATCAAGACCTCGCTGTCGGCGGTCATCCTGCAGATGATGGCGGCGCATGAGTTCGGCAAGGAGAACTACGCCAAGCTCGATCCGATGACGGTCGGCCTGCCGCATCCGGAAGCGGTGGCGGCGCTCGTCTCGGGCAAGACCGAGATCACGGCGCATTTCACTTCGCCGCCGTTCTCCTATATCGAGCTGAAGGATCCCAAGATCCACCGGGTCGCCAATTCGGCCGACGTGCTCGGACGGTTGACGATGGACGTGGTGTTCGCACCGAAGCGCTTCGTGGACGCCAATCCCAAGGTCGTGCAGGCCTTCCTCGACGCGCTCGATGAGGCCTGCACCCTGATCGCCAACGACAAGGCCGCCGCCGCCGAGATCTATGCCCGCACCGCCAAGGTGAAGACCACCAAGGAAGAGGTGCTGGAGATGCTGCAGGACAAGGACACTTGGTTCTCCGCCACGCCTGAAGGCGTGCTCAGAATAGCCGAGTTCATGCACGGCGTCGGCTCGATCAAGGTGAAGCCGGCGAGCTGGCAGGACATGTTCGTCACCCAGTTGCGCGACCGGAAGGGGAGCTGAGGCGAGGGCGCAGCGTGTCCCGCTGCAAGACATCGACCCAACTTTCTCCGCCCGTCATTCCGGGCCGCGCGTAGCGCGAGCCCGGAATCCATACTCCCGAACGTGGGTGTGACGAAGGCAAGCGCCACAGCCATCCCGCGCCACACTTCCGCTCGTGGCTCATGGATTCCGGGCTCATCCGCGCTGCGCGCGAATGCCCCGGAATGACAGCCTTTTGCGGCTCGTATCAACGGCGGCTCATCACTCACACCTCCCGTGCGGCGGCCCCTCACCCCAACCCTCTCCCCGTGCAGAACGGGGAGAGGCGGCGCACCGCCGTCGGCGCAGCAGCTGTGCCTCTTGCTCGGTGAATCTTTGCAAGTGGCGCAATGTGTTGCCCAAGCGGCGGTCTGCCCCCTCTCCCCGTTCTTCACGGGGAGAGGGTCGGGGTGAGGGGCCGCGGCACGGGTGGTATGAATTGTTAGACTCCGGACCGCTCCGAAGATGTCGTCCGGAAGGATCTGCCGGAACTCCACTGAACCTCCGACTCGATGTTCGAGACCCACCTCCGGCGGCGTCATTGCGCCGTCGCCAAAGCTGTGCTGTGTGATGGCGACACAACCGGACGAAGAGGGGGACGCGCGATGCGGAAATTGCTGACCGTGCTGGCGGCGCTGATGACGCTGAGCCTGACCAATTGCGGCTACAATTCCATCCAGACCAATGACGAGCAGGTCAAGGCGGCCTGGTCCGAGGTGGTCAACCAGTATCAGCGCCGCGCCGATCTCGTGCCCAACCTCGTCAACAGCGTGAAGGGCTTCGCGCAGCAGGAAAAGGACGTGCTGCTCGGCGTCACCAACGCCCGCGCCAAGGTCGGCAGCATCCAGGCCACGCCGGACGTGGTCAACGATGCCGCCGCATTGCAGAAGTTCCAGGCGGCGCAAAGCGAGCTAACCGGTGCGCTGTCGCGGCTGCTGGTCGTCACCGAAAACTATCCGCAGCTGAAATCGGACCAGCTGTTCCGCGACCTGATGTCCCAGCTCGAGGGCACCGAGAACCGCATCACCGTGGCGCGCAACCGCTACATCAAGTCGGTGCAGGAGTATAACGTCGGCATCCGCACCTTCCCGAACAACCTGACGGCGATGATGTTCGGCTACAAGGAGAAGGCCAACTTCACGGTCGAGAACGAGCGCGAGATCTCGGTCGCGCCCAAGGTCGACTTCAACGCGCCGTCGCCCGCGCCCGCCAAGTAGCCGGAGCTTCCGCTCGTGCGCGCGCTGCCGGTCGTCAAGGCGCTGCTTGCGACATTCCTCGTCTGCCTCGCCACGCTGGTGTGGGCGGATGTCGCTGTGCCGCCTCTGACCGGCCGCGTCGTCGACCAGACCGGCACGCTGTCGTCGTCCGATATCGCCAGCCTGACGCAGAAGCTCAAGGATCTGGAGACCCGCAAGGGCAGCCAGGTCGCGGTGCTGATCGTGCCGACGACGCAGCCGGAGACGATCGAGCAGTTCGCGATCCGCGTGGCCGAGGCCTGGAAGATCGGGCGCAAGAAGGTCGATGACGGCGCGCTGCTGGTGATTGCCAAGAATGATCGCAAGCTGCGCATCGAGGTCGGCTACGGCCTCGAGGGCAGCCTGACCGACGTCACCGCGCGGCGCATCATCGACGAGGTCATCACGCCAAAGTTCCGTCAGGGCGATTTCGCCGGCGGCATCGATGCCGGCGTCGACCGCATCATCGGCGTGATCAATGGCGAGACCCTGCCGGTGCCGCAGCCACAGGCCTCGCATGGCGACGATCTCGACTTCGATTCCATCACTTCGTTCGCGCCGGTAGCGCTGTTCGGCGCGCTGGTGATCGGCGGCATCCTGCGCACGCTGCTCGGCCGCCTGCTGGGCTCCTTCGCCACCGGCGGCGCCATGGGCGTCATTGCCTGGCTGATGGTCGGATCGGTGGGCCTCGCCGCGCTGTCGGGGATCGCCGGCTTCATCATTGCCTTCATCGCCGACAGTTTTGCCTCGATGTCGGGCCCGGGCAGCGGCCGCCGCGGCGGCTGGTCTGGTGGCTCGTCGTCATCGGGCTGGAGCAGCGGCAGCAGCAGTTCGAGCGACAGCGGCAGCTTCTCCGGCGGCGGCGGCAGTTTTGGCGGCGGCGGCGCCTCGGGCAGCTGGTGAGGGGGGGGGCGACCATGAGCATCACACGGATCGGCCGTCACCTGCTGCACCACCACTGGCAGCTCAAGCGCATCTTCACGCCGGGTGTGCTGGCGCGCATCGAGCAGGCGATCGCGGCCGGCGAGCGCACGCATGCGGGGCAGGTCCGTTTCGTCGTCGAGGGCGCGCTCGATGGCCGGCCGCTGTGGCACAACCAGCCGCCGCGCGAGCGCGCGCTCGATGTGTTCTCGCAACTGCGTATCTGGGACACCGCTGATAACAACGGCGTCCTGATCTATCTGCTGCTGGCCGATCGCGATGTCGAGATCATCGCCGACCGCGGCATCCATGATCGCGTCGGTGCGGACGGCTGGGAGACGATTTGCCGCGCGATGGAGGCCGAGTTCCGCGCCGGGCGTTTCGAGCAGGGCGTGATGCAGGGCATTCAGGCGGTCTCACGCGAGCTCGCCAAGCACTATCCACCGCACGCCGGCGAGACGAACGAACTGCCCGACGCGCCGGTGGTGATGTAGCTCAGATCGTGCCGTGTGTTTACGCCAGCCGCTCGCGCTCACCCCGGCTGGATGCGAGCGCGCGCCGCTCTCACCCCGTCATTGCGAGCGCAGCGAAGCAATCCAGAGTCCCACCCGCCGTCCTGGATTGCTTCGCTGCGCTCGCAATGACGCGGAGAGAGCACGGTATTACAGCTCATACCTTTGTCTCAGCTGCGCCCGTAGCGTCGCGTCATCGCCTGCGCCAGCTCCGCCATCTTCGCGCGCAGCTCGGGCGGGTCGAGCACCTCGGCCTCCGGGCCGAACCGCAGCAACTCGCCCGCCGCATGCCATAGCGTCGTCCCGGTCGGGATCGTGGCGATCCGCCAGCCGTCGGCGTCGGCTTCGTCGGCGATGCGTGTGCGTGCCCGCACGTAAGGCTGGCTCCAGACCTCCAGCAGTTTCACGCCGAGCGGCGACAGGCGCACGGTGGCCGCATTCGGATGCATCTCGGCCTCGAGCCGCTCCGTCGCGGCGCGCCAATAGGCGGCGAGGTCGAAATCGGCCGGCCGCGCGAAGCTGTCGTTCGTCACCGCGCAATCGAGGATGCGCGCGACGCGATAGGTCCGCACGCTGCGCTCGACCCCTCCTGCGAGATACCAGTTGCCGCCCTTGAGCACGAGGCCGAGCGGCGCGATGCGGCGGCGCTTCTCGGCGCGCCAGGTCTGGTAGCGAATGTCCACCAGGACCTCGCGCAGCAGCGCATCGGCAATGGGACGCAGATGCTGCGGCTCCTCGGCCTCGCCGAACCAGCCAGGCGCATCGAGATGGAACCGCGCCTGCATGCGTCCGGCAGTGGCCCGCGACGCCTGCGGCAGCGCGGCCACGAGCTTGCTCTGCGCCGCGCTCATCGCGCCGTCGAGGCCGAGCGCCGCGGCCGGGCCGGGCAGGCCCGCCATAAACAGCGCGTCGGTCTCCGCCGGCGATAGCCCGTTCAGTCGCACGCGATAGCCGTCGAGCAGACGAAAGCCGCCCTCGGCGCCGCGCTCGGCATAGACGGGAATGCCCGCGGCCGACAGCGCATCGATGTCGCGATAGATCGTGCGCACCGAGACCTCGCAGGCCTCTGCGAGCTCGGGCGCCGAAGCCTGGCCCTTGGCCTGCAGGGTGGTGAGGATCGAAAGCAGACGGCTGGCGCGCATGCCGCGGTTAAACCATACCTGACATGGATTGTCAGGTATGCTGTGCGACAAGCCGGAGATCGCAACGAACCAGGGGAGGAGACCATCATGGCAACCGACGACACCATCACGCTGTATTATTCGCCGCAGACCCGCGCCGCCGGCGCGCGCATCCTGCTTGAGGAACTCGGCGCGCCGTATCATCTGCACGTTCTCAACATGAAGGCCGGCGAACAGCGCAAGCCGGAGTTCCTGGCGATCAATCCGCTCGGCAAGGTGCCGACGGTCGGCCATCGCGGCCAGATCGTGACCGAGCAGGTCGCGATCTTCATCTATCTCGCCGATCTGTTCCCGCAGGCCGGCCTGACGCCCGCGCTCGACGATCCCCTGCGCGGGCCCTACTTGCGCTGGATCGCCTATTACGGCTCCTCGTTCGAGCCGGCGGTGATCGATCATTTCATGAAGCGCGAGCCCGCGCCCGTCACGCAGTCGCCCTACGCCGACTACGAGACGATGCTATCAGCGCTCGAGGCGCAGCTCGCCAAGGGGCCCTATCTGTTCGGCGAACGCATGACGGCCGCCGACATTCTCTGGGGCGTCGCCTTCAACTGGACGATGATGTTCGGCATCGTGCCGCGCAAGGACGTGTTCGTCCGCTATGCCGAGCGCATCACCCAGCGTCCCGCCTTCCAGCGCGTGACCGCGTCGGATGTCGAGATGGCGGCACAGCACGCGGCGGCCGCAGGCTGACCCAACGATGCCCGAGGTGAGCGGCGCCGCCGCTCACCGCGCTAGATCTTCATCTTCAGCCGATAGGCATAGCTGTCGCCGCGAAACAGGCCCTCGACATATTCCAGCATGCGGTTGGTCGGATCGTAGGTCCGGCGCTTGATCAGCAGCGAGGGCAGCGGTTCGGTGAAGCCGAAGATCGAGCACTCCTCCGCATCGGGCGAGGTGGCCTCGATGGTCTGCTCGCAATGATCCGGTGGCGCGCCATGCGCGGCGAGATACGCATAGACCGAGCCCGACAGATCGGCCTGCTCGAGGCTCTGGCAGGCATCAAGGCTATACCACGCGACCTCGCGTGACAGCGGCACGCCGTCGCCAAAACGCACGCGAACGAGCTTGAGAAACCGCGCCGTCGACGGCAGGCCGAAGATCGAGGCGATCAGCCGATCGCTGAGCGCCTGTCGTTCGAGAATCTTGGAGGACGGCTTGCGGCCGAGCTCCTCCATCTCCTGCGTGAAGCCCTTGAGGCGGTTCATGCCGGGCTCGAGAACGGTCTCCGGCTTCTGCACGATGTAGCCGAGCCGGCCATGCGCCGCGAGCAGCCGCCGCTTGCGCAGCGCATCGTAGGTGTTCTGCACGGTCGTCCGGCTGAGGCCCAGTTCAGCCGCGAGATGGCGCTCGGCCGGCATCGTCGCGCCAGGCGCAACCGCGCCCTGCTCGATCATGGCCGCGAGCTGCTCTTCGAGCTGGCGATACAGCGGCATCGCCGTGTCTTCGCGAAGCTTGAGACGATCGATCAGGCTGTCGAGCTTGGGTGGGGAGCTTTTGCTGCGGTTCAATTCTCTACATGACCGTTGTAAAATCGAGTGAAAATGACCTAGCGGCGCGACTTCTATCCCGATTGTTGCGCCGAGATCAACGGACGTTCATGCCAAACGACGGTCTTCTCTTTGTCATAGGTAGCTTCGTTGCAGCAAGTGCCGCCAAGGTTGAAAGATTCCCGCGGCCCGGCGAATCCATGACCGCGAACGCCTTTGCCCTGGAGCCCGGAGGCAAGGGGCTCAACCTCGCGGTGGCCTGCCGGCGATTGGGCACGCAGGTCGACGGCATCGTGCCGATTGGCGACGACATGCTCTCCGGCCTTGCCGCATCGGCGCTGGACCGCGCCGGGCTTCCCGGCGAGATGCTTCGCCGGCTTCCCGGTCCGACCGGCGCGGGCATCGGCTTCATCGATGCGCAAGGCGAGAATTGCCTGGCCGTCTTCCCTGGTGCGAACGGGCGTCTGAGTGCCGAGGATGTGCGCGAGAAGCGCAGCGCGATCGCGCGCGCGGACATCATCATGGCCCAGTTCGAGGTCGGCGATGCGCCGATCATCGCGGCGTTCGAGATTGCGCGCGACGCGGGCAGGGCGACGTTGCTCACCCCATCGCCGTTGCGTCCGCTCGACCCGCGGCTGCTCGCGCTGACGACCATCCTGGTTGTCAATGCCAATGAGGCTGCGGACTTGGCCTCTGATCTCGCGGGTGACGTGAGGCCGAGCTTCGATGCTGAACTGACCGACGCAGGACTTGGAGCGATCCAGGCTTTGGCCGAGGCGATCATGGCGAGGGGGCCCGCGATCGTCGTCGTGACGCTCGGCCGGGGCGGCGCCGTGTTCTGCCGCAGCGGCCAGCCGCCGTTTCACCAGCCGAGCTTTCCGGTCGTCGCGGTCGATACGCTCGGCGCGGGCGATGCCTTTGCGGCGGGGCTCGCGGTCAGTCTCGCTGAGGGGCAATCGCCGGAGAATGCGATGGCGTTTGCGAGCGCCTGCGGCGCCATTCTTGCCAGCACGTGGGGCGTGTTCGACGCCTTTCCCGACCGCGCTGCCGTCGAGGCCCTGCTGCGCGCCCATCGCTGATCGCACGCGGTCGGAAAACGGCCTGTGCGACCCGCTCACCTCCCGCGCCACGCTCCCTGAGGAATTCTAAACAGAGGGGCTTGTTTTGGACTGTGTTTGGACCTTTAATGGCTGCAAGGGTATTCGGGGCGGGTTGCGGTCAAGCCGATCGCAGCGTGCTCCGGCCCTTCGGGCATGGGGCCGTTCGCAAGCGCCTGAGGTGGTTGCGCGAGGTTGAGTCATGCCCGCGTGAATGCCTCTGGCCGTTGGACATGACCGACGCGTTATTCGTTGAGATCATCGGAGCGATCTATCAGGCGGCCCATGATCAGACGGTCTGGCCGGACGTGGTCGAGAAGCTGCGGACTTTGCTGCAGGGGTCCAGAGCCTGCCTCGTCAGGATCGGACCGGATCGCCGTCCCGGCGATCTCATCGCGCCTAGCAACGATCCCGCCTTCCAGGATCGCTACATGGCCGAGTTCCTGGACGAGCCCAACATCATCGAGGACACGCTGCTCCGGGCCCCCGTCGGTCTCGTCTATCATGACCTCGATCGGATCGGGCGCGAGACGCTCCGCGACAGCCGCCTGTGGAACGAATGGATGGCGCCGCAGGACATGTATGGCGGACTGACCGTCAAGCTTTATGAGTTCGGATCGTCGGCGTGGTTCTTCGACGTCCAGCGCGGCCGCGACCAGCCGCCATTCACCTCGTCGGATGTCGGGCTGCTTGAATCTGTGACGCCGCATCTGCGGCGCGCCTTGGAGCTGAGCCGGTCGATCGGCCTGTCAAAGCTGTCCTGGGCGACCTTGCAGCATCTGCCGATCGGGTTGATGGTGGTCGACAGCGCGCAGCATGTGGCGGCGCTGAATGCTCCGGCGGAGCGCATTCTCGCCGCTGCGGGCGCCGCGCTGTCCGTGCGCAGGGGCATCCTCGCAGCCGCCAGCCCGCAGAAGAACGCGCAATTGCAGCGCTTCCTTGCCGATGCCTGCGCTGCCTCTCATTCCGCTGATCATGCGGCGGGCGGCGACATCATGTTCGGCGAGCTCGACGGCGACGGCGCGCCGCTGCTGGCGCTGTCGATCTGTCCCGCGCGGGTCGGAGACATTCCCACGCTGGCGCCATGCGCCATCGTGATTTTGCGCAAGATCGCGCCGGAGACGCCGGCCGGCTTCGTCGACGAACTACGCCGGCTGTTCGACCTCACGCCGAAGGAAGCCGATATCGCGGCCGTGCTGAGCTCCGGCCGCTCGCTCAAGGACGTCGCGGCCGGCTCCGGCATCAAGTTCAGCACCGCGCGCAGCCATCTCGAGCGGATCTTTCGCAAGACCGGGACGAAGCAGCAGAGCCAGCTCGTCGCGGTGCTGAAGGACGTCCAGCTGATTCTTCAGCGCGAATGATGGCAGTGCGCCGTCGGCGGTCGGCCGTCGGTCCGTGACTCCCCACGTAATCCGTCGCGATCGACTATGCGCTGAGCCAATTGCGCCAGCACGTCTCCCATCCAGAATGTGCTCCGCGCATGCCAGCGCGTCAGCACCGCGCACGCATGTCGATCGCATCGTCCGCAAGACCGGCACCGGCCGGCAGAGCCGGCTCGTGGCCGTCCTCGAGGACGAGCAACTGACAACGCCGCGCGACGAGACAACCGCTTCCAAAGTCCTGGCACGCTGATGATGTCGCCCCCGCTGTCATCGTCCGAAAAGCGGACGATCCATTGCGCTTCGGTCCACGATGTCGCGGAGGACTGGATGCTCCGCCTTCGCGGAGCATGACAGCGGTGGGGGCGACGAAAGCACGACTCGAAGCAAGCGCAGGCTCGCAGGAAACGCTCGTCTCGGCGCAGCTCTGTCCGAGTCGTTGATGTGGCAGGCCAGACACAATCGGACATCATCTGCAGGCCGTTCTACAGAGTTCCGCCATTTGCCGGACGTCGGCGCCGGTCGTGCCGGTGCACTGTTTGAACGAGCAGATGAGCCGCACGTCGCGGGCGAGGCATCGAGATGTCGCGCCCCACTCCGACGCGCGCCGGATCAAGGAGTTGCCGATGAAGTCGCTGATGTCGTGTCTGTCGTCCGCCGCGGTGATGGCTGTCATAGCCGTCGCGTCTGCTTCGACCGCGTCGGCGCAGCAGGTTTGCGACGTTGGCGGCGCGCCAAGCGGAACGGCTACGGGTGCAAGCTCTTTTGCTTGCGGCAGCAACGCGCAGGCAACCGGGGCCCTCAGCATGGCAATTGGAAGATTTGCATTGGCGTCCCGTGACTCGGCAAGTGCTATCGGAAACGGCACTACGGCGTCGGCGAACTACGCAACGGCTCTCGGCAACGGCGCCTATGCGCCCGGCCTCCAATCAACCGCGGTGGGAGCTGCCACTGCCGTCCTCGGCGGATCCAGCACCGCTGTCGGCTTCCAGGCTGCTGTCGGAAACAACGGCACCAACGGCGTGGCAATCGGCTCAGGCGCACTCGTGCTCGAGGCAAATGGTGCGGCGTTCGGTTCGAATTCGGAGGTCAGGGCGGCCAACGGAACGGCGCTCGGCAATGGCGCATCGGTCACGGCGGCGAACAGTGTGGCCATCGGCACAGGATCGGTCGCCAACCAGGCCAACACCGTCTCGATGGGCGCCGTCGGTAACGAGCGCCGGGTGACCAACGTCGCCGCCGGTGTCAGTGCGACCGACGCGGTCAATGTCAGCCAGCTCACGGCGGTGGCCAATAATCTCGGCGGCGCCGTGCAGGGCCAGCTCGATGGCCTGCAGAGCAGGATCGGCGGGCTCCAGACGCAGGTCAACGGCCTGCAGACCCAGGTCAACGACAATCTGCGCGAGGCCCGGGCCGGCATCGCGCTGGCGATGGCCGCCGGCGCGCTGCAATTCGACCAGCGTCCGGGCAAGGTGTCGGTCGCCGGCGCCTATGGCAACTTCAAGGGCTATTCGGGCCTTGCGGTCGGCGTCGGCTATGCCGTGACCGAACGCCTGCGCTTCAATGCGACGTTCTCGGGCACGCCGGATCAGAACGCCTATGGCGGCGTCGTCTCGGGCTCCATCACGCTGAACTGAGCTCGTGCGTCTCGAACTCTCGCTGCCCTGCCTTTGCGTCGTCGCGGCCGGTCTGGTGCTGGGAGTGCTCTCCAGTCCCAGCGTCAGCCGCGCCGAGCCGCCGCTGAAGCTGGTGCAGGCCCCACCGGAGCGCGAGGCGCCGGCGCCGGCCGGGACGATCGCGCCGGAGCCCGCGAAGCCACGTCCGGCCAAGCCGGCGCCGCCGAATGGGTCGGCGCGCGCGGCCCCCGCGCCTGCGCCGCTGGCCAGCGGGATCGCCGCGCCCGCGGTCGATGCCGCTGGTCTCAGCCAGCCGCAGACTCCCGAGCCCGTGATGCATGCGGCGCGCGCGGGCCTTGGGCCCTGCCTGCCCGCGGTCGAGCGCGGTGCCGCCTCCAGCATCGATGCGCCTCACAACGCCGTCTCCAACTGGTACCCCGGCGCGCCCAATCTCCACGCCTTCTCGTCGATCGCGGCGCAGACCTATCCGTCGGCGATGGCGCCGCGCGCAGCCTCCATCCTGCTGGCGACACCATCGGCGACCGGCTGCGACGCCAGCGCGATCCAGGTGTTTCCGACCGCCCGGTCGTGCGCCGATGTCGAGCAGGAGTTTCTCAAGAGCGGTCCGGCGATCGGCCGGGTCGCCGGCCTGCCGGTGTTCAAGATGAATGGCGGCCACCGCCTGCTGATGCCGAGCGCCGGCAATGGCTGCGTCATCATCGGCCTCACCGTGCAATACGTCCCCGCCGCCCCGCCACCGCCGCCGTCGATCGTGGCGCCGAGTGCCGAAGGGGCGGGGACGCAACCGCAAGCTGCCCAGGCGAAGAAGTAGACGTTTGCAGGAAGCCAGCTCTTCTCAGCATGCGTTCGGGGAGCGCGCCTTGTGGCCATCCATGATGAGCCGCGGCGCGCTCCTTCTCAGGATCCTGAACTGATTCCGTTACCGCTTGATCTGCGCAAGTTGACGGTCGAAATCGGCGGCATCAAAGTAGTCCCGCCACACCGTGATCATGCCGTTCGCGACGGTAATCGTCCCCATCACGGGAAGCGTGATGGTCCCGCCGCTCTGGTGGGTGAAGACATCGACGCGCTCGTTGAGCACGACGTTGCCGTCGGCGGCGATCGCGGTGACCTTCCAGTCGACGGTGAACGCCGTCCCGATGCCGAAGCCTTCATGAAACTGACGGACATTGTCGCGCCCGACAATGTCGGGGAACGGTACGTTGTCGTAGAGCACGTCGTCGGACAGCATTGCGAGGGCCTCGTCGATGCGGTTGGCGCTCCAATGCGCGAAGAAAGTCTTGGCGATGTCGATCGGTTCGGAGGATGCCATTATGCGTTTCCTTGTTTCTGAGTTCCGAATTTGTCACTCCGTCATGCCCGGGCTTGTCCCGGGCATCCACGTCGTTCGGCACGCTGGGAACGACGTGGATGGCCGGGACAAGCCCGGCCATGACGGCGCTGAGAGAGAGGAGCCCAATCTTCGATTGTCATGTGCGGCAGCCCTGGTGGGCGGCTGCGGTCAGTCGAACTTGACGAGATTGAGCGCGGGCAGCGGGCCGCCCGGGAACTGGACGAGACGTGCGCCGATCGAAAGCGGACCGAGATCGATGCCGAAGAAGCCGAGGCGGTCGATCAGCGCGCCAAGCTCGGCTTTCGCGTCCGCATCGTCGCCCGAATAGAACAGCACGCGCCGGCCGCCTTCGCTGCGGGGATCGCCCGCCAGCACCGGCGCGAGCAGATGGTTGAACGCCTTGATGACGCGAGCGCCCGGCACCATGCCGGCGACGATCTCCGAGGACGTGCGGCCATGAAGCTCGGCCGGCTTGAACAGCGGCGCCTCGATCGGATTGTTGGCGTCGATCACGATCCTCCCGGCGAAGTTCGGCAGGCCGGCGAGCGCCGCTGGAAGCTTCGACCAGTTCACTGCGACGACAACGATGTCCTTTGCCGCGGCCTCCTCGCGCGTGCTGGCGCGGATGCTCGGCCCGATCTCGGCGACGGTCTCTGCAAGGCTGTCGGGGCCGCGGCTGTTGGAGAGCGTTGCCGCGATGCCGTTGCGGGCGAGCGTCGCAGCGACGGCGCGGCCGATATTCCCCGCGCCGATGATGCCGATGCTGGGATCACGCCGTGCCGGTTCGGACGTTTCGTTGAAGCTTATCATCACGCGCCTGCCTTTCATGTCACGTTGTTCGTCAGCGGCGGACCGTCCAGCGTTTCTCGCTGCGGGCCACATTCGTTCAGGTCCAGTCGTCCGCTGAAGTCACCATGCCCGAAGCCGAGCGGCAGGATTAGCCGGCCGTGGCTTGCATGATTTTCAACGAATGTTTTAAAGTGGAGGCGTGGAAACTCTCGCCAATCTCGAGTCCTTCATCCGCAGCGCGGAGCAGGGCAGCTTCTCGGAGGCTGCGCGGCGCCTGTCGATCACGCCCGCTGCGGTGAGCCGCAACGTCGCGACCCTGGAGCGCAACCTCGGTGTGCGCCTGTTCCAGCGCTCGACGCGGAAGCTGACCCTCACCGAAGCCGGTGAAGCGTTCCGCGCGGCGATTGCCGACAACCTCGAAAGCCTGCAGGCGGCGATCGCGGGGATTGCGACGGACAAGGGCGATCCGGCCGGGACTCTCAAAGTCAGCATGCCCCCGACGCTGGGCATGATGTACATACTGCCTCAGTTGTCGAGCTTCAGGGCGCGCCACCCGCGCATCAGGCCGGAGTGGCATTTCGAGACTCGCCAGGTCGATCTCATCGCCGAAGGCTATGACGTCGCGATCGGCGGCGGCTTCGACCGCTCCGCCGGGATCGTGGCCCGCGCGCTGGCGCCTGCGCATATCATCGCGGTCGCTTCCCCCGCCTATCTGAAAGGGCGCAAGCTGCCGGCCGATCCCGGCCGGCTGCGCGAGATGGACGGCATCGTCATGCGCTCGCTCGATACGGGACGTATCCGGCAATGGACCATGCGCGACGTCACCGGCCGGGAAATGGCCGCGCCGCTTCCTGCGACCCTTGTGGTGAATGATCCCGTGGCGATGCGCGAGGCCGCACTGCTCGGCCTCGGCGTCACCTTGACCGCCAGCGCCGACGTCCTGCCGGCCTTGGAATCGGGAGCGCTGCTGCGCCTCGTTCCCAACTGGTACGCCGACGCCGGCGCGATCTCGATCTACTACGCATCGCGCAAGCTGCTGCCGGGCAAGACCCGCGTCTTCGTCGACTGGGTCGCCGAGGCGTTCAAGACGCAGCGTCTGGCCGAGCGTTTCGCGGGCAGTCTCCGGTAGCTGGTCGTTGCCGGAAGCGGGTCATCTTGAGCCCTCGGGATCAACGGTCACGACATGGGGTGACGTCATGTGTGCCGAACGCCACAGTCAGAAGGGTCGAGGCATGCAACGGGCATGGACCATGACATTCCCCAGTCAGTCCTTCTCTGTTCAGCCAGGTCGCCCATGAATGATCATACCACGCAGCTCCTCGATCGCTTCCAGGCCAGCTGGTCACGCTTCCACGGCAGCGCGCCGCCGCTGGCGTATGTTCTCAGGAGCGCGCAGCGAACGCCCTGGGTGCGTTTCCACGCTGTGCCGAATTCCAAGCGCTACGCGGACAGCGCTGAGGAGCGTCAGGAGATTCTGCACCGGGCGAACGCGTTAGGAACTGAGATCCTCTCCCCTGACTCGGATTGCTGGCTGGTCCAATGCCGCGCCGAGGGAGAGACGATGTCATCTCCCGCTGCATCCTCGTTCAAGCCTGACGCGTCCTTTCGATTCCCCGACGCCGAGGATGACGACCATCAATGGATCGCAGCGGTGACTTTGGTGCGCTGGCAAGAGAGGAGCTTCGACGACTTGCTGATAGCCAGAGCTGACGGTGAGACAGGGCCAACCTTGTGGATGAACGGCAGCAACGGAGCGATCTTCGCGCCTTACGACGGTGGCTTCGACCTGTTTGCTGCCTCTGTTGCCGACGTGAACCGTCTCAAGGCACGCCATGCGGATTGGCTGTCGCGCCATCCTGACGGCCTGTGATCCTATTGTGCAAATGCGGGTGATACTGGCGCATTCAGATTCTTAGCCCGCACGACGGGCAATTCCCGCAATCCCCTCATGCGCCATTTGCCCGTCGAGCCAGTTTGCCGCACGCTTCGCCCTTGTGTTGTCGGGCAAATCACGACGATGATCCCGGCCATCCCGCCTGCGATGAAGAGGGGCGTGTCGGCCGATCGTCACGAGACGTGGCAGCGGGGAGCGGTGGCCGTGTCGGGCTTGGGGCTTCGCGATGAGCGGGGCCGACGAGCAAGCCGGATGCGGACGGTCAAGTCGTAGGGTCCTGGCATCCCGATGCCGATGCCAAGTTCGTACGCGGGCTTCGCCTGCTGCGGATGACGGTGACCAGAAAGCCCGGCGCACCGGGGAGACTACGAAGCAGCCGTAAAGCCATCGCGCAGGGAAGGCCGGGTGTGTCCGGCTGAGCCTGTGGTTCCTGCCCCGTGCACTCTTTTCCCGCACGGGGGCCGCGGGTATCAGTCGATACCCGGTCTTCCCTGCGCCCTCCGACGAGTCGGGAGGGAGACACGCTTGCCAAACCTCGGGCGCAATCGTGCCGCGAGCTCGTGCCGTGCTGCTCGCGGTGCTGAACAGAGCGCGCGTCGCCGCGTCCCGATCAGCCGCATATTCAGGCACCGCTTGCCACACGAGTTCCACTTTGTTGGCGCAAATCCGCCCCGGATGAATCCCTAAAACTCAGCCAAGCCTTCGAAAAGTAAGATTTTAGCAATCAATCAAACGCTAACTAAAGTTACCAAGTGCTCAACGTCATGCGGAGACTCTGAACGTGAGCGAGAAACAGGCCGAACGTGCCAGCCTCGATATGGGCCTTGGCATGGCCAAGGATGGCGCAGAGCCGGTACTGAACACCCCCGCATCTCCCGAAGTCGCCGAGTCCGCCGTGCCTGCGGTTGCCGCGGTCGCACAGCCGATGATCGCGCCGGATCACGAAGCGCCTGCGGCGGACGTGCCGGGGCAACTCGTGAGCGAGACCAAGCCGGTCGTGGCGGAAGCCGCTGCGACGAAGACGGAGGCCAAGCCAGAGGCCGTTGCCATGATCACGGAGCAGGCCAACGTCGAGCCGGCCAAGATCGAGCCGGCCAAGATCGAACCGACTCCGATGACCCATTCAGAGCCGGCGCCGATCCAGGACAACGCCGAAGCGATCAAGGCCGAGCCGGCCAAGCCTGAGACCGCAAAGGCCGAGCCTGCAAAGATGGAGGCCGCAAAGCCTGCGCCTGCCAAGCCCGAGCCCGGCAGGATCAACCTCGCCAAGCCGCTGCCCGGCAAGTCCGAGGCCGCGACCACCTCGAACACCGCAAAATCGTCGCCGACGATTCTCGACCTGATGCGGACCGAACCGGTGAAATCTCCACCGATCAAGACCGCTGCCGCCGGCGAACCGCTCAAGGTCGACACCCCCAAACTGTCATCGCTCGCGGCGAGCGCGCCCAAGATCGGGCCGATGGCGGCCACGCCGTCCAAATCGGAGATCAAGCCCGATAGGAAGGCGGAGCTGCCGAACAAGGCCGACGTGTCGGCCAAGCCGGCAGCCACGGCGAAGCCGGAGCCCGTCTCCAAGCCCGAGCTGGCGGCCAAGCCCGATCTGGCGATCAAGCCGGAATCGGCTGCGCCTGCGGCTGCGGCGTTCAAGCCCGACCTGGCCGCGAAACGCCCGGCCGCAGCAAATGTCGAGACGGCGGCGAAGGCCGGCATCGCCAGCGCCGCGGTGGACAAGGCTGCGGCCTGGGCCAAAGCGAAGTTCAAGCCCGAGCCGACCCCGGTCGATGCGGCGAAGACGGCCAGCCCCGCAGCAGCGGCCGGTGCCGCCGCGCCGCAGCCGGGCGTGATCGCGGCGCAGCGCGCCGCGGCCGCGCGCCTCGGCCTTCCCGCGATGGCTGCCATCCTGCTGCTGGCGATGGTCGTCGGCGGAGTCGCCGGAGGTCTGGTCACGGCCACCTTCGTCAAGCGCAGTGGCGGCGAGGTCGCCGGCGGCACGGCGGAGACGACCACCGATCCCACGCTCGCCGCCACCGTGGCGCGGATCGACGGGGATATCGCCGCGCTCAAAGCGAGCCTCGACCAGACCAATCAGACCAGCCTGGTCGAACTCAACAAGTCGGCCGAGCGCATCGACCGGCTGGAGAAGATCCTGGGCGAGCTGTCGACCAAGTCCTCGGCCAAGCCGAGCGAATTGCAGCGCCTGAGCGACGCGGTGGAGCGGCTGCGCGCGGCGCAGGCGTCCGCCACGGCGCAGCAGCCGGCGACGCGCGACGCCAACGCATCTGTCCCGCAGGCCGTCGGCGCCATCAATGCCGCTGCGCCGCCTGCAGGCGTGGCCACCAGGCAGGAAGCGAGCCGGATGCTTGAAGCCGCGCGCGCCGAAGCAGCCAAGTCCGAAGCAGCCAAGTCCGAGGCCGCAAGGGCAGAGGCGAGCCGGGCCGCCGAAGCGGCGCGGGCCGAGGCCAGCAAGCCGAAGGTTGTCGACGGCTGGGTGCTGCGCGACGTCGGCCGTGGCGGGGCGCTGATCGAGGGCCGCGGCGGCCTCTATGAAGTCTACGCCGGCGATCCCGTGCCGGGCCTCGGCAAGGTCGACGCCATCCGCAAGCAGGACGGCCGCTGGGTCGTCGTCACCACCAAGGGGCTTGTCGTCGCGCGCTGACGGACCATCTTCTCGTGAACGCAGTCGACGAGGCGCCTCACCGGCACGTGAGGCGCCTCGTCGCACAATTGGCTCCAGCCGCCGCCTTTCGGCTATGTTCGAGGGCTAGCAGGCCGTCAGTTGCGTCTACGTCGGAAGCGAGGAGGCCGGTCTTGCGACTGTCTGTCATTGGTCTTGTGCTGCTGGGCCTGAGCTCGCTCGCCCACGCCGACGAGAGCGCGCCGCTGGAGCGCGGCACCGCGATCCTCGAGCCGTTCGCGCTACGCGAGCTCGACAAAGGCGCGTTCGGGCTCGGCGCGATGCTCGCGAAAAGCGAAGCGCCGCTGACCGGCGCCGCGCTGTTCGCGCTGCCTGCCATGGTGCCCGTACGCAAGGCGCTCGACGCCGAGTTCGACCGCTATGTCGACAAGCACAAGGCGACGTTGCCGAACGAAAGCATCGGCGTCGGCAATGCCTACGCATTCCAATTGTTCGACCGCGCGGTGCTGGATTCTTCCGACGCCCGCTTCGTGCTGGCCGGAATCGTCAACCGCATGGACCGCGCTTTCGTCGATCCCGCACATTGCGGCGAGGTGCGGCTGCTGTATCGCCTGACGCGGACCACGCCGCCCGAGGCCAAGGGGGGCGAGGTCGCGTCGCCCAGGCTGCCGATGACGCTGAACGTCGTGCTCAAGGCGCGCGGCGACGAGCAGGCCAAGAGCGACAGGCCGAGCTGCGCCGACATCGCGCGCCGCTGGCTCGCGACCGCCAACCTGCAACTGACCGGCGCCGAGCTGGCGGCCAAGCTGGCCGCGCCCGACGGACCATTGGCGCTGATCCGACCGGAGAACATCCACCGCATCGAGACCAATCTGCAGATCGCGCATGCGCCGAAATCGGCGGTACGCGATTTCCGCACCGACTACATGATGAAGGTGTTCGACTATCAGGCCGCGAGCAACAGCTTCGAGGAGGCGGTGCTGGAGGATCAGGTCGATCGCGACCGGCTGCTCGCCGACGCGGATCTCGCGCGCGAATTCAAGGCGTGGCTGCTCGAGCCGGTCAATCTCGCCGCGTTCGATCGCGGCATGGCGGTGATCCCGGACAAGTTCCTGGCCAAGGTCGCGGTGGCGCCGACGCCCACCGGCTTCGTCAATTCGGATCTGCTGCCGGCCTATGGGCTGGTGCAGGGAGAGGAAGGGAAGGGCGCGGTCTTCAGCGAGGCCGACGTGGTCGGGGCGCTGGAGAAGGCGGCCGCGCAGGGGGTAACGCTGCAGACCATTCAATCGGTCGCCGGTTTCGAGCGGCGCCTGAACGATTCGAGCTGCGGCGGCTGCCACCAGACCCGCGGCATCGGCGGCTTCCATGTCCCGGGCGTCGACTGGATGGCCGAGAAGCCGTCCAACACCACCGTGGTGCCGGCCTCGCCGCACTTCTTCGGCGACCAGGTCCGCCGTCGCGACATCCTCACTGCCTTCGCCGAGGGCCGCGCACCCGATTTCTCGCGCGGCTTCGCCAGCCGCCCGCAACTGCGCGGCAGCGACGAACTCGCCGGTACGGTCTACAATGACGGCTGGGGCGGCCATTGCTACGCGGCCAAGAGCGAGGCCGCCGGCAACGACAGGAGCTTTTCGACCTGGACCTGCGCCGCGAAGCTGTCCTGTCAGACCGGCCCCGCGACGCGCTTCGGCATGTGCTTCATCGCGACGCGCTAGCTCAGGCCACCGCGCCCTTTGCGCGCAAGGTCTGGATGGCGTCGTCGTCGAAGCCGGCCTGGCGCAGGATCTCGTCGCTGTGCTGGCCCACGCCGGGCGGTTTGCGCGGGGCGACCTTGCGCTGGCCGTCGATGAAGATCGGGCTGTTGACGGTGAGCATGGTGTCGTTCTCGAACGGCACCAGCACCTCGTTCTCCAGCATCTGCCTGTCGTTCGGAATGTCGTCCAAAATTCCGACGACGCCGAACACCAGGCCGCTGCCGTCGAGGATCTTGCGCCAATCGGCCAGCGGCTTGGTCGCGAACACCGCGTCGAACTCGTGGATCAGCTCGACCGAGCGGGCGTGGCGGTCGGCCTTGGTGGCGAAGCGCGGATCGTCGATCAGGTCGTCACGGCCCAAGCAGCGCGCCAGGATCGGCCACTGCTTCTCCTCGTTGAGCAGCGACAGCATGATCCAGCGGCCATCCTGGCATTTGTAGTGGTTGGCCACCGCATTCAGCGCCCGCTCGCGCGGCCGCCGCTCAACAAAGGTCGCGCCGCACAGCTTGGCCTGGGCGAGCACGGAGGCCGCCCAGACGCCGTTCGCCATCAGGTTGGAGGCCACATGCGAGCCCTTGCCGGTCCGCTCGCGCTGATACAGCGCCGTGACGATCGCGCCATAGAAGGCCATGGCGCAGGGGTGGTCGCCCATGCCGGCCACCGAGCGCGCCGGCGTCGTGCTCTCGTCGGCGCGGACGAGGTCCATCAGTCCGGACCGCGCCCAATAGGCGTTGCTGTCGAAGCCCGGCTTGTCGGCCTCCTCGCCCTTTTCCCCATACCCCGTAAACGACGCATAGATCAGCCGCTCATTCAAAGGCGCCAGTCTTTCGTAGGTGAGGCCGAGCTTGGCGCGGACCGAGGGGGGGAAGTTGGTGATGAAAACATCGGCCTCGCGAACCAGCCTTTGCAGGACGTCTTGCGCCTCCGGCTTCGACAGATCGAGCGCGAGGCTGCGCTTGTTGCGGGCTTCGAGATACCAGGCGTAATTGTGCTCGCTGCGGGGATAGCCGGGCAGGTTCGGGAGGTTGCGGTAGGGATCGCCGGCGCCGGGCGGCTCGATCTTGATGACGTCGGCGCCGAAATCGGAAAGAACGGTGGCGGCGGCAGGGGCGGCGATGAAGCTCGCGCAATCCAGCACCTTCAGGCCATGAAAAATGCCCTTGTCATCCATGTGGCGTCACTCCCGTCATCGTTTCCGCGCGCTGGAATTCTAGTGTCGGCGCGGTTCGGGGCCTATTTGACCCGGGACGGGCGGGCGAGGCAATGGCGGGGAAGACGGATGCTACTACAAACAATATGAAACATGTGATCAGGAGCGGTCGCCGCTCCTGTCTGATCTCGTCGTGTCAAATAGCGATGGCGTGGTGCCTGGAACGCGTGCGCCGAAAAGCCGTCTGACGGAATGGCGCTCCGCGCCTGCTACACCTTGAGGTTCTCAGCCGACGTCCTGCCACGGTTGGCGATCTCTTCGTACTCGATGGTCTGCCCCTCGTTGAGGGTCGTGAGTCCGGCCTTCTGCACTGCGGAGATATGAACGAAAATGTCCTTGCCCCCGGCCGCGGGCTGGATGAAACCATAGCCCTTGGTCGGGTTGAACCACTTGACCGTACCTTTAGCCATACGTTGCCTCCGCGGGTATCAATCCAGAACGAGCCTACGGTCCCCGCAAACCGTCAGGCCCGGATTTCGAGACTACTGCGGTTGTGACAGGCTTGGTAGCGCAAACAGCGGGCGCTCCTGGCCCGAAACGATCGATATCGTGGCGGTTTTGCGGCTTTCGACCGACGCGCGCCCACCCCGTCGCAACCGTTCTCGATATGACAGCGCAGGCTGCGGACAGGTTCAATGAGACCTTTCATGCGGCAGCGCCTCCACCTGCCACGAGATCGGTGGGGTCCGCAGCGGTGCGGACCCGCATCGGCTCGGCGCGGCCGCGGATCTCCACCTCCCGCTGCGGCAGGATGTCCGGACCGATCCCGGCCCGCGCGTAGACGTCGTCGGAGATGATGACCTGACAGCCGAGTGTCTTTGTCAGGTCCTGCAGCCGCGAGGCCACATTCACGGCATCGCCGAGCGCCGTAAACACCATGTGGTCGCGATAGCCGATCTCGCCAACGATGACTTCGCCGCCGTGAATGCCGATGCCGAAGCGGATCGGCTCGGGCAGATCGTGGCTCAGGAGCCGATTGAGCTCGGCGACGTTGACCGCGATGTCACCCGCGGCCCGGATCGCCTGGCTGCAGGCGACCTGCGGATCCGCCGAAAGTCCGAACAGCGCGAGCATGCCGTCGCCGACGAACTGATTAGGTTGCCCGCCGTTGCTGAGCACGGCTTGTGAGACCGCTGTGAGAAAGCGATTGACGATGAACACGACGTCGAACGGCAGGCGCTTCTCGGCAAGGCTGGTCGATCCGCGCATGTCGACGAACAGGCTGACGAGATAGCGTTCCTGCCCGATGCCAGCGCTCGGGTTGCTGTGCGCTCCATGCGCCAGGTTGGGCATGAACAGCTGGAAGAAGGACAGGTCGTCGGTGGGCCGCAACTGACAGGCCAGCCGAATCGAAGGATCGTCGGTGCCGACCTGCGCCAGGACGAAGGCTTCTCGTGGTGATGGCGGCGGCAAGTGGCTGGGATCGCCGATCACCCGGATGCGGCACGTCGAGCAGCGTGCGCGTCCGCCGCACATGCTGGCATGAGGCACGTTGTTGCGCTGGCTGGCCTCCAGCACCGAGAGGCCCTTCGGCACCCGGATGACGCGGCCGTTGTTGTAGGACAGGGTCACCACCCCGCCGCGCCGCTCGTGCAACGCGCGGGCTCCGCGGGCGGCGAGCGCGGTGCCGATCAGGCCGAGATAGCCGATCAGGAAACCGTTCATGAGGGCTTCGAGCTTTGCCCCCTCCATGGGGGTTCCCATCTGCTTCTGAGACAGGTTCTCGGCGCGCCATTGCGCGGTCGTGCTCGCGGCGATGACGTCACGGCCGCCGCGGTAGAAGCCGAGCAGCGCCAGCGTGGGGATCAGCACGGCGCAAGCGAGCAGCCACGGCGCCGCGCGCCTGTAGAACGGCTTCAGCCGCAGCCAGAAATGCAGCCCGATGCAGCCGTGGGTCCACGACGTCAGCAGTGCCGCGGACATCAGCCAGAGCCGCCAGGACGGGCCGGTCCAATAGGAATACAGAACCTGCGGGTACAGCTTCTCCTGTCCGTACAGCGTCTGCCCGAGACGCACGCCCGCGATGTGGCTGAAGATCAGCGCTGGGATGCTCAGGCCGAGCAAAAGCTGCAATGGCTCGATCGTGCCGCGGCTGAATTGCCGGCGCTGATACAGTGCCCACACACCCAGCCCGCCATGCGTCAGAGCGGCCGCGTAGAATACGATGGCGACGGGGAGGAATTGCCAGAAGGCGATGTGGTAGGACACGCCTTCGGCGAGGGCGTCCAGCGAGATGTTGCCGAGGGCATGGTTGAGGAAGTGGCTGAGGAGATAGCAGAACAGGATGATCCCGCAGACCAGCCTGATCTGGCGGAGGCCGAGGCCGCGAAACGCGGTGCGCAGATGGTGTGGAAGCGAGAAGCGGGTCATGCGGTCCGTGCGAGCGTGAACCGCCAAACTAGAGATTTATTCCAGCACGGCCTAGAGGCGATGGCCGAGCGGCGGCGGTATCGGCGGGGCGTCTGCGCACGAGCATCGACTCCCGCGTTGACTCGTCCGGCTATGTCGGGGAAAAGCACGCCGTGGCGACCATCCCTCCCGACATTGACAGCCGAAAATCCCAGGACCAGCGCGCGGCGTGGCTGATCCCGTTGGCCGTGATCACGGGCATGACGATCATGCGCATGGTCTATGCGGCCGCTCTCGATCTGCGCACCGACGAGGCCTATTACTGGACCTGGTCGAAGGAGCTGCAGCTCTGCTTCCTCGACCATCCGCCGATGATCTCCTGGTTCGTCCGGCTGGGAACCGCGCTGTTCGGCGACACCAATCTCGGCGTTCGTTTCGCCGGCATCGTTGCGATGGCCGCGACGCAGGTGCTGCTCGCCGACATCGTCCGCCGCGTCACCCACAATGTGCAGGCTGTGATTCTCGCAGTGCTGCTGCCCGAGGCCGCGCTGTATTACGGGCTGCTGATGGCCAAGGTCGCGCCGGATGTCGCGGCGATTCCGTTCGCGGTGGCGATGATGTGGGCGCTGGTCAGGCTCGCCGAAAGCAATGACGGACGTTGGTGGCTGGCGGCCGGAATGTTCGGCGGTCTGGCGCTGTTGTCCAAATTCACGGTGGTGATGCTGCTGCCCGCCGTCGCGGCGTTTCTGCTCGTGCCGAGCTGGCGTGGCCGCTTGCTGTTCAGTCCGTATCCGTGGCTCGGCGCGGTGATCGCGCTGATCGTGTTCTCGCCGGTGCTGATCTGGAACGTTCAGCACGACTGGGCCTCGTTCCGCTTTCAGTTCGTCCGCGCCACGGCGCCGCACGATTTTTCGTTGCGGACGCTCGGCGACTACATCGGTCTGCAGTTCGGACAGGTCGGCTTCGTGCTGCTGCCGGTCACGCTGACGGCGCTGACCTTGACCGCCTGGCGCAGCTATCGCGCGCGGGAGCCGGTCGGCACGCTGCTGTCGACGGCGGTGCTCGTTCCCTTTCTCTACTTCCTCTGGAAATCCCTGACTCTGCGGATCGGCGACACCTGGCCGATGTTCATGTGGCCGATCGGGTTTGCGGCGGTGGCCATCAACATCGTCAAGCTCAGGGAGGACGGCGCGCCGGCCTGGTTCATTCGCTCGACGTTGCGTTGGGCGCGGATCGCGGTGGTGAGTGGCATCGCCATGGTGGTGCTGATCTTCCTCTACTACGTCGCCGCGCCCTGGAATTTCCTGGGCCGCACCGATCCGATCGGCGCGGAGGCTGGCTATGAGCAGGTGGCGGAGCGGCTCGAACAGGAGCTCAAAACCACCGGCGCCACCTGGATCGCGACTTCCGACTATCGCACCTATGCGATGATGCGCTGGTTCTTCCGCGGCCGCGTGCCGGTGATCCAGATCAACGAGCGCGCCCGCTTCATCGGCTTTCGAGACCCTGGCATGAACCTCATCGCCGATCATGCCGGGCTCTATGTCGTGCGCGATCCGGACAACACCGCACCGCTGCTGGCGGGCACCACCGCACGGCGCGAGCCGCTCGGCAGCGTGGAGCGGAGCTGGCGCGGCCGTGTCATGGACAGCTACACGTTCGGCAAGCTGACGGGCTGGACGCCCGAGCTCTCGCCGCCGGCGGAGTCGCCGCTGTACCAGTGGCGCTGGCTCGCCGGCGATCCCGACGCCACGCCGTACGCCTGATCATTTCTCGTCATCCTCCTGCTTGCGCAGCAGGTCCTTGGCGAGATCCGCGAGCGCCGGCCGCGGCAGCGCGGCGAACGGCATCGGTCGCGTGACGTCGATCGCGGCGAGACCGAGCCGCGCCGTCAGCAGGCCGTTGAGCACGCCTTCGCCGAGGCGCTGCGACAGCTTCGCCGCGATGCCGTGACCGAGCACCTGCTGGATCAGGCTGTCGCTCGCCGCCATGCCGCCGGTGATGGCGAGATGGGCGACGACGTGGCGCAAGAGACTGATCATGCCGAGCGCGCCGGGACGTCCGCCATAGAGCCGCGCCAATTGCCGGATCATGCGCAAGGACGCGACGAACACGAACAGCACGTCGATCATCGCGCGCGGGCTGACCGCGGTGACCACCGAGACGCGCTGCGCGGCAACCGACACCAGCCGCCGTGCCTCGATGTCGAGCGGTGCCATCAGCTCGCGCTCGGCGAGCTTGATCATGTCGGCGCCGTCGATGATGTCGTCGGCATGACCGGCAAGCGCGGCGCGCGGCCGCGCCAGTCGCGGATTGGCGTGCGCGATCCGCAGCAGCTCGGCGATCACCTCGCGGCTTTCGGCGCGATCGTCGGAGAGCAGCACGGCGGCGGCGCGCCGATGCAGCTTCTCGATCGTGGCGAGCCGCACCAGCCCATAGGTCTCTCGCCCGATCACGGCAGCCAGCGCGATCGCTGCGGCGGCGGCAAAACCTGAGCCGACATAGCCGAGCGCCTCGCTGCGCGCGAACAGATCCTCGATCAGCCGGGTGACGCCGAGGCCCAGGCCGAGCAGGACGAGGCCGCCGACCGATCCCCAAAACAAGCCGCCCCAGGGAAAGCCGCGCCGCGCCGGCAGCACGGTCTCGATCGGCACCGGCAGTTGCGCCGGATCGGCCTCCGGGGTGATCTGGATGGTGCCGCGGCTCGGGCGCGCGGCGTCCTCGGTATCGACCACGACGACATCGGGATCGTCGAGCCGGAAGGTCTGGGGCCGACGGGGCTTGGCGCGATCGCTCATTGCAGCCGGTCTCCGATCAGGAACTGAAGGGCGCGGTCCATGCGGATATGGGGCAGCGCCGGCTCGACGCCAGCCTCCGGGACCAGCAGCGGCGGCCGGAAGCGGAGGAAACGGAAATCGGTGCCGTCGGCGCCCGCGCTCGACAGGCCGCGATAGGCGCCGCCCTTGAACAGCTCCTCGGCATCGGCCGGAAGCTCGCCGGGGAAGGTGGCGACCTCGGTGTTGCCGTCGAGGATCTCGCCATTGGCGCTCTCGCCGGCGGCCGGGGTGCCGAGCAGCGACGGCAGCTTGTCGCGGCCGCGCGCGACCAGCGCCTCGCGCGTCGCGCGCACCGCTGCCAGTGCCACCACGTCGATCACGGCGCCGGTGCTCTCGGCGCGAGCGACCGCGCGATTGACCGCGCGCCGCAGCACCGCTTCGAGACGATCGTGGCTGGTGTGGTGGAGATGGTCGGCCTTGGTCGCTGCGAACAGGATGCGGTCGATCCGCGGCCTGAACAACGCGGTCAGCAAATTGCCGCGTCCGACGCGGAAGCAGTCGAGAATGCCGGTCAGCGCGGCCTCGAGATCGTGCAGCGCCTCGGGGCCGGCGTTGAACGCAGCAAGAGCATCGACCAGTACGATCTGGCGGTCGAGCCGCGCGAAATGATCGCGGAAGAACGGCCTCACCACGATTTCCTTGTAGGACTCGAAGCGCCGCGCCATCATCGCCCACAGCGAGCCGCTCGGCGCGCTGCCGTCGGCCGGCACGTCGAGCGGGGCGAAGGTCAGCGCCGGCGAGCCGGCGAGATTGCCGGGCATCAGGAAACGTCCGGGCGGCAGCAGGCTCATCGCGAAGCGCTCATCGCGGCAGGCGCGCAAATAATCGGTGAACAGACGGGCCGCCTCGAGCGTCGCCGGCTCATCCTCGCGGCCCTCGGCCGACAGCGTCGAAAGATGCGCGTGCCAGGCCTTGGCGACATCTGCCCGCGGCTCGCTGCGCGACAGCGCGAGGCTCTCGCTCGTCCACTGTTCATAGGTCTTGTTGAGCAGCGGCAAATCGAGCAGCCACTCGCCGGGATAGTCGACGATGTCCAGGGTCAAGGTGCGCTCGGCGCCGTTGGTGCGCTGAAATTCGATCACCAGCCGGAGCTCGCTGATATCGACCGTCGAGCTCGGCCAGCGCCGCTCGGCGACCAGCGCCTTGACGTGGCTCTCATAGGCAAAGCGCGGCACGCCGTCGTCGGGTTGCGGCGCGAGATAGGCCTTTGCGATACGGCCCGACGCCAGCGCCTCGAACACCGGCATGCGTCCGCCGCGAACGAGGTCGTGGATCAGCGCGGTGATGAACACCGTCTTGCCGGCCCGTGACAGCCCGGTGACGCCGAGCCGTAATGTCGGGTTCAGAAAGCTCTCGCCATAATCGAGCAGGGCGCGGGCCGAGAGCCGCGCTTCCTCGACGAGATCGGAGAAGGACACCATGGGAGGAGGGGATTGGCCAGTTGAAAAGGGCGTGAGCGATTTTTGACAGGTGGCGACGCAAAACGCCGGATTCAAGCTCACATTTCCGCACCGTTTCCGGATAGAACCAGACCTTGAACGGAACGTTGACCACTGGAAACCATAATCATTGCGGCACAATTGTCCCCTGTGGCCAGTTGTGCCGGCCAGCCAGCGCCAGGTTCTGAGATGACCGTATTTCAACTGAAGCAGTTCGCATCCACCTCCGTCCACGCCGCCACCGGGGCGATGCGGTGGAATTACGACAAGGTCGAGATCATCGCCGACGGCGTCGTGCATATTGTCGGCATCGCGGCGGGCCTGGTCGCGGCGACCGTCCTCGTGGTGCTGACCTCGATCTATGCCAGCGCCGTCGACATCGTCGTGGTGTCGATCTATGTCGCGGGCCTGCTGTCGATGCTGACCTTGTCGGCGACCTATAATCTCTGGCCGGTGTCGCCGACCAAATGGGTGCTGCGTCGGTTCGATCATTCCGCCATCTACGTGCTGATCGCCGCGACCTACACGCCGTTCATCGCCGCGTTGAAGGACACGCTGTTCTCCTCGGTGCTGCTGCTCGGCGTCTGGGGCGTCGCCATCTTCGGCATCGTGCTCAAGCTGCGCTGGCCCGGCCGCTTCGATGCGCTGTCGATCGGGCTGTATCTGGCACTCGGCTGGAGCGGCATCATGATGTACGACCGGGTGATCACGGTGATGCCGACCTCGGTGCTGGCCTGCGTGCTCACCGGCGGCATTCTCTACAGCCTCGGCGTCATCTTCCATTCGTGGCGGCGCTTGCGTTTCCAGAACGCGATCTGGCATGGTTTCGTGTTGCTGGGCGCCGGCTTTCATTATACGGCCGTTCTGGACCTGGTTCTGACATAGAAAATTCCACGAGGAGGGCTTTGCATGCAGGTGACCGGAAAGATTGTGGTGGTCACCGGCGGAGCCCGCGGCATCGGCAAGGCGCTGTGCGAGGCTTTTGCCGGCGCCGGGGCGGCCAAGGTGATCGTGGCCGACCTCGACGAGGCCGGTGCCAAGGCCGTTGCTGAGAGCATCGGCGGCGCAGCGTTCAAATGCGACGTCTCCCAGGAAGCCGACATCAAGCATGTCATCGAAGAGACCGAGCGGCAGTTCGGGCCGATTGCGCTGTTCTGTTCCAATGCCGGCATCGGCGGTGGCTTCGATCCGCTGTCGGTGAATGTCGGCGGCACCTCCGACGAGCCGTGGGCGCGGAGCTGGGCGATCCACGTCATGGCCCATGTCTGGGCGGCGCGGCATCTGATCCCGCGCTACAAGGCGCGCGGCGGCGGATATTTTCTGAACACGATTTCGGCGGCGGGCCTGCTGTCGCAGGTCGGCAGCGCGCCTTACTCCACGACCAAGCACGCCGCGGTGGGTTTCGCCGAGAACCTCGCGATCTCGCACAAGGCCGACAACATCAAGGTCTCGATCCTGTGCCCGCAGGGCGTCGACACCGACATGCTGCGCTCGATCCCCAAGGGCCCGCAATCCGGCGACGGCGACCTTTCGCCGGAGCAGGTCGCGCAGGATGTGCTCAAGGGTCTCGCCGAAGAGAGCTTCCTGATCCTGCCGCATCCCCAGGTTCTCGGCTACATGCGCAAGAAGACCGAGAACTACGACCGCTGGCTCGGCGGCATGGCGAAGATCCAGGCGAGGATGCGCGAGGAGTTCGGGAAGTAGCTGCTTGTTCATTGGCGTCTCCGTCATTGCGAGCGAAGCGAAGCAATCCAGGGCTGAGCGTGGGACTCTGGATTGCTTCGCTTCGCTCGCAATGACGGCGTGGAGGGAGGCGCGGTATATCCAGGCAACTTGACGTGACTCCGCATCCCCGCGGCGTATGACGCCCGAGCTGTGCAATCGACTTGCCCCTCAACTATTCGAAGGGCGCAGGGAATGCCGGGTGATGGCCTCACCCATGGCCCGCCTGCGGAAAAAATGCAGGCGGCAGGTACCACAGGTGCAGCCGGATCGACCCGGCATTCCCTGCGCGACGGTCTTAACGCTTATACGCAGTCTCCCTGGTGCGCCGGGCTTGTTGGCCACCATTCGCAACGATGCTTGCGCATCGCGCGGGACACCAGCATCGGGGTGTCAGGACGCTGCGACTTCACGTCCGCAGTCCCACCGTTCGTCGGCGCATCCGAGGACACGCTGCGGCAGACCGCGGCCATCGCATCCCCGCCTCGCGTGTCGTGACGATCGCGCGCAACGCCCCTTCGAGTGAGACGGGATGCGCGGAAGAATCGTCCTGATTTGCCCGACGTGACAAGGCCGCAAGATGCGACAATTCAACACGACGGGCAGTTTCGTCATGGCCCCCTTGCGTCATCTGCCCGTCGTGCACGGTCAGCCCGGCGATGGCATGTCTGCATCCGCAGCGCGCCGGGCTTCGAGCGCGCGCGCGTAAAGGAGCAGGCCGTCGCGGACCGTTCGCCGTTCGGATGTCGACAGTGACAACAGTGCTCCGCGGACCTGCTGCCGGCCGAACGAATGCAGCGAGGCCAACGTTTTTCGCCCCTTGGCGGTGAGGCAGAGCGGCTTGCTGCGGGCATCGCCGGGATCGACCGTCTCTTGCAATTCGCCAGCATCGATCAGCTTGCGGACCATGCGGCTGACGCTGGATTTTTCCAGATGCAGCGCGGCGCCGATCTGCATCGCCGTCAACGGGCCGCGCAGGCCGATCTCCAGGATGGTGTGGACGGCCGACGGCGGATGTTCGGTGGCGGCCAGCGTGGCGTCCATGAAGCCGAGCTCGCGCACCATCAGGCGCGAGGCGGCGCGGATGTCGTCGACGAGAGTGAGGTCCGGCTCAGGCATCTTGACTCCTGTCAATTAGTTGTAGCATACAACAAATAGCCGACGCAACGGAGCGTCGCCGGCGGTCTGCCTCCGGAGGGTGCGACATGGGTGATACACGGCTCGCGGCGCAGCTCGGAACGCCCACGGCCTCGCGCATGCAGGGACAGGTCTGCCTCGTCACCGGAGGCGGCTCCGGCATCGGCCGCGCCGCCGCCCTGAAGCTGGCGTCAGAAGGGGCGGAGGCCGTGATCATCGCCGGCCGCCGCGAGGAAGAGCTCGAGGACACGGCGTCGCAATGCCGGGCGCTCGGTTGCGAAGCGCTCGCCGTGAGAGCCGACGTGACGCGCACAGACGACGTGGCACACCTGGTGCAAACCGTGCTGGACCGCTACGGCAGGTTGGATGCGGCCTTCAACAATGCCGGGTTTCAGGAGCGCCGGGCGCCGATCGAGCAACAGGGCGACGACGTCTATGAGGACGTGTTCGGCACCAATGTGCGATCGGTCTTTCTGTGTCTGCGTGCGCAGCTTGCAGCCATGTATGTCCGCGGACAGGGCCGCATCGTGATCAACGCCTCCGTGAGCGGGGTGCGCAATCCGAATGCCGGGCTCGCGCTCTATTCGGCGTCGAAGGCCGCCGTCATTTCCCTGACCCGCTCGGCGGCGATGGAGGCGGCGCCGCGTGGCGTCCGGATCAATGCAATCGCGCCGGGACGCGTCGTCACCGACATGATGCTCCGCGCCGGTGTCGGTGACATGGCGACGGTCGCCGCCGGGCTGCCGTTGCGCCGGATGGGGCAGCCGGAGGACATCGCCGAGGCCGTGCTGTGGCTATTGTCGGATGCATCGTCCTACGTCGTCGGCCACGTCTTGGCCGCGGATGGCGGATTTCTGGCAGCCTGAGGCTCAGGAGTCCGCCGATCGTGCGGCGGCATGCGAACACGCCGAGGATGGCGGTCGACCAGATGCGGCTCGACCCGATCTCCGCGCGAGCGGTCGCCCGAATGGGTGCGCTCGTTCGAAGAGCGTTCAACTTGCGACCCGGCCGCCGCCGAAACCGATTGCGTGCGCTTCTCAATCTCGCATGAAATCTCCCCAGCGCGGCAAAACTTCCGCCGAGCTTTGCCGATTATTTCCCAGGGAAGGGGAACTCGTCGCGGAAGCGCTGCGTGTCGTCGCGACGGCGCCCTGACCTGACGTTCACGCATTTTTCGGCATATCCCCGGTTTTGCTTTGCAAGCTCATTCACCTCACAAGACCGGCGCGTTCGCGGTGCGGACGAAGCGGCTCATGGTGACGCGATCCCAGCGCGGGGTGACGCTCGCCTTCGTCGAGGTGCTGCTTCTGGCGGTCATGGTCGCAGATCCGGCCTCCGCGCAGCAGACCGTCAAGACGAAGCCGACCGATGTCGTGCCGGGACGCGCCGATCGCCTGTTCTTCCGTCACGTCACCGCGCGCAGCATCTACTACAACGTTCCGCGGATCGCGACCGACAGCCGCATTCTCATGATGCGCCAGGATCCGCGCGGCATCAGCGCGCTGCTGCGTCCCATGCGCGAGGCGGGGGCGCCATCGCTGGCTGCGCCGGGCAGGGATGCGCCGGCCGGCAGCTTCGCGTTCGGGCCTGCAACCTTCCGGCCGGCGCGTGGCACGGTCGGGGCGGCCACGCTGCCGGCCACCCGCACCGCAGCGCCCACCGCGCCACCGGCGCCGAAGCAGATTGCGGCCGCGACTGCGGCGCCCGAAACCACGGTCGCTGCGGCCCAGCCTGTGCCCGTGCTGCGCAATCGTGACGTCCTGCCAG
Organism: Bradyrhizobium sp. HKCCYLR20261; assembly: GCF_051168435.1. Taxonomy (NCBI): domain Bacteria; kingdom Pseudomonadati; phylum Pseudomonadota; class Alphaproteobacteria; order Hyphomicrobiales; family Nitrobacteraceae; genus Bradyrhizobium; species Bradyrhizobium sp. HKCCYLR20261. The sequence continues at coordinate 188,104 of NZ_JBNPUZ010000009.1, forward strand.
AGCGCAATCTCGACACGGTGAAGCCGCAGCCGGTGGCGGCGGAGGCGAAGCCCTATGATCCGACAGGTGTGACGATCGGCTCGTTCCTGGTGAAGCCGGCGGTCGAAATCCAGGCCGGCTATGACACCAATCCGACCCGGCGTAACGGCGGGGCCGGATCGCCGGTGGCGATCGTCGCGACCGAAGTGGCGGTGCGCTCGCAATGGGAGCGTCATCAGCTCAACGCCGATTTTCGCGGCGCCTATATCGAGGACACCAACGTCCGCTCGCTCAGCCATCCGACGTTCGAGGCGCGCGCGCAGGGACGCTATGATGTCATCGAGGGAACGGCGCTGACCGGCGAGGCGCGCTTCGTCAACGATGCGCTGGCGCTTCCCGGCGCCGTCAAGCTGCCGCGCGCGACGACCTTCGGCGGCAGTGCCGGCGTGCTGCAGAAGATCGGCCCAGCCGAGATCGCGTTCAAGGGATCGGCCGATCGCGTCGTGTTCAACGATGCGCTGATCACCGCCAACGTGCCGCTACGTACGCAGGATCGCAACTTCACCCAGCCGGGCGCACAGGTGCGCGTCACCTATGTGCTGACGCCGAACATCTCGCCTTTCATCGACATGAGCTTCGACCGACGCAACCATGATCTGCAGGTCGACTTCAACGGCCAGCGCCGCGACTCCACCGGCATCGCCGGACGCGCCGGCGCGGTCGTCAACATGGGCTCGGTGACCGGCGAGGCCTCGGTCGGCTATCTCACCCGTCGCATGGACTCGCCCATGATGCCCAATATCAGCGGCGTGATCGCGGATGCGACGCTGGCCTGGGCCGCGACCGATACGACGACCTTCGTGCTGGTGGCGCGCTCTCAGGCGTCGGAGACGCCGGCCGTGAACGTCTCCGGCATCCTGTCGCGCGACGTGATCCTGCAGATGGATCATCAGTTCGAGCCCTGGCTGATCGGCTCGCTGCGCGGCGGCTATGGCCAGGACCAGTTCGTCGGCATCGGCCGCGTCGACCAGCGCATGTTTCTCGCCGCGGGCGGCGTCTACAAGCTGAACCGCAACGTGCAGCTCAAGAGCGAGGTGCGCACGGAGTGGACGCGCTCGAACGTGGCGCTCAACAACTTCATGGCGGTGGTCGGCGTCGTCGGGGTGCGGGTGCAGTACTGAGGCGCAGCGGGACGCGAGGCGTGCCGCTCCACGCGGCGCCGATCTCCGTACTCGAACCTCATGGTGAGGAGGCGCGCAGCGCCGTCTCGAACCATGAGGCCACAGCCGGGCCTCGCCCTTCGAGACGCCCGCCTGCGGCGCGCTCCTCAGGGTGAGGAGCGAGGTCGTCCGCGTAGCCAGTGTGCAGCGACAACTTCCGCGCTTCATCCCACCCACGCAAAAAAAGCCCCGCCGGGGAGCGGGGCGTCGAGATGAAGCATGCCGGGGCGGATGGGGAGCCGGGGCGCATCACGCGGCGGGGTGAGGTCAACTCCCGCCGCGTGACCGTGATCCCCGGCCAGTTCGGCATGCGGCTGGTACTGGCCGTGTTCTTGTTGTCGTGACCGCGCCGCCCGACAGTCATCGGCGGCGCGGTGTGCAGCGGCCTTACTGCTCGAGCGCGGCGAGCGCTGCGTTGCCGATCTTCTGCGCCTCGGCCCAGGCGGCCTGGGTCGCCTGCTGCGCGGCGGCGTAGCCGGCCTGGATCTGCTTCTCGGCTGCCTCCCGCAGTGCCCCCTCCTGCTGCTCGCCGGTGACGCGCGCCTGGCTCAGCGCCTGGTTGTCGGCGTTCAGCTGGTTGTTGGCGGCGTTGAACGCGTTGGCGGTGGTCTGCGCCTTGGCCTGGGCGGCCGCGAGAGCCGCTTGGTTGGCCGCGTTGTTGGCGCGCTCGAGCACCTCGGCTGCCTCCTGCGCGTCCTGCTTGGCCTGTTGCGCGGCCTGGCGGGCCTGCTCCAGGGCCTGACGGTCGGCATTGACCTTCTGCTCGGCCGCCTCGACCGTCGCATCGATCGCGCCGATCTTCTGGTTCAGCGCGGCCTCGACCGCCTTCTGGTTCGCCGACGCGGCGGCGTTGGCCGCCTGGGTCTTCTGCTGGGCGACCGCGCGCGCCTGCTCGCCGGTCTTCAACGCGGCCTGGAGTGCGGCCTGCTCGGCGGCTTCCTGCGCCTCCTGGTTCTGCTGGTTGTTGTTATTGTTGTTGCCATTGCCGGCCGCGGCGCCGCCGCCATTGTTGGCATTGCCACCATTGTTGGCGTTGCCGCCATTGCCAGCGTTGCCGGCGGCCTGACCGGCCTTGGCCGCAGCTTCCGCCGTCTCGCGTGCGGTGTCCTTGGCGGCGTTGGCGGCTTCCTTGGCCTCGTTGGACACGTCGATGTCCTTGTCGAGCTTCTGGAAGGCGGCCTGCAGCGCGGCCGAGGCGGTGGTCAGCTTGGCGGCAGCCGCGGCGGCGGCGGCCTTGTTGGCGGCGGTCGGGTTCTTCTCGGACTGCTCCTGGGCTTCGATCGCCGCGCCCTTGGCGTTCTGCTCGGCCTGGCGCGCGACGTTGATCGCCTGGCGGTCGGCGGCGACCTGGGCCTCGGCCTTGGCGGCAGCCTGAGCGGCGGCCGCGGCGGCGGCATTGGCCTTGGCGACCGCGTCATTGTTCGCGGCACCCGCGGCGGCGGCCGCCTTGGCCGGCGTTGCGGCGGCGGCAGGTGCAGCCGCGGCCTTGGCGACGGCCACGGTGGTGGTCGCAGCCGGCTTGGCGGCGGCCGCCGTCGAGGTGGAGGCGGCGGGAGCCGCGGCGGCGGCCTTGGCCGTGCCGGTGGTCGTCGCCGCAGCCGTGGCCGCGGCCGGCTTGGCGACCGGGGTGGGCGTCGCGGCGGTGGCGACGGTGGTGGGCTTGGCCGCCGCGGTGCCGGTGGTCGTGGTCGCAGCGGCGGTCGCCGCGGTCTTGGCAGCGCTGCTCGCCGCAGCCGTGGCCGCGGTGGTCGCAGCCTTCGCGGCGGCGTTGGCAGCCGCCTTCGCGGCAGCATCAGCGGCGGCCTTGGCGGCCGCCTTGGCCGCGGCGTCCTGCGCGGCCTTCGCGGCGGCGGCGGCTGTTGCCTTGGCGGCTGCATCCTGTGCGGCTTTCGCTGCGGCACTGGCTGCCGCCTTGGCAGCAGCATCCTGCGCCGCCTTCGCGGCGGCCTTGGCAGCCGCGTCCTGGGCGGCCTTCGCGGCGGCGTTGGTGGTGGCCGAGGTGGCGAGCGCGGTGGTCACGGCCTGCGCGTTCGCCTGATGCGGCATGGCCGCCACCGCGAGCGCGGACATGAGGGCAAGCGCGCTGACGTGCCGATAGAGGTCGGTTCTCGATGTCGCCGTTTGAAAGGTCTTCTTGTCCGCCATCAGCTCAACTCCATGGGTACGCTGGATTGGATGGTGGAACCTTCTGATAATGATTTTGGCTTGCAGAATGGTCGGACCTTGCACGCAGCAAGGCGTCTGCTTGCCAGCAAAGGGCAGGATTTCGCGATGTTTGCGGCGGAGTGGCTGCGACGGGATGGCGCAGGGGCGCAGAAAGCTTTCGAAACAATCGCTTGCGGCTGTAACCGCCGGTTGCACCGTTGCGGCGGGGGCGTGAGCATTCGGCGGCAGGTCTTGCTGTCGCCCTAAAAGATGCGGCGCATGGTCGCATCCCCTGGGATTGACATGGCGTCCGGTGGACGAACAGCGGCTCAGCTCTTTGGCGCGTTCAGCCCTTTGGCGCGTAGAGCAGCGGCACGGCGGAATCGACCATCACCTCGACGAGGCTGGTGCCGTCATGAGCGAGGGCGCGCGCGAGGGCGCTCGCCAGATCAGCCGAGCGGCTGACGCGGACGGCATCGCAGCCCATGCCCTCCGCAAGCTTGACGAAGTCGAGGCCGGGCAGCTCCAGCCCGGGCACGTTGCGCACCTGCATCACCTGGCTGAACGAGCGCATCGCGCCGTAGCCGGAATTGTTGATGACCACGACGGTCACCGGCAGCTTGCGCTGTGCCGCGGTCCACAGCGCCTGCAGCGAATACATCGCCGAGCCGTCGCCGATCAGGCAGATGGTGCGATCCTTGGGCCGTCCCAGCGCCATGCCGACCGCGGCCGGCAGGCTGTAGCCGAGGCCGCCGCTCGCCATCGTGTAGAACGAATCCGCGCCCGGCATCGGCATGTATTTGTGCATCACAGGCCGATGCGAGGGGATCTCTTCGACGAGTGCAGCATGAGCCGGCAGGGCTTGCGACAGCGTGTGCAGCAGATAGTCGACGGGAATGGGATCGGCCGGCTTCGGCACCTCCGGCAGCACGCGCCCCTTCGGCGCCGCGCGCTTCGTCTCCGGCAGCAGCTCCAGCAGCAGCGACAGCGCAGGGCGCATCGTCGCGATGATGCTGGTGCCGATCGGCGGCACGGCCGCGCCCTCGGCATCATCGGTGATCTGATAGAGCGAGGTGGCGCCGTCGAAGATCGCGGCGTGGCCCTCGACGTGGAAGGTGAACACCGGCGCGCCGATCACGACGACGAGGTCGTGCGGCTTCAGCGCGTCCGACAATTGTCCGGGCGAGGCGTGCAAGAAGCCCTGGAATTGCGGATGCCGCTCGGGGAATGAGCAGCGCGCCGAGAACGGGCTGACCCAGACGCTGGCCTTGGTCTTCTCCGCGACCTCAACCATCAGATCGACGCAGGCCGCGCGGTCGATGCCGGGGCCGACGACGAGGGCGGGATTCTTCGCAGCCGTGAGCGCTGCGACCAGCTCCTCCATCGCGGCGCGGTCAGGGCCGAGCTCGCGGCTGACCTTGCGTGCTGCAACTGGCTGCGCCGGATGCATCCAGTCATCGATCGGGATCGAGACGAAGGTCGGGCCGCAGGGCGGCTGCATCGCGGTGTAGTAGGCGCGGGCGATGGCTGCCGGCACGTCCTCGGGCCGCGCCGGCTCGACGCTGTATTTGACGTAAGGGCGCGGGAATTCGCTGGGACGCTCGGCATAGAGGAACGCCTGCAGCGGCAGGATCGAGCGCGCCTGCTGGCCGGCGGTGATGACCAGCGGCGTCTGGTTGCGATGCGCGGTGTAGATGTTGCCCAGCGCATTGCCGACGCCGGCGGCCGAATGCAGGTTGACGAAGCCGGCATTGCGCGTGGCCTGGGCATAGCCGTCGGCCATGCCGACCACGCTCGCCTCCTGCAGGCCGAGCACGTAGTCGATGTCGTCGGGCCAGTCGCTGAGGAACGGCAGCTCGGTCGAGCCGGGATTGCCGAACACCTTTTTGATGCCGAAGGCGCGCAGCAGCTCGAAGGTGGCCTGCTTGACGGTGACGGGCTTGGTTGTTGTTTTCGTTGTCTTGGCCAAAGGCGTTTCCTCGGATTGCCGTCATTGCGAGGAGCGAAGCGACGAAGCAATCCAGAGCCACCGCGGGACTCTGGATTGCGTCGCTTCGCTCGCAATGACGAGAGCTTATATCACCACGTCGCGGTGCCCTTCATGGTCGGCTGGCGCTCGGCGTTGGCGGTCCACAGCTCCAGGCCGCCGTCCTTGTCATTGGCGTTCACCGAGAACTCGCCGCCTTCGAACAGCGGCTGCACGCCGCGATAGGCGAACTTGGCGGGCGGCTTGCCCTTCAGCTTCGCCGCGAACTCGACCAGCAGCGCGGCCTGCAAGGGTCCGTGGAAGACGAGGCCCGGATAGCCCTCGACCTTGGTGACGTAGTCGCGATCGTAATGGATGCGGTGGCCGTTGAAGGTCAGCGCGGAATAGCGAAACAGCAGCACGGGATCGGAGACGTGGCTCTCGCTGTGCTGCGCGGCCGGCGGAGGCGGCGGCGCCTTCGCGGGTGCAGGCTGCGCGCCGCCCATATCGCGATAGACGATGTCCTGGCGCTCGCGGATCGCGACACCGCGCGGCGTCGACACGATATGCTCGACCGCGACGAAGCAGAGCTGGCCGGTCGAGCCGCTCTTCAGGCTGACATCCGTGATGGTCGAGACGCGCGTCGCGAGATCGCCGACGCGCAGCGGATCGATGAATTGCACCTCGCCGCCGGCCCACATCCGCCGCGGCAGCGGCACCGGCGGCAGGAAGCCGCCGCGCGTGGGGTGACCGTCGGGGCCGAGCTGATCATGCGGAAACACCGGCTGGCCCAGGCACCAATGCACCGTGTAGGGCGCGATATCGCCGGTGACCGGCTCGCCGATATCCTGGAACAGGGTCGCACGCAGGCCCTTGGTGAGCTGCGCGGTGACGATGTCGGCGGCCTCAGCGCTGCGGCCGATCCACTGCTTGAGGTGATCGAGATCGAGGGGCTCCGTCATGATCATCCCTTTTTCGGGTGGGGTGACGCCGCTTCGCCGATCGCGGGCACGGCACCATACGATCTGTTATCGCCGACCACGATCGCCGCCGGCGCCGGATAGGAGACGACGCCGTTCGGCGTCTCGACCTCGATGCGCCGGAGATGCGGATGGGTTGCTAGATCCGCCATGCTGTTGACCTCGGCGAAGGCGATGTCGGCCGCGGCGAGTTTTGTGAGCAGCTCGTCGCGCGACAGCGCGGCGAAGCGATCGGCGACGATTGTGTCGGTGAGCGTCCGGTTGCGGACGCGCTCGACCATGTTGGCGAAGCGCGGATCGTCGGGCAGGCCGGGCTGCTCCAGCACCTTGGCGCAAAGCGTTTTCCACTCGCGCTCGCTCTGGATCGAGATCAGGATGTCCTTGCCGTCCTTCGAGGTGAACACGCCATAGGGCGCGATCGAGGGATGGGCGAGGCCGATGCGCTTCGGCGCATTGCCGGCCTCCGCATTGAGCAGGGGCACCGTGAGCCAGTCGGCCATCACGTCGAACATCGAGATCCGGATGTCGGCGCCTTCGCCGGTGCGGCCGCGCTTGATCAGCGCCTCCAGGATCGCGGCATGCGCGGTGGCGCCGGTGGCGACGTCGACGATCGACATGCCGACGCGCGACGGGCCCTCGGGGCCGCCGGTGATCGAGGCGAGCCCGCTCTCGGCCTGGATCAGGAGATCATAGGCCTTGCGGTCGGCGTAGGGGCCGGTGTCGCCATAGCCCGTGATGGTGCAGCAGATCAGCTTCGGATAGTCCTTGCGCAGCCGCTCGCGCGCGAAGCCGAGCTTGTCCATCGAGCCGGGCTTGAGGTTCTGCAACAGCACGTCGGCGCTGGCGATGAGAGTCTCCAGCTCGGCGCGGCCTTCGGGCTTCGACAGGTCGACGATGCGCGAATCCTTGCCGCGGTTGAGCCAGACGAAGTAGCTGCTCTGCCCCTTGGCGGCGGCGTCATAGCCCCTGGCGAAATCGCCCTCGGGCCGTTCGATCTTGATGACATGGGCGCCGGCATCCGCCAGGCGCGACGAGCAGAACGGCGCAGCCACCGCCTGCTCGACGGCGACAACGGTGATCCCTTCAAGCGGAAGCATGCTGTGAACTCGAGAGTTGGGGCCTCATGGTTCGAGACGCGCCGCAGGGGCGGCGCTCCTCACCATGAGGGTTGAGAATTTGCGCCGCCCTGACAGTCCTCATCCCGAGGAGCCCGCCGGAGGCGGGCGTCTCCGGACGATGCGTTCCGCATCGCCTTGAGAGGGATGGCTGCGGGCGAATGACTTGCCACATGTCAGTAAGAGCGCGGCATGCCGAGCACGTGCTCGGCGACGTAGGACAGGATGAGATTGGTCGAGATCGGCGCGACCTGGTACAGCCGCGTCTCGCGGAACTTGCGCTCGACGTCGTATTCCTCGGCGAAGCCGAAGCCGCCATGGGTCTGGATGCAGGCATTGGCCGCCTCGAACGACGCGTCCGCCGCGAGCATCTTGGCCATGTTGGCCTCGGCGCCGCAGTCCAAGCCGGCCTCGTATTTGCGGGTGGCCTCCTTGACCATCAGTTCGGCCGCGCGCATCGACGCGTAGGCCTTGGCGATCGGGAACTGGATGCCTTGATTCTGGCCGATCGGACGGCCGAACACGACGCGCTCCTTGGCGTAGTTGGTGGCCTTGGCGATGAACCATTTGGCATCGCCGACGCATTCGGCCGCGATCAGGATGCGCTCGGCATTCATGCCGGAGAGGATGTAGCGGAAACCCTTGCCTTCCTCGCCGATCAGGTTCTCGGCGGGCACGCGCATATCGGTGAAGAACACTTCCGTCGTGGCGTGGTTCATCATCGTCCGGATCGGACGGATCGTGAGCCCTGCCTTCTTGGCCTCGCGCATGTCGACGAGAAACACCGACAGGCCATCGGTGCGCTTCTGCACCTGGTCTTTCGGCGTGGTGCGCGCGAGCAGCAGCATCAGGTCGGAATATTCGGCGCGGCTGGTCCAGATCTTCTGGCCGTTGACGACGTAGCTGTCACCGTCGCGCTTGGCGACCGTCTTCAGCGAGGTGGTGTCGGTGCCGGAGGTGGGCTCGGTGACGCCAAACGCCTGCAGCCGCAACTCGCCGCTCGCGATCTTCGGCAGCCACTTCGCCTTCTGCTCGGCCGAGCCGTGCCGCAGCACCGTGCCCATCGTGTACATCTGCGCGTGGCAGCCGCCGCCATTGCCGCCGGCGCGCTGGATCTCTTCGAGGATCGCGGCCGCCGCCGACAGCTTCAGCCCGGCACCGCCATACTCCTCGGGGATCAGCACGGAGAGATAGCCGGCCTGCGTCAGCGCATCGACGAAGGCGGAGGGATAGGCCATCTCGCGATCGAGCTTGCGCCAATATTCGCCGGGGAACTGGGCGCAGAGCTTGGCCACCGCGTCGCGGATGTCGGCGTAGTCGTCGTGCTGATGCTGGTCTGTCATGTCCTTGTTCCCCAGGCCGCTGTCACGCCGCCTGTGGTCTCCCTGGGTTTGTTGCTGATAGCCTATGACGAAGCGTGCGGCGCTTGGCAAGCCTGGCATGCCAGCGTTGCGGGCAGTCTTCCCTGCCGCGGTATGGGGATGAAGCGTGCATCCATGCTCTAGCTGACGGGATAACCGAGATGGCTGCGAAAACGGTTCTTCAGGAACACGCCGTCGCGCGGGGGCAGGGCACGATCGACGTGATCGATGGAGATCACGATGCGGGCAAAGTGGGGTCCGGCGCGATCGTGCAGCTTCGGCCTGAAGGCGTCGAGCGCCGCGTGATCCGCGATCGTGTGCACCGATGCGAAGCCGGCACCCGACGCGATCAGCTCGAGATTGGCGCCGAGGCCGGAGTGGCTCGTCTGCATGCCCGTTTCGCCGAAATGCGCGTTGTCGAGCACGACGACCGAGAGATTGGCCGGCTTCTTCGCTGCCGCTGTCGCGAGGCTGCCGAGCCCCATCAATTGCTCGCCGTCGCCGGTGATGATTGCGACCGGCCGCGACGGCTGCGCCAGCGCGAGGCCGAGGCCGATCATGACCGCGCCGCCCATCGCGCCCCAGAGGTAGAAGTTGGCGTCGTGATCTCCGGCGGCGAACAAATCGTAGGACGACGAGCCGAGGCCGCTGACGACCAGCAGGTCGCTGCGATCTCTGAGCAGCGCCTGTACGGCGGCGCGACGGTCGAGCGCTGCACTCATCACTTGCCCTCCGTCCATTTCTTGGCGCCGATCATGCGCTGGGAGATCAGCACGGCAATCGGCTGGTCGCTGTCGAAGGCGAGTCTTGCGGCCGCGGCCGCCATCTCGCCGGCGTCCTCGGGGCGCTCCAGGCGGAACACGGTGACACCCATGATCTCGAACGCCGCCTGCGTGGCCTTGCCCATCGGCACCTGCCACGGATTGAACTCGGCCCATTCGCCGCGCATGGTGACGAAGGTGAGGAACGGGAACCGGCAGCTCGCCAGCAGCGACAGCATGTTGACGCAATTGCCGACCCCGCTCGACTGCATCAGCAGCACCGCGCGCTGGCCGCCCAGCCAGGCGCCGGCCGACAGCGCGACGCCTTCCTCCTCGGTGGTCAGGACGGTGGTGGCGATGGCGGGATCGTCATGCGCGAGGCGGATCAGGCGGGAATGGCCGGCATCGGGCACGTAGCACAGCTGCCGGACGTCGGCCGCCTTCAGCGCCTGGTAGATGGCGAGCGGCCAGTCTGGAGCTGTCGTCGGCGTGTCGGAAGCGGCCATGGCGTCCTGCGGAATATGCGCACCGATGGTGCAGCGGTTGATTTAGCCACAAACGGCGAGCGAGGCCCATTGAATCTCGTTCACCCCGCCATGCCGGATTCTTATAGGCAGTTGCGGGGCCTCATGGTTCGAGACGCCGCTGCGCGGCTCCTCACCATGAGGGGACGGTCATCCGAAGATACGGAACTCTCAAACCTCTCCAAGAACACGCGGCTGATGCTCATGTGTGGGGACTGGCGGGCGCGACGCTCGCTGCCAGCCTCTCCCCGCGTGCGGGGAGAGGCCGGATTGCATCGGAGATGCAATCCGGGTGAGGGGGCTCTCCGCACGTCTGGTGCTCGTGGCCGCCCCTCACCCCAACCCTCTCCCCGTGAAGAACGGGGAGAGGGAGCGCACCGACATCGCCGTGCCGATCTTCCTTCCATCTCTACATGAAACAGCTTCCTTGCTTGTCCATGGTCGATATGCAGGACCCACTTGGGTGCCAGATCCTCATGGTGAGGAGCGCCGCGGGAGAAAGCCGGCCAAGACAACAGTCTTGGTGGCGGCGCGTCTCGAACCATGAGGCCGAGTGTCGGGCCTCGCCCTTCGAGACGCCCGCCTATGGGCGGGCCCTCAGGGTGAGGGTTGAAAGTTCTCACCCCGGGATACGCACCGGCAGGCTCTCATAGCCGCGGACGAAGCTGGAATAGACGCGCTTGGGCTCGCCGACGACCTCGATGCGGTCGAAGCGCTTGAGGATCTCCTGCCAGACGATACGCAGCTGCAGCTCGGCCAGGCGCATGCCGACGCAGCGGTGGATGCCGAAGCCGAAGGAGAGGTGGATGCGCGGCCGCTTGCGGTCGATGATGAAAGCGTCGGGATTCTCGATCACCTCGCCGTCGCGGTTGCCCGAGACGTACCACATCACGACGCGGTCGCCCTTCCTGATCTTCTGGCCGCCCAGCTCGGTGTCGACCAGCGCGGTGCGCCGCATATGCGCGAGCGGCGTCTGCCAGCGGATCACCTCGGGCACCATGGTGTCGATCAGCGCCGGGTTGTCGCGCAGCTTCTGATACTCGGCCGGGTTCTCGTGCAGCGCCAGCACCGACGCGGTCATGGTGTTGCGGGTGGTGTCGTTGCCGCCGACGATGAGCAGGATCAAGTTGCCCATCAGATTGTCCGGCGTCATGTGCCGCGTCGCCTCGCTGTGGGCCATCATCGAGATCAGGTCGCGGCCGGGATTGGCCTGGCGCTCCTTCCACATCCGGCCGAAGGTGTCGGCACAGTCGGCCAGTTCGCGCAGTCGCTCCTCCTCCGATGAGACGATGCCGCTCTTGGGCAGGGCAGTCGACACGTCGGACCAGCGCGTCAGCTTGCGCCGCTGTTCGAACGGGAAGTCGAACAAGGTGGCGAGCATCTGCGTCGTCAGCTCGATCGACACCTTCTCGACCCAGTTGAAGGTCTCGTTGCGCGGCAGCGAGTCCAGCACCTTGGCCGAGCGTTGCCGGATCAGCACCGCCATCTCGTCGAGATGCTCCGGCGTGAACATCGGCTGCACCGTCTTGCGCTGCTCGCCATGGCGGGGCTCGTCCATCGCGATGAAGCTCGGCCATTCATAGCCGGGCGGCACGTCGCGGATCATGATGCCGCCATTGCTGACATCGGAGGAGAAGATCGCGTGGCTGGTGTCGACATGCATGATGTCGTGATAGCGCGTCACCGACCAATACGGTTCGATCGGTGCCTTGGTGCAGTAATGCACCGGCGCCTCCTTGCGCAGCCGCTCGAACCACGGCCACAGCGTGTCGTTCTGGAACAGGCGGGGCGCGCCGGGATGGAAGTCCTCGATCGGCGTCGCATACGCCTCCTGCCGCGCGTCGCGCAGCAGATCGGCATGGTCGGAACGAAGCGCGGCCTGGGCGGTCATGGGGTGAGTCCTTCTTCAAAGGTCGATTCATTCTCGACAATTCATGAAGTATGGGTGGTCTCCGTCATTGCGAGCGAAGCGAAGCAATCCAGGGCCAGGAAGAAAGTCTGGATTGCTTCGTCGCCTTCGGCTCCTCGCAATCACGGATTCGCGGATAGTTCGTATGCAAAATCGTCGAGCGGATTAGACTTAAGCCGCGATCCTCACCGGCAATGTCTCATAGCCCTTCACGAAGCTCGAATAGACCCGCTTGGGCTCGCCCATCACGTCGATATGATCGAAGCGCTTCAGGATCTCCTCCCAGATGATCTTGAGTTGCAGCTCGGCGAGCCGCAGACCGACGCAGCGGTGGATGCCGAAGCCGAACGACAGATGCGTGCGGGGGCGGGCGCGGTCGATGATGAAGTCGTAGGGATGCTCGATCGCGGCCTCGTCGCGGTTGCCCGACACGTACCACATCACGACCTTGTCGCCCTTCCTGATCTGCCTGCCGCGGAACTCGATGTCATCAAGCGCCGTGCGGCGCATATGCGCGAGCGGGGTCTGCCAGCGGATCACCTCGGGCACGAAGCTGTCGATCAGCGCCGGATTGTCCTTGAGCTTGCGATACTGATCCGGGTTCTGGCTCAGCGCGTAGATGCTGCCGGACATCGTGTTGCGCGTGGTGTCGTTGCCGCCGACGATCAGGAGCACGAGATTGCCGAGGAAGTTCTTCGGGTCCATGTTCCGCGTGGCTTCGCTGTGCGCCATCATCGACAGCAGGTCACTCTTCGGCGGCTGGTTCTGCCGCTCCTGCCACAGCCGGGCGAAATAGCGCGCGCAGTCCATCAGCTCGGCCTGCCGCTCGTCCTCGGTCGCGACCAGCCCGCCGGGGCCGGGCAGCGTGGTCGCGATGTCGGACCAGCGCGTCAGCTTGCGGCGGTCCTCCCAGGGGAAGTCGAACAGCACGGCCAGCATCTGCGTCGTCAGCTCGATCGAGACGCGGTCGACCCAGTCGAACACCTCGCCGACCGGCAGGTTGTCGAGGCATTCCGCCGAGCGCTTGCGGATGTTGATGGCGAGCTCGTCGAGATGCGTCGGCGTGAACATCGGTGCCACGGTCTTGCGCTGGGCCGCATGCCGCGGCGGATCCATCGCGATGAAGCTCTCGCGGCGCAGGTCGGGCGGCACGTCGCGGATGGTGATGCCGCCGAGCGCCGAGGCCGAGGAGAACACCGCGTGATTGGTCTCGATCTCCATGATGTCGTCGTAGCGGGTGATCGACCAGTAAGGACCGAACATCGAGTCCTTGCAGTAGTGCACCGGGTCCTCGCGGCGCAGCCGGTCGAAGTATGGCCAATGCGTGTCGGTGCGGAACAGCTCGGGATCGCCGGGATCGAAGTCGGTCAGCGGCAAGGATGCCGCGCGGCGTGTGGCTGCGTCGATCGCGTGCTCGGCGGCGCTGGCGTGCCGGTGTGCCTCGGCCGGTTTGGCGGTCCCGTGCATGGACGTCTCCCTGAGAGCCGGATTCTTCTGTCCGGCGATGTTTGGCGCGATTACATCCTGCCCGGGAGCGCTGGGCAAGCGCGGAGTTTGACGGGGCCACCCGGACGGGTCTTGCGTCGCGAGGCTGCTGTTCGGTCCGAGGTGGGGCGTGACAAGCGTCACGTCACGGAATATGGCTTTGGCGATTGTTGCAAAGCAGAAGAAGAGCAGGAGGCCGCCCCATGATCGCCAACGCGCAGCGCATGTTCAATTTCGATCTCGGCGAGACCGCAGACGCGATCCGCGAGACGGTGGCGAGCTTCTCGCAGGAGCAGATCGCACCGCGCGCGGCCGAGATCGACCGCTCCAACCAGTTTCCGCGCGACCTCTGGCCGAAGCTCGGCGAGCTCGGCCTGCACGGCATCACGGTCGAGGAGGAGTATGGTGGTGCCGGTCTCGGCTATCTCGAGCACTGTATCGCGATGGAGGAGATCTCGCGCGCCTCGGCCTCCGTCGGCCTGTCCTACGGCGCGCACTCCAACCTTTGCGTCAACCAGATCCGCCGCAACGGCAACGAGGCGCAGAAGCAGAAATATCTCCCGAAGCTGATCTCCGGCGAGCATGTCGGCTCGCTCGCGATGTCCGAGCCGCAGGCCGGCTCCGACGTCGTCTCCATGAAGACCCGCGCCGACAAGAAGGGCGACCGCTTCGTCCTCAACGGCAACAAGATGTGGATCACCAATGGTCCCGTCGCCGAGACGCTGGTGGTCTACGCCAAGACCGATCCGCAAGGCGGGCCGCGTGGCATCACCGCCTTCCTGATCGAGAAGGGCATGAAGGGATTCTCGACCGCGCAGAAGCTCGACAAGCTCGGCATGCGCGGCTCCGACACCTGCGAGCTGGTGTTCGAGGATTGCGAGGTGCCGGAGGAGAACGTGCTGGGGCAGGTGGGCCGCGGCGTGAACGTGCTGATGAGCGGCCTCGACTACGAGCGCGCGGTGCTCGCGGCTGGTCCGCTCGGCATCATGCAGGCCTGCATGGACGTGGTGCTTCCTTACGTGCATGAGCGCAAGCAGTTCGGCCAGCCGATCGGCACCTTCCAGCTCGTGCAGGGCAAGGTCGCGGACATGTACACGACGATGAATGCCGCGCGTGCCTATGTCTATGCGGTGGCCAAGGCCTGTGATCGCGGCGAGACCACCCGCGAGGATGCGGCCGGCGCCATTCTATTTGCAGCAGAGAAGGCGACGCAGTGCGCGCTCGACGCGATCCAGCTGCTCGGCGGCAACGGCTACATCAACGATTATGCCACCGGACGGCTGCTGCGCGACGCCAAGCTCTACGAGATCGGCGCCGGTACCAGTGAAATCCGGCGCATGCTGATCGGACGGGAATTGTTCGAGAAAACGTCCTGAATCGCGAGCCGCTCCGGCAGGCGCGAGCGGCGCGTTCGCCAACCGGTCAGGTGCCGATATTTCTTCAAGCATGCTGCGGCCGGAGCTTTTTTCCGGCCCACTTGCGTGCAAAATACGTCGAACCTCGGAGTCGCGCCCGCGACCAACAGACGAGGCGTATCGGGCATATTTTTATGTCATTGCGTGTGTCGGAGGCGTAAGCCGTGAACCAGATGAGTTTCGTTCCGGAGCAGCCTCCGCCGCTTCCCCCTTTGACGGCAGCGTTCTCGGGCAGCCGTGGTGAATTCTTCCGGCTGGTGAGCCGCGGCGCCGCGATCGAACTGATTACGCTGGGGTTCTACCGGTTCTGGCTGGCCACCGATATCCGGCGGCATCTCTGGGTCAACACCGCCGTCGACGGCGATGCCGCCGAATATACCGGGCGCGGCAAGGAGCTCCTGATCGGCTTCCTGTTCGCGATGGCGATCCTGGTGCCGATCTACCTTGCCTATTTCCTGATCGGCGTCGAGGCCGAACGCTATCAGGGCTTTGCCAGCGTGCCGCTGGTGATCGCCTTCTATGCCTTCGGCCAGTTCGCGATCTTCCGCGCGCGGCGCTACCGGCTGACGCGCACGGTCTGGCGCGGCATCCGGTTCTGGATGGATGGGTCGGGCTGGGCCTATGCCGGGCGCGCCATGCTGTGGACGCTGCTGACCGTGCTGACGCTGGGGCTGGCCTGGCCATGGCGGGCCGCCGCGCTCGAGCGCTACAAGATGCGGCACTCGCATTACGGCAATCTCAGCGGTGACTTCGAAGGCCGGGGCTGGGCGTTCTTCAAGCAGGCATGGTATCTGTGGCTGATCGCGCCGTTTGCGTTGGCCTTGTTTCCGCTGTTTCCGTTCGTCTACGCGCAGTTCAAAGCGATCGAGTGGCGCTGGTGGGTGTCGGGCATCCGCTTTGGCGGCGTCCGTCTTGAGTCTCACCTGCCGGGAAATGCGTTTTTCGGCCTCTACTGGAAGGTGATCGGCTGGTGGACGCTGTTGTCGATCGCCTCGATCCTCTATTTCGCCGGTGTTGCGGTCCTGGTGTTCAAATGGCTCGGGCCGGACGCCAACCCGCAGGACCTGTCCAACAACATCCCGATGATGGTGCTGATGGGGATCGGCTACATCATCTGGATCCTGGCGCTCAACGTCGTGACGCGCCTCTATCTGGTGCGCGACATGTGGGCGGCGGTGCTCGAGTCGATCCAGATTCATGGCATCGAGGCGATGGCCGATGTCGCCGCCAAGGGCGATCTGGCCAGCGCGCTCGGCGAGGGGTTTGCCGATGGACTCGACGTCGCAGGATTCTGATCCCGCGCTTGGCCCCGCTGGCGATGCCGAGGCGCCGCCCGTGGCCGAGGCGCCGCCCGTGGCCGAGGTGCCGCCCGTCGGGTCGACCGCTCCGTCCGGCGGTCCCGCAACCTATTTCGACGGACTGTCGAACCGGCGCCAGAACGTCACGATTGGCTTTGCCAATCAACTGGTGATGCGCAGTCCCGATAATTTCGTGTCCTGGCCCTATCAGGACATCCGCCGCGTCGACGGCCCCAGTGGCACGCTGCGCGTCAGCTGCCTGTCGGCCTCGCCGCTGGCGCGGCTCGAGATTCGCGACACGGCGCTGGCGGCCGAACTGATCGCGCGCTGCAGCCAGATCGACCAGAACCTGCTCACGCGCGGCGGCATCGCGCGGATCATCGGCTGGTCGCTGGCGGCCGCGGCCTCGATCGTCGCCATCGTTCTGGTCGTGTTGCCGTTCGCCGCCGAACGGCTGACGCCGCTGGTTCCGCCGGCCATGGAGAAACATCTCGGCGAGGCCGCCGTGGTGCAGATCCACGCGCTGTTCGGCGACAAGGCGTGCAACCAGACGGCGGGACAGGCGGCCTTTGCCAAGCTGGTGACGGCGCTGCGCCGGCCTGCGGATCTCGACGACAGCATCGCATCGCAGGTGCTGGATACGCCGATCCCCAATGCGTTCGCGCTGCCGGGCGGGCGCTTCTTCCTGTTTCGCGGGCTGCTCGACAAATCGAACGATCCCGACGAGGTCGCCGGCGTGCTGGCGCATGAGCTCGGTCATCTGAAGCATCGCGACAACCTGCGGCAGCTGATTCACAACGGATCGAGCTCGTTCCTGATCGGGCTCCTGTTCGGCGACATCACGGGCGCGGGCGCGGCGATCTTCGCCTCGCGCGCCATGATCAACGCGTCCTATTCGCGCGAGGCGGAGGAGGCTGCCGACAGCTTTGCGATCGACGTCATGCACAAGCTCGGCCGGCCGACGCGACCAATGGGCGAGCTGATGTTCCGCATCACCGGCAAGGAGGACGGCAAGCGTCCCTCGCTGTGGGCGAGCCACCCGCTGACTGAGGACCGCCTCGCCCGCATGCGCGCCGCCGACCGCCCCGCCAGCGGCCCGCCGCTACTGAGCGCCGAGGAATGGAAGGCGCTGAAGGGGATCTGCAAGTAGCTGAGGTGGCGACTCTGCTGAGTTGCCGACCCGTTTCGGCAAAACCGGTGTCGTCCCGGCGAACGCCGGGACCCATACCCCCAGGGAGCGGTTTGAGGCACGCTGGCTATTGGCATTTTGCCCGACACGACGGCCGCGGCGTATGGGTCCCGGCGTTCGCCGGGACGACACCGAGGGTGTTGCGGGAGCCGGGCAAACCGCGACGACCCGCCCCGCAACTACTCCGACAGATTGTTGGTCTTCTTCACCCACGCTCGGACGTCCGTCAGCACGTCGGGCAGCACGGCTCTGACCTCGGCCAGCGTCATGCCGGCCTTGACGCGGGGGTCGTAGAGCAGGTTGAGGATGTACTGATCGTAGACGTCGAAATAGCCCATCGAGACGTTGTCGTTGAACATCGTCCAGGGCACGCTGGAGGTGTCGTTGATCGGCCCGAGCGACTGCAGCAGCTCCTCATAGGCGCAGTCGAGGAAGACGAAGTCGCCATTGTCGACGGTCAGGATGACGTCGGAATGCTCGATCTCGAACGCGTCGTTCTTGCGGAAGCCGGACAGGCATTGCGGGTCGAGCGAGGTCTTGATCTCGCGGGCGCGCTCGCTGCCATAGGCCTGGCTGATGGTGTGGTAGAGGTCGCGGTCGCGCACCAGCTTGACGCGGACATTGGCGTCGCCGTCGCTCTCGGTCATCGCGATGTCGAGATGGCGGATGCGCGTGGCGATGTCGCCGACGACCTTGGCGAGCTGCGCCTTCCGGTCGGCGCGGCGGCCGTCCGCGAACACCCGCACCGGCGCGCTGTACTTCCTGATCCGGTCGACGCGGCCGGCGAGGTGATACTCCGCGCCGAACGCGGTCTTGAAGAAGCCGTCGATGATCTCGGCGTCGGTGAAGCTCTTCTTCTCGGCGCGCTGGCGCGCGGCGATGGCTGGAACCTCGGCGGTCGAGGCCGGCAATGGGATCGTCATGGTCACGAGCGCGGCCGCCGCCGCGGTCAGCGCAAGCGCTGTCCTCGGCAAGCGGCGCCAGGAGCGGCGCTGCTCCTGGCGAGGGCGGACGCTGTGGCCTTCGGACATCATCCCGATCGATCAGGCTCTCAGTTCTTGACGATCACGGTGGTGCCGACCGAGACCCGATCATAGAGATCGGCGACGTCGTCATTGGTCATGCGGAAGCAGCCCGACGACACCGCCTGGCCGATCGTCTCCGGTTCGTTGGAGCCGTGGATGCGATACAGCGTCGAGCCGAGATACATCGCCCGCGCACCGAGCGGGTTCTCGATGCCGCCGGCCATGTGGCGCGGCAAATCGGGGCGGCGGCGGAGCATCTGCGCCGGCGGGGTCCAGGCCGGCCATTCCTTCTTGGCGGTGATGCGGTGGACGCCGCTCCAGCGGAACCCGTCGCGGCCGACGCCGATGCCATAGCGCAACGCCTGGCCGCCCTGCAGCACCAGATAGAGCCGGCGCTCGGAGGTGTTCACCACGATCGTGCCAGGCGCATACTGGCTCTGGAACATGACGGTCTCGCGCGGAATCGGGCTGACGCCGCCCTGGTAGAAGTTCGGCCCGCCACCGAAGATGTCCCTGGTGTCGAACATTTCCGCCCGCGCCAGGCCGGCGCTGGCCATCAACGCGACTGCAGCAATTCCCAAAGCAATAGACTGCTTCATTTCCATCCCCTGGCAAACAATCGAATTCCGTTCGCAGACAGGCCATAAACGGTTGCAATTCGCAACCCACGGCGGCGTGAGGCCGCCATGTGAAGCCGATCCGTGGCCCAAATCCCACGGCGCGGCGCATGGTCGGAGCCAATACCCTGTTAGCAAAGTCCGCGTATGAGCAGGGCCGTGATGGCAGCAATGCGGCTGCGCCCTTTGACGGGGCCGGCGAACAATGATTGATCTGCCTTAAGCTTTTGAATACGGCGCGGATACAGCGGGAGCGAATGATGAACGGTGCGGAAAGCCTGGTGCGGACTTTGGTCGCGGGGGGCGTTGACGTCTGCTTTACCAATCCGGGCACGTCCGAAATGCATTTCGTCGCGGCGCTCGACCGGGTCGAGGGCATGCGCTGCGTGCTCGGCCTGTTCGAGGGCGTGGTGACCGGCGCCGCCGACGGCTATTTCCGCATGAAGGGCACGCCGGCCTCGACGCTTCTCCACCTCGGCCCCGGCCTCGCCAACGGCCTCGCCAATCTGCACAACGCCAAGAAGGCGCGCTCGGGCATCGTCAACATCGTCGGCCAGCACGCCACCTACCACATCGGCTTCAACGCCCCGCTGACCTCGGACATCGAAGGCCTGGCCCGTCCGATGTCCGACTGGGTGCGGACCTCGCCGAGCGCCAAGGCGGTGGCCGCCGACGGCGCCGCCGCGATCGCCGCCGCCAAGAGCGCGCCGCCGCAGATCGCCACCCTGATCCTGCCGGCCGACACCGCCTGGAACGAGGCCGACGGCATCGCCCAGGTTCCCGCTGAGACGCAGCGCCCGAGCTACTCGGCCGACGCGGTCGAGAAGGCGGCGAAGATCCTGCACGCCCACGGCCCGGATACGCTGGTGCTGATGACCGCGGGCGCGCTGACCGAGCAGGCGCTGACCTTCGCCCAGCAGATCGCCGGCAAGACCGGCTGCCGCGTCATGGGCCAGACCTATCACCCGCGCATGGCGCGCGGCGCCGGGCGCTTCTCGATCGACCGCATTCCTTACGTGATCGAGCAGGCGCTGCCGATCCTGAAGAACTACAAGCACATCGTCCTCGTCGAGGCCAACGACCCCGTCGCCTTCTTCGCCTATCCGAACAAGCCGAGCATGCTGAAGGCGGAGGGCACCGAGGTGCACCGCATGACCGCCTGGGGCGAGAATTCGGCCGCGGCGCTCGAGGCGCTCGCCGGTCATCTCGGCGCCAAGCCGGCTGACGTGAAGCCGCAGGCGCTCGCCGAGCTGATCAAGCCGACCGGCGCGCTGAACCACACGACGATTGCCCAGGCCATCGCCTATGCGATCCCCGAGAATGCGATCGTGGTCGACGAATCCATCACCACCGGCCGCGGCTTCTTCCCGCCGACGGCGGCAGCGAAGCCGCATGACTGGCTGCAGAACATGGGCGGCTCGATCGGCTTCTCGACCCCCGTCGCGACCGGCGCCGCGGTGGCCTGCCCGGACCGCAAGGTGATGTGCCTCGTCGGCGACGGCAGCGCGATGTACACGATCCAGTCGCTGTGGACCCAGGCGCGCGAGAACCTCAACGTCGTCACCGTGGTGTTCGCCAACAGGATCTACCAGATCCTGCGCGGCGAGTTCGACGGCGTCGGCGCCGGCCAGCCCGGCCAGCGCGCCCAGGACATGCTGAAGATCGACCGCCCGACGCTCGACTTCGTCGCGATGGCCAAGGGCATGGGCGTCCCCGGCCGCGCGGTCACCACGGCGGACGAGTTCAACGCCGCGCTGGCGGAAGCGAATGCCGAATACGGCCCGCGCCTGATCGAAGTGCAGATGTAAGCGCCTCGCCCACGACCCGGCGGCCGCAAATCGGCCGCCGGCCGATGGCAGCGTCATCGCCGCTTTTTAGGTTGGCGACTCAACGCGATCGCGTGTTGATGGTGACGTCTCCATCGTTTGTTCTGTTTGGGCGGCATGCACAGCGAATTGAACCGGTTGATCTCCGCGCTGCAGGAGTTCTATGCGCGCGAGCGCTTCATCCTCGACCGTGATCTCGGTGAGCGCGCCCTGACGCACCGGCTGGCCGTGCATCTGGAACGCAACTTCCTCGGCTGGGACGTCGATTGCGACTACAACCGGCTCGACGACCGCACCATGCTGCTGCCGCGCGGCTCGATCGTCTCGACCGACGACGAACTGGGCAAATCGATCTATCCTGACATCGTCGTGCACAAGCGCGCCGTCCCCGACAATCTCCTGGCCATCGAGGTCCGCAAGGCCAGCAATCACCAGCCGCTCGCGCATGACCGCCACAAGCTGATGGCGCTGACCGACCCGCATCTATGGTTTGCCTATTGGATCGGCGTGCTGGTGATCCTCGACCGCCGCGGTGTGATCACGCCCGAGGTCTATGTCGGCGCCCGGATCGATCCCGTGCTGTCGGCCTGGTTTGCGGGCCGATTGCAGCAGATGGGGCTGGCCCCGGGCTGAGATGCATCGGTCCCCGTTCCACATGAACAAGGGCCGCCCCTGAAGGGAGCGGCCCGATCTCGTGACGAAGCGGCGGGCCTGCGGACAGGCGCCGCCATCGCCTATTTCGACATGGCGTCGCCAGACGACTTCTTCGCCGCCTTCTTCTTCGTCTTGCTCATCTTCATGTCGTCTCCTCCGCCCATGGCGTCGCCGCCCTTGGCCGCCTGGCCGGTGGTCGTCATCGGCTTCTCGGTCGACTGGGCAAGAGCAGCCGACGAGACGAAGGCGAGGGCGGCGGTGGCGATGATCAGTTTACGCATGCGGAAAACCTCCGTGGGTTGGAAACGGTGCGGACCATAGGGGGATTCGAGCCGCGGCGTTCTGACGCACGAGTCAGGAAAACGTGAGAGTTCCGCCCTGCAATTGCCCGTTTGCGCCGTCCTCACGGGCTACGGCGGGGGCATTCTGTGGCGAATGTGCTCTGCGCAGGGACCCCATGCGCAAGCAAGCGAGGTCAAAATGGCCGGGTGGCGGCGATCCCGACTGATACGAAGCTACGTCGCAGCTATGGCGGCACGCCTCGCAGGCAGACTCAGCAGCGCCATGCCGAGTAGTCCGGACATCAGAGATCCCAGCATCACGCCGACCTTCACCTCGTTCTGAAGCGTCTCGGCGCTGGGAAATGCGAGCAGGCCGATGAACAGGCTCATGGTGAAGCCGATGCCGCAGAGGACGGACACCCCGTAGATCTGGTGCCAGGCCGTTCCGTCAGGCCGGTCAGCCAGCCCAAGGCGAATGGCGACCCACGTCGCGGCGAACACGCCGATCTGCTTGCCCAGGAACAGGCCCGTCACGATGCCGATGGTCACGGGCTCCTTCAGCGCCACCCAGGTCATTCCGGCGAGAGACAGGCCGGCATTGGCGAAAGCGAAGACAGGCAGGATCGCATAGGAGACCCATGGCTGGATCGCATGCTCCAGCCGGAGCAGCGGCGATTGCCCGGCTCCCGACGCAGGAATGGTCAGTGCGAGTGCGACGCCTGCCAAGGTGGCGTGGACGCCGGACTGCAGCGTGGTGAACCAGAGGACGGCGCCAGGGATCAAGTAGACCCACAAGCTGGCAACCCCGGCTCGATTCAGGATCAGCAGCATCAAGATGATGGCTGCTGCCGCAGCGAGCCATCCGAGGAGAAGATGATCGGTGTAGAAGACCGCAATGACCGTGACCGCAGCGAGGTCGTCCAGAATGGCGAGGGCTGTCAGGAACACCTTGAGCGATGCCGGCACGCGCGAGCCGAGCAGCGCCAGTGCTCCGAGAGCGAACGCGATGTCGGTGGCCGTCGGTATCGCCCAGCCGCGGATCGTCTCGGCATCGTTCAGGTTGAAGCCGACGTAGAAGAGCGCGGGAACAGCCATTCCGCCTGCCGCCGCAAACGCCGGGAGCGCCCTACGCGGCCAGCTCGAAAGCTGTCCCGTCAGGAACTCGCGCTTGATCTCCAGCCCGACGAGCAGAAAGAACACCGCCATGAGAGCGTCGTTGATCCAGTGCAGGACGGAAAGACCCGCGACGTAGTGCTGGAGCGTGCCGAAGTAGAGATCTGATGCCGGGGAGTTGGCGATGACCAGCGCGGCGGTGGCCGCGATCATCAGGATGACGCCGGCGCCCGCTTGACTAGCTGCATGGTGCTTCAACCATTGAGATAATGACAACATCAGATGATCTATGCCCGCCGCGGGCAGTCGGATCAAACCATGTAGCAGTGATGCGGATGCGGCCAATCGCTGCGGGCTCTCGTCAGGAACTTCCTGTCGCGCCGGCGCTTGTCGGTCTCGCGTCGCGGCTTCGACCATCGATACGCTTGAACCAGCTCATGATAGTTGCGGCCGATGTCATCAGCACGATTCCGGCCAGACTCACGAGCAGCTGCAGGGCGACGCCGCCGTGCGCTTCCATGATGATGAAGTGCGCTGCGAATGAGAGCAGGACGCCGAGACAGAAGATCTCGAGCGAATGCTGGCCGCAAAGCACCAGCGGGCGAAGATAGGGCGAACGCAAGCCGGGTGTCCCATGCGGCACAAGGCGCACCACGAACATCGCCAGTGCCAGAAAGTGCATGATCCGCAACGGATCGAGACTCGCCTTGTCGATCGGATACATCCACTCCGCGAGCCATCGCGGCACCAGGATGGTCCATGCGGGGACGTGCCAGGTGACGACGATCGCCAGCGAGATCACGAGGGTGATGGCAGCGGCGGCCAAAGCGAGGTCGGAGAGGATGAGCTTGCGCAACCGATCGGCGCCGCCGAGGGCGCACCAGGCGCCGAAATTGAACAGGAGCTGCCAGGCAAACGGGTTGAACACCCAGTGACCGCTGGGATAGGCCGGCAGGTTGAGATCGATCATTCGGGCCGCGGCATAGATCGCGATGCTGCCGAGAAGGGCGACCAGCGGCCACCGGAGCATGAGCCAGAGCAGCGGAGCAAACGCCGCCAACAGCGCGATGTACAGCGGCAGCACGTCCATGTTCGCCGGCTTGAACATCAGCAACAGCGCCTGGATCAACGTGACGTCAGGTTCGCGAAGGAACTCGAAGACGCCCATCTCCTCGGAGTAGAGCGCGTTCTCGAAATTCCGAGCGACGAAGGCGATCTGCGCCAGATAGACGCAGATCAGAAAGATGTGCGCCACGTAGATCTGCCACGTGCGGCGCACGATACGTGCGCCCGCGACCAGTAAGCCCTGCCGGCTCATCGCGGTCCCGTACACCAATGCAGCCGTATAGCCTGAGATGAAGACGAAGATCTCGGTCGCGTCGCTGAACCCGAAATTCCTCAGCGTGAAGGAGTTGGCGATCGTCGAGGGGATGTGGTCGAGAAAGATCAGCCACAACGCGAGTCCGCGGAAGACGTCCAGGCGCAGATCACGTTGGGTCCCCACGGTGCCTCCCCGCAACAGCGAACCGCATGTTCCGCCACCAGCGCGCGCCGAGCGATTTCGATGTCATGGATGGGAAGGGAGTCTGGCCAGCGCAAGATGCGCGGCGATGGGACGCATCGGCCGTGTTGATCGCCGGTGGGGGTCCTCTCAGGCAGACATCCCGGCCAGTGTCGCGCCACCAGTGAACGAAGTGATGAAAAAAGCTGAGTGTTTCAGGCAAATCGCCGCCGTGCTGCCAGATGGCAACTCCCAATGAATATCCGTTGAGAATAATAGATCCTGCCTTCTTGCACGGCTTACTCCGCGAGCCGCATTCGTTCAGCCCGCCCGCCGGATCTGGGATGCAAAGCGCTGATCGCCAGCGGAGGCGTGAGCCTCAGCTACTGTAGCCGCCCAAGCTGGCCGCCTTGATACGATCCGATTGCCTGCAGGCGATGGACCGCGCGGCGAGAATGGTCACGATCGCAATGATTATGCCGGCAATCACGTCGACAAGGTAGTGACCGCCGCCAATGGGCGTTGAAAGCAACATCGCGCCATTTGTGAAGGCATTGAACGGACGAAGCCAGCGAACCGGCCACAAAGCCCAGCAGTCGAGCACTGCGGCGGCGGCATGATAGCTCGGGAATGTCACGATGCCGGCGAGGGACCTTGGATCCAACAGGCGCAATGTTCCGTCACGCACAAGAAGCATTCCATGCGCTGAGTCGTAGAAGGCTTGCGGAACGATGTTCGGGTAGTCAGAGGGGAATAAGCCTAAAGCATGGTAGACGCCAATAGCCGGAACCAAGAGAGTGATGCAGCAAGTCGTCGCTAGTGCCAGACTTGACGCGAGATTGAATTCCGCGAGCCGGCGATAATTGCCGGATAAGGGCAATGCGAGGACAATGACGAAGATCGTCAACGAGATCGATCGATAGCCAAACGCCAAGATCGTGATGATCCACGGACGGCCGTTGACGTAGCCCAAGAAGCTACGGAAGTCATAGCCTAGCAGCTCATCGATCGCGAGTAAGTTGGCGTCCTGGAGCCGCAGATTTGCAGCTGTCGCAATGTAGGATAAGGATGCCAAAACGACCGAGGCCAGGATGGATTGGGAGATCCCAGTGAGAAGGGAAAAGATCCATGGCTTCGCTCGCTGAGATGATCGTGCGTTGGCGTAGCCGATATAGCCGTAGATGGCGGAGATCGACAGGACGACAAGGTAGCTCATCGGTTCGGCGCGAAAGTCTGTAACGAGCAGACATAGTCCGAACGCGATCCAGAAAGCCGCTGTGATCACCCAGTTGATTTGGAAGACCGCCCAGGCTGTTGCTGCCTCATGGGCGCGGCGAGAGTCGAACAGAGCGCTCTTGACCACTGATATCCGGCTTCGGATGTAAGCAGGCAAAAGGCTAGCGCTCGCGGTCTCCGACATGGTCGTCCGCCTCACGTCTTGATTGATTGCGTTTTGTATCCGTCGGTGCCTTGTTACGGCGCTCGTGACCGCAAAATCAACCTCAACGAGTGAAATACATCAATACCGTTGATGTGATGCTTAAAATACCGTCTCTGTGTGCGACTGCGGGTTGTGTGGTTCGCAGCGGAGAGATAGGCGGCTATCTCGGTGTTCGGCGAAAGACAATCGCGGCTGTGCTCAAAGTGGAGCGCTGCGGCAACTTCGTCATCCTGCACCGTGAGCGGGACAATCGCGAACGAACATCGTTCGCAGCACGAGACAGTGACGGGTTTCGGATTTCGGCGCGAAGCCCTCAGCAGGGTTTCCACTGCAGACCCGAACGATGGGAATTCCCGTAATTCCCGACATCTTTATCCGTCCATGGCCATCGGATGGCATCGGGCAACCAAAGGGAACGACGCGCTTGGAGATGACTCGCACACGCGAGAGTTCAATTCAGCGCATCGGATTTGACAGCGCAATTCCTCGAATCCCGACTTGTCCGCTTGGCAGGAGCTCCGAGGCGGAGGTCTCGATGACGATTTTGCTACGTTCCCGGCCACCTTAGAAAGAAGGTGGCCGGCTCTTGTCAGAATGTTTCCCGTCTGCCTGATACAGGTACGACTTGAAGTAGTGCCGGTCGATGGCGGGCAGAGAGATACAGGGCGTGACTGCCTGACATTGTTGCTGCGGTTTCACCAGGTTGCCGTCGATCCGAACCAGATTGCACATCAGCTGGCCAGCGAGCCGGTGGGTATGACCGAAATGCTTCGCTGCACCAAGCAGTTGAACCTCAAGGCGGGTGCGGTCAGGGAAAAGTGGCTCCAGGGCGGAGACGCGGAGACGAACCCGACGTTCCGATGTCGCCTTGCGAAAGGGGATCATTGACCTCGCTCAGTGAGTAGCGAAACGGGAAATCTGCTGCTCTGAGCCAAAACGGCCCTCGCGTAGGAGATAAACCATAGATTGTCGGGATAAAAACAGGCAATCCGTTAATGGTGTCTAGGTACGGTTCCGTAGATCTACGGGAGGGTACCATGACGCTGCACCTCGCTGCTGACCGCGGCCACTTCCAGAGGGTGAACGCCGCCTCATATTCAACGGCGATATGTTGGGCGATCGTCGCGGGCTTTTTCGGAGCGGCAATCCTGCTGCGCCATCTGACGCCAGGAAATAGCGACGTAAGCTGGCTGCTGATCGCCGGTGAACGTTGGCTCGACGGTCAGCGCCTCTATTCGGAGATTCTCGAGACCAATCCTCCCATGGCGGTGCTGGTCTATGTCCCTGCCCTCCTGATAGGGCGCAAGCTCAGCCTTCCGCCGGAGTTCGTCCTGGACGTATTGGTGTTCCTGGCCATCGCCGTCTCCCTTGCCGCCAGCACGATGATCCTGCGACGGTCGACCGTATTTGCTCGTGGCCATGGATGGGGCATGGCGATCACGGCCATTGTTGCGCTGGCCTTGTTGCCGCTACAGTCCTTCGGGCAGCGCGAGCATATCGCGGTGATCGAACTGATGCCGTTCATTGCGGTCATGGCGATGCGCCTTCGCCGCGAGTTGCCACCACCATGGGCGGTCTGGGTCGCTGGCGTCGGCATGGGCCTTGCCCTATGCTTCAAGCCGCATTTCGCTCTTGCAGTTGCCGGCGTCATCTGCTTCGCGGCAGCCCATCTGAAATCGTCGCGAATACTGGTCTCAGGTGAGAGCCTCGTGGCCGTTGCCGTCGTGGCGGTCTATGGCGCCAGCACCGTGCTGTTCTTCCCCGAATACTTCACCGACATGCTGCCGCTGGTCCGAGACGTCTATTCAATCGGATTGCCCCTGAGCCTGATGCTGATGAAACCGGCCCCAACGCTCTGGATCCTGACCTTGGCTGCGGCGCTGCTACCGAAGCGCGGCAAGGAGCTCGAACCGGTACTCCAGCTCCTGCTCGTGACGTCAGTCGCATTCTTCGTCGTCTACTTGCTGCAGCGGAAGGGCTGGCCGTATCATTCCTACCCAATGCTGGCGTTCGCTTGGCTCAGCCTGGGCTTCGCGCTGAGCTCACCGGCGGCAGGGCCGATCATCCCCCTGTCAAGACTTGCAAGAGCGGCGGCGGCAATCGCCCTCGTTCTGCCCACCGTCTCCTGGTTCAATCATGCGCTCGATGCAAGCTTTCTGCGGCCCGCCATCGCCAGGCTCGGCCTGGAACATCCGACCATGCTTGCGATCTCCGGCAACGGTGGTCTCGCGCACCCGCTGATCCGGTCCGTTGGTGCGGTCTGGGCCTCACGGCAGCAAAGCCTGCTGGTCGCGAGCTATGAAGACTACGCCCGCGAAAGCGGCCTCTACGATACTCAGACCCTGGCCATCGTCGATGCTTACTCGCAGCGGGAACGACGATGGATGATTGAGGATTTCCGGCGTTCGAATCCGACCGTCGTTCTCGTCGACAACATGACGGGACCGTGGGGCAAGTGGCTTCATGACAGCCCCGAACTCGATGACCTGCTCAGAGATTATCGCCTCGCCGATACGGTCCGCGACGTCGAGATCTATGTCAGGCGAGCCAACTGAGCCGACACCGTCGCCCTCTCTGCTCCGGCTGTACGCCACCATCGCCGATGAACAGCGCAAAGCCACGCTGTACCGAAGGCGTCGCAGCGGACGACTGTGTTCCATTCTCATTGAGCTGCCAGTTCTTCGGGTTTGGAAGTGATCGGACATAGGCGACCAGCGCGGTCAGTGTCTCCTTGGACGGCTCGGTCCCTTTCATGCGCGCAGCAGACGTCTTGTCGGAGAAAAACATCGAGCGTGATAAATAAGTCCTGCCTGCGCACCCCCAAGCTTGAATGATGGTCATTCGGGAATATTGAGCGCGCAAAAGAGGAGATCTTGCCCGAGAGTTCGGGAGAGGATGGAGGGGGGCCGGCCCTGTTCTGGCAAGGATTGCCTGCGCAGATGGACCGATCGTTGCTGTCCAGATCGTGGCCAGGTTAACCATCGAGCTATCGACCGAACGGCCGGAGGAGCCCGGGCCTGTCTTTGGGATCGTGGATCGATTGGGGGCTGATCTATGCTGCTTGGTCACGGCTTCGATCTGGGCGGCGCCCGAAGCGAATGGCCGGCCTGCTCACGGCAATGCCGTCGGTCGCGATCTGTTTGGCATCTCGCTGTGCTGGACGGAGGGCCGCTGGATCTGGCGCGTGGGCTCCGTTGTTCCTCCGGACGACTGCGAGGTCGACGGTCCATGGCGTCAGCAAGCCGCAGTCCCGTGAGGTGTTCTCGTCATGAAGGAGTGGATCAAGCTGTCGGTGTGGATGTCCCACCACCTCCGGCTCAGGGAACGCCGTATGATTGTGGTGACCGTGCTGTGTGTGGTGATCGCGTCAGGATGCTTGGCGATGTCGCCTCTTCTTCTCGGCCGACTGACCGATGACCTGCTGCAAGCACGGTTCGGCTCAGGCTGGTACACCGCCTTTCTGGTATTCGGATATCTGGCCGCGATCGCTCTGCCGAGAATCATCGGAGTTCTTGTGCTGCAGCTCCAGAGCACATTGCGGCTCAATGCCAACAGCTCGCTGCTTGCAGGATACTTCGACTATCTTTGCGAGCAATCAGATGGTTTTTTTTCAAAGCGAAATTCAGGCGAACTGAGCCAGGAAATCGCGCAGGCGTCGAACGATCTTTACATCATCATACGAAGCGTCTCGTCCTCTGTGGTCGCCCCGCTGGTGCAGATCGGTGTCGCCATGGCCGTGCTTGCGGCCAACCGAAACGTCATCATGGCAACATTGATCGCGGTCTATGTCGTGCTGTTCATGGCGAACCATCGTGTCCACGGTCGAAAGCTCGGTGCGCTCAAGACCGGATCAATGGTCGCCGGCCGAAGGACCTATGCGACGCTGGTGGATTCGATTGCCAACATTCAAGTCGCGCGCCAATTCAACGGGTACGACCTTCTGCTCGCAAGGTACCGCAAGGCGCTCGATGAAGATCGAGATGCGCAGACCGCCTATTGGAACGTCAGCGTCCGGATGCAGCTTGTGAATGCGCTGCTCTTCGTCGGACTCTTTGGTGCCTCCTTTATGCTTGCTCTGTACGATGTGGTTCAGGAAGGTCGCTCGGTCGGCAATCTCGTGCTTGTCGGCACATACGCACTGACGCTTCTTTCTCCGATTGAGACTCTCGGTAACATGTTCTCCGAGATCAATCGGTCGCTCGCGACGTTCGGACAATTCATCGAAAAGCTGTCAGGCGCTCCGGCTCAACTGGTCAGGCCCGCTCCAACGACCGTGTCTGCCTCGCCATATCCCGCGATCGAATTCGAGCATGTATCATTGACCTATCCCGGCGCACAGACTGCCGCCCTGAACGATGTCAGCTTTACTGTGTTGCCAGGCCAGCGCGTTGTCATAACGGGACCAAGCGGCGCAGGTAAGAGTTCGGTCGTCAAGGCCTTGACGAGGCAGTACCCGCCCGACCGCGGGGCAATCCGGGTGTTCGGGCACGATATTGCAGCCTTTGACGTGCGGACCTTGAATGAGCGCGTGGGATGCGTTTCTCAGGACGTGTTCCTGTTCAAGGATACGCTCAGATTCAATCTGCTGATTGCACGCCCGTCGGCTTCCGATCAGGAGTTACGATCCGCGCTCGACTGCGCTGGGCTGGGCGACTTCTTGAGCAGATTGCCCGCTGGCCTGGAGACGCCTCTCGGTGATCGCGGTGCCACGATCTCGGGCGGCCAGCGACAGAGGCTTGCTCTTGCGAGATTGTTCCTGCGCGCCCCCGATATTGTGGTGATCGATGAGGGGATGTCCTCTCTCGACGTGGTGACCGAACGCTGGGTGATCGACCAGATTCTCCGGTCATTCGCGGGGGCAACGATCTTGATGGTGACGCATCGACCCAGCGCCATGGTGATGGGCGATGCGGTCATCGTGGTTCACGACGGCCGCATAGAAGGATATGGTACGTATGATGAACTGCGATCTCGAAGCGATTTCTTTGCGCGCGTGACCGGCGAGGCGACCTGCTGAGCCGTGCGGGGGCCGCTCGTTTGCCGTCGCCGCACCTTTCTGCGGATTATCACTTTCGGAGCATGTCAAGACGTCGATTGTCATCTTGCGCTTATGCGACCGAAGCGGCCATGGCCGACCAGACCCATCGATTGATAGTGATCATGGCAATGATCTCGCAGATCGCGCGCGTGAGCGAAATGCCGATCTTGGTCGCAGCTAAGCCACCATTCGGGTCACGATCGCAGCGATATTTGCCAGAACGTCCTTCTCAGCCGAACGGATAAAAAAGTGGTCGCCATCGAACATGTGCGTGTCCGTGGGCTCTGGGGCATGTGTGGCCCATGCGCGAAGATCGTGTGGCGTCGTCAACGGATCACGGATGCCGCCGAAGACCGTGACCGGACATGACAGCTTCGGACCCGGCCTGTAGCGATAGGTCTCGCTCGCTGCGAAATCGGCGCGCAGCATTGGCAGCAAGAGCTCCAGCAGTCCGACATGATGGAAGACTTCAGGAGGCGTGCCGTTCAGCCTCCGGAGACGCGCGATAAACTCCGGCTCGGGCAGGCCGTGCGAGGGGGCTTGCGGATCGGGCAGATGCGGTGCGCGCCGTCCCGAGACGATCAGGTGATGTGGGGCGGAATGCGAGGCAGTCATCAGCCGTTGAGTGACGAGGAAAGCCAACAGTGCGCCCAGGGAATGGCCGAAGAAGCAGACAGGACCGCGTAGAGTGGGGATGACGGCCGTGGTGATGGCGTCGGCGAGCGGCTCGGCTCGATCGAACGGCACTTCGGCGAAACGCCCGTCGCGTCCGGGATACTGGATTGCCCAGACGTTGCACCAGTCCGGCAGATGATCAGTCCATCGGCGTGCCATCGATGCCGTCCCCCCGGCGTGCGGAAATGCCAAAAGCGTCGCGCGTCCTGCTGAGGTGCTTCGCCACTTTACAATCCATGGCGTGTCGTTTGTATCTGTCACAGAGTAAGTCTCGGTGTGGGACATGGCATCCAGTTGCGATTGATCCTCTACAGCGCCGGTCCGACGACAAAAAGAGTCTTTGAAGGGACGCGCGGTGAAACTGCATGATATCCGGCTCAGCCAGGGGGCCTTCGGCGCATCATGGTGTGACGAGCGAAAGTCATCATTGTGACCATGCCTGGACACGAGATCCAACAAGCGTGAGAGCGGTCCTCTCCGTTCTCGACTCTCGCGAACGTATGAGGCGTTGCACTAATTGTTCGAGAGTGGCGCTGTTGCATCAATTTTCGATGACACGGTCAGGAACGCGGCATTTCGGGAAAGTTTGATCTTGGCCAATGGGAGCGGTCGCGACCGATCTCGGGAGAATCTGGAAAGGGCGGAGATGCCCTGCGGACGCGTCGTCGCGCGTGGTGTTGCGGTCAAAATTGGTTTCAGGCTACCAATTCCGTCCAAAGCGGATCGTCGCCGAATTCCGGGAGGGGACATGGTCAACTGTCATTTCAGTTCTCAGCAATGCTCGGCGATTGAACCACGTCGACAGATGCTGTCTGCGGTCGAACCGACTCCGGCAGCCTCGGTCGAAATCAGCCTGTCCGGGCCACGCTAGTTTTCACGCACTTCGTAGCTTGCTGCCGCAAGGCTCCTGACATCCATCGCATATTTCATCGTCTCCGTAGGCGCCTGATCGACGATCGGCGCGGCGAACGATTGCGCTCTGGGCTCATGCTTGGACGCGTGCCTCGATGAATTCGCGTTTCGCGTCCGGATCAAGGGGGCGGCAGAAGGGCCCGTTTGGAAGGAGGCTCTCTTGTTGGATCGATCTGACGTGACCGCGCAGCCATTGCGCGTGGATGGCCGTCTGCCGCTGGTCGTACGGCCGGTGAGAGATGGTCTCGAGGCTGGCCCGTTTCTGCGGGCCAATCGCGCAGCCGTCGACCATCTGCTCTTGCAGCATGGAGCGATCCTGTTCCGTGGCTTCTCGATCGACGCGGTCGAACGCTTCGAGGTCGTCATCGAGGCGCTCGCCAACGAGGCGCTGGCGTACGAATATCGTTCGACACCACGAGAGAAGCTTGGAGGCGCCACCTATACCGCCTCCGAGTATCCGGCGATGCATACGATTCCGATGCATTGCGAAAATGCGTACCAGCGCGATTGGCCGACGAAGCTCCTGTTTGCCTGCGCGCGCGCCCCTCAGACCGGTGGGCAGACGCCGCTGGCTGACATGGTTGCTGTGACGAGCCGAATTTCACCGGCTTGTTTCGACAGTTTCGGGACGAAAGGGGTCGCCTACCTCCGTAACTATCATGAGGGGCTTGATCTGAGCTGGCGCAACGTTTTTCAGACGGACTCACCCGAAGAGGTGGAGCTCATTTGTCGGCGGTTGGAAATCGACTTCGAATGGGTGGATGGCGAGCGTCTGCGAACGCGGCAGCTCGCGCAGGGCGTCGCGCGCCATCATCGGCTGGATCAGACCATCTTCTTCAACCAGGCCCACTTGTTTCATGTCTCGAGCCTGGGCAGTGAGACGGCTGATGCGCTCGTAGAGACCTTCGGACTCGAGGACCTGCCACGGCACGCGTGCTTCGGCGATGGCAGCGAGATTCCGCCCGCCCAACTCGCCGAGATCAGAGCTGCCTTCGATGCTGAAAAGGTGCATTTCGACTGGCAACAGGGCGACGTCCTCCTGGTCGACAACATGCAGGTGGCACATGGCCGCGAGCCCTTTACGGGAGAAAGACTGATCCTGGCGTCGCTCTGCGATGCTTACTCCAAATCGCGATAGCCCGAACATGCAGCACGCCTCCAAGCCTGCATCATTTGCGTTCGAGCTCCTGTCGCGGCCGGTAGCTGGAGTTTCTAGGCCGACCTCCCTGTCGGCTGCCCAGACCGAAATCTGGCTCGCGCAGGCGCTCGCGCCAGAGAGTCCGGTTTACACGCTGGCGCAAAGGGCGACGCTTCCGGACGACCTCGATGTGGCCTCGTTCGAGCGTGCGGTGCAGGCGACGGTTGATGAGACCGAGGCTTTGCATGTGCGATTCGTCTCGGGCGACAACGGCCCGTTGCAGATCCAGGGCGTTGCTCCGCATTGGAGCCTCGAGGGCGAGCGCAGCGTCGGGTTGCCACCGCCCGACATCGACAGGGTGATCGACGAAGCCTTGCGGTGGCCGTTGCCGCTCGCGGAAGGCGCGCTCTTCCGGTTGTTCCTGTTTCGGCGACAGGATGGCGCGTGGGAGTACTGCCAGCTCTTCCATCATATTGCGATGGACGGTTTGAGTTGCGTGTTGTTCGCCACGCGGGTCGCCGAACACTATGGGAGTCTCGTTCGCGACGGCCAGCCGGCGCCGCAGCGGTTCGAACATTTCGGCGCTCTGTTGGCTGCCGATCGCGACTATCGCAGCTCCAAGCGGGCCGAGGAGGATCGCAAATATTGGCGTGAGACGCTCGCGGGACTGGACGACGGGGTGGAGGGGCAGGCAGCCAAGGCGTCTTATGCGGCGGTTCTGCAGACGGCACGTCTTTGTCGTAAGCAAACCGCTCGGCTGAAGGCCATCGCGACCTCGGCTGGTACGACCCTCCCCAGCCTGTTTGGCGCGGTGGCTGGAGTCCTTTCCTCGGTTCGGAAGGATACCGACGACACCGTCATCGGTTTCGTCGTCGCCGGGCGGCCGGACGGTCCATCGCGGAGCATCCCTGGAGCGGTGTCCAACATCGTCGCCCTCCGGCTATGCGTACCACAGGGGCTTCGCTGGATTGAGTTGATCCGCTCAGCGGGCAGGCGGGTCAAAAGGGGGCTCCGGCATCAGCGAGCACGCCTGGAGGACGTGAGGCGGGATCTCGGCCTGTTCGGTCAAGGCGAGCAGCTCACCTCGATCGTCGTCAACTACACGCCGTTCTATGGGCCCATTGACCTTGGCGCGTCCACAGTACGCCTTCGCAACATGGGTAATGGTCCAGTCGACGATTTTGCGATCGTCATCTATCACCACCCGGACGACGACGAGATTCTCATCGATTTCAAGGCGAACGGCTCTCGGCGTAGCGCCTCCGACGTCGCGCAATTTCGCCAGCAGTTCGAGTTTCTGCTCGCGGCTCTCGCCGTGGATCCCGATGCGCCGGTCGAGTCGGCCACGGTCCTCGGACCAGGAGAGCGGGAGCAGATCCTCACGGGCTGGAACGATACCAGCAACGCCCTCCCGGATGTGACCCTGCCGGACATGTTTGCCGCGGTTGTCCAACGCGTCGGCCGCGATATCGCCATCGTCGCTGGCGACGTGACACTCAGCTACTGCGAGATCGACAAGCAATCAAATCGTATCGCTCGTGCCCTGATTGCGTTCGGCGCCCGTCCCGAAACGCGGGTCGCGGTTGCAATGCGCCGCTCCGAGCAGCTCATTCTGGCGTTGCTCGCAATCCTCAAGACGGGGGCGGCCTATCTGCCGCTCGATCTCGACAGCCCGCGTGACAGGCTCGCGCTGGTTCTGGCCGATGCGGAGCCGGTCGCGATCGTCACATGCCAGGACGATCGCGCGAACATCGAGGCTTTGGTCGGCACCAAGCTCAACCGCGGCAGCATCTTCGTGCTCGATGATCCCGATACGAACTGGTGCACAGATGAAGTCTGCGAAGCTGCCGCGGCGGGGGTCGTGCGATCCTGCGCGCTCCTGCCCGATCATCCGGCCTATCTCTGCTACACATCGGGTTCAACCGGCCAGCCAAAGGCCGTCATCGTCACGCATCGTGACGTGGCAGACCTCGTCCGCGATCGCCGCTGGCAACAGTCGGCGCCTGTCCGGATGCTCGTCCATTCGCCAGTGGCGTTCGATGCCTCGACCTACGAAATCTGGGTTCCGCTCCTGAACGGCGGATCGACCGTGGTGGCGCCTCCGGGTCGGCTCGATTCGCGAACGGTGGAAAACGTCATCGCGGCGCAGGGGGTGACGGACCTGTGGCTGACGGCTGGCCTGTTTCATCTCATTGCGGATGAGTCGCCGATCTCGTTCTCTGGGCTCCGCCAAGTCGTGGCCGGTGGCGACGTGCTCTCGGCCGAAGCCATCAGCAAGGTTCTAAAGGCGTGTCCGGATCTCCGCGTGGTGAACGGCTACGGCCCCACGGAAACCACCACCTTCTGCACGACCCATGAGATGACGGAGCGTTCGGCCCGGTCAGCGCCGGTGCCGATCGGCCGGCCGCTGGACAATGTCAGGGCTTATGTTCTGGATCGCCGGCTTCGTGTGTTGCCTGCCGGCGTCGTTGGCGAGCTGTATGTCGCTGGCGCGGGGCTGGCGCGGGGATATTGGCGGCGCCCCGATCTCACCTCCGAGCGCTTCATCGCCTGCCCGTTTGGTACCGCCGGTCAGCGCATGTATCGGACCGGCGATCGCGCCTCCTGGCACCAGGATGGATATCTGATGTTCGCGGGCCGCGCAGATTCGCAGTTGAAGCTGCGCGGATTTCGCATCGAGCCACGGGAGATCGAGGCCGCGCTCGCCGAGCTCGGGATCGGTCAGAGCGCGGTCGTGCTGCACAAGGGATCGGCTGGGCGCGATCTCCTCACCGCTTACGTCGTTGACGAGGGCGCCGACCCGCAAATGCTCAGGCGGCAGCTCGCGACGAAGCTGCCGGACTACATGGTGCCGGCGGTGATCATCAGGCTCGAGGCTCTGCCATTGACGCCGAACGGCAAGCTCGATCGGCGCAGCCTCCCGGCTCCCAGCTTTACAAGCCAGGAGCCGATGGCTCCGCGAACCGCGATGGAAGAGATCATCGGCCGGCTGTTTGCGGATGCGCTTCAACTCGAGACGGTTGGCATCCACGACAACTTCTTCGATGACCTCGGCGGCAATTCCCTGCTGGCGCTGCGCATCGCCGGCGCTATCCGTCGCGACATCGGTGCAGACGTCGCCGCGACCGCGATGTTCACCGCGCCGACGATCGCCTTGCTGGCCCGCCATGTCGAAAGCTTCAAACCTTCCTCTGCTGCGGTCGCAGCCCCGGCGGTCGTCGCGTCGGGCGAGGCGATCGGGACGACGATGTCGCTTGCCGAAATCGAGACCATCCTCGAAGGGCGATTTCGCAACGAGTCCTCCGACGCCAAGGCCTTCATCGCCACGGTGACGGAGCAGGGTGATGAATTCCTGCTGTTCTCGCCCGGTGAGCGGCGCGCCAGCGATCGGACGGATGTCGCCTTTCCCCTGGGATCGATCTCGAAATTCCTCGCCTCGCTGCTGCTGGGCATGATGGAGCAGGCCGGCCGGATCACGATCCACACCGCCTTTGGAAGGAGGGTCCCTCGCGAGTGGCGGCTCCCCGAAACGCTTGTCGAGGGCATCTCGATGGCCGACCTGGCCACGCACACGTCGGGCTTGCCAGCCTATGTCAAGGAGCTCGTGAATTGTTCGGAAGACGTCCTTCGTAACTATCTCGAGACGTTCGAGGGCGATCTGAGCGACAGAGCGTATGAATACTGTTCGCTCGGAATCTCGCTGCTCGGTTTCGCTTTGCGCCACGGCGAGGCGGATGACTACCTGAAGGTCCTGAAACGATATCTCCTCGACCCGCTCGGCATGACCAACACGGTTTCGAGGATACGAAGGACTTTGTCCGACGGAGTGCAAGAGACGGGCTTCCATTTCTACGAATGCAGTTCCGACATGGCCGCCTCGATCGACGATCTGCATCGGATCCTCGCCGCCTTTCTGGCGCGGGAGTCGTCACCGGCCAAATCCGCTCTGTCCCGCATGCTGACGGTGTCACGGCCAACAGGGATGCCTGAACTCGATATGACGATCGGGCTTCGGTCGAGAACCACCCATGGGGATCATCTTCTCTATCATGGCGGCGGCGGCTCCGGCTTCCGGGCATTCTTCGGTCTCGCCCCGAGACGATCGAAGGGCATCGTGATCCTCACGAACCGTGAGATTCACATCGGCGATATCGGCCAGCATTGGCTCAGTCCGGCCTATCCGCTCATCGTCCCCCGACGCCCATAGCCGCGCAGGCTCGCTCAGGCCGGGGCGGTAGCAATCGCCTGGATGACGATCAGCACCGCGATACAGGCTCGCTCTCGTGTTCTTCCAACGGACGGCTCTTCCCCATGATGACAGGTCCTCTCGTTTCGCTCAGTGCTGCGCAGTTGGAGATCTGGCTGGCGCAGGCGCTGCAGCCTGATAGTCCATCCTACACCGTCGGCGAGGTGATCCATCTTCCGAGCTGCCTCGATCGCGGCTGCTTCGAGCGCGCGCTCCGGCAGACGGTCGATGAGACCGATGCGTTGCACGTCCGATTCTCGCGCTCGGACCGGGGACCCGTCCAACGGCTCGGTGTGCGGCCGCGCTGGCATCTCGTGCAGGAGGACATGCTGCTCCGCTCGGACGCCGATCTGTCGGCGAGACTGGCGCACGAGCTCACCGTGCCCATCGACATCGAGGGCGACTGTCTGGCGCGCTCGCTGCTGCTGCGGTTCGAAGACGGGCATTTCGTCTGGTGCCAGCTCTTCCACCACATTGCGATGGATGGCTTTGCACGCGCGCTTTTTGCCAAGCGCGTTGCCGACACGTACAGCCGGCTCATCTCGGGCAGGGAGACCTCCCCGAGGCCCTTCGGGGCTTTCGCAGAGCTGCTGGGTGATGATCGCGACTATCGTGCGTCCGACGAAGCTCTACAGGATCGCGCCTACTGGCGAAACGAGCTCGACGGTTTCGTTCATGGTGCATCCGCGGGAGCGCATGATCCGGATGGAAACGGCTTTCGACGTCAGACGGAACATCTCTCCGCAGGTTTGACCTCCGCTCTTGGGATGGTGGCTGCGACGACCGGCCTGAGCATTGCAACCATTCTCTGTGCCGCTGCGGCGGCGATCTCGTCGTCAAGCCGGGGATCTCGCGATACCGTCATCGGCTTCGTGGTTTCGGCGCGTTCCGCAGCAGCGGCGCGGAGCACGCCGGGCACCGTCTCGAACGTGGTTCCGCTTCGGCTGGCCGTCGATCCCCGCGCCAGCTGGCGCGAGTTTCTGGCCGAGATCCGGTTGAAGGTAAGAGCCGCGCTCCAGCATCAGCGTACACGGCTCGAAGACATCCGCCGCGACTTGTCCCTGACCGGAGCAGGGGACGAGCTCACCTCCGTCGTCGTCAACGTCATCCCGTTCTTCGACCTTCTGCAATTTGGTGACGAGACCGCGAAGCTGGAAAACCTGTCGAATGGTCCGGTCGACGACTACTCGGTCGTCGCCTACCCGAACGGTGACACCCCCGCATTGCGGATCGACTTCAACGCCAATGCCGGGCGGCGCAACGACGAGGACCTCGCGCGGTTTCGTCGGCGCTTCCTGCATCTTCTGTCGTGTTTGACGTCTGACGTGGATGGCCGCGTGGGCGCGGCGGACCTGCTGCTGGAGGAGGAGCGCGATCTGGTGCTAGGTCGCTGGAATGCGACGGCCGCCCCGCTGCCCGAGAGGCTGCCCGCGGCGTGGTTCGAAGCGCAGGTGCGCCGCTCGCCGGACGCCACGGCGGTCGTCTGCGGTAACGCTGCCTGGACATATGACGAGCTGAATCGTCGCGCCAACCGGATCGCCCACACGCTGCTGGCCCGGGGCCTCGGGCCCGAGGACCGCGTCGCTCTCGTTATGTCGCGCACGACGCCGGATCTGATTGCCGCGCTGATGGGCGTGCTCAAGAGCGGGGCCGCCTACCTGCCGCTCGATGCAGCCTATCCGCCGGCGCGCATCGCCGCGGTGATCCGCGACGCTCATGTTCGCGTCGCCCTGACCGACGACGCTAATGTGGAGCGCCTGCCTGCGGACCTGCCTTGCCTGCGTCTCGGTCACGGTGCGCTCGCCGCTGAGGAAACCGACCCGTCTCCGCATCAGGGCCATCACCGCCTGGCCCCCGGCAACGCCGCCTATGTCATCTACACCTCCGGATCGACCGGCGTGCCCAAGGGCGTCGTTATCGAACAGCGAGGTGTCGCCGATCTCATTGCCTGGGCCCACGACACTTACGGGCGCAGCCTCGACCGCGTCTTCGTGACGACATCGCTCGCCTTCGACGTCTCGGTCTTCGAGATCCTGGCGCCGCTGTGCCGGGGAGGGCGCATCGACCTGCTGGAGAACCTGCTCGCGCTCGCCGAGCATGCCGATGATGCGGGCCCCGCCGCAATGATCAGCGGCGTTCCGTCTGCGCTGGCGAGCCTGCTCGATCACGCCGCCCTGCCACCAAAACTGTCCGCCGTCGTGCTGGCGGGGGAGGCGTTGCCGGCGCGTCTCGTCCGCCGGCTGCGGGCTGAACGCCCCGGCTGCCGCATCTCCAACGTCTATGGCCCGACGGAGGCCACGGTCTACGCCACCGCGTGGCACGCGCCCGACAGCGGCGACGAGGTCCCGCCGATCGGACGGCCGCTGCGCAACCGGCCCGTCTACGTCCTCGACAAGGCGCTGCGGCCACTGCCTCCCGGTGTCGCCGGCGATCTCTATCTCGCCGGCGTCGGGCTGGCGCGCGGCTATCTCGACCGCCCTGGTCTCACCGCCGAACGCTTTGTCGCCAATCCCCATGGCGCCCCCGGCGAGCGGATGTACCGCACCGGCGACATCGTGCGGTGGCGCAGCGACGGCAACCTCGACTATCTCGGCCGTTCCGATCATCAGGTGAAGGTCCGCGGCTACCGGATCGAGCTCGGCGAAGTGGAAGAGCGTCTGGTGCGTCATGCCGCCGTCAAGGACGCCGTGGTCGTGCCGCGCGACCTCGGATCGGGTGTCGCCTCGCTGGTCGCCTATGTCGTGGCGCGCGATACCATGCCGCCGGCCGCGGAGCTGCGCGCTCATCTGGCCGAGACGCTGCCGGACTACATGGTGCCGGGTGCCTTCGTCGGCCTGGCGGCGCTGCCGCTCAACGCCAATGGCAAGCTCGATCGCGCCGCGCTGCCCGCGCCGCGGGCCGGGAGCTGGGGCGAGAGCGCCGTCCCGCTCTCGACGCCCACCGAGATGATCATCGCCGACATCTTCGCGGACCTCCTCGCCACTCCCGACATCCATGCCAACTCAAACTTCTTCCATCTCGGCGGGGACTCGCTGCTGGCCGTTCGCCTGGTCGCTGCCCTGCGCAGACGAATGGGAGGACGCTGGCCGCTCAGCACGGTGTTCCGATCGCCGACCGTGGCCATGCTTGCGCAGCATGTTGAGAGAGAAGCCGCCAGCGGCGATCTGAGTGATGACAAGCCGCAATGGACCCGTCTCACTCCACGGCCCGAACGCATCCCGCTTTCCAGGGCCCAACGCCGTCTTTGGCTGCTGGATCGCCTCGAGGGATCATTGCCCGCCTATCACGTTCCCGTGGCGATCGAGCTTGCGGGTCACCTCGATGAGGCCGCGCTCCGTGACGCCGTCAACGACGTCGTTCGGCGCCACGAGCCGCTTCGGAGTTGCTTCGGCGAGGAGGACGGCGAGCCGTTTCAGATTGTCGTCGCCGAAGCGAGCGCTCAACTGAAGATCGTGCAGGTCGAAGCGGGAGCGGTCGACGGATTGATCCTGGCCGAAGGACGAATTCCGTTCGATCTCAAGACCGATATTCCCTGTCGCGCGGTGTTGTTCCGGATCGCTTCGGACCTGCACGTTCTCCTTCTGACCGTGCATCACATCGCCATCGATGGAGCGTCGTTGACGCCCTTATTGCGGGACCTGATTCATTGTTATGCGGATCGGCGTGCCGGGCGCCCCACGATGCTGGCTCCGTTGCCTCTCCAATATGCGGATTTCGCTCTCTCCGAGCAGAGCGGAAATGGCGCGCCGGGATCGAGCCCGCCGGATGACGAAGCCTTCTGGAAGCGGACCCTCCACTGCCTGCCGCAGGAAGCGACGCCCCGAACCGACTACGTACGTCCGGCGGTTCTCGACGACAGCGGCAACGAGCATCATTTCGCTATTCCTGTCGAACTGCATCGCCGTATCCTTGACCTCGCGGCCGAAGCCGATGCCACCCCTTTCATGTTCATC
This sequence comes from Bradyrhizobium sp. HKCCYLR20261, assembly GCF_051168435.1. Taxonomy (NCBI): domain Bacteria; kingdom Pseudomonadati; phylum Pseudomonadota; class Alphaproteobacteria; order Hyphomicrobiales; family Nitrobacteraceae; genus Bradyrhizobium; species Bradyrhizobium sp. HKCCYLR20261. The sequence continues at coordinate 229,871 of NZ_JBNPUZ010000009.1, forward strand.
CATGCGGCGCTCGCCGTGTTTTTGTCCCGGCTCGGCGCTGGAACGGATGTGCCGATCGGCACGCCGATTGATGGACGCCATGATCCCGTCCTTCGCGACCTGGTCGGATGTTTTGCCAACACGCTGGTGTTGCGGACCGACCTTGGAGACGATCCGTCGTTCAGAACTCTGCTGGCCCGGGTGCGGGAGGCAGATCTCGCCGCCTACGACCATCAGGCTCTGCCGTTCGAGCGGCTCATCGAGCTTCTCGACCCACCTCGGACGCTCTCTCTCCATCCGCTGTTCCAGGTGATGTTGGCCTTTGGCAACGCCGATCCGTTGCCTTGCGCGCCTGGATTGTCGATCCATCGCCGCGCGGTGTCGACCAGGACGTCGAAGTTCGATCTGTCGTTCACCTTTCGCGATCACCGGGATTCCGATCTGCGGCCGCTCGGCATGAGCGCCGTGATCGAATACAGCACGTCGCTCTATGCCCCGACGACGATCGAACTGTTTGCGAAGCGCTTCCTGCATCTGCTGTCGTGCTTGACGTCTGACGTGGATGGCCGTGTGGGCGCGGTGGACCTGCTGCTGGAGGAGGAGCGCGATCTGGTGCTCGGCCGCTGGAATGCGACGGCCGCCCCGCTGCCCGAGAGGCTGCCCGCGGCGTGGTTCGAAGCGCAGGTGCACTGCTCGCCCGACGCCACGGCGGTCGTCTGCGGTAGCGCTGCCTGGACGTATGACGAGCTGAATCGTCGCGCCAACCGGATCGCCCACACGCTGCTGGCCCATGGCCTCGGGCCCGAGGACCGTGTCGCTCTTGTCATGTCGCGCACGACGCCGGATCTGATTGCGGCGCTGATGGCCGTGCTCAAGAGCGGGGCCGCCTACCTGCCGCTCGATGCGACCTATCCGCCGGCGCGCATCGCCGCGGTGATCCGCGACGCTCATGTTCGCTTCGCGCTGACAGATGACGCCAATGTGGAGCGCCTGCCTGCGGACCTGCCTTGCCTGCGTCTCGGTCACGGTATGCTCGCCGCTGAGGAGACCGACCCGTCTCCGCATCAGGGCCATCACCGCCTGGCCCCCGGCAACGCCGCTTACGTGATCTACACCTCCGGATCGACCGGCCTGCCCAAGGGCGTCGTCGTCGAGCAGCGGGGTGTCGCCGATCTCATTGCCTGGGCCCACGACACTTACGGGCGCAGCCTCGACCGCGTCTTCGTCACGACATCGCTCGCCTTCGACGTCTCCGTGTTCGAGATCCTGGCGCCGCTGTGCCGGGGAGGGCGCATCGACCTGCTGGAGAACCTGCTCGCGCTCGCCGAGTATGCCGATGATGCGGGCCCTGCCGCAATGATCAGCGGCGTTCCGTCTGCGCTGGCGAGCCTGCTCGATCACGCCGCCCTGCCACCAAAACTGTCCGCCGTCGTGCTGGCGGGGGAGGCGTTGCCGGCGCGCCTCATCCGCCGGCTGCGGGCTGAACGCCCCGGCTGCCGCATCTCCAACGTCTATGGCCCGACGGAGGCCACGGTCTACGCCACCGCGTGGCACGCGCCCGACAGCGGCGACGAGGTTCCGCCGATCGGACGGCCGCTGCGCAACCGGCCCGTCTACGTCCTCGACAAGGCGCTGCGGCCACTGCCTCCCGGTGTCGCCGGCGATCTGTATCTCGCCGGCGTCGGGCTGGCGCGCGGCTATCTCGACCGCCCTGGTCTCACCGCCGAACGCTTTGTCGCCAATCCCCATGGCGCCCCTGGCGAGCGGATGTACCGCACCGGCGACATCGTGCGGTGGCGCAGCGACGGCAACCTCGACTATCTCGGCCGTTCCGATCATCAAGTGAAGGTCCGCGGCTACCGGATCGAACTCGGCGAAGTGGAAGAGCGTCTGGTGCGTCATGCCGCCGTCAAGGACGCCGTCGTCGTGCCGCGCGACCTCGGATCGGGTGTCGCCTCGCTGGTCGCCTATGTTGTGGCGCGCGATACCGTGCCGCCGGCCGCGGAGCTGCGCGCTCATCTGGCCGAGACGCTGCCGGACTACATGGTGCCCGGCGCCTTCATCGGCATCGCCGCGCTGCCGCTCAACGCCAACGGCAAGCTCGATCGTGCCGCACTGCCCGCACCCCGGGCCGGGAGCTGGGGCGAGACTGCTGTCCCGCTTTCGACGCCCACCGAGATGATCATCGCCGACATCTTCGCGGACCTCCTCGCCACTCCCGACATCCATGCTAACTCAAACTTCTTCCATCTCGGCGGGGACAGCATCACATCGCTACGGCTGGTGGCGCGTGCCCGCACGCGCGGCCTCGCCATCAGCCCGCGCCAGGTCTTCCGTCATCCCACCGTCGCCGGACTCGCGCTGGTGGCCAGCCGGGCTGCCGATGGTCCTTCGTCCGATCCGATCCCGGGGACATCGCTGCCGGCAACGCCGATCATGCTCTGGCTGAGGGATCGAGGGCAGAGCGCCCATTTCAGCCAATCCGTACTGCTCGATGTCCCCGTCGATTTGACCGAGACCGCGGTGACCTTGCTGCTCGATCGGCTTGCCGCCCGCCACGATGCGCTGCGGCTTCGTCTCAACGCCGATTGGACCCTCGAGGTGCGGCCGGCCGAAGCCGGATTCCATGCCGGTTCGGTTGCCACATTGCCGGCCGGGGCCGACGTTGCTGTGGCAACGCAGGAGGCCGCGATGCAGCTTCAGCCCTTCGAAGGCCGGCTGCTGCAGGCACGACTCGTACCCGAGTCCGGAGATCTCGGACGCCGTCTGCTCCTCGTAATCCATCACCTTGCCATTGACGGCGTGTCCTGGCGCATCGTGATGAACGAACTTGCGGCGTTATGGCAGGCGTTCGCGAATGGTACCGAGCCTCCGCCGCCGCCCTCGACCTTCCGCAGCTGGGCTCTCGGACTGAGTGACGCTGCGGGAAGCGCTGAGGTGGTCAGCGAAATTCCCTACTGGCGCGCGGTTCTGGACGCACCCACGATCAGCTTTGTGTCAGGCCCGCTGATGGCGGCCCGCGACCGCGTCGCGGACGTCAACCGCATGACCAGCTCTCTGACGCCGGCGGAGACGAGATCGCTCCTCGCCGCTCCCGGCCGGCTGAACCTGAAGATCCACGAGCTTCTGCTGACGGCGCTTCTCATGGCCGCGCGCCAGACCGCGCAGTCGGACGATGGTGCACTGAGGATCGACGTCGAGGGGCACGGACGCGAAGACGTCGTCGTGGGGATCGACGCCGGCCAGACGGTGGGCTGGTTCACGAGCCTCTTTCCGGCGGTGTTGAGCGGTCCTGCCGGAAACGGAGCAGCCGAACTTCCGGCGCTCCTGCGCAGCGTCAAGCAGGCCATGCGCACGATCCCAGCCAATGGCGTGGGGTTTGGGCTGTTGCGCTACTTGAACGAGTCCGAAGGCAAGCTGCTTCGGGATGCTATGACGCCTGAGATCTGCTTCAACTATCTCGGCCGCTTCAGCGACGGAGCGGGATCATGGCTGCCGGCATCCGAGCATCCGGCCCTCGGCGTTGTCCGCGACCCCGACATGGCCGTAGCACATGCTATCGAGGTGCTTGCGCATATCAGGGATGACAGGTCCGGTCCTGTGTTTTCGATCGAATGGGCATGGGCCCCCGATCTCGTCGCGGGCTCGACTGTTGAGGCACTGGCTCGGTCGTGGGCCGACGCCCTCCGATCCGTCCTCGATTTCGCTGGCATGGACGACGTTCGTCCGATCTTGACGCCGGCAGATCTTCCACTGGTCAACCTGTCACAGGCCGAGATCGACGGGCTCGCTGCGCGGCGGCCGCAGCTCGAGGATGTTCTTCCGCTCACGCCGCTTCAGGAAGGACTGCTGTTTCACACGCTTTATGACGACGAGGGCGATGACACCTATCTCGTCCAACTGGTCTTGAGGTTGGGTGGGCAAGTCGATCCGGTCCGCCTGCGTGCGTCATGTGCTGCGCTCGTCGCGCGACACGCCGTCCTGCGCTCATGTTTCGAGCACCAGGGCCATGATCGTCCGATCCAGATCGTCTTGTCCGCGGTCGAGCTGTGCTGGGAAGAGGTGCGCATCGCCGATGCGGATGATGAGCAGGCCTGGCTCGCGTCCAACCAGGCCAGACGCTTCGACCCCGCGCAGCCGCCTTTGGTCGCCTTCACGCTGCTTCAACGAGACGACGGAACCTCGCTGCTGGTCCTCAGTCTGCATCATCTTCTTCTCGACGGCTGGTCGATTCCGGTCGTGATGCGAGATCTCGCCGCGCTGTATGACGGTGTCAGTCTGCCGGCGGCCGTTCCCCATCGCCGCTTTCTGGAATGGCTGGCCGCTCAAGACCAGGTCGAGGCTCTCAAGTCCTGGACCGAAGCCCTTGCCGGTGCTCCGCCGCTCACGCATCTGGTCGAGAAGAAGGATAAGAGCCGGTCGATGCTCCACGCCGTTGCGCGGGATTCCTTGAGCGCCGCGGAAACCTCCGCGGTCGCATCCTGTGCCGCAGCCTTGTCCACCACGCCCAGCGTGCTGGTGCAGACCGCGTGGGCGGTTCTGCTGTCGCGTCTGACGCGCCAGGACGAGGTTTCGTTTGGGATCACGGTTTCGGGCCGGCCGCCCGAACTCTCAGGCGCGGACCGGATCGTCGGTCTGCTGATCAATACGCTCCCGCTGTGGGTCTCCGTCCGGCAGGACATGACGTTGCGGCAGCTCTGCCAATCCGTTCAGGACAGGGTCGCCTTCCTGCTCGCGCATCCCAACGTGCCGTTGGCCGATCTCCAGCGCATCGCAGACGGCAAGCTGTTCGATACGCTGGTCGTGTACGAGAGCTTCCCCGATCGCGAGGCAAGCCTCGGCGCCGGCGACTTGCGCATCGACGCCGTCGAGGGACGTGAAACGTCTCACTACACGCTTTCGTTTCTGGCGTTACCAGGCAAGCAGCTCGCCTTCAGGCTCAACTATCGCGCCGATCTGTTCGAGCCCGGTGCCGGGGACGAACTGCTCACTCGCTTTCGGCATCTTCTGATCGGACTTTGCGCCAACCCGGACCAGGCCGTTGGCGCCCTGAGAGCGAGTTCTCGCGAAGATTTGCAGCCGGGACTGATCAGCGGTCCAGATCCAGTGGCGCCAGCCCAAGACGTGATCGCCCGTTTCAACGCGCAGGTCGTTCGCCGGCCGGCGACGATTGCTGTCGAGAGTGGGGCGGATCGGCTGACTTTCAAAGACCTCGATCTCTGGTCGGATGCGATCGCCGCGCGCCTGACGAACAGAGGCGTAAGGCCGGAAGATCGGGTTGCGCTTCTCTTCGAGCGCGGAGCGGAATTGGTGGCCGCGCTCATCGGTGTTCTGAAGACCGGCGCCACGTTCGTGCCGCTCGACCCGAAGTACCCCGATGCGAGGCTCACGGCGCTGATCGCACAAGCTGACGTCAGCTTGACGCTCGGCGACGCCGCCGCAAGGCAACGCATGCGGTCCGAGATCAGTCTGGTCGATGTCCGCGAGAGCGGCGATCGCTTTCCCACGGTCGTTCCGTCTCCTGACAGCCCGGCCTACCTCATTTTCACCTCCGGCACGACGGGACGACCGAAAGGAGTCGTCGTCACCCGTGGCGGGCTTGCAAACTACGCCGGTTGGGCGATCGACGCCTACGGTCTCGGCGAGGGCGGTGGCGCCGCGGTCACGACGTCCCTCGCGTTCGACGCGACCATCACGAGTCTGTTGCTGCCGCTCCTGGCCGGCGAACGCGTCATTCTGTTTGACGAAGCGCGCCAGTTCGATCTGCTGGCCGACCGACGTGATCGCCTTTCCCTGCTCAAGCTGACGCCGACCCAGGTCGGATTACTGGCGCAGATGTCCACTGTGGAACGTCTCGCCGGACTGGCGCGGCGGCTCGTCATCGGCGGCGAAGCGCTTGCGGCGGAAACGCTGCAGCCCTGGCGAACAGGGGCGCCCGACACACGTCTCATCAACGAGTACGGTCCGACCGAAACCGTCGTCGGCTGTGTGGCCCATGAACTTCGTGCCGACGATCCGGAAGCGGGCGCCGTCGCGATCGGCGCGCCAATTGCCGGCACCCGGCTCCTGATCCTCGATGAGGCGCTGCAACCCGTTCCTCAAGGACTCCCCGGAGAATTGTACATTGCGGGCGCCGGACTTGCGCGTGGCTACTTCCGGCGGCCGGACCTTACAGCCGAACGCTTCGTCGCGGCCCCCTGGTGCGGTCCAGGCGCGCGCATGTATCGCACCGGCGACCTCGTGCAGCGCCGAGGCGATGGCGCGCTCGTCTTCCTCGGCCGCACGGATCATCAGATCAAGATGCGGGGTCACCGCATCGAGCCTGCCGAGATCGAGATGGCGCTTCTCGAACTGCCGGGCATCGATCAGGCATTGGTGCTGGCGAACTCCGACGAGGCGGGGCGGCAGAGGCTCGTGGCCTATGCCGTTGCCCGCGCCGCGCTGCCGCACTGGCGCGAGATCCTGGCGGGCCGGCTGCCGGACTTCATGGTGCCGGACGATCTGGTGATACTTAATCAGTTCCCGCTGACGGCCAACGGCAAGATCGATCGGGCGGGGTTGCTGGCCCCGACGCCCAAGGCCGAGAGTTTCGTGGAGCCGGCGACGGAGGCTGAGCGCGCAATCGCGCAGATCGCCGCCGGCCTTCTCAAGGTCGATCGCGTGAGCGCCGACGCAGGCTTCTTCGCGCTCGGCGGCGATTCCATCCTGTCGATCCAACTGGTCAGCCGCGCCCGACGCGCGGGCTATGTGCTGAAGCCCCAACAGGTGTTTGAGCTGCAGACGGTGCGCGCCCTTGCGGCCGCTGCCCGGCCCGTCAAGACCGACGTCGCCGCGCGCCCTGCCGCGGCGACGTCATTCGAGCCGACACCGATCATGCAATGGTTGTCGCGCCGCGGCGGTCCCATCGGGTGCTACGCCCAGTCGGTGGTCATAGACCTCGGGTCCGACACCACCGCCGCCGCGGTGGTCGAAGCCGTCGGCACGCTTTGGCGTCGTCACGAGATGCTCCGCGCCAAGCAGCTTGCCGACGTCATCACGATCCTGCCGGTTGAAGCAGCCACACCACCAGACGTCTCAGAGAAGGCCGCGGCAACGACGGAGTGGAGAGCGCAGCTTGCGGAGGAGCGTCAGAGGCTGGCCTCGGCTCTCTCGCCCGAACGCGGCATCATGCTGCGGGCGACGATCTTTGCCGGTGAGGATCAGCTCTGGCTGCTGCTCTGCCTGCATCATCTCGTCTGCGATGGTGTTTCCTGGCGGATCCTGATCGAGGATCTCGAGAATCTTCTTCGCGGCCGCGCACTCGATCAGCCCTCGACGCCGTTTGCCGCCTACGCGCGCGAGATGGCCGGCGATGCCTCGTCGCGCCGGGACGAGCTCCCGTTCTGGCATGGGCAGCTCGATTCAGCGGGCCAGCTGCTGCCGAACGTCTCCCTCGACCGGGCACGCGATACGTTCGGGACGCGGCAGGTGCTCCGCACGACCTGTCCGCACGAGGTGACCCGAGCGCTGCTTGGGCCGATTCCGCAAGCCTTCGCCGCGAGCATTGACGATATCCTGCTGACGGCTCTCGTGGTCGCCGTCAAGCGCTGGCGTCAGGGTCAAGGAGATGCACGGCCGAAGCTGCTCGTGGCTGTCGAAGGCCACGGACGCGGGCATGGGTCTCTCGATGTCTCGCGCACGGTGGGCTGGTTCACCGTGATGTATCCGCTCCTCCTGTCGCTCGACGAGTCGTCGAACGAGATCGATGATGCGGTGCTGACCATCAAGGAGCAGCGGCGCCGCACGCCGGGAGATGGCAGCGGCTACGGCATCCTCCGCGCATTGGCCGAGAACGGCGACGCGGACGCCCGGAGTCTGACCGCCAATGGGATTGAGCCGCAGATTCTCTTCAACTACCTGGGACGTTCGACAGGAGTGCTCGACGAATTCGCGGCGAGCGCCGACGACGACTTGCCGCTCGCACATATCCTGACCGTCAATGCCATCACCCGAGAGGAGGAGGGGCGGCCCACATTCGACCTCGATTGGTCATTCGCTCCCCATCTGATCGGCGCGTCGGACGTCAGGGCGATCGCTGACCATTGGCACGCTGCGATTGATGACATTGCGAGCGCGGTGACGCGGGGTGGGGGCGGGCGGTCGCCGTCAGATTTCCCGCTGGTCGCGCTGTCGCAGGAGCAGGTCAACGGCCTCCTCAGGGCCGTTCCGGACGCCGTCGATATTCTGCCCCTCGCCCCGCTCCAGGAAGGCCTCCTGTTCCACGCCCGCTACGAGCGAGAGGCGAGCGCCATCTACGTGTCGCAGGTCGTTCTCGAGCTCGAAGGTCCGCTGGATGAGGAGCGGCTGCACGCGGCAGCCACTCGTCTGATCGATCGGCATGATAGCCTGAGGGCGACCTTCCTCGACACCAGCGATGCGCGGCCGGTGCAAGCGATCCGCCGCACGGTGCCGCTCGACTGGCGGGTCATCAGCCTGCCGCAGCAAAGCGACGTCGCCCCCGATCTGGCCATTCGCGACATCATGGATAGGGATCGCTGCGCGGGTTTCCGTCTGGATCGTTCCGATCCGCTGGTCCGCTTCCGCCTCATTCGCCGTGACGCACAGCATCACAGTCTGCTCTGCACCTTCCATCATATCGTCATCGATGGCTGGTCGATCCCGAACATCATTCGCGAATTGATGACACTGCACGCTGATCCCTCGGCGGAACTGGCTTCTCCGGGGCGGCGCAAGGACTACCTCACCTGGCTCGCCGCGCAGGATCGTGAAGCTGCGATCGGCGCTTGGCTCGACGCCTTGCGTGGACTCAACCAGCCGGTCCGATTGGCCGGCACCGCCGCGCCGGGCGACGGCCAGCACGTGCAGATCAGGCGCCGCCTCGCCCTGAACGCGGAGGCCGGCCTTCTCGCCCTCGCACGCGCCAACGATCTGACCCTCAACACCGTGATGCAGGTCGCCTGGGCCATTCTGCTCGGACGGCTCACGCGACGCAACGACGTGGTCTTCGGCATCACGATCGGTGGGCGGCCGCCGGAATTGCCAGGTGTCGAGACGAGCGTGGGTCTGTTCATCAACACGCTTCCGCTGCGGGTCGTGCTGCGCCCGGACGAAAGCGCCCATGCTCTTCTGCAACGGGTTCAAGCCTCTCAAGCCGCGCTGCTGTCGCATCAGCACGTCAGCCTCACTGCCATCCAGCGGGCCATCGGACTGGGCGATCTGTTCGACACGCTGCTCGCGTATGAAAACTACCCGCTCGACCGGGCCGCGCTTGCTCGACCGGTGGGAGAGCTCGCGGTCGCCCGCGTCTGGAGCGTCGATTTCGCGCACTATCCGCTGTCGATCGTCATCGTACCGAGCGAGTCGCTGGACATCAGGTTCAACGCCCGAGCGGACATCATTCCGGAAGCAACGCTCGAGGGAATTGCCGCGCAATTCGTTGCGCTTTTGGAGGATCTTTCGCGGCAGACCCATCGACCCGTGGGAGCTCTTGGAACGACAAGATCGTCCGTACCACCGGCGCTGGGGGGCGCTGAGGTCGATCGGTCCGAACGTTCGATCTGTGATGTCTTCGCGCGCCAAGTCGAACAGCGGCCCGGCGCGACGGCCATCGTCGATGGAGACCGGACGATCACCTATGCCGAGCTTGATGCATCGTCCAACCGGCTCGCCCGGCATCTCGTCACCTTGGGCCTCAGCGTCGGTCAATCCGTGGCCATGGTTCTGCCGAGAGGTCGGGAGCAGGTCATCACGATGCTGGCGATCCTCAAGGCCGGGGGCTGCTACATCCCACTCGACGAAGCGCTTCCGGCCGCCCGCGTTGCTGACATCCTGGCCGAAGCCGGTGCGACCGTCCTGGTCACTGTGACAGCTACAGACCCTTCCGTGCGCGAAGGCATCAGGGCGGTCGTCCTGGATGACCCTGAGACCGCATCTAGTATCGCCTCGTTGCCGTCAACGCCGCCTGGCATCACGGCGCATCCGCTGGCAGCCGCCTATGTGATCTACACATCCGGGTCCACGGGGCGCCCCAAGGGCGTGGTGGTGACACACGCGAATGTCTTGCGGCTGTTCACGGCCACGCGGCAGTTTGCCTTCAATGAACGGGATTGCTGGACTCTCTTCCACTCGACGGCGTTCGACTTCTCGGTCTGGGAGATCTGGGGCGCGCTGTTGCATGGCGGTCGTCTCGTCATCGTGCCCTGGCAGACGTCGCGTGACCCTGGCGCCTTCCTGGCGCTGCTCGAGGCGCAGGCAGTCACGATCCTGAACCAGACTCCGTCGGCGTTCTACCAGCTCTTGGACGCGATCGAACTGCAGCCCGAGCTCGCTGCGAGTTTAGCGCTTCGCTGGGTTATTTTCGGTGGCGAGGCTCTCGACGTTCACAAATTGCGTCCTTGGTTCGACCGGTTCGGAACCGAACGGCCGCAGCTCGTCAACATGTACGGGATCACCGAGACGACGGTCCATGTCACGCATCTCGTCCTGCCGGTCTCGCCGACGGGAGGCGGCAGCCCGATCGGCATCCCGATCGATGATCTCGAAATTCACCTCCTCGATACGGCGCTGCGCGAAGTGCCGAGCGGACTCATCGGCGAGGTCTTCGTTGGCGGAGGCGGCGTGTCTCGGGGGTACCTCGGGCGCCCCGATCTCACAGCCGAACGCTTCGTCGCCGATCCGACGGGCAACGGCAGACGACTCTACCGGACCGGCGATCTGGCCTTGCGGCGCGAGGATGGAAGCCTGGCCTATGTCGGCCGCTCCGATCATCAGGTGAAGATGCGCGGCTTCCGCATCGAGCTCGGCGAAATCGAAAGCCGGCTCTCGCTGGTCGATGGCGTCAGGCAGGCGGCCGTGATCCTGCGCGAGGACGAGCCGGGGCATCGGCGGCTCGTGGGTTATGTCGTGCTGAGCAAGGATGCCGTGCATGACGAGGCAAGCGTGCGGGCGTCGCTGGCCGCCTACCTGCCCGGCTACATGGTCCCGTCGCAGATCATGATGCTCGACCACATGCCGTTGACCCGCAACGGCAAGCTTGACCGCGACCGGCTGCCCGCGCCGGAACGCGCTGTGTCCTTCAGCAGGCGCGCCCCGCGTGACAGGCGAGAGGAGGAGATGGGCAGACTGTTTGCCGAGGTTCTCGGCCTGCCCGAGGTCGGTGTCGACGAGGAATTCTTTGCGCTGGGCGGCGACTCGCTGCGTGCGATGCGTCTGATCGGGCTGGTCAGAGCCCGCTTCCAGGTCAATTGCTCGATCCGCACGCTGTTCGACAATCCGACGGTCGAAGCCCTGGCGAACAGCATTGATCACGTCGCCCCTGAGGGGAATCCCTTGGAGGGGCTCATTGCGATCAGAGCTGCAGGGACGAGGCCGCCCCTGTTCTGCATTCATCCGGGTGGCGGGCTGAGCTGGGTCTATGCGCGATTGATGCGATATCTCCCGGCCGATCAGCCGATCTTTGCGCTGCAAGCCCGGGGCTTCAAGGACGGCGACACCCTTGCTTCGAGCATCGAGGCGATGGCGGAGGACTATCTGGCGGCCATGCGCAGTGTCCGGCCGAAAGGTCCATATCACCTTCTCGGTTGGTCGTTCGGCGGTTTGACCGCCTATGCCATTGCGTGCCGCCTGCAAGAGCAGGGCGAGGCTCCGGGGATCGTCACGCTGCTCGATGCCTATCCGGTCCGCGCTGCGGATCAAGCCATGCCGGTCCAAGACGATGAATTGCTTGCCGATCAGGTCGCGATGTTAGGCGCGTTTCCTCGGTGGAAGGAGGCCGGGTCCCTGCGCCAGGCGCTGCTGGCCGATCGTAGTGCTCTCGCGACGCTCAGTGCAAGGGACATCGACGCGCTCGTCGAGATCACGCGAAACAACGTTCGATTGGCCACGGGTTGGGAGCCGCCCCGTCTGGAAGGTGATGCGCATCTCTTCATTGCGGATGCAGGCGCCCTGCCGCCGTTCGATTGGAGGGACCGGGTTGACGGGACGCTCCATCGCCACCTCGTTCCCTGTCGACACGGGGACATGCTGCAACCCGGCCCGCTCGCCAGCATCTGTCACACCCTCAACGGCCTACTCACACAAGCTCACAAGCAGGAGATCCTCTCATGACCAACCCGTTCGAAGATCCTGACGCCCGATACCTGGTTCTGATCAACGAGGAGGGGCAATACTCGCTCTGGCCGGCGTTCGCGGACGTTCCTCCCGGCTGGGAGGTCCGGCTGCGGGACGCCGCGCGCGCCGAGGCGCTTGCTTTCGTGAACGAGAACTGGACCGACATGCGTCCGCGCAGCCTGGTCAAGGCCATGGAGGGCGGCACGCAATGACCGAGCTCGTCGAAAGAACGGCAGAGACGCTTCGATCAGATTGGCATGAGGCGTTTGCCCGCGAGGGATACATCGTTATTCACGACGTCCTGTCCGCCGCTGAAATCGATGCCTGCGCGGCGTCGCTCGCAACGCTGCGCGAGCTGCGTCCGGACCTCGTCGCTCCGTCGACCGCGCCCGCCCGCGATCGGATCGAATCCATGGTGAGGCTGGCGCAGGCAGGAAACGAGATCGATGCGGTGGAGCAAATTGCCCTGCATCCAACGATTCGCGACGCCCTTCACCAGGTGTTCGGTCAGGAGCCGGTGGCGCGCTACACGCGGCTTCTCGCTCAATCCCCGGGCGCCTTGCCGGTCAACGCTGCGCGACGCGGCACGCCCCATCTCCATAATTTCGGAATGGCGACCCGCCCGCCGGGCGGCCGGGCGATCGCCTGGACTCCCGTCGACGACGTTCATCTCGATGCCGGCCCGATGTGGGTGCTGCCGCGATCTCATATCGCGTTGGCCTCATTTCCGGATCGGCTGCTCGATGCCATTCCGGACGGTCGCAGCCGCCTGCACGAGCTGTGGCGGCAAGGCGGCAGCGCCGAAGACTGGCTGAGCTGGCACGGCGCGGTCGGCGATCACTCGATGGCGATCCTCGCCGATTGGATCGAGGAGACCGGCGCTCAGCCTGTTCCGGTGATGCTGCGCAGGGGAGACGTTCTGATCTTCTCCAACGACCTGCTGCATGGCTCGTTGATAGCCCGCAATCCCGATATCCCGCGCCGGATCATGTTCACCCACTATCATGCCGACGGGCGCGAACTCTGGGAGCTCGGTGACGCCGTGGGATCTGACGAGAATCCGCAAGGACCCCGGCTCTTCGAGAAGCGCGACTGTGTCCGGCGCACGCGCGGACTGACCGATCCCGACGGCCTGTACCGGTTCTATGCTTCCATGAAGGGATTTTTCGACTAACTCACCGGGTGAATGTACCAGCTTCGTCCGGGACGGGATTGAAACAGACGTCGCGAGACTTTCGCGATGCCGCTCCAAAACGTGCGGCTTGAGCGTCCATACACGGCAACTGAACCAATTGGCGGTGATGAGGGCGGATCCTCGTCCCGCTTAGTCAACATCACGGAAAGCACCCAATGTAACCAGTCCATGGAGCAAGCACCCATGGTCAAATCGCGACGTGCCTTGGCCGCACTGATCAGCGTTTCCGCGCTGTTCGTGCCGTTTGTTGCGCACTCCCAGACGCTGACGACGCTTCACGCATTCACGGGATCGGGCGACGGCCTCAAGCCAGGGTCGCTGTTGAGCGCGGACGGGAAGTTGTTCGGGACGACGTCGGCCGACGGCGCCGCAAGTTCAACCATGGCGCGGGTCACACGCGCGCTGTGACGCGAGGCGTTCGACGGTGCTGCAGGATGCAATTTGGAAAGCGACAATCAGCGATCGGTATCGGTAACTATCAAGCACGTCATGGACGAGAGTATTCTTCAGCGTGGCAAGGACCCGTCATTCGCGCGACCCGTCCGAATGGCAGCCTGCCGGGACGAATGATGCTTTGACCAAGGGAATTTGCTTAATCGAATTTCGGGAAATTTTGGAAATTGGCCGCCTCTCTTGTCTCAACCTTGCGTTTGGCGAAATTGCGCTGTGTTGCTGCCTGAATCGATTCCTAGCTATCAAGCCAAGCTAATAGCAAATCGCTGAGGGGATCGGGGCACATGGTGAGACGCAGTCTACTTACAATTCTGATGACGACGGTTGCGCACAACGCCCTTGCTCAATCTGCAGGCGGGACGGCTCCGATCGCCGTCCCTGAAATCGTCGTCTCTGCTCCGCCGAAATACGATCCTTACAGCGGCAAGTACAACGGAGCCGTCGCTGAGACATCCGATGTGACCGGGACGAACAAGCCGATCCTCGACACGCCCCGCTCGGTCTACGTCGTCACCCCGCAGACGCTTCAGCAGCAGATGCCGCAGAGCCTCGTCGAAGCGGCTCGGAGCATCCCGGGTGTTTATGCCGGCAACGGCACCGGCGGCAACACGGACTACCTCACGCTTAAGGGGTTCGAAGTCAACACGACGGACGCCATCCTGATCGGCAGTGGCAACGGGCTGCTGGTCGACGGTGTGCGTGCGCCGATGAATCGTGCCCTGAACGCGAACTCGAACAGCGTGGAAGTTCTCAGCGGTCCTGCCTCCTACCTCTATGGCTATTCGTCCGAGGGCGGTGTCTTGAACGTCAACCGGAAGCTGCCTTTGCCGGAAGCCCATTACACGGCGGAGTTCCTCGGCGGTCTGCCGAGCGGCGATTTCAAGAACTTCGCAGGCTCGATCGATGCGACGGGGCCGCTGTACAAAACGGCCGATGGCGTATTTGCCTATCGGTTTGTCGCCAGTGCGTCAAAGAACGATCCCTGGCGCACGGGCAATCCGGTCAGCCGAGATGAGCTCGTTGCGCCGACGTTGGCGTATTATAGCGACATGGTGACTTCGGTCCTCGCCTACGAACACGGACAGAACCGTCAGCCTTATGACCGCGGTGTGACCAGCTTCAACAATGCGCCGCTGAACATCCCGCGAACTGTTTCATATTCGGAGGAGTCTTCGAATTATAGCGAGAAATATGATTGGGTGCATGGCCATACAGACTATAATCTGGACAGGAATACCGACTTTCATCTGAAATATTCGTACGCATCCACGCTCATGAACCAGTCCGTGATCCGGTCGGACAACCAGACGGACTTCAATGCAGCAACCGGAAACTTGAAGCGCTATTACTCCACCAACGGGCCTGACGGCCGTCTGACCGACCAAGGTCTGATCGGATTCAGCGGCGCTCACCGATTCGACACCGGAATCCTGCACCATGAGGTCCAGGCTGGCGCTGATTACTACGAGGCGAAGCTCACCGAGCAAGATGTCTACAACAGCAAGAGCTTTGACGGGTTCAATCTCTATAATCCAGTCTACGGTCAGGCCAATATTCCGGCTCTCACAGCAACGAGCCATCCGGCCGGCGAGCCGCTCTCATTGCAAAAGATCCGAGAGCTCGGCGTGTTCGCGCAGGATGCGGTCACCCTCGGCAAGTTGACCTTGACCGGAGGCGGCCGCTACGCCCAGATCTACGAGTATCAGCGCTATGCCGGATCGACCCAGACGGACTACACCTCGTATGCGTTCCTGCCGTCGGCTTCGGCGCTTTTCAAGATCAATGATCGCGCGTCGCTGTTCGCCGATTACGCGCAGTCTTATCGTCCGAACATCTACGCGACGGGCCTCGGCGTGAACCTGAAGTTTGTCGGGCCGATCCTGCCTCAGCAGGGCACCGGCTATGAAGGCGGCATCAAGGCCAAGTTTCTCGATGGAAAGTTGCTGGCGCAGGCATCAGTGTTCCGCATCGACAAGACCAACGTCCAGACCCTGATCGGCAGTGCCTTGACCTTTCAGCAGGCTCAGCGTTCGGAGGGCGTTGCGCTGTCGCTGCTCGGCAAAGTCACGCCGAACTTGGACGTCAATGTCGCCTATAGCCATCAGCGTGTCTGGGTGACCGACGACATTGCGACGAACAACACCATCGGGAAGCAGGTCGTCAATGCGCCCAGTGACATCTTCGCGCTCTTCGGCGCCTATCATTTCATGGACGGTCGGCTCGATGGCCTGACGCTGTCGGCGGGTCTGAGCGGTGCGACCAGGAATGCGGTCGACTCGAAAAACACGTTCTTCCTTCCTTCATACGTGGTCGCCAACGCCGGCATCTCCTACAGCTTCAAGCCGCAGCCCGGAGGACCGCTGACGACCCTGTCGTTCAAGGTCAACAATCTGTTCGATACGACCTATTATCCGTCGTCCGGAAGCAAGACGAACTGGATCACGGTCGGGGATCCGCGCACGTTCCTCTTCAGCATGCGGGTGAGCTTGTAGGACACCCCGTCACTGCCCGGTGACGACGTGAGCTCTTTACGTCGGGTGACCGGCTGCTCAATGGGCACTTGGGCTCCCGTGGACAAATTGGTCACTTGTTGATCGATCTCGAGGGAGCATGCTCATTTCCTCTTGGCTCGCCCGCCGTACAATTCCGACATCGTGTCCGGCAAGCGATGCAGTGCATGACGTGATCTTCGTCAAAGACGGCGATCGGGATCTGGCCGGCTGACCCATGGTGTGCGTACCCAGCAACGCCCGCTCTCGATGGCCCGCTGCAACTTGCCCGCTCGCGCAATGGGCAATGGGCAATGGTGTGATGAGTTGATTTGCGAAAATATTGCCGAGCTTGGCGCTGTCCGGACCGAGCCCCGGTATCTCAGGGAGCGAAGGTGACCGGCACGGTCAGGGCGGTCTGCGCCTGGGGCATGCTGGGCGGAAATGGCGGGAGCGGCTGCGCGCGTTCGATCATGGCCAGGACTTCCTGATCGAGCGTGGACGAGCCCGAGCTGCGCTGGATGTGGCGTGACAGAACGCGGCCGTCGCGGCTGACCGTGAAGCTGAGCTGGACGGTCCCGGTCCGATGCTCGGCAGCGGCTGCGGCCGGATATTGCTTGACGCGCAGGAGTTTGGCCCTCAGCTCTCCAAGCCACGCCGCGCGTCCGTCGTCGGCGCCGACACTTGCTGCGTCCTGATGCCGTGGTGGGGCGACGAATTTGGCAGCCTGTACCGAAGCGGTCTGGGCCGGTCTTGCAGCCGGCTTCTTGCGATCGTGGGGCTCGGTCTTCGCATGCTGGGCGATCGAAGGACGAATGGGTGCCACAGGCGCTGGCCGCTCGACCACTGTCTCCACCGGCGGCTGCACCGCGACCGGCTGCTCGGCCATCTCGGATGGTGGCGCTGGCTGCGACTTCTGCTCAACGGATTCCGACGGCTGTGGGGGCAGGGTCGAAGCTGACTGCTGTTCCGGTTCTGAGGCCGTGTCCTCGGGAGATGGCGCGGGCTGCGGGGCTGGTTCCTCGACCGGCTTGCGGTCGATCGTGTCCTGTGCTGAGGCAGCGCCGACCGTCTGAGACGAGGGTTCGGTCAAAGGCGGCATGAATTCGACGGTCACGACGGGGGCGGCAGCCAGACCGGCCGCGGGTCGATACAATGCCAGATAGCCGATCAATGCGGCGGTGTGTGCGGCCAGCACAGCCGTGGCTGCGAGCCCCCATCCCGCGCGTCGTGCGCGGCCGTCGTCGTCGGACCAATGCGTGGGCATGCTGCTCATGTGCCGGGCCGGGACTCCAGCGCAACCAGGGCGATCTTGGTATAGCCGGTTGTCCGGAGCAAATTCATGAGCTGCATGATTTCACCATAGCTCACCGCGCTGTCAGCACGCACGAACAGCCGCTTCTCGCGGTCGTGGCTGCTGGCGGCATCGAGCGCTCGCCCGACATCGTCCCGACTCACCGGTCCGTCGTTGATCGCGACCGAGCGATCGGCCTTCAGCGTGACAAAGATAGGTTTGTCGGGTCGCGGTTGCAGCTGTGCCGTCGATCTCGGAAGATCGACCGGCACGTCGACTGTCGCGAGCGGAGCGGCCACCATGAAGATGATCAGGAGCACCAGGATCACGTCGATGAACGGCGTCACATTGATCTCGTGGCTCATTGCGAGATCGTCGCCGCTGTCGGCTGGAAACACCATCTTCGCGCCTATTCTGCTGCTTCGGAGATGGGGGGCTCGGACGATTCGTCGGTCGTCGATCTCGGCAATGATCGGGCCGGCGTCCGGTCAACCAGGCACAGCACGGCGACGGACATGTCCCGCAATGTCGCGCGATAGTTGCCGATCGCCCGTGTGAAGCCGTTGTAGATCACAACCGCGGGAATCGCGGCGACCAGCCCGGTTGCGGTCGACAGCAGCGCCTCCGCGATACCGGGGGCCACGACAGCGAGGTTGGTGGTATGCAGGCGCGAGATGCCAATGAAGCTGTTCATGATGCCCCAGACGGTACCGAACAGACCAACAAAGGGGGCGACCGCACCGATCGTAGCAAGCAGGCCCATGCCAAAGGCGATGCGCCGGCTGGCGGCTGCCTCCACGCGCTCCAGCTGCCAGGACAGCCTGTCTCTCACGCCATGCTCCGAAACGCCGGATGATAGTTCGACTTCCCTCAGGGCCGCCGCGACAAACCTGGCCGCAACGTTACGACTGGGGCGCAGCTCCGACGCGGCGGCTGCAAGCGTCTGCGCCGCGGTCAGCACGCGCAGTCCGGTGCGTGCGTTCTGTTTCGCGAGATGGAGCTCGACGGTTTTGAACAGCCACACCGTCCATGTCAGCACGGACGTGAGGACCAACCCGATCATCACGCTCTTCACGATGAAGTCGGCACCGATAAACATGGTGAAAGGAGATAGTTCTCCAGGTGTGGAGCCACCTTCGCCAAGCGCCTGCTCAGCAATCGGAGGCGAAGCGGTTGGGGGCGACGAAGGCGCCACATGCGCAGGCTCGCTGACAGCCACGGGTTGCGGGGGCGTGGTGACCGTAGCAGCCTCACTCAAGGCAGGTGGTTTCGTTGCTGACTCCGGAGCTGGCGCGCCTGCCGCCCGTGATGGTGAGTTTGGGCCGGTCGGCACTGCCGTGGACGAAGTCGAGCCACTCGTCTCGATCGGCGTTCCACTGCCAATATAAGACGGGCTCTGTGCCAACGTTGTCCGATCCGACCAGCATAGTACAAAAGTGACAATGGCTGCAGCCATCCAGATCCGAAATGAAAGACCTCGGGATTGCTGCAGGGTTCTAAGTAATCTTGACACACTCATTCTAAGCCCTGACCTGCAATGCCGATGCGAAGCGTGAAGCGGACAACTCGACGACGACGCGCGCTCACAAGCGGACAACCGCAAGATTTCAACTTCGGTCTACTCTGACGCCGTCATTCCCAACTCATCGTCGTGCGGGATAGGGGCGAAAGTGCGAAAGGAAGAGCGGGTCTTCGTGGCGCAACGCACGACAGCGCCGCTGGCTTGCGATCTCGATCCCGAAGTTGAACGGGATTGTCAGAATCTCCCGACATGTTTCGGGAAGAAATTCCTGTTTGCACCAGGGCGCGTCATGTTCTCGGAACGCGACGATGGAGCTGATCTCTCGGTCCAATTTCAGCTGCTCGACGGAGATGGCAACGGGTGCCGCAACGGAAGGCGGGGAGTCGCCGACCGAATTGATCGCGCATGGAAGCAATCTAAGATGGCAATCAACAAAAGGTTGAGTTGTATGCACGTCTTCAATCGGGCCAGATCAATCCGTCGGAATTCTGAAAATCAATCATCGCGCCGCTTGCCGCCGTCGGACTGAGTAGCTACATACCTTTTTGAACTGATCGCCGAGCAGATAAATGCGCATTCTGATTGTTGATGATCACCCGTTGATCGTCTCGGGTTGCAGGGCTTTGATCGAGAGCGATCCGGAGATTGAACTGATCGACGCGGCGGACGGAAAGAGCGGATACACCAAATACTTCTCGTCGAGTCCGGACGTTGCAGCAATCGACATCAATCTTCCGGGCATTTCCGGGTTCGAATTGTGTCGCCGAATCCTGCTGCGTGACCCGAAAGCCCGGATCATCATCTTCAGCATGCACAGCGACCCCATCTTTGCCGCCCGCGCGATCGACGCTGGTGCGAAGGGGTATCTGTCCAAGAGCGACGATCCCTTGCGTTTCCTAGACGCGATGCATCAGGTCGCGAAAGGTGCGGCGTATATCTCCGAGGAAATCGCCCACAAGCTTGCCTTCTTCAAAGCGTCCGGAGGGGCAAGTCCGCTCCGTGAACTGACTTCACGGGAGCTCGAGATCCTTCGCCTCCTTGGCGCTGGTCTTGCTCCTGCGGAAGTCGCCAACATCTTGGAGGTCTCGTACAAGACGATCGCCAACAATTGCACGGTGTTGAAGAGAAATCTCGGCGCCCGAAGCTTGATGGACCTCGCCCGGATCGCGGTCGAACATGGATTGGCGTGAAGAAGTCGTACGGCTCCAGCCGTTGCTTGCGCCTCGTAACGTCCTCGTAGTCGAGTATGTCACGCACGCCATTTGCGTACTCGTCGCGTGCGCGTTGTCCGATCATCGAGAAGCAGATCGACAGCTATTGACGGTCAGATCTTGGACGTAGACAGGCGGATAGTGCCCGGCCCACGATCTCTCTCCCAGCTCCTAGAATGCAGTCGTTTCGCCAGACATTCCCGCAGCCTCGTCGTCGACATGAGAGGCCATGCCGGAGCCCTCATCGCGGCTCTTCTGGGGGGATCAACATCCGCAATCTCGGCTATGTACCGGCCGAGGAGATCATCGGGCTGAGGAACATCGTCTTCAACGGACCGTTCCGCGATCACGGGCATGCCGGACGTCACCGGCAAGGTGACGGACGAGGACGTCGTGAAGATCCAGGCCTCTGTCCAGGCGACGGCTGACGCGATCAGGCCGAAGAGGCCGTAGCGATTATCCTGCGGGCGACCGGGTCCGATGAGGAGCCCGGTCGCCGTGCAACCAGAGAATGGATGCGCTCGTGCTTCAATCGACCAAGCCTCGTTGCCGCTTTTCCGTCCGGTCGATGCGGCCAAGCGTCAGTGCCGGATGCCTGCTGGCCTCCTGATGCTGCTGAACGGCTGCGCGCTCGTACGCGAGCGATACGATGGCTGCGAGCTCTATGGCCAGATGGCCAGGATGAAGAACCTCGCGTCGCTGGCGATGTGACCAGCCACAATTTCATTGCGCCCGCTGCCCGATCGCAAGCTTTGGGTTCGTGCGGAGCGCCTCTGCCTGATCGTCCAGCTGGTGCGATTTGGGGGACCTGCGGTCGACGAAATCCTGACGATCGCCGACATTCGCGGTGTGCCCGGATCATGCCCCGGCAAAATGGCGGCACATCGTCAGGGAAATGGTCGGCTAAGCTCTTGAAATTTCCGACTTAATGGTGGGCGCACAAGGGATCGAACCTTGGACCTCTCCCGTGTGAAGGGAACGCTCTCCCGCTGAGCTATGCGCCCGGATCTGGGTGGCTGCCGGCCGAGAGGCCGTGAAGGCAGCTGCCGAAGCAGTCCGTCAGAGCCCGCGATTTACGAAGCGCGGGTAGGGGGTGTCAAGGATTTGCGGCGGGGTCGGTGCGGAAAACTGCGCGGGAGTGACCGCGCCGCCCGCGATTGGACCGAAATCGGCCGTTCGGCGCCCCTCCCTGGAGGCCCAAAGGAAGGCTCGAAGGGGGCAGGCAGGTCGCGATCCTGTCTGCCCTCAAGCCCCGATCTGCCGCGCCCGCGAGGCATGCGACTGCAGCGCGCGGATGCGGTCGGCGAGCGTGCCGCCCTGGGGCGCGCCGCTGGCCGCGGCCGGGGCGGCGGGAGCGCCGTTGGCATTCGCGGGCTTGGCGGCGGGCTCGGCGGCCAGCATGGCCTCGATCGTCGAGTTCGGGCCCTCGATCTGCATCGCCAGTTTCGCCACTTCGGCAGCGATGTCGTTGATGCGCTCGCGCAAGAGCGCGTTCTCCATGCGCTCCTGGGCCCAGGTGCTCTCGGCCTGCTGCTGGATCGCGTTCATCTCGCGCTGCAGCTTGGTGCGCTCGTCGCGGGCGGCCTGCAGCTGCTCCTCGAGCGCGGCCTTCTCAGACTTGAGCCGGTCGAAGGCGGCGGACTTGCCGCTGCCGTGGCCGGCGAGCTCGTCGCGCAGCTCCTTCAGGGCGCGGTCGGCGGCGGCATTGGCCTCGCGCAGCTGGTTGTTCTCGAAATCGCGTTCGGCGAGCAGCTTGCCCTGGGTCGACAACCGGCCTTCGAGGTCGGCCACGCGAGAGGCCAGCATCTCGGCTTCCTTGACCTGGACGATCAGCTGGCGATCGAGCTCGGTGACGCGCTGGCTGAGATTCTCCACCCGTGCGCGGGCGTCGTTGAGCGCCTTGGTCGCGGTGTCGGACTCGTCGCGCTCCAGCGCCAGGCGCGCCTGGGTCGCGGAGAATTCCTTCTCGGCTTCGGAGACGCGGCTGCGCAGCTCCTCGACCTGGGTCTTCACCGTGACGAGTTCGACCTGGCGGCTGTCGGCGAGCATGGACTTGTCGTTGAGCTCGGCGGTGAGGCGGACCAGCTCGGCCTGCTTCTCCTTCAGCGCCTGCTCGGCGGCGCGCAGCGCCTCGGTCTTGGCGGCGAACTCTTCCTCCGTCGCGCGCAGCTGATCCTTCAGCGCCTTCTCACGCGCTTCGAGGGCGAAGATCGCGGCGTTCTTCTCGCCGAGTTCGATCTTCATGCGGTTGATGGCGTCGGTCTTCTTGCCGAGATCGGCGAGCTGGCCGGTGGCCTTGTTCTTGAGCGCGTCGACGCTCATCTCCAGCCGCCGCGCCGACATCGCGAATTCCGCGCGCAGCTGGTCCTTGTCGGCCTGGATCTCGGCCATCGACAGCGGCGTGGCCGCTTCCAGCCGGCGTGTCGTCAGCCGCACCGCACGATTGTGCACCAGCGGCACGATCATGAGGGCACAGAGCATGGCGATCAGAAAACCGATCGCGAAATACATGATCGGCTCGACCATGACGCACAACTCCCGGTCAGGAATGATTAACGGAATCACAATGCACGGGGGGCTGATTCAACGCCAGCCCAATGCCGTGTTAACCTTGATCCGTCACCGGAGAATGTGTCGCGATGGTATCAGTTGGCGGCCTCAGAACGGGTTCCAGGTCGCGCTCGGGGTAAACTTCAGATAGCCGACATTGGCGCCGAGCCGCAGACCGATGCCGGAGCGGATCGGCACCAGCACGATGTTGTTGGCGGTCAGCGCGGTCATGCCGAAGCCGCCGACGATGTAGGCCGAGCCGTCGATCCCGACGAAGCGCTGATAGATCGCGCTGGTGGCCGGCAGATTGTACACCAAGGTCATGGTGCGCGCGCCGTCGCCGCCCCAGTCGAAGCCGAGTGAGGGGCCCTGCCAGTAGACGCGGAGGTCGCCGGCGTTCTTGGTGTAGAGCGTGCCTTCGCCGTAGCGCAGCCCGGCCACGAACGCGCCCGCGCCTTCCTCACCGAGGATATAACCGTTCGGCAGGCCCCATTGGCTGACGGCGCGCTCGATCACCGAGGCGAGCCCGCGCGAGACGTTGCCGAAGAAGCGGTGGCCGGCATTGACCAGCTCGTCCGGATTGAAGCTGTCGGGGCTCGGCGCCGGGCGCGGCGGCGGTGCCGGCTGCTGGTACTGCGGCGGCGCAGCCTGATAGGGCGGCGCGCCCTGATAGGGTTGAGCGGGCGGGGGCGCCTGCTGCGCGACGACCGACGCGGTCGTGGCCAGAATGGCCGCAAGCGTCGTGGCGGCAAGGCGGGTTGCGAAACTCATCGATGGAAATCCCCTGCTATCGGCTGCCCGACCATCGCCCTTAACCTGACGCCAACCACATCCGGCGATTGTCCGCTGAAGGGCATAGCCCTTGCTGCACCCATGTTATCGGCACCAACTATGACCGCACAACGGCAACAACGGAACATCAGCGGCTCGAGGCCGCTGTTTCGCCGCGTATTTGCCGCCATCGCGCTGGCGACGCTGATGATGCCGCCGGTCGTCATCCGTGCGGCCACCACGGGGCGAATCATCACCGATCGCTTCAGCGGGCTGGCCATCGATGGTTTCGACCCGGTGTCGTATTTCGTCGACGGCAAGGCGCAGCTCGGCCTCCCCGACTATGAGGCGGCCCAGGGCGGGGTGGTCTGGCGGTTCCGCAACGAGGGCAACCGCGCCTCGTTCCTGGCCCATCCGGAGGTCTATGGCCCGCAATTCGGTGGCTATGACCCGACCGACGTGGCGCGCGGCGTCACCGTGGCCGGCAATCCGCGCTTTTTCGCCGTCATCGAGGAGCGGCTGTTCCTGTTCAGCCGCGAGGAGAGCCGGGATGCCTTCAAGGCCGACCCGGCCCGTTATCTGGCGCGGGCCGAAGCGCGGTGGCCGGCGCTGCAGGACGATCTGCCGGAATAGGTCCGCCTCAGACGGGTCTGTCAGACGGCTCTCGCCGCACTGGGGTCGCCCCAGGCGATGAAGCTCGGCACGAGGAAGCTGTCGCCGCGCTCGCCATAGCGCAAGGGCACGCCGGTCTCGCCGGTCACGGTGCCGCCCGCTGCCACCACGACGGCATGGCCGGCCGCCACGTCCCATTCCGAAGTCGGGCCGAGCCGTGGATAGATGTCCGCCAGCCCCTCGGCCAGCCGGCCGAACTTCACCGCAGAACCGAGCGGCAGCCGCGTCGCGCCGGGCCGCGCGGCGATGAACGCCTCGGTGCGGTCGTCGCCATGCGACCGGCTGACGGCGGCCACCCAGGCCTCGCCCGGCTTCGGCATCGGACGGGTGCGGATCGGTTCGGCCGCGCCGAGGCCCGCCTCGGAAAATGACAGCCGCTCGGCGCCGCGCCCGACCAGGCCGCGCCAGATCAGCCCGATTGCCGGCGCGCAGACGATGCCGAGCAGGGGGCTGGCGTCGCTGATCAGCGCCAGGTTGACGGTGAACTCGCCCCGCCCGGCGACGAACTCCTTGGTGCCGTCGAGCGGATCGATCAGGAAAAAGCTGTCCGTGAACGGCGCCGCGCAGGCCCCGACCCGCTCTTCCGACAGGGCCGGGATGTCGGGCGTCAGCCGCGCCAAGCCGTCTGCGATCACCTTGTCGGCGGCCAGGTCGGCCTCGGTGACCGGCGAGCCGTCGGATTTGTCGGTGACGGCCATGGCGCGGCGGTTGACGGCCAGGATGGCGTGGGCCGCCTGCACCACGAGCTCGGTCAGCGGCGTCATCAGCGCGGCGGCGGCTTCGAGACCGACGGTTCCTGCGGTCGGGCGGGCCGTCATCGCGCCGCGCCCTCTCGGGCCGATCCGTATCCAGCTTGCATGGTCAATTTCCTCTGTCCGTCCGGTCACGGAGCGCTCCCATCGGCCGGTTTGATGCGCGATTGGGCAGCGCCGGCGTGGAAAACCGCTACGTACTTTCCCGTGTCCTGCCCTAAGCTCGGTGGCGGTTCATGCTTTCGCAGTGTATCAAACCACCAGGCAAGCATGATTCGTCAAAGTTAGCGGATTCCAGGAACATCGAATGTCCGGCACGTCCTCTTCAGAGATCGCCAATCCGATTCCCGCTCCCGATACGCTCGAACTTGCCGCTCTGCTCTGCTCGAAGGTCTGTCACGACCTCATTAGTCCGGTCGGCGCCATCGTCAATGGCCTCGAGGTGCTCGACGACAATCCGAAGCCCGAGGATCGCGATTTCGCGCTCGAACTGATCCGCAAGAGCGCCAAGACCGCCTCGGCCCGGCTGCAGTTCTGCCGGCTCGCCTTCGGTGCGGCAGGCTCGGCCGGCGCGCAGATCGATCTCGGCGATGCCCAGACCATGGCGCGCGGCCATATCGAGGATGCCAAGACCTCCATCACCTGGAATCTGCCGCGGCTGCTGCTGCCGAAGAACCGGGTCAAGCTGCTGCTGAACATGATGGTGGTGGCGCAGCAGACGATCCCGCGCGGCGGCATGCTGACGGTCGATCCGATCGGCGAGGGCGAGACGATGAGCTTCCGCGTCGCCGCCACCGGTCTCAACGCCCGTCTGCCGCAGAACATCGTCAACCTGCTCTCCGGCGAACTTCAGTCGACGGTCGACGCCCACGCCGTGCAGCCTTACTACACCCGGATGCTGGCTGAGGCCTGCGGCCTCAAGGTCACGCTGGCCGCCGACGGCCCCGCGATGGTCGTGCAGGCCGCCTGATCCCGGCAGGGGATCCCGCTCGGTCCTGCGGCTACGAACTGCGACCTCGTGTCGTCGGTCCGGCGCAAGAAACCATTCACTGTGGTTAATCAAGTCTTAGCCGCGTCTCCGAAATTGTCCGGAGACATCTTATCTCTTTGTTGAGTCCGTTCATTTGCGCTTACTCAACTAATATTAAACGCTTTGGACCGAAACTGGCCACGGTTTGAAGGGCGCGTCATGTCGCGTTCCGTTGCGTGCGAAGGCCAGTTTCATGGATGACCTGTTGCGTGAGTTTCTGACGGAGACCAGCGAGAGCCTGGATACCGTCGATAATCAGTTGGTGCGGTTCGAGCAGGAGCCGAACAACGCCAAGATCCTCGATAACATCTTCCGTCTGGTACACACGATCAAGGGGACCTGCGGCTTCCTCGGCCTGCCGCGGCTCGAAGCGCTGGCGCATGCCGCCGAAACCCTGATGGGCAAATTCCGCGACGGCATGCCGGTCACCGGCGAGGCCGTGACGCTGATCCTCACCACGATCGATCGCATCAAGGACCTGCTGGCGCAGCTCGAGGCCAATGAGTCCGAGCCCGAGGGCGAAGACCGCGATCTCATCAGCGAGCTCGAGGCGATGGTCGAGCGCGGCATGGCCGCGATGGCCGCCGGCGAGGCTGCGCCCCCGCTGGTGCCTGCGGCGCCCGCCGCTGCACCTGCGGCCAAGCCCGCCGCAGCGGTCACCCAAGGCTCCCTGATCGATCAGACGCTGGAGCGTCCGCTGCGTCCGGGCGAGGTCTCGCTCGACGAACTGGAGCGCGCCTTCCGCGAGACCGCCATCGAGACTCCGCCCGCGCATGAAAAGGCGCCGGAGCCGAAGGCTGAAGCCAAGCCTGCTGCGCCGAAGCCGTCTGCGAAAGCCGAGCCCGCGAAGGCGGAGGCCAAGGCCGACGCGCCGAAAAAGGCGGCGCGCGCCAAGGCGAACGCCGATGGCGAGATGGCCGAGAGCGACAAGGTCGCCAACCAGTCGATCCGCGTCAATGTCGACACGCTCGAACATCTGATGACCATGGTCTCGGAGCTCGTGCTGACGCGCAACCAGCTGCTCGAGATCGCCCGCCGCAACGAGGACACCGAGTTCAAGGTGCCGCTGCAGCGGCTCTCCAACGTCACCGCCGAGCTGCAGGAAGGCGTCATGAAGACGCGCATGCAGCCGATCGGCAATGCCTGGCAGAAGCTGCCGCGCATCGTCCGCGACCTCGCGACCGAACTCGGCAAGCAGATCGAGCTCGAGATGCACGGCGCCGACACCGAGCTCGACCGCCAGGTGCTCGACCTGATCAAGGATCCGCTCACCCACATGGTGCGCAACTCGGCGGACCATGGTCTGGAGACGATGGCCGAGCGCGCCGCCAGCGGCAAGGCCGAGCAGGGCACGATCCGCCTCTCCGCCTATCATGAAGGCGGCCACATCATCATCTGCATCGCCGACAACGGCCGCGGCCTCAACACCGAGCGGATCAAGGCCAAGGCTCTCGCGAACGGTCTCGTCACCGAGGCCGAGCTCGAGAAGATGACGGAAGCGCAGATCCACAAGTTCATCTTCGAGCCTGGCTTCTCGACGGCGGCCGCCGTCACCTCGGTCTCCGGCCGCGGCGTCGGCATGGACGTGGTGCGCACCAATATCGACCAGATCGGCGGCACCATCGACATCAAGTCGGTGGCCGGCGAGGGCACCTCGGTCACCATCAAGATCCCGCTGACTTTGGCCATCGTTTCGGCGCTGATCGTCGAGGCCGGCGGTGACCGCTTCGCGATCCCGCAGCTGGCCGTGGTCGAGCTGGTGCGCGCGCGCGCCAATTCCGAGCACCGCATCGAGCG
>NZ_JBNPUZ010000010.1:0-208015 GCF_051168435.1 Bradyrhizobium sp. HKCCYLR20261
GGCCAGAACTTTACCTCGATGCCCATGTTGCGGCCTCGCGCCAAAGCCAAAAAGAAGAAATTTGTGACGCAGTAGTACTAACCCATCCTTCGCTCCAGTGCCGCTTCATTGTCCCTATAGGGTGTAACCCCGGAGCGCATATGCAGTAGTGCAACCTATTTATTGAGGTTGTGACGTGATTAATGTTAACGGACGGGTGGTGTGACGGGGCGTCCGGTAGTGGCGCCAGTGACTCGCTTCGAGAGGCCGCGAAAGTCTTGCGCTGCTGCTTTCGGACAAATGAACTTCTAGGTCCCCTAGCAGCCGCGTCTAGGCCGTCAACGGAGCGCCGCGTCTCGGGAGGGCGCTCAGCCCCCCCCCACCTCAGCGACTTCCAAAATCTCTTGATACGGGTTTAGGGGCAGCCAAATGAGGGCGACCGTCAGGAGCGATTTGTATTCTGACCCCTGCTCTTTGCGGCCGGTTGACGATATTGCTCTTTCCCGATGACGAAATCGTTCCTCTCCGCCGAAGTGTCTTTGCAAGGTCAACGCCTTGACGCTGGCAGCGCTGGCTCGCATCCGCGGTCGTAAGATGCGTGGGATTGGCTTTCATCCTCCAGCAGGGGCCAAAGGGCGATCCGGCGCATAGCGCCAAATACGGTGTCTACGGGACGGCGGCCTCGATCACTTGAATGCTTCGCGCTCGGTTTGTGTTGGCATCGTCTTGAGGTGTTCCAGGGCGGTCATAAGGAACTGAGTCTGTCTCACGTACTCATTTGCTTCTTTTTCGTCGGGAAGCGAGGGGGAGTGTGCAATTAGATTTCGCGCATCCCGCAACGTGTCGTAAAGCTTGCCGATGCTTGGTGGTACATCTCCGTTCGCTACAAGTGAATACATGACAGAGGATGCCGAGGCGGGATCGAGGCCCATGCGATCGGCAATCTCGAATAGAGTCCTTTCAACCTCATCCAATCCAGTGAGGACTTTGCCAAACGCTGAGCGGAGAAGGAGCTGGCGCCGCATTTCTCTCCGGCGAGCAAATCCTTCGGCGATTCCTTCCCGTTTAGCATCATTCGACTCAGAAGTGACCTTGTTGGACGGCGCCCGCTTCTTATTCGGGGGTGGTGGCCCTAGCGATGGATTGAGCTCTGGTTGAGGCTGGTGCTCGATGAGCGTCGCGCCTTCTGCAAGTTTCTTCTTCCAGACGAACTTCGCTCCACCAAAACTAAACTCTTCGATTCGCTCGGCGAGAGCTCCGATATGCTTGCGCAGTAGAAAGAGCAGTACGATTATGACAATCGGCCACATTATGTGGCCCGTCATCGTTGCAATAAACGTTAGCCAATCCATGAGCGCCCCAACGCGTTGATTAGCAAGATTCGTAGCGAGTCACGCGGCATTCTCCCGTGCTAAGGTCGGGCATTCGCGGATCAGCCCACATGACGAACGCCGTGATTGCTCCCAGGAAAATAATGCCAGCTCCAATTCCGGCATTCATCTGCCAATAGGCCCTTTCTCCCCAGAAGCCGATCAAGAGAAGTCGGCAAGCAAGCCAAACAAGGAGGCCAATGGCGCCAAGCATCGTTAGGCGCCCTATGATCGCTCCTACGGGTGTCAAGCCGAGGACTACGAGAACGCCGACTAAGATAAGGATTGCCGCCCCGCATTTCTTGAGAAGCGCCACGAGGCCTCCTAATCGGAGCTGTCGCCAGGCCCAAACAATAAATTTAGATGTTTGTCGCGCGCTTCATCACCTATCTTTTCAAGTGCCGGAATGTCGTGCTGCTCAAGAGTCGACACGGCGGCCTTCAGTAACTCCAGCGCGTTCGACCGGGCAGCTTTCTGCAAATCGGCGAAGGTAATCTCCGGGCTCTTCGGCACGAAGATATCGAGTCGTATGTGATTGAGTCGTTTGGATTCCTTGTCCACGAACGAAACCAGTAACCGCGCGGCCATTTCGTCGCCTGAACTGGCCTTTGCTCCTATGCCGAGGAAGTCGAGTTCGTAAAACTGGAGGTTCATTAGCTCTCCCCGCTGACTGCATTCGACCCGTACCGGTGGCGAAGCATATTTGCAATTTTGCGTTGCGCCTAGAGTGGAGTCGCCGGACATGAGGCGGCCCGTGTCAATCTTCCTGGAGCGTCCGACTAGGTTGACGAATGAGCGGCGCGTCTTATTGGGCCTCTTTGATCATCCCCCCGAGGACGATCTTCGGCGGTGACCCCCGCCTTCGATTTGCGCGTCCCTGTCGGCCAACGACGTTCTGACGTTCCCAAGACTAAATCGTGCCGTTCCGTCGGCGTATCCTCCGGCAACCTGACCGCTTGAACGCATGCTTTCATTGCGTCCCATGAAGCCGCCCCAGCGTAGACGCCCATCGTCATTCCTAGTGGCAGCGCCTGACCTTCGATCGTGCCGTCCTCCACCTTGTGGCCGACAACGTGAGCGATGGTCCAAGGTGTGTATCCGACGCCGCCCCTCTCCAAGGCCTCAACTGCCCGGCGAACAAACCACCGCCGCCAGCTGTGGAAGTCGATATTGGACTGTCGTTGCTTTTCGCTTCCCTTTTCCTCGATCCCGAGTCGGCGTCGTTCGCGGGTGAATGCTTGGCTCACCGGTGCTGAACGCTCTCGCTTGGAGCCGTGGCGTTGCTCCGGCAACTCATCGAAAAGATACTCAGTAGGCTTCTTGCCCTTGGAGCGCCGCTCGATGATCCCGTTCAACAGAGGGTGTGCGGGGATGGTCCGCACGCCGCTCGGGGTTTTGGACTTGGTCACGGCGATCCTGCGCTCGCAGCAGTCTTTAACGCGGAGGGCAGCGATCTCATGAACACGCAGCCCGCTGAGTGCCGACAAGAGCGACATATCCCACTCACGCCGAAGACGTATTCCGCCGAGCAGGATACGAACCTCGTCGTCCGTGAACGGACGCTTGTCGCTATCCTGCTCCGCTGCCTCCCTTGAGTTCTTCTCCGCGAGCCGTTGTCCGATCCAAGGGTTTTCTTGAATGCCTGCCCGCTTCCTCATCCATTTCCAATAGGAGTGAAGACAAGAGATTTCCTTGTTGGCCGTTCCGATGTCGACTCCCGGCAGCACATAGTGCTCATGGATGAATAGCCCAGCCGCTTCTGTTCCTATCGCTTCGACGGTGGCTGACCTTGCGGCTCCGAGGCACCACGTTTCCAGACGAGCGACAGAGCGGCGGATGTCTTGTTCGTACCCGATCGAAAGCTTCTTCTCTGCAAACATGCGGTCCAGCAGCGCGGCAACGGGCGTAGCTGTGCCCGACGCAACGGATGCGAATGCCGCCGCAGCCTCGTGACCGTGCTCGGCCCTGACGAGATCGACACGAGCATCCAGCGCGAATCCGATCGTTCCTTCGCTCCCGCTTGCTTTCGCTCGCCGTATCTCCTCCCTCCACGTCAGTGCCTCTTCGGCAAGTGGTTTCTGGACGATCGTTACGCGCTCGCCCCGCAGTTCGCCTCTCAGCCGCCGGATCACGTCCACCTTCTCGCGCTCGGCTTCCAGCGGGTCGTTGGTCGCGAGCGTCTCACGCAACTTGGTCCGCTTGATCGTCGGCACAAGCGATGGGGGCACCCTTACGACCACGCGAATACGGTTGCCGTGCCATTCGAGGTGTCTTCCCAGTCGGGGCTTGGTGGGCATTCGGTACCTTGGAGGATTCGGGGTGTGTCCCCCAGATTGTCCCCCAATATGTCCCCCAATTTCAAGTCCATAACCATATGAAATCATGTAATTTCATGGGGTTGGACGTGCATTGGCGGATAGTCCCACTCTCTCCGCCAGTCCCCCATCGCAGCCATTCCCCAGCCTGCCAAAATGCCTGCTTAACAATGCATTAACAGGGTGGGATCATTGCCGGCCCTTCACAGGATGAACCATCCCAACCCGGTCTGGACCGGGTCTTAGGCCGAACTCACCGGGGATCGCAGGTGGTTCATGCTGACTGACGTTCAGATCCGGAAAACCTAGGCGGCTGTCGGGCCTAGAGGCCCACCGACGGCTGCAGCGTCCCCGTCTACGCCTTTCCTGCCGACGGCAAGTGGTGGTGCCAATTGTGGCGCAGACCGTGTCGACGGCTCGCGCCGATGCCTTGCATAGAGGGGGCTTGAGCAGCGTGCGACGACATCGCTGTCCGATCGTCATCTATCAACTCTGTGCGGACCTCATGCGCGGCAAAAATCGCGGTCGCACGAACCGGCTCAGCCAGCCGGGGTCGAATCAATTGATGCTGTTGGCGAGGGCTTGGCTTGTCCCTGGTTGCTTGGGCGATGCGGGCGTGCGCGCTCCCGGATCCTCCGCAGCACTCCTTCGGGTCCTGACGTGGGCCTCCTCTTCCAGCAATGCGAGAGTGCGTCGCTGCTGCGCCGGGCAAATATGACGAGGTGCTCGCCGATCTCGCTGGCGAGGGCTTCTATGGGCTCGACCTGTTGCAGGCTCATTTAGAGTGCGTAGATGGGCAGGCCCGGCCAAGACGATGGGCGCGGCGATGGCGAGCACGCCTGGCTGCCAGGAGACCACGCGGTAGAGGCGGGAGCGATCGCGCGCGCGATCGGCGGAAAGGTGGTCCTGAAATCCTGTCTTGCCAGATCACGCACAAGGGCGACGTCGGTCGTGTCGCCGTCAATCTGCGGCAGCCGGTAACGCCGCACATCAGTCGACATCAGCGCGGATCGCCACGGCATGCAGACGCAAAAGGGCGGGAACAAACGTGGTCGACAGCCTCATTCGATGTGCTAGCTTGCCGAGCTCCTATGGCCATCCCCTCGCTGAGACTTGAATGCCCGGATTGCAGCAATGAAGCTCGACCGCATCGATATCAAGATCCTGCATGAACTGCAGAAGAACGGTCGGGTTACCAATGTCGAGCTCGCGAAGCTGGTCAATCTGTCGGCGAGCCCCTGCCTGATGCGCGTCAAGAAACTGGAATCCGAAGGCTATATTTCCGGGTATTCGGCGCAGATCAACGTGGCCAAGCTCGGCTCGACGCTTACCGTCTTCACCGAGGTCACGCTGAAGAATCACCAGCAGGTCGACTTCGCCCGCTTCCTGGCTGCGGTCGAGAAGGTGGAGGAAGTGGTCGAGTGCCATCTCGTGTCTGGCGGATATGACTATCTCTTGAAGGTGGTGACCGCCGGAATCAGCGAGTATCAGGAGCTCATGGAGCGACTGAGCAACATGAATGTCGGCATCGACAAGTACTTCAGCTTCGTCGTCCTGAAGTCCCCCTTGGTGCGGGCTCACCTTCCGCTGAAGACCCTATTCCCGCTTTGATCGACGTTGGGCCGCCGGCTTTCGGCTGCGATGCGGAGCAAGATCAGCCGGCGGAGTGCCGCGGCCACCCATGACTTTATGCCGAAACCAACGGGAGAAACGAAATATCCTGCTTAATGCCGGTGGAAAATGGTGATCCGCCCGAACCGTTCCGACCTACCTTGATGGCACCATTCCAGGCTCGCTTCGCCGACGACGAGGATAGTGCTTATGACCCGCTTCCGCCCCAAATACATCACCTTCGACTGCCACGGCACGCTGATCCACTTCCAGATGGCGGAGGCGGCTCGCGACCTCTACGGCGCGCAGCTGAGCGAGCCGCAGATGCTCAAATTCATTGCGAACTTCTCAGCCTATCGGCTGGATGAGGTGATGAAGCATTGGCAGCCTTACGCGACCGTCGTCCACAATGCTCTCGAGCGGACGTGCAAGCGCAACGGCGTCACGTTCCGCCCCGAGGATGCCCGCAACATCTATGACCGGGTTCCGAGCTGGGGGCCTCATCCCGACGTGCCGGAGGGGCTGGCGAAGGTTGCCAAGGAGATCCCCCTGGTCACGCTGACGAACTCGATGGACGCCCAGATCGGCTCCAATGTCGCCAAGCTCGGCGCCCCCTTTCATGCGGTGTACACGGCTGAGCAGGCCGGCGCCTACAAGCCTCACTTCCGCGCCTTCGAGTACATGTTCGACATGCTGAATTGCGGTCCGGAGGACATCCTGCACTGCTCCTCTTCCTTCCGCTACGACCTGATGTCCGCGCATGATCTGGGCATCAAGAACAAGGTCTGGGTCAATCGCGGCCATGAGCCGGCCAACCCTTACTATGGATATGTCGAGATTCCCGACATCGCTCATCTGCCGGGCGTGGTCGGTCTCTAGATGAGATCCTGATCGTCTCCGGCGCTCGCCTGGTCATGCCGAGCGCCGGAGTGATAAGTCCGTCAGGACAGTCACAAAAGGCAGTCCATTCACTGAGACGTATTTCCACGCTGCCCTCGGCCGTGAGGGCGATGCCGCCAGGTGTCGTCGACATCGATCGCCTCCGGCGGCGGCTGCCGCGCCACTATACCTGCAGGGGCGGATCGAATGGCTGTCCTCACAACTGGCGCATAGCGCCGAGGTCGTCCTGCCGGACGGCGAGCGTCTGTCCATGAAGGTCTCCAATCGTCACGAGGCGGCGTCGAGCGCTTGACGTCCGGCCTGGACGCGCTGAGCCCGCGCTCCCGGGAGCCCGTGGGGCATGCCACGCCGGTCTGTTCTTCGGGATCGACATGGTGTTCGAAGGAATGTCGCCGATCGCCCGCCGCGCGACAACGCTCGATGTCGTCAACGTGCTGCGCGATGATGGAGTGCTCATCAGCACGGCCGGAGCAAACGAGGATGCGCTGAAGGTGCGCCCGCCGCTGACCTGCGAAGCTCAGCACGTCGACCGGTTTCTGGCGGCGCTGGAAAGCGCTCTCGAAGGTTCGTGCGCTGGCTGATGTCTCGTCGGCCGAGAGCGTGATCAACGGTACGGATCCGAAGCGAAGCCGTGCAATTTCGATCGGCCGCGACGCCAAAAACGCGATGAACCGCTTCGCACCGCAACCGAGACCTTGCGGTCGCGTGTGCCGTCGCGCTCTTGCTCATCAAATACGCCGCCGCTGCCGGTTTGCTGGGCAACGCAGTTGCGAAGGCGGCGACCGGGCCGGAGTAGCCGACTACTACATCCACCGACGACTCGAGTGGCGGTGCCGCCGAAGTCGGGAAAATCCAGCGATCGAAGGATAAAATACCGAAACGCGCCTGGCCCGCAGACGAGTATGCTGCGCCCCTCGCGCCATTCAGCGTTTCTTATGGTGATGGACGCGCAACACTTGACGGAACGGGCCACGAAATCCTGGTTGGACGTCGTGACCGGCGACCACTTCACGCGACGCTCTCAAGTTAGGCAGTCCGTCCTGGCTTGGGTCTCCTACCCCATCATTGTGACGATCTATTAGCTCGAGCTGAGAGAAATCGATGATGCCTCAATCGCACACCGTTGGGACCGTGGCGCCGGCCCTTTCGGTTCGTGGGCTGACAGTCGATCTGCCGCGGGGCATGGAGCGGCGCCACGCGGTCGAGAACATCACGTTCGATCTTCTCGACGGCCAGATCCTTTGCATCGTCGGTGAATCCGGCTCGGGCAAGTCGGTCACGGCCAACACCATCATGGGCCTCCTGCCGCGCAAGATCGCGGTATCGGCCGGCGCCATTCAGCTCGGTGGACCAGAGGGGACGGCGATCATCGGCGCCGCACCTGCAGCGCTGCGCTCGGTGCGGGGCCGCGTCGTCTCGATGATCTTCCAGGACCCGCTGTCGGCCCTCAACCCGCTGATGACGGTCGGCGAGCAGATTGTGGAGGTGCTGACCGCGCATGACGTGGGGACGAAGGACTGGCAGCGCAAGCGCGTCGTCGAGCTGCTGACGGAGGTCAATCTTCCCAACCCGCAGCTGATGTACGATCAGTATCCGTTCCGGCTGTCGGGCGGACAGCGTCAGCGCGTCATGATCGCGATGGCGCTCGCGCTCGAACCGAAGGTGCTGATCGCCGACGAGCCGACCACCGCGCTCGATGTGACCACCCAGGCGCAGATCCTGCACCTCATCCGCGACATTCAGCGGCGGAAGGGGATGAGCGTCATGTTCATCACCCATGACTTCGGAGTCGTCGCCGAGATCGCCGACAGCGTCGTCGTCATGGAGAAGGGCCGCATCGTCGAGCAGGGCAGTGCCAATGAGGTGCTGAAGTCGCCGTCTCACCCCTACACCCAGCGCCTCATCGCGGCTGTGCCCAATCTCACCGGCCAGGACCGTGCATCGGTGGCAGGCGGATCGCAGGACGTGATCCTCAAAGTCGAGGGGCTGTCAAAGACCTATCGGAGCGGCAGCGCGCTGTTGGGCAGCCAGCGCGTGGTCCCCGCCGTGCAGGACGTCTCGTTCGACATCGGTCCCGGCCGCACGCTCGGGATCGTCGGCGAAAGCGGCTCGGGCAAGTCCTCGCTCGGCCGTCTGCTGGTCAAGCTGCAGGATTGCGACGGCGGCAGGATCCTGTTCGAGGGCCGCGACATCGCTGCGCTCTCGGAGGCGGAGTTTCGTCCGCTGCGGCCGAAGATCCAGATGATCTTCCAGGACCCCTTCGCATCGCTCAACCCGCGCGCCACGATCGGCCACATCCTGACCGTGGGGCCGGTCGCGCACGGGATGCCCCGGGCTCAGGCTCAAGCCGAGGCCAAGGAGCTTCTGTCACATGTGGGTCTCGATGCAGGTGCCTTCGACCGCTATCCGCACGAGTTTTCCGGAGGCCAGCGCCAGCGCATCGGCATCGCGCGGGCCCTGATGTTCAAGCCCAAGCTGCTCGTCGCCGACGAAGCGGTGTCCGCTCTCGACGTGTCCATCCAGGCGCAGATCCTCAAGCTCCTCGACCAGATCCAGCGTGAGACGGGCGTATCGATGATCTTCATCACGCACGATCTGCGCGTCGCCAGCCAGATCTGCGACCAGATCGCGGTGATGCAGAAGGGGCGGATCGTGGAGCAGGGGCCGCCGTCCCAGATATTCCTCAATCCGCAATCGTCCTACACGCGCGAACTCGTGGCCGCCATTCCGGGTGAGAAGCCGACCTGACCCGGTCGCTCTCTTGCCCCTGATCCAAGCACTTCAACC
This sequence comes from Bradyrhizobium sp. HKCCYLR20261, assembly GCF_051168435.1. Classification (NCBI taxonomy): domain Bacteria; kingdom Pseudomonadati; phylum Pseudomonadota; class Alphaproteobacteria; order Hyphomicrobiales; family Nitrobacteraceae; genus Bradyrhizobium; species Bradyrhizobium sp. HKCCYLR20261. The sequence continues at coordinate 8,963 of NZ_JBNPUZ010000010.1, forward strand.
GACAAACGTAACGCAATCTGGAACGGAGAGACGACGTCATGACGGATACGACCAGCGCCCGGCCTCGCTACTCACGCCGTGATGCCCTGCGCCTGACGGCGGCAGGGGGACTTGCGACCTTCGTCGCTCCGCAGTTTCGGGGCGGCGAAGCCTTCGCGCAGGGGAAGGCGCCCAAGGGCCGCGTGGTGGTCGGCGTCTCGCAGGAGCCCACCACCTTCAATCCGCTGATGGTCCATGTCGAGGTCGACGACGCGGTGATCTTCTCGATGTTCGACGCCTTGATCCGCGTCGACCCCAATGGCGTGATGCAGCCCAATCTCGCGACCGAGGTGCCGAGCCAGGCGAACGGCGGCATCTCGAAGGATGGTCTGCTCTGGCGCATCCGCCTGCGCGACGACGTCAAGTGGCACGACGGCACGCCGTTCACGGCCGAGGACGTGAAGTTCACGCTGGAGCTCATCGTCAATCCGAAGTTCCGAGCCTGGCGCACCGGCGGTCACTCGCTGATCCGCGACCTGAAAGTGGTCTCCCCGACCGAGATCACCTGGCGGATGGAAAGCGCCTTCGCTCCCTATCTCGCCTTCCTTGCCGAAACCTTCATCGTGCCCAAGCATCTCCTGGAGAAGGAGGCCGATCCGAACATCACGGCCTTCGGTCAGGCGCCGGTCGGCACCGGCGCCTTCAAATGGGGGCAGCGCGTTCCCGGCGATCGAGTCGAGCTCGTGGCCAATCCGAGCTACTTCGGACAGGGGCCGTTCATCAATCAGCTCGTCTTCAAGTACATCCCGGATCTGACGGTGCTCTACACCCAGTTCCAGAGCGGCGACGTGGATCTGGTGGATCAGGCCTACATCACCGCCGACCACTACGAAGAAGCCAAGAAGCTGCCCGGCCGCACGGTGAATCTCGAAGCCGGATCGGCCGTCGAGGGAATCTTCTTCAATCTCGAGCGCCCGCAGTTCAAGGACCTGGCGGTGCGCAAGGCGCTCTACGCGGCCCTCGACCGCAAGTCGATCATCGACACCATCTACTACGGCGTCGGCACCGTGACCGAATCGTTCATGCCGCCGCAGTCCTATTACTACGACCGGACCTTGCCGGTTCAGGACTTCAACCTGAATGCCGCGCGCAAGATCCTGGACGACGCCGGCTGGGTGCCTGGCAAAGACGGCATTCGCGCCAAAGGCGGCGTGCGCCTGTCCTTTGCCAATTCGACGACGGCGGGAAACCACCTGCGCGAGCAGATGCAGCAGTTCATGCAGCAGATCTTCCGCGAGATCGGTGTCGAGATGACCATCTCAAACCTGCCGCCTGCCGTGATGTGGGGCGACTTCTGGACGAAGTCCCAGTTCGACAGTGGACTGTCCGGCGTCACCTTCCTGATTGCGTCCGATCCGGATGTCACCAACCGCTTCGCCTCGACGTCGAGCGTGGCCCGCGGCGGCCAGGGGTCGAACGTCATGCAATATTCCAATCCGAAGGTGGACGAGCTCCTGAAGCAGGGACGCAGCACCTTCGATCAGGAGGAGCGTCGCAAGATCTATAGCCAGGTGCAGCGGATCATCCGGGAGGATCTGCCGTTCCTGCCGGTATTCTCCTATACCAACATCCTCGGGCGCAAATCGAAGCTGGAAGGATTCAAGTTCAATCCCAACACGCGCACCGCCTCCTGGAACGTCGCCTCCTGGTCCTGGAAATCCTGAAGACCTTCACAGTCCTTTCCATCCGCCGCTTGCCGGCGGATGGACCCTGTTTCTGATGCCGTCATCATGGGCGATAACGAAAAATGCGCGGCTTTCTACTCAAGCGGCTTCTGCAGAGCCTCGTCCTGCTGCTGATCGTGTCCGTGATCGGCTTCGCGGTCCTGAATCTCTTTCCCGGCGGTCCGCTGGCGCAGTATTCGCTCGACTCGAGCATGACCCAGGAAGACCTCGCCCGCCTGAAGGAGCAGCTCGGTCTCAACCGTCCTCTCTACGTCCAGTACCTCGACTGGGCCTTCCGGCTGGTCCATGGCGACTGGGGCCATTCCTTTCGCGACCGGACTCCGGTTCTTCAGGTCATTGGCCGCCATCTCTGGGCGACCTTCCTGCTGATGGGCTCGTCCACTGTCCTGGCCGTGGCCATCGGTGGCTGGATCGGCATTCGCAGCGCGACGCATCGCGGCTCGCTGTTCGACCACGCAGCGACCGTGGCCGCCATGGTGGCGCTGTCGATCCCGACGTTCTGGTTCGGGCTGATCGGCATCTACGTGTTTTCGCTGCGGCTGGGATGGCTGCCCGCGGGCAACATGTACACGGTCGGCGACGAGTCGATCCTCGACTACCTCCACCACCTCATCATGCCGAGCGCCGTGCTCGCGCTGGTGCACGTCGCCATCTGGAGCCGCTACATGCGCTCGGCGACGCTCGACGTCATCCACCAGGACTTCGTCAATACAGCCCGCGCCAAAGGCCTGAGCGAGGGGCGCATCCTGATGAAGCACGTCGTGGGCAACGCGCTGCTGCCGATGATCACGCTGGCGGGCATCCAGCTGCCCAGCGTGCTGACCGGAGCGCTCGTGACCGAGACGGTCTTCACCTGGCCCGGCATGGGCCGCCTGTTCCTCGATAGTCTCGGCTACAGCGACTATCCGGTCGTGATGGGGCTGCTGATGTTCTCGGCGATTCTCGTGATCGTGAGCAATCTTCTCGCCGATATCACCGTCGCCCTCGTCGATCCTCGCATCCGGCTGGCCTGACCATGTCGTCCACCGCCACAGAGATGGAACCCGCCGTCATGACGAGCGCCACAGCCCCGCATCACGCCCGGCAGCCTTGGTGGCGCGGCCGAACGACACGGCGGTTCATGGCCAATCATCTTGCCCTGTTCGGCTTGGCGCTGATCGTGCTTCTCGTGCTGGCCTGCGTGATCGGGCCGAGCCTGCTGCCCTACACGTCGCTCAGCATCGATCTGCGCGCGCGCTTCGCGCCGCCATTGACCGGGTCTCACTATCTCGGCACCGATCCGCTCGGGCGCGATATGGCCGCGCGGCTGTTCATGGCCGGGCGCATCTCCCTGGCGGTGGGCTTCGCCGCCATGCTGCTGTCGACCATCATCGGCACCCTGGTTGGCGTGATCGCGGGCTATCGCGGCGGCTGGATCGGCGCGGTGCTGATGCGCACGGTTGACGGCTTCCTGTCATTTCCCTCGATCTTTCTGGTGCTGGCGCTCGCCGCCGCACTGAAGCCGAGCGCGATGATGATCACCGTCGTCATTGCCGCCACGAGCTGGATGGAGGTGGCGCGCATCGTCGAGACCGAGGTCCGCTCCTTGCGCGAACGCGAGTTCGTGCAGGCCGGGCGCATGCTCGGCCTCAGCGGGACGCACATCATGTTTCGCGAGATCCTGCCAAACGCGATTGGGCCGATCATCGTCGCCGCGACGCTGACTGTCGCGCGCGCCATCCTGATGGAGGCCTATATCAGCTTCCTCGGCTATGGGATCCAGCCGCCGCTGCCGAGCTGGGGAAACATGCTCGACGGCGCGCAGCGCTATCTGGGCAGCGCGCCATGGCTCGCCATCATCCCTGGCGCGGCCATCACCATCGCCGTCGCGAGCTTCAACTTCATCGGCGACGGCTTGCGCGACGCCTTCGACGTCCGCGGCGACCACAAATAGAGCCGCCGGACACGACGCCTGCCGGCGCCCCCGCAGCGCCGGCGGTCAGCTCATTACACCGCGCCGTCAGCGACGGCACTTTGATCGAAAGACACTCGCTATGCCCATCGTCGTTCAACCGGTGCACAACAGCGCCGACTTTCCCAAGCAGGTCGATGTGGTCGTGATCGGCGCGGGCATCGTCGGCACGTCGACGGCCTATGAACTGGCGCGCAAGAAGGTGTCCGTCGCGCTGATCGAGAAGGGCATCGTGGCGGGCGAGCAGTCGGGCCGCAACTGGGGCTGGGTGCGCCAGCAGAACCGTGACCTCCATGAGCTGCCGCTGGCGATGCACAGCTTGAAGCGCTGGGGCGAGCTGCACACCGAGCTCGGCGCCGACCTCGGCTTCCGCCGCGCCGGCATTCTCTACGCCACGCAGGATCCGAGCGAACTGGCCCGCTGGGAGAAGTGGAGCCAGCAGGCCAGGCTCATGGGCTTCCATAACGAGAGCCTGACCGCAGCCCAGGCCCAGGAGCGGATGAAGGGCAGCACCAACAAATGGCTCGGTGGCATCTGGTCGCCGACCGATGGCTGCGCGGAGCCGGGCATGGCCGCGCCCGCGATCGCCGAGGGCGCCAAGGCACTTGGCGCTTTCGTGCACCAGAACTGCGCCGCGCGCGGTCTCGACATCGCCAACGGTCAGGTCAAGGGCGTGTGGACGGAGCGCGGGCTGATCCGCGCCGACGCCGTGGTGCTGGCGGGCGGCGCCTGGAGCTCGCGCTTTCTGCGCCGGCACGGGATCGATTTGCCCGTGCCAATATCGACGGGACGGCGCTGCGGACGACGCCTGCTCCCGACATCGTCGATGCGGCGTGTGTCTACGGCGCGGGATACGCGCTGAGGCGGCGCATCGACGGCTCCTACACGATCGCCGTGCCGGGTCATGGCGTCATCAACCTCGCGCCGCAGGGCTTGCGCTACGCGACCAAGTTTCGCGAGATGATGCGCGCCAAGATCGGGAAGAAGATGACCTACCGGCTCAACAGCATGCTCTGGAACGGTCCGGACGCCTGGGGCAGCTGGGATTTCGACGAGACTTCGCCATTCGAGAAGATCCGCATCATGGATCCGGTCCCGCAGAAGGATCTGGTCGATCTGGCCATCCGCAATCTGGTGTCGGACTTTCCGGCGTTGAAGGGCATCGGGGTTACCGCGTCCTGGGCCGGGCTGATCGACACCTCGCCGGACCTGGTGCCCGTCGTGGACACCACGGATGAGGTCCGCGGTCTGACCATCGCCACCGGCTTCAGCGGCCACGGCTTTGCGCTCGGACCGGGAGCGGGGCGGCTGGCGAGCGAGCTCGCGATGAACGAGACGCCGTTCATCGACATCAATGCCTATCGGCTCACCCGCTTTTCGGACGGATCGCGCATCAAGCGGCCGGAAATGATGTAAAGGAAGGCGAACTCTGACGCATCGGGGCCGGCTGCCCATGCCTGATTGTTTTTCGTGTGTTTCTTGGAGATGATCAGGTATGCCGACGTCTCTCCTGGCTTCATCCATCGACGGCGATAAGGCGATCTGACGATGCAAGACTCCGTCCGCCTCAAATCTTTCGAGTTGTTTCCGCAGGACATCGCCGACGTCGATGTCAACCTGCTCCACGCGCTCACCCTCAGCGTCGGCTGGCCGCACCGACCCAACGACATCGAGCTCATGCGCCGTGCCGGCAAAGGCATCGTGGCTGTCGACGGCATCGGGCGTGTCTTCGGAAGCGCGATGTGGTTTCCTCATGGAGCTGACTTCGCCACGATCGGCCTCGTGATCACGGTGCCGCGCACGCAGGCGCAGGGTGGCGGCCGCTGGCTGATGGACCACGTCTTCTCTCAATGCGGATCTCGCCGCCTCAGCCTCAACGCGACCAAGGCGGCCTATGGGCTCTACCATTCTCTGGGCTTCACGAAGGAAGGCGTCGTTCAGCTCTACGATGGTGAGGTTTCGTGGGACGCGCGCTCGCTGCCGCATTTGGACGGTCGGATCGAAGGACTGACCGCGGAGTCGATCCGCGAGATCATGCCTCTCGACCTGGCCGCCTTTGGTGTCGATCGGGAGCGTCTTCTCAGGCTTTTGGCCGAGGTGTCGACCTTGCGCGTGCTCCGGCGCCACGACCGGATCGTCGGCTACTCCATGTGCCGCGAGTTCGGTCGAGGGCACGTCATCGGTCCGATCGTCGCGTCCAATGACGCGGATGCCATCCACCTCGCGGCGGTCCATATGGAAGCGCTGCAAGGTCGATTCGCCCGCGTCGATACACGCTCGCAAGGCGCCTTCGCTGAATTTCTTACCCGCAGCGGGCTCGTCGCTGGCGAGGCCGTCACGTCCATGTGGAAGGGACGCCCGTTCCTGAACGAGGTTGCGGGCAACCCGATCGTCTACGGCTTGGCCAGCCACTCGTTCAACTGAGCTGCAGCGCCGAACGCGACGTTCGACAGTGCGCGGCGAGGCGTTGCGTTTCAGCTTTCGCCGTCGTCCCGGGGATCGTCTGGGACGACGGCGAATGATTCAGCCTTGCATGAGTTCAGCCTGTCATGGCCTCTCGCACCTCAGCATCGGCGAGCGTCTCGTCCAATGTGCGGCGGGTGCGATCGATGATGCGGTCGATGTCGTCATCCGTACAACAGAGCGGCGGCGCATAGCCGAGGACGCCGTTTGGAAAGGCGCGCACGACGAGGCCGTTGTCCCAGGCGCGGTCGAAGATGCGCCGTCCTGGCTCGGCCGCCGCCGGAAGCGGCGTCTTCTTTTCCTTGTTCGTGACGAGCTCCACCGCCGCAAGCATGCTGCGCCCGCGCACCTCACCGACGAGAGGATGATCCGCAAGGCCGCTCAGCCCGGCCATCAGCCGCTGTCCGACGCGGCGGCCATTCTCCAGGAGCCCGTTCTCATAGAGATCGAGGCAGGCGAGCCCCACGGCCGCGCTGACAGGGTGGGCGGAATAGGTATAGCCGTGTCCGACCGCAGATGCTCCGGCGCCATCGGCAATCGTTTCATAGACGCGGTCGGAGAGGAACACCGCGCCCATCGGGCAATAGCCCGAGGTCAGTCCCTTGGCGACCGTCATCAGATCGGGAACGATGCCGTCGTCCTCGCAGGCGAATAGCGGACCGGTGCGTCCGAAGCCGGTGATCACCTCGTCGGCCACGAACAGGATGTCCAGCTCTCGGCAGGTATCCCGCATGGCCTTGAGCCAGCCCGACGGCGGCACCAGCACGCCGCCCGATCCCTGGATCGGCTCGACATAGAAGGCGGCGACGCGCTCCGGCCCCAGCTCCTGCACCTTGGCACGCAGCGCCGCAACCGACGCCTTGATGATCTCCTGCGGATCGCTGCCAACCGGGTTGCGGTAGCTGTAATGAGAGGGGATCTTGTGCTGCCAGTCGAACGGCACGCCGAAGCCTGCATGGAAGGCCGGAAGCGCCGTCAGGCCCGCGCCCGTGGTCGACGATCCGTGATAGCCCTGCATCACCGAAATGAACTGATCCTTCTGGGGCTTGCCCAGGGCATGATAGTAGAAGCGGATGAAGCGCACGGTCGAATCCACCGCATCCGATCCGCCGAGCGTGAAGTAGATGTGGTTGAGATCGCCGGGCGCCCGTTCGGCCAGTGCCGCGGCGAGCCGGATCGCCGGCTCCGAGCCGAGCCCGAAATAGCCGGTCGCATAGGGCAGCTCGCGCAGCTGGCGCGTCGCCGCCTCGATGATCTTGTCCTGGCCGTAGCCGGCGTTGACACACCAGAGGCCGGCGAAGCCGTCGATCAGCTCGCGGCCGGCGGCGTCGGTGACGGTGGCGCCGCGGCCGGTCTTCAGCACGCGGACGCCGGCCTGCTCATGGCCGCGATAGGACGCCACGGGGTGGATGAGATGGGCGCGATCCAGTTCGACCAGCGAGTTCGGCAGCATGGGACTTCTCCTGTAATGGGCCGCATCCGTGCTCGTCGCGATGCGGCCGAGCTGGAGGGGGCGGGGCGCCCCCCAGGATGCGAGCGGGGCGTCAGGCGCTCGGCCTGAGGCCCGCGATGTGGAACGTCTTCACTTCGAGATATTCTTCGATGCCGAGCGAGGAGCCCTCGCGCCCGAGACCGGACTGCTTGACGCCGCCGAACGGCGCGACCTCGGTGGAGATGGCTCCGGTGTTGAGACCGACCATCCCGAATTCCAGCGCCTCGCCGACGCGCCAGGCGCGCGACAGCCCCTCGGTGTAGAAATAGGCGGCGAGACCGAAGGGCGTGCCATTGGCGATCGCGATGGCTTCCTCCTCGGTGCTGAAGCGGAACAGCGGTGCGACTGGGCCGAACGTTTCCTCGGACGCGAGCAGCATCTCCGTGGTCGCGTCGCCGATCACGACCGGACGGGCATATTGTGCGCCGGAGGGCATGTCGGCGCTTTCCGCGAGGATCCGGCCGCCCTTCGCCTTGGCATCGGCAACATGCCGCTCGATCTTGTCGATCGCCGCACGATTGATCATCGGACCGATGGCCACGCCTTCGGCGGTGCCCGGGCCGACCTTCATGGCCTTCACGCGGCTCGCGAGCCGTTCGGCGAAGGCGTCGTACACACCCGCCTGGACCAGGATGCGGTTGGCGCACACGCAGGTCTGGCCGCCGTTGCGGAATTTCGAGGCGACGACGCCCTCGATGGCGAGGTCGAGGTCCGCGTCGTCGAAAACGATGAAGGGCGCGTTGCCGCCGAGCTCGAGGCTCAACCGCTTGATGCTGTCGGACGCGCCGCGCATCAGGAGCGCGCCGACCTTCGTCGATCCCGTGAAGGAGATCTTGCGCACGACCTCGCTCGCCAGCAGCGCCTTGCCGATTCCGGCCGGCATTCCCGTGACGATGTTGATGACGCCGGCCGGAATGCCGGCGCGCTCGGCGAGCACGCCCAGTGCCAGCGCCGAGTAGGGCGTGAACTCCGAGGGCTTGATCACCACCGTGCAGCCGGCCGCGAGCGCGGGCGCAATCTTGCGGGTGATCATCGCGTTCGGGAAATTCCACGGCGTGATGATGCCGCAGACGCCGACGGCTTCCTTCAAGACGATGATACGACGATCGGGCGTCGGCGAGGGGATGGTCGTGCCGCCGATCCGCCGTGCTTCTTCTGCAAACCATTTCACGAAGCCGGCGCCGTAGCGGATTTCCGCCCGCGCCTCCGGCAGCGGCTTGCCCTGCTCGGCGGTGAGGATGCGTGCCAGGTCCTCCTCGTGCTGCAGCATCAGCGCATGCCAGGCCTCGATCATGGCGGCGCGCTCGGCATGCGTCTTTCGCTTCCACGACGCGAAGGCGCGTCCCGCAGCCGCGATGGCGGCCTGCGTCTCGGCTTCGCCCATGTCTGGCACAGTGCCGATGATGGCCTGCGTGGCAGGGTCCAGCACGTCGATTGTCCCGCCCGACGCTGCGTCCTGCCAGCGGCCGCCGATCAGGCCCTGCGAGCGCAACAGGCCGTGGTCCTTCAACTCCATGATCTCATTGTCCTCGTTGTTGGAGCATGATCGTGTCGCGAAGCCGGTTTTCACGTTTCCCCTAGCCGAGCGCCGTGAGAACGGCGTTGGCGATGGCATCTGTCGTGTCCCGGCCGGGCTGTGCGCCGATGCCGCGGGCCGTGGTGGCTTCGATGGACCGCATCACGTCGGCGGCGGCCTCGCGCTCGCCCAGGTGCTCGAGCATCATCGCCCCGGACCAGATGGTGGCGATCGGATTGGCAATGCCGAGCCGCGCGATGTCCGGCGCCGAACCGTGCACCGGCTCGAACATCGAAGGCGCGGTGCGCTCGGGATTGATGTTGGCCGACGCGGCGAAACCGAGCCCGCCCTGGATGGCGGCGCCGAGATCGGTGAGAATGTCGCCGAACAGATTGGAGGCGACCACGACGTCGAGCGTTTCCGGCGCGCTGACCATGCGGGCCGCCATCGCATCGATGTGGTAGGAGGTGACCTCCACGTCCGGGTATTGTTTCGCCAGTGCGCGCGTCATCTCATCCCAGAACACCATCGAGTGCTTCTGGGCGTTGGACTTCGTGACCGAGGCGAGCCGTCCGCTTCGGGTCCTGGCCTGCTCGAAGCCAAATCGCAGGATGCGTTCGACGCCGTGCCGGGTGAAGATCGCGGTCTCCACCGCCACTTCGTCGGGCGTGCCGACATGCACCCGGCCGCCAGCGCCCGCATACTCGCCCTCGGTGTTCTCCCGGATGCACAGGATGTCGAAGCTCGTCTTGCGCAGCGGGCCCTCGACTCCCGACAGCAGGCGGTGCGGGCGGATGTTGGCATATTGGGTGAACGCCTTGCGGATCGGCAGCAGCAGCCCGTGCAGCGAGACCGCGTCGGGCACCTCGGCCGGCCATCCCACCGCGCCGAGGAAGATGGCGTCGAAGCCGCGCAGCGTGTCGATGCCGTCCACGGGCATCATCTTGCCCGTCTCGCGATAGAACGCGCATGACCAGGGAAAGCGTGTGGCGGCCAGCGCAAAGCCGCGACGCGACGCCGCGCGCTCCAGCACCGGCCAGGCCGCGTCGATGACGGCCGGGCCGATGCCGTCGCCGGGGATGAGGGCGATGGTGTAGGACTTCATGGATTTCCTCAAAACTCAGGCACGCGCGCGGGCCGCGAGCGTCACTCGTAGACGCAGACGTAGATCTTGCGGACGGTCTCGATGGTGCGCCAGATGCCGACGAAGCCGGGCTTCATCGCAAAGCTGTCGCCGGCGCGGAACGTGAAGGTCTTGCCGCCTGTCTCTTCGATCTCGATCAGGCCCGACAGGATGTGGCAGAACTCGAAGGTCGTGCCCTTGATCGAGTGGGTCTCGCCGGGCGTCGCTTCCCAGACGCCCGTCTTGATCATCTCGCCGCGCGATTCATCCTGGCTCCAGGTCTTGAATTTCGGCGAACCGGAGATCAGCCGCTCGGGCAGGGGAAGCCCATCCTTCGGCGTGAACTTCGGATCGGGGTCGATCGGGATGAGAAGCGACATGCGTGACTCCAGGCTGGGTTTGAGAGATCAGTATCCGCGCGCGCGATCGACCAGGCCGATCATCGGCTGGCCGTCCCGGTGGCGGCGGATGTTGTCGATCACGGCGTGCGCCGCCGTCTGAGGTTGCGTGACGCTCGCCACATGCGGGGTGATCACCACCTTGGGGTGGCGCCAGAGCGGATGATCGGCGGGCAGAGGTTCGGGATCGGTGACGTCGAGCACGGCTGCCGACAGATGTCCTCGATCGAGCGCGGAGAGCAGCGCAGCCGTGTCGAGCTGCGGACCGCGGCCGGCTTGCACCAGCGCGGCTCCCTGCGGCAGGCGGGCAAAGAACTCGGCATTGAGCAGACCACGCGTCTCCGCCGTCAGCGGCAGCAGGCACACCAGGATGTCGGTTCGCGCCAGGAAGCCCGCCAGCTGCGCAGCGCCGTGGAAGGTCTCGACGCCTGCGATGGTGCGCGGCGAACGGCTCCAGCCGGCCAATGCGAAGCCGAACGGCGCGAGCCGGTCCATCGCCGCCTGTGCCAACATGCCGAGACCCAGGAAGCCGATGCGCCGTGCGCTGGCCTGCACAGCAGGCAAAGGCCGCCAGACCGCTTCGCTCTGCTGCACGGCATAGGCGGGCCAGTCGCGATGCAGCGCCAGCACCGAGAGCGCGACATATTCCTGCATCATGCGCACGATGCCCTCTTCGACCATGCGCACCACCGCGATGCCGGCTGGAAGGCCCGCGCCGTCGAACTGATCCACGCCCGCGCCGATCGAGAAGATGACTTCCAATCGGCGGTAGCGATCGAGGTCGGCCGGGATCTTCCAGGTGATGAGGTAGCGCACGTCGTCCGGATCGACCGCCGCCGCATCGTCCGCGAAGATGACGTCCGGGAGGTCGCGCGCGAAGGCCTCGCGAAACACCGCCGCGCGTTCCGCGGTGGAGTTGAACAGGAAGACCGGCCGACCGTTCATGCGCAGAGCCTTTCAACGAGCGAAGAGATCACCGTGAGGCATTGGTGGAGTGCGCCTCGCGCGATGCAGTCGTCGGAGCGATGAGCGCGGACGACGTCGCCGGGCTCGCAGATGATCCATCCGTCTGGACTGCGCTCAGCGTAGAGAAACGGCTTGGCCGTTCGCGCCGTAAACTGAGGAATTTCGGAAGATAATATCGAAAACGGACGGGTCTGCAGTCGAACCTTCTGCGCGTCTCGGATCACCTTGATCGCACCGACAATGCGGCGGAGCGGCTCGTTCAACTCCCCGGACGACCGGATCCGAACGCATTTCCTCTCACCGAAAGGCCGCGGGGAATGGGGGCTGCGATGCCCTCCAAATTCTCGTGGAGACCTCATTGAGATACCTGAGCGCAGCATGAAAACCGCAGACATCCGGGATCGTGTGACCACGGCGGACGACGTCTCGCTGGTCCCGTTCTCGGCCCATCACCTTCCCGGCGCGCTCAAACTGTCCCAGGAGATGCGCTGGCCCTATCGGATCGAGGATTGGGCGTTCGCCCTGCAACTCGGCGAGGGGTTCGTTCTCGAGCGCGACGGCGAGGTCGTCGGCACGGCCGCGTGGTTTCCCTATGGCGAGGACTGCGCCACCATGGGGATGATCATCGTCTCCGGCGCGGTGCAGGGGCGCGGCTATGGCGCCAGGCTCATGGACAGGCTGCTGTCCGTGGCGGGCGCGCGAACGGTGCTCCTGAATTCGACCGAGGAGGGCCAGCTCCTTTATTCCCGACGGGGCTTCCGGCCAGCCGGCACGATCCATCAGCACCAGGGCCCTGCCGGGCAGTTCGAGGCTCCTCCGCTCGACGTCGTGCGCCCCATGGTGGTGTCCGACGTCGCGGCCGTCGCGCGCCTCGACCGCGAAGCCACCGGCTTCGAGCGGCGTCCCTTGCTGGAGCGTTTGCTGGAAGTCGGCGAGGCCGACGTGCTGCTGCAGACGGGCGAGGTCGCCGGCTACGCGATCGCGCGTCTGTTTGGCCGTGGCCACGTCATCGGCCCCGTCGTGGCGCCGACGGCCGATGCGGCGCGTCTCCTGATCCTGGCGGCTCTGTCACGCCTGCAAGGCTGTTTCGTGCGCATCGACACGGCGGCCGAGACCGGCCTGTCCGCATGGCTCGAGACGATCGGTCTCGCCCAGGTCAGCGATGCGCTCACCATGGTTCGTGGCACGATGCCGCCGAGCGGGCCGTCGCGGGTGTTCGCGCTCTCGAACCAATCGCTCAATTAGGGAGGCCGGGATGCCGCACGCCTCGGCCACGAGCCTCAAAGGCCTGCCCACTCCGGCCCTCATTCTCGATCGGACCCGGCTGGACCGCAACATCGCGCGTCTTGCCGGCCGCATGACGGCTCTCGGCGTGACCCTGCGGCCGCACATGAAGACCGCGAAGTCGATCGACGTCGCCCGGCATGTCTTCCCGCATGGGCCCGGTCCCGTGACCGTCTCCACCATGGCGGAGGCGGACTACTTCGCCGATCACGGCTGCCGCGACATGACCTATGCCGTCGGCATCGCGCCTCACACCGCCAGTCGCGCGATGATCCTTCGCAAGGCAGGCATCAACATCAAGGTGCTGCTCGACACCGTGGAGCAGGCTGCCTTTCTCGCCGAAGCAGGCCAGGCGGCGGGCGTGACGCCGGCTGCCTTCATCGAGATCGACTGTGACGGCCATCGCGGCGGGCTGCGGGTCGACGACGACAAGCTTCTCGAGGTCGCCGCGGCATTGAGGGACGGCGGTTCGGCGCTTGCGGGCGTGCTGACTCACGCGGGCGAATCCTACGCCCTTCATACGCCCGAGGCACTCGTGGCCGCGGCGGAGAACGAGCGCGCCGTCGCCGTGAAGGCCGCAGAGCGCCTGCGCGCCGCTGGGCATCCATGCCCCATCGTCAGCGTCGGCTCGACACCGACGGCGCATTTCGCTGCCGCGCTCGACGGCGTGACGGAAGTGCGGGCGGGCGTCTACATGTTCTTCGACCTGGTGATGCACGGCATCGGCGTCTGCGCGACCGACGACATCGCCCTCTCGGTTTTGTCGACCGTCATCGGCGCCAAGCCCGAGAAGGGCTGGATCATCATCGACGCCGGCTGGATGGCTCTCTCGCGCGATCGCGGCACGGCGGGGCAGCGGGTGGACCAGGGCTATGGACTGGTGTGCGATCTCGCGGGACGGATCTATCCTGATCTGATCGTCGCCCAGGCCAACCAGGAGCACGGAACGCTCGCGATCCGCTCCGGCTCGTCCCAGCCGCTGCCCGATCTTCCCGTCGGCACCAAGCTCCGCATCCTTCCCAACCACGCCTGCGCCACCGGCGCTCAGCATGATCGCTATCACCTGGTGGCCGGCGAGAGCGCCGCGATCGAGGCGCAGTGGCCGCGGATCCGCGGCTGGTAGCTGCCTGGGGACCACGCATGATCTTCCTTTCTCTTCGAGCCGGGTGATACATGAAGCTCACATCCTACTGGCTGGACACGTCCGGGCCGTTCTCAGGCGGCGCGAAAGGACCGGTCGAAGGCACATATGACGTGGCGGTGGTCGGCGGCGGACTGACCGGTGCCTCGGCCGCGCTGGCGTTGGCCAAGAAGGGGGCGCGCGTCGTCCTGCTCGAGGCAGAGACGATCGGCCACGCCGCCTCGGGCCGCAACGGCGCGATGTGCAACAACGGCTTTGCCCAGGACTACGGGATGATGTCCGACAAGCTCGGGCGTGAGGCCGCCGATACGCTCTATCGCGCGTTCGACGCCGGCGTCGACATGGTCGAACGGCTCGTCGCGGAAGAGAAGATCGACTGCAACTTCGCCCGCGTCGGCAAGATCAAGCTGGCCGCCAAGCCCGAGCATTACGACAAGCTGGCGCGCGGTCAGGAACTGCTCGCCGCGCATGTCGATCCCGACACTCACATGGTCCGGCGCGAGGACCTTGCGTCCGAGATCGGGTCGGAGCGCTATTATGGCGGCCTCGTCTATCGCAAGAGTGCGGCCATGCATGTCGGTCGCTTCGTGCGAGGCCTTGCTGAAGCGGCCGCGCGTCGCGGCGTGGCCATCCATGAGCAGGCGCCGATGACCGGCCTGACCGCCGCGCGCGGCGGCGGTCACCTCGTCGATACGCCGAATGGCCGCGTCACGGCTCGGCAGGTTCTCCTCGCCAGCGGCATCTCGCAGGTGGGGCCGCTCGGCTGGGTCCGGCGCCGCATCGTGCCGGTCGGCGCCTTCCTGATCGTCACCGAACCCTTGCCCGTCGACCTGCTCGACAGGCTGCTTCCGCGCAGGCGCAATGCGGTCGACACCAAGAACCTCGTCAACTACTTCCGCACCACGCCGGACAACCGGCTGCTGTTTGGCGGCCGCGCCCGGTTTGCCGTGTCGAACCCGGCCTCCGACGAGAAGAGCGGGGCGATCCTCCGCGCCGCGCTTCATGACGTGTATCCCGAACTGCGCGACGTGCGGATCGATTATTGCTGGGGCGGCATGGTGGACATGACGCGCGATCGCCTGCCGCGCGCGGGCGAACGCAATGGCATCTACTACTCCATGGGCTATAGCGGCCACGGCACGCAGATGGCCACGCTGATGGGAACGATCATGGCCGAGGTCATGGACGGACAGGCCGCGCTGAACCCCTGGAAGGACTTCGCCTGGCCCGCCATCCCCGGCCATTTCGGCAAGCCGTGGTTCCTGCCTCTGGTCGGTGCCTACTACCGCATCAAGGACCGCTTTCAATGATCGATCCGATCCGGCATCTGGACGAGGCGGGTCATCTCGGCGCGTTCTTCATCGATGGCGGCTGGCGCAAGCCGGAGGGGACTGAGCGGGCTCCGGTCGTCAACCCCGCGACGGAAGACGTCGTGGCCGAGATCCCGCTCGGCCATGCGGCGGATGTCGCGCATGCGGTCTCTGCCGCGCGTCGCGCTTTTCCGCTCTGGTCCCGCACGCGCGCCGAAGAGCGCGCTGCGCTGCTCTCGCGTGTCCATGCGCTGATCCTCGAACGGCAGGAACTGCTCGCGCAGGCGCTGACCTGCGAGATGGGCGCTGCGATCAGCTACGCGCGCCAGGCGCAGGTGCCGCTGGCGGCCGAGCACATCCGCGTCGCGCGCGACAATCTGGCCGACTTTCCCTTCATCTCGCAGCGTGGTGCCACCGCGATCCTCAAGGAAGCGATCGGCGTCTGCGCGCTGATCACGCCGTGGAACTGGCCGCTCTACCAGATCACGGCCAAGGTCGGTCCGGCGCTGGCGGCCGGCTGCACGGTGGTGCTCAAGCCCAGCGAGCTCTCGCCGCTGAATGCGCTGCTGTTCGCCGAGATCATCGCTGAGGCGGGCTGTCCGCCCGGCGTCTTCAATCTCGTGCAGGGCAACGGGCCGGTGGTCGGCGAGGCAATGGCGTCGCATGTCGATGTCGACATGGTCTCGATCACGGGCTCGACGCGCGCCGGCGTGCTCGTGGCCCAGGCCGCCGCTCCCACGGTCAAGCGCGTCGCCCAGGAGCTCGGCGGCAAGTCCCCCAATGTCGTGCTGCCGGACGCCGACCTCGCCCGCTGCATCCCGCTCGGTGTCGCCGCCGCGATGCGCAATCTCGGCCAGTCCTGCAGCGCCCCCACGCGCATGCTGGTGCCGCGCCGGCGCCTCGCCGAGGTCGAGGCGTTGGCCGGCCAGGCAGCGGCGTCATTCGTCGTTGGCGACCCGCTGGATGAGGCGACGACGCACGGGCCGATCGCCAACCGCGCGCAATACGCGCGCATCCAGTCCATGATCGAGGCAGGCCTGGCGGAAGGTGCGAGACTCGTCATCGGCGGACCCGGCCGCCCGGCGGGACTGAAGGCCGGTCTCTATGCGCGCCCGACCGTATTCTCCGACGTCCGGCGCGACATGACCATCGCGCGCGAAGAGATCTTCGGCCCGGTGCTCGCGATCATGGCCTATGACACGGTGGACGAGGCGATCGAGATCGCCAACGACACGGTGTACGGCCTGGGCGCCCACGTGCATGGCGCCGATATCGACGCGGCGCGCGCCGTCGCCGCCCAGCTCCGCGCGGGCCAGGTCCACATCAACGCACCCGCCTGGGACCCGCAGGCCCCGTTCGGCGGCTACAAGCGCTCCGGCAATGGGCGCGAGTATGGTCCCGAGGGGATGGAAGAGTATCTCGAGACCAAGTCGGTCCTCGGCTTCTATCCGTGAGCGCCCTGTTGCGGCAGGTGGTTTGAGCGGGACGCCGATGCCTGAAACCGCTCACGCAACACGACGGCTCGGCGTCGAACGGCAGGCCCTGTTCAGCGCCTGCATCAGGTGAGCCTGCATTGCCGTAGCCAGGCCGCGCTCACCCGCCATCCGACTCCGGCTGGTCGCTGTTGAAGGCGGGCGGCGGCGCGCCGTTCTTCTTTTCAGCCTCGCTCTGGCGGAAGAAGTAGTTGGGCAATCCCGTCGCCAGCATCGGCTGGGCCCAGACCAGGCCGGCCACCAGCAGCTGCATGATCACGAACGGCACCGCGCCGCGATAGATCATGCCTGTCGTGATGGAGGGCGGCGCCACGCCGCGCAGGTAGAACAAGGAGAAGCCGAACGGCGGCGTCAGGAAAGATGTCTGCAGCACGAGGCCGATCATCACGCCGAGCAGGATCGGGTCGACATCCATCATGATCAGGATCGGCGCCGTGATCGGCACGGTGATGAAGATGATCTCGAAGGTGTCGAGAAAGAAGCCGAGGATGAACATGATGGTCATGACCAGCATGACCGCCCCCAGCTGGCCGCCCGGCATGGTCTTCAGGAAGCCGCGCACCAGCTCATCGCCGCCCACCCGCGTGAACACCAGCGCGAAGGCCGTGGCGCCGAGCAGGATCACGAACACCATCGAGGTGATGGTCATCGTCCCTTTCGAGCTCTCGAACAGCGTCTCCAGGAAGCTGTCGCGCAGCGGCCTGGTGGTCAGCACCGGCACGAGAGCGAGGCCGATCACCACGAGCAGCATGGTCAGGAGGCCGAACGCGCCGGTGAGCCAGACCACCACGGCAATGGCGGCGATGAAGCCGAGCCAGAAATTGAACAGCTTCTTTTCCAGCACCGCCGGTCCCTTGCCGCCGAAATGATGGTCCGCCAGCAGCTTGATGATCGCCAGCAGCAGCGCCCCCATCGAGCCGACGGACGCGGATTCCGTCGGCGTCGCCACACCCGCGATGATCGAGCCGAGCACGGCGACGATCAGCGCCAGCGGCGGGATGAGCGCGACGGCGACCCGGCGGCCGAGGCCGGCGCGGTCCGCCGCGGACATCACCAGCGCCGGCGCGCAGGTCGGATCGATCGTGGCGCGGAACGCGACCCATAGCCCGTAGATCACGGCCAGCCCGACTCCGGGGATGAAGGCGCCGGCAAAGAGATCGCCGACCGACACGGTGTCCGGCGCGAAATTGCCCTTGGCGAGCTGCGCCGCCGAATTGGCGCCCTGCAGGATGTCGGCGGTGAAGATCAGCACCGTCGAGGGCGGGATGATCTGGCCGAGCGTGCCCGCCGCGCAGATCACGCCGGTGGCGAGCTTGGGATCATAGCCGGCCCGCATCATCGCCGGCAGTGCGAGCAGGCCCATCGCCACGACGGTGGCGCCGACCACGCCGGTCGAGGCCGCCAGCAGCGCGCCGACCACGACGACGGAGATGCCGAGCCCACCGCGCATCGACCCGAACATCTGGCCCATGGTGGTGAGCAGGACCTCGGCGATCTTCGAGCGCTCCAGCACCACGCCCATGAAGACGAACAGCGGCACCGCGATGAGCACCGGATTGGTGATGACGCCGAAGAAGCGCGAGGCGAGCCCCTGGAACAGCGCGAGGTCGAACACGCCGAGCCCCCAGCCGAGCAGGCCGAACGCAACGGCGAGTCCGCCGAGCGTCCAGGCGACGATATAGCCGAACATCAGCACGACGAGGATGGCGCCGAACAACAGCGCAGCCAGGACCTGGCCCGTCACCGCGGGATCCCACATGATGTCTATCCTTCGTATGCGTTCAGTGGGACGAGGTGCCGGCAAATTCCTCGCGGCCGCCGAAGACGAGCAGCGAGCGCCCGATCATGGCGAGTCCCTGCAGCGTGGTGAGGGCGACGAAGATCACCAGCGTGCCCTTGAGCAGCCACCAGGCCGGCAGTCCCCCGGGATTGGGCGAGCCCTCGCCGACGACAGCGGCGCTCCAGAAATGGCGCCAGAAGGCCCAGCCGACGACGGCCATGAAGGGAAACAGGAACAGCAGGGTGCCGAACAGATCCACAAGAGCGCGGTTGCGCGGCGCCATCTTGCCGTAGAAGATGTCGACCCGCACGAAGCCGCCGGTCATCATGGTGTAGGCGCCGCCGAGCACGATTGCGGTGGCGTGCTGCCAGACATAGGCCTCCTGCAGCCAGGTGAAATTCGTGTTCAGCGCATAGCGCAGATAGACGGTGGCAAAGCAGACGAGGACGGTGCCGAGCGCGAGCCACGCAACGGTCTTGCCGACCCAGCCATTGAGCGTTTCCACGCCTCTTACGAACGACGCAATCGATGACATGTCTTCCCCAGGACATGGATGAACGCGGGCAGACCGGGGTCCTGGACCCGCGGCCTTCTTCGGTGGCGACCGCCCGGACCCTCGCGACACGAGCGTCCGGGGGTCACGCATCAGGCGGTCGGGTACTTGATGCCCAGCGTGCGGGCGTTGAGGAACGCCTGCTCGTTGAAGCGCAGGAAGCGCATCGTGTTGTCGCGCGCGGCGAGATAGCTCCTCAGCGTCCGCTTCATGTGGTCGTCGCCGGCGTCCATCATGTCCTGCAGCAGCTGGCCCGCGGCATTGCCGAGGCCGGTCAGCACGTCGTTGTTGAGCCGCAGGAAGCGGACATTGTGCTGCGTCCGCAGCACCTCCATGGTGCGGCCCGAGCCGATGTCGTAGTCGACCTTCATGTCCTCGTGCATCCATTGCGCGGCGATTCGGATGATCGCCTGCAGGTCCTTCGGCAGCGCCTCGTATTTCTTGCGGTTGACCATCAGCTGCATCATGCCGCCGGGCTCCTGCACGCCAGGGCCATAGGAGATCTTGGCGACCTGGTGGAAGCCGAGCGCGAGATCGTTGAGCGGGCCGATGAACTCGGCCGCGTCGATGGCGCCGGATTGCAGCGCCGCGAAGATTTCGCCCGCGGGCAGCAGCACCGCGGAGCCGCCGACGCGCTTGAGCAGCTCGCCGCCGAGCCCGGGGATGCGCATCTTCAGCCCCTTGAAGTCGTCCATCGAATTGATCTCTTTCTTGAACCAGCCGAACGACTGCGTCGCGGTCTGGCCGGCAGGGAAGGAGATGATGCCGAATTTCTGATTGAGCTCGTCCCACAGCTGCCAGCCGCCGCCGTGATAGATCCACGCCGCCTGCTCCTGCGCGGTCATGCCGAACGGCACCGCGAAGAACACCGAGAAGGCCGGGTTCTTGCCGTGATGGTAGAACGAGGCGTCGTGGCCGAGATCGGCGGTGCCGTCCATCACCGCGTCCATGCATTTCAGCGCCGGGACGAGCTCGCCGGCGGCGAAGAACTTGATCTTGAGCCGGTCGCCCGACATCTCCTCGATCGTGCGGGCGAGGCGCTCCGCGCCGGTGCCGGCGCCGGGCAGCCCCTTCGGCCAGGAGGTCACCATGCGCAGCTCGATCGTGCCGCTGGCGATGGCCGGCGCCGGCAGCGCCGCGGCGGCCGCAGCGCCCAGCGCGGCGGACCCGGCGAGAAACGTGCGGCGGCCCAGTTTGGTGGTGTCGGTCGTAGCATTGCGAGACATGGATCCTCCCTAACCTTCTGAAATTTAAAGGGTTTACGAGCGACGCATGGTTGAAGTCATGCGTTTATGCATATCTACATTGCACCTAATGATTGGCGGGGAACCGCGGCGCGTCAAGCACGCGGCAGTGCGGCATTTCGTTTCGCGTGTTTTGGCGAATGAATCGTTTGATTAAGTAGAACGATGAAGCCCGGCTGGCGGGACGATGCGTGAGCCGCGGCAGGCGCTCAGTCCCTTCGGTATCACCGAATTCCGTGCCGCGTCGGATCGGTTTCGGCGGCCATTTACAAGCCGCGCGCCCGCATCCAGAAGTCGTCGACAGCGGCGAAGCGCGCTGATTTCCCGGCGCAGAAACTGATGTTCGAGTTCACCGAGAACGAGCGCATGGCGAGCCCCGACCATGTCGAGCGCATCGTCAAGAGCTACAAGGAGTTCGGCTTCTGGACCGGGCCCGACGATTTCGGCGCACTGCGCCCGTTGGTCGTCCGATCAATGACCGGCAACCCGGCTCCGGCCGCGGACGAAGGTCAGTTGCGCCGCCGGAGAGAGGGGCACTGTCATCGATCCAGCCAGTCGGCCTGTGGCCAGCTTTGCGTTCGTGCCGTCGAATGCCTTCGGTGCCGGACCGTGGGACGCCTGACGCTCCACCTGGAAACGGCAGGAAAGTCCGCGTCGTCCGTCAGCGTCTTCAAGGGGCGGGAGCCTCGACAACGAAGATCTTGAAGCCGGCATATTTGTCGCCGACTTTGCGCGCCTCGCGATAGGCCTCGGAGGCGAAGGTCGCCTTTGCCTTTTCAACGCTGTCGAACCGAATGATAGCCACGCGCTTGGGGGCAACATCGTCAATGGCGACAGGGGCCGCGGGCCGCACGATGAAAGAACCGCCCGCTTCGGCAAAGATCTTGGCGGCGAGCGGGAAAAATTCCTTGGCGAACTCTTCCGGCTGACGAACATCCAATTCCACGATGGCATAGGCGACCGTCGTCGCCTGCGCGGCCGCGGGGGCTGTAAGCAGATTTGCGCAGGTCAGAAGGACCCCGAGCGTGAACAAGGCGCGCGCAATGATTTTCATATCTTCTCCATGTCGTGCAAAGCGATTTGCAGCGGAACTGTCGAGGCCCGAAGCCTCGACGGTCAACGAAGAATTTTACGGATATCGGCGCGTCAATGGCGGCCTTGCAGAGCCTCGCCGCGGTCACGCTGCGCAGTTTCATAGGCAATCGCACTCACCACCATACCGTCAGCAACCAGCTGATCGAAGCTGCGCAAGAGCGATGGAGCGAGGGCGAAACCTCGCCGGCGCGCCACGATTGCCTCGCCATGGCCGGCCTCTCCTGCAAAAATGTCGCGCACATGCGTGCGCGACACGCCGAAGGCTGAACCGAGCGCGCTATACGACATCGCCGCACCATCGCGACGGGCGATTGCCTGCACGATCTTCATCAGTGCGAGCACGCCGAAAGCGCGGTTGAGAAACCGGGTCATGGCCGTGTTCTGGCTGAGAACATTGCGCGCGATGTGCGGGAAGAGCGGAATGCTCGCCGCCCGCAGATGCGGGTGAAAGCCGGGATCGCCGTTCAAGGCGAGCGCATAGGCGCTGTCGCCATGGAGGATGGCGAGCGGCACATAGTGGGCCCGCATCCATTCGAGGTCATGCTCGATCATGACGGACGTCGGGTGGATGACGCGCAGACGGCTATCCTGCGGCGGCTGATGCAGCGTGACGTATCCGGTGTCGACGAGCCGGGCGAGGATATGATCGAGCTGGCGGTCGCTGGCCACCTCGAACTGTGCCATGACCGTCTTGAGCCGCGAGATGGTCAGCCAGGTCGAGGACTCCTGGAGACGATAACCACCCCAATAGCTCATCACGATGCCATAGGTCATGATCCGGGCGGCGTCGCGCATCAGCTCGACGAGCCGAGGCCGTTCCGCATAGAGCTTCAGAACGGAATCCACGTAGCAAAGCCGGGCATAGGGAAAGAGCGGGTCTGCCAAGATCGCTTGCGCGGCAAGGGCTGACGTGTCTGCGGACCGCATACCTTCTTTCGCGGATTGGACCGGCGCGCTCGACCGGCGCTGCGACTTCGGAAACCCGACGGCGCGCTCGGCATGCCAGGGGACGTGGTGAAGACGCGGCGCAGTAGACCCCGGGCGACAGCCGCCGGTCAACGTCGGAAAGTGCGCAGCATTGCAGCTTGAAAGGCCGTAAGGGGCTCGATCGTGCATCTCCCGGTTGCCGGACGCGACCGCTTGTTCCTTCTCCGTTTGTTAACGCCATGTCCGTAGTTTGCCTGCTCAACCGGGGGACACGCCATGGCGGGCGCATGCGCAGGATGTGCTGACGGGATCGAGCTTCCGTTCGCGTTCACGATGGCGTTTCAGCCGATCGTCGATGTGGCGGCCCAGAGGATCTGGGGCTACGAGGCGCTGGTGCGCGGGCCCAATGGCGAGGGTGCGCACAGCGTCCTGTCGCAGCTCACCGAGACGCAGCTGTACAAGTTCGACCAGTCGGCCCGCGTGCTGGCGATCGAGACGGCCGGCCGCCTGTTCACCGACCCCTGTGCGCGGCTGTCGATCAACTTCATGCCCAATGCGGTCTACGAGCCGCGCGCCTGCATCCAGAAATCGCTGGCGGCGGCCAAGCGCGCCGCTTTCCCGGCGCAGAACCTGATGTTCGAATTCACAGAGAACGAGCGCATGGCGAGCCCCGACCATGTCGAGCGCATCGTCAAGAGCTACAAGGAACTCGGCTTCTGGACCGCGCTCGACGATTTCGGTGCCGGCTATGCCGGGCTCAATCTGCTGGCGCGGCTGCAGCCGAACCTGATCAAGATCGACATGGAGCTGCTGCGCGGCATCGATCGGGATCGCGCCAAGCAGATCATCGTCGCCGGCGTCGCGGCCATGGCGCGCGAGCTGAACGTCGGCGTGCTGGCCGAGGGTGTCGAGACGGAAGCAGAGTTCACGGTGCTGCGCGCGGCCGGCATCCGGCTGTTCCAGGGCTATTACTTCGCCAAGCCCGCCCTGATGGCGCTGCCGGAGGTGAGCTGGCTGGCGGAGCCTGCGCGTGATCTGGCAGCCGGCTGACCGCCTCTGCCTCACACATCCCTGGCGCTGTCGCCGGCCTTCACCTCATATTCCGCGCCCGTGACCATTGCCGCCGCATCGGAGGCGAGGAACACCGCGGCCGGCGAGTTGTCGTCGGGCCGCAGCCAGCCGACCTTCGACGAGCGGATGCTCCGGTCCCCCATACGCGGCGACGAAAATCAGTGAATTGCGAGGCCTTCTAAACAGCGCAGGACGTGAGGCGCGTCGGACCGTCATGGCGGTTTCGTACGATGCGGCTCGCTGTCGATGGGGCGGGCAAGGTGATGTTGGAGAGGAGACTGCTGACCGCGCTCGGCGTGCTTGCCGTCACCCAGCTGATCGGCTGGGGTACGCTCAGCCTGCCCGCGGTGCTCAGTCGCGAGATGGCGGCGGATCTCGGCATGACATTGCCGGCGATCTTCGCCGGTCATTCGATCCTCTATCTCGCGATGGGGATTTGCTCCCCTTGGCTGGCACGGCCGTTCGTCGAGCATGGCGCCCGGAAGGTGATGATCGCCGGCACTCTGCTGGGGGCGCCGGGGTTCGCACTGTTGGCCGCGGCGCAAGGTCCCGTCGCCTACTACGCCGCCTGGCTGCTGCTCGGCATAGCCGGCAGCGCGGCGCTGTCGACAGCCGCCTACATCGTGTTGAACGAGGTCGCGGGCGCCAACGCGCGCAGCGCGATCGGCGCGTTGATGCTGGTCACTGGCCTGTCGAGCAGCATCTTCTGGCCGGCGGGGTCGGCGATTGCGGCGACGGTCGGATGGCGCGGCACCTGCCTGGTGTATGTCGGCCTGTTGCTGCTCGTCTCGTTGCCGCTGCTCGTGATCGTGCTGCCGGGTCGCTCAGGGGATCACTCAGCGGTCGCGCCGGGAACAGAGGCGCGCGGCCGTGATGCGCCGCTCCGAAGCACTTTCCTTCTCCTGGTCGCCGCCATCGGCCTCAATGCCTTCGTCTCGATGGGCCTCAGCGCCGTCTTCATCGAGTTGCTGAAGGCGGAGGGACTGACGGCGGCGGAAGCGGTCGGGTTCGGGTCGATGCTGGGGGTGATTCAGATCGGCGCCCGCGCGCTCGACTTCCTTGGCGGCGGCCGATGGGATGGCATCACCACCGCGCTCACCGCCGGCTGCGCGCTCCCCGTGGCGATGCTGCTGCTGATCCTGGGCAGCGGCTCGCATGCCACGGTGGCGATCTTCATCGGGATCTATGGCCTCGGCAGCGGCGCGCTTGCCGTGGCGCGGGCGACGATGCCGCTGGTGTTCTACGACAAGGCGGCCTTCGCCAAGGCGTCGGCTCAGATCGCGTTGCCGCTCAACCTGCTCTCCGCCGTCTCCGCGCCCATCCTGGCCGGGCTGCTCACGGCCTATGGCAGCAACGCGCTGCTCGGGCTGACACTGGCATGCTCGTCAATGGCCCTGGTGATGCTGGTGCTGCTTCGCCGGCGCCGGCCGGCCCGCGCCGAGCCTGCGGCCTGACCGCCAGCCCCCCATCGGCGGCGGGCCGCAATTCCGAAACAGCGGGGCTGGCCCGGCCACAATGCTCTAAAACCCCGTTTGCGCCGCGTCGCAATCCGGCGGCTCATTCCCGGAAGTCTCCACGTCCCCATGCCCCCCGTCATCGCCGATCCCTCCATCCTGCGCGTCCTGATCGTGCTAGCCGTCACACAGCTGATCGCCTGGGGCACGCTCAGCCTGCCGGCGGTGATCGGCCGGGCCATGGCGGCGGATCTGGAGATGGACCTGACCGCGATCTTCGCCAGCACCACGGTGCTGTACATGTCGATGGGGCTGTGCTCGCCCCTGCTGGCCCGGCCGTTCGTCAAGCAGGGCGGCCGCCGCGTGATGATCGCGGGCACGCTGCTGGCGGCGCCCGGCTATGCGCTGCTGTCGGCCGCGCAGGGTCCTCTCACCTACTACGCGGCCTGGCTGCTGCTCGGCATCGCCGGCAGCGCGACGCTCTCGACCGCCTCCTATATCGTGCTCAACGAAGTCGCCGGCCTGCGTGCCCGCAGCGCCATCGGCGCGCTGATGCTGGTCACCGGGCTTTCGAGCAGTATCTTCTGGCCCGTCACCTCGGCGCTGTCGGCGCATATCGGCTGGCGCAGCACCTGCCTCGTTTACGCCGGCCTGCTGCTGCTGGTGTCGCTGCCGCTGTTCGTGTTCCTGCTGCCGCGCCGCGTTCACGATTCCCTGCCGGCCGGCTCGGACGCAGCGCAGTCGACGCCGGCGGCCACGCCGGCGCGCAGCACGTTCTATCTGCTGGTTGGCGCGTCCGGCCTCAACGCCTTCGTCGCCTTCGGCATGGGCGCTGTGCTGATCGAGCTCCTCAAGGCCGAGGGTCTTTCGCCCACGGAGGCCATCGGCTTCGGCTCGCTGCTCGGCGTGATCCAGATCAGCGCGCGTGTGATCGACTTCCTCGGCGGCGGCCGCTGGGACGGCATCACCACCGCGATCGTCGCAGGCCTCGCGCTGCCGGCCGCCATGCTGCTCCTGATGCTGAGCCACGGCTCGCATGTCGCCATCGCGACGTTCATGCTGATCTACGGCCTCGGCACCGGCGCGCTTGCGGTGGCGCGCGCGACCATGCCGCTGGTGTTCTATGACAAGGCGGCGTTCGCTAGGGCCTCGGCGCAGATCGGGCTGCCGATGAACGTCGCATCGGCGATCTCCGCGCCCATCCTGGTCGAGCTTCTGACCCGTTTCGGCAGCAATGCGCCGCTGGCGCTCAATTTCACCTGCTCCTGTGCCGCCGTCGTGATGCTGCTCGCGTTGCGGCATCGCCGGCCAGGGCGCGCGGCCGCATCCCGCGCCGGCTGAGTCGCCCGTCGGGCAGGGCTTGCGCAAGGCGGTCCGCGCTGCAGGGCTGCAAATTGCTCGGAACAGCCAGGCGCCGCACACGAAGTTTCTCCATCGGTTCAGGCACATCGCTGTGCTCGCACCGGTCTGCGCAGATTTTGGGCTTTCGCTTTATCGGAATTCGTGGTTCTCTGTCGTGGTCCTGCTCCATCGACGAGGGGCGCTGCGCATCGTCAGGACCGTTGGGGCGGGATGTGATGGACATGCAGGTGCCAACTGACGAGTGGCATCGGCATGGACGGCGAAGTCGCGTGGTCCTGGCACCCCGATGCTGGTGTCCGGCGGGAGCGAGCCTCAGGCGAGCTGTCGCCCACGGTGGCCAACAAGCCCGGTGCACCGAGGAGATCGCGTATAAACCGTAAACTGTCGCGCAGGGAAGGCCGGGCAAGCCGGTTGAACCTGTGGTTCCTGCCCCGTGCATTGTTTTCCGCACGGGGGCCGCAGGAATCAGCCGATGTCTGGTCTTCCCTGCACCCTCGATCCGAGGGCCGCTGCACAAAGCTCGGGCGCTCCCTGCGTCGCGGCGCCGTCAACCCGTGGACCTCGTCAGGTGTCCGCCGGTCCTTCCCAAGTCTATCGCATGTTAGTTTTAGTGAGCGGTGAGCGAAGTGTATCGGTTGTGCTCGCGTGATATGTCGCGCATTGATATATTCATAGTTCGAAAGACTAATTAGTTCGTCGACGCATCCACGCACGGATAGCAAACCATTAATGTGCGCTTGGTATCGTGCATACAGTCCATGCAACGAGAACCAGAAAATGCGACACCTGACTGTCTATCAGCGTCTCGCGGCCATCATCGCCGTGATGTCGATCGCAATGTTCGCTGTCTCCGCGATGCAGATCCTGATGCTACGCAGCACCGTCATCGAGGAGCGGCAGGCCCTGGTCCGGAACCTGGTTGAATCGGCCATCAAGGTGCTCAGTCACTATGACGCCGCGGCGGCAGCCGGAAAGATCGCGCCGGAGCAGGCTCGGCAGCAGGCCTTCGCCGCGATCGGTGCGATGCGCTGGGGGCAGTATAACGACTATCTCGGCGTGTACGGTACCGGGCCGGCGGATGCGGGCGTCACCTATGTCCACGCCAACCCGAAATACATCAACGTCAACCGCTGGGACTACAAGGACTCCACCGGCAAGCTGCTGATTCAGGACATCGTCCGCGCCGCGCGGGCCGGCGGAGGCTTCGTCGAGTACAAGGTTCCACGCGCCGGCGGCAGCACCGAGCTGCCGAAGATGTCCTATGTCGGCGCCTATGGCAGCGGCGACAAGATGCTGGCGCTTCAGGCCGGCGTCTATGTCGACGACGTCGACGCGGCCGTCTATCAGCGCGCTTTGTGGGCCAGCGTGGGGGCCCTCGCCGGGCTGCTCATTGCTGCGATCGTCGCATTCTGGCTCGGACGCAGCGTCGTTGTTCCGCTCGACCGCACCTGCGCCGTGATGGACGAGCTGACCAAGGGCCATCTCGACTTCGAGGTGCCCTTCACCGATCGCCGCAACGAGATCGGCCGCATGGCGCGCAGCCTGCAGATCCTCAAGGATCATCTCGTCGAGAGCGAGCGCATCAGGGCCGAGCAGGAGCAGGCCAAGCAGCAGGCCGCCGAGGAGCGGCGGGCGGTGCTGGCGCGCATCGCCGACGAGTTCGAGCGTTCGATCGGCGGGGTGATCCAGACCACGGCGGGTGCGGCGGGCGAGTTGCAGAGCTCGGCGCAATCGATGTCGACCATCGTCTCGGGCACCAGCGACCAGAGCGCCAAGGTCGCCGCGGCCGCCGAGCAGACCGCCAAGAACGTGCAGACCGTGTCGGCCTCGGCCGAGCAGCTGTCGTCGTCAATCCAGGAGATCGCCAAGCAGGTGACGCAGTCGTCGTCGATTGCGCAGAACGCGGTGGAGCAGGCGACCCGGACCGAATCCATGGTCACGCGACTGGTCCATGCCTCGCAGAAGATCGGCGAGGTGATGGCGCTGATCCAGACCATCGCGGGCCAGACCAACCTGCTGGCGCTGAACGCCACCATCGAGTCGGCGCGCGCGGGCGAGGCCGGCAAGGGCTTTGCGGTCGTCGCCAACGAGGTGAAGGCGCTGTCGGCGCAGACCGCCAAGGCGACTGAGGAGATCACCAGCCAGATCGAGGCGATCCGCGACGCGACCACCTCCACCGTCACCGCGATCCGCGAGATCGGCACCACGATCGGCCAGATGAACGAGATCACCGAAACCATCGCGGCCGCGGTCGAGGAGCAGGGCGTCGCGACCAAGGAGATCGCCCGCAGCGTCCAGCAGGCGGCGCAGGGCACGCAGGGCGTGATGCAGCACATCGTCGGCGTGCGCGAGGCGTCGGGGCAGGTCGGCGCGGCGGCGGCGCAGGTACTGAGCGCGGCGGCCCAGCTCGGCAGCCAGTCGGATCAGTTGAAGAACCAGACCGGGCGCTTCCTCGGCAACGTCCGCGCGGCCTGACACGAGGCAGCGGACGGTGACGATTCACCCTCCGCTGATCTCCACCAGACGATCGATCAACGCTGCCTGCGCCGGATTGATGCGGGCCCTGGCCTCGGCGAGATCGAACCAGGCGGCGCGATCGACCTCAGGAAAGCGCTGCAGACGGCCGCTCCGCGGCGGCCATTCGAGCTCGAAGTCGTTGCTGACGATGGCCTCGGCATCGAGATCGGTCTCGGCGGCGAACGCCTCGACCACCTTGCCGCCGCGCTGCTTGATCTCGCCGAGCGCGATCAGCGGCGCGCTGAGCTCAGTGCCGAGCTCCTCGGCGAATTCGCGCCGCGCCACCGCTTCGGCGGTCTCGCCGGCGCCGAACTCGCCCTTCGGGATCGACCACGCGCCCGCATCCTTGTTGCGCCAGAACGGTCCGCCCGGATGCACCAGCAGCACCTCAAGCGTGCCGCCGCGACGACGAAAGGCGAGCACGCCCGCGCTGCGCGCCGGCATGTGCTCAGGCCTCGTCGGTGCGCTGGATCAGTTCGCGCTCCCAGCCGAACACCGAGCGCCCGTCCAGCTCCGGCGATGCGGCGCGCTCAGTGGCGATGAAGGCATCGAGCGACGGGCCTGTCGCGGTCCGTTCCAGCTGCCGCGCCTGATCGTCGAGCCGCTTCAGCGCCGCCAGCGCTTCGTCACGGCCGAGCTTGGCGTTACCGACCGCCGACTTCAGCACGCGAATGGTCTCGTCATAGACCTTGATGGGCACGGGATAGGGATGCCTATCCTTGCCGCCATGCGCCAGCGAGAACCGCGCCGGATCCGTGAACCGATATGGCGCGCCATGCACGACCTCGGCGACCATCGCCAGCGAGCGCACGGTGCGGGCGCCGACGCCGGGAGTCAGCAGCAGCTCGGGGAAATCCACGGGGCCGCGCTCGGCAGCCGCCGCCAGGGTGCCGTGCAGCCGGCGGGCGAACACGTTCTTCGGCCTGACGTCGTGATGATCGGGCATGATGAGATGCGGCAGCATCGCTTGCGCCTGCACCGGCGTTGGCGTGCTCAGCCGCTCGAACTCGGTGACGACGCGATCTGGGCCGAGGTCGATCAGTAGCTCGAGCTGGGCGTTGCGCGACGGCGCGGCGCGCTTGTCGGTGAGGTTGACGATCTCGCCCTGCGCGGGTCCATCGATCGCGCTGTGCGGCGCGTCGACGAAGTCGGCGATGTCCGGAGAGTGCCAGTGGTAGCGCCGGGCCTGACGCGCCTCGCCATTCATGCCCTGCTGCACGACGGTCCATTTGCCATCGGCGGTGACGAAGAAGCCGTGCAGATAGAGGTCGAAGCCGTCCTGCACGGCGGCGCTGTCGACCTTGGCGACGAGCTTGCTGGTGCGCACCAAGCCCTCGCCGTCGAGGCCGAGCCGGTCGCTCAGCAGGCGCAGCTCGTCCGGCGTCTTGCGCGAATGCTCGCCGCGGCCGCCGCAGACATGGATGCCGAGCTCGCCGGACAGTGGCTTCAGCCCGCGCTTCAGCGCGCCGATCACGCTGGTGGTGATCCCCGACGAGTGCCAGTCCATGCCCATGACAGCGCCGAACGACTGGAACCAGAACGGATGCGACAGCCGCGCCAAAAATTCGTCGCGGCCGTAATGATGCACGATCGCCTGCGTGATGATCGCGCCGAGCGAGGCCATGCGCGTGCCGAGCCAGGCCGGGACACGCCCGGAATGGAGCGGAAGATCAGCGCTGCCGGTGCGACGGGCCATCGGAACCTTGCAAAGCAGGAGGACCGGGCCAATCTAACAGATCAGGATGCGCGATGCGATGCGTGTGGTTGTCCGCTATCCGCTTTGTCCGAGGTATGCGAGCCAGTTTCTGAACAGGACCAGCGCCGCACTCCCCGAGGCGAGGTCGGGGCGCAGCGTCAGCCCTGGCAGGTCGGCGGCCATGGTCGGATCTCGCCTTTCCTTGGCGCGCGCCTCGAACGCGGTCAGCACCGCCTCGGTCTCGGCGCTGAAATAGGATTTCGGCTGGCACGGATAGTCGTCGCGCTGGCCGGCGAGATAGCGCGCGATGTCGCGCATGTATTCGCGCTGCAGGGAGAGCGCGTCATATTCGGGGTGGCCCTGGAAGAACACGAATCGGCTCGGCATGTCGCGGGCGAAGATGTCGACGCCGACATCGGCGGATCGGGTCAGGATGTCGTAGCCGCGCGCCGCCAGCAACGGCTCGTTGACGGCGTTGAGCCGGGAATGCGGCACCTTGAGCGGGGAGTGGATGTTGCGCGTGAGCCAGTCGTCCTTGACCTTCACGCAGTCGAAGATGCCGGAGCACTTGAAGGCAAGCCGCTGCCGCTCGATGTCGTCGAGATGCAGCACCGCCGCGTGGGCCGCGAGGCAGGACCAGATCGTCGAGCGTGTGTTGGTCCTCGCCCAGTCGATCAGGGCGGTGAGATCAGGCCAATAGGGCTCATCGCGCAGCTGCGCGGCGATGGGCTCCGCGCCGGTGACGATCAGCCCGTCGATCCCGAGCCGGTCGAGCCGCTCGATCTGCGTGTAGGCCTGGGCCAGATAGCTTTGAGCTGCCGGCGATCGCCCGATCGACGGCAAGGAGAAGCAATGCAGCCGGATGTGCACGTCGCGCGGCGCGGATTGCTGCAGCAACTTGGCGATCTGGACGTCGGTCGCCTTCAGCGCGCTGTCCGGCATGTTGTTGACGAGCCCGATGGTCAGCTCGCCCGCCCGCCGCGCGCGGCCGTCGAGGTCGACGGGCACGAGAGCAGGGCTCGTGATCCTGCGATGTCTGTCGAACAGCAGGGTCATCGGCTGCTGGCTCTACTCGGCTGCATCCAGCTGGCGCTGAGGCGGACAGGCCTGCGCGAGCGCCTGGTCGAGATCCTCGATGATGTCGCTGATGTGCTCGATGCCGATCGAGAGACGGATCGTCTCCGGCAGCACGCCAGCCTTGCGCTGGTCGTCCGGCGGCATCTGCCGGTGCGTGGTCGAGGCGGGATGGCAGGCGAGCGACTTGGCATCGCCGATGTTGACGAGACGGGTGATCAGCTTCAGCGCGTCGTAGAACGCCTTGCCGGCCTCCATCCCACCCTTGATGCCGAACGTGAACAGCGACGACGCGCGGCCGTCGAGATATTTCTGGACCAGCGGGTAGTAAGGACTGTCAGGAAAGCCCGTGTAGTTGACCCAGGCGACGCGCGAATCGTTGCGCAGGAATTCGGCGACCTTGCGCGCGTTCTCGACGTGGCGCTCCATGCGCAGCGCCACGGTCTCAATGCCCTGCAGCAGCAGGAAGGCGTTGAAGGGCGACAGCACGGCGCCCATGGTGCGCTGATAGACGCTGCGGGCGCGCTGGATGTAGGCGCTGCGGCCGAAATGGTCGGCGTAGACCATGCCGTGATAAGAGGTGTCCGGCTGGGTGAAGGCCGGGAAGCGGTCGGCGTGCTGCTTCCAGGGGAAGTTGCCGCTGTCGACCAGCATGCCACCGAGCGTGGTGCCGTGGCCGCCGAGGAATTTAGTCAGCGAATGAACGGCGATGTCGGCGCCGTAGTCGAACGGCCGCAGCAGGATGGGCGTGGCGACCGTGTTGTCGACGATCAGCGGCACGCCGTTGCGATGCGCGACCTTGGCGAGCGCCTCGATGTCGCAGACGTTGCCGGCGGGATTGCCGATCGTCTCGGCGAACACCGCCTTGGTGTTCTCGTCGATCAGCCGCTCGATCGCGTCGGGCTGATCACTTTCCGCGAAGCGCCCCGTGATACCCTGCCGCGGCAGGATGTGGCCGAGCAGCGTGTGCGTGGTGCCGTAGAGCTGCGGCACCGAGACGATGTTGCCGCCGCCATCGGCGATGTTGACGAACGCGAAGTGCAGCGCCGCCTGGCCGGTGCCGACGGCGAGCGCGCCGACGCCGCCTTCGAGCTCGGCGACGCGCTTCTCCAGCACGGCTGTCGTGGGATTGGAGATGCGGCTGTAGCGATAGCCTTCGACTTCGAGATTGAACAGCGCGGCGCCGTGATCGGCGCTGTCGAACGCGTAGGCGGCGGTCTGATAGATCGGCACCGCAACCGCCTTGGTCGTGCCCTCGGGCTCATAGCCGGCGTGGATTGCAATCGTCTCGTTGCGCATCGGCGATCTCCGCTCCCGCATCGTCTGCTGATGCAGGCTGCTCGTATTCCGCGAGTGACCGATTTGTATGAGCGCAGCGGTAAAGCGGTTCATAATTCGCGACAACAACGACGAAATAACCCTAACGATGTCTCGCCGTATTACCTCGAATTAATGGGAGCCGGAGTCCTGCAGCAGCGATTGAAGTTGGCGCCCAATCAGGTCCAGTGCTGGCTTGGCCTGCGGCAGGATCGCGCCGAGCGCGTGGAAATTATGAACCATGCCGTCGTGGCAGACGTGCGTGACGTCAACACCAGCCGCCGCGAGCCTGGCGGCGTAAGCATTACCCTCATCCCGCATCGGATCGAATTCCGCGGTGTGGATGATCGCGGGCGGCAATCCGGCAAGTGCAGGCGCGCGCAGAGGAGAGATCCTCGGGTCGTCCAGAGCGATTGCCTCGGGAAGATAGTCGGCGAGGTCGGCCTGCCAGGTCGCCGCGTCGATCAGGTAGCCGCTCCCGTACTCCTCGCGGGACGGCCACGCCGTCGCGAAATCCAACACGGGACAGATGAGACATTGCGCGGAGATCGGCCAACGGCCCGAGGCATCCTGGCACACCGCGGCCGCGAGCGTCGCGCCGGCGGAATCGCCACCGACCACGAGTCTTTCGTTGTCGATCCCGAGTGCGACGGCCTCATCAAAGGCGAATTGGACCGCGGCCAGCGCGTCATCGAGCGCGGCGGGGAATTTGTGCTCCGGCGCGAGCCGGTAGTCGATCGAGAGCAGCCGGCAGCCAGAGGCTACCGCAAGGGCCGCCGCGACCTTGTCGTGGGTCTCGATACTCCCCGCAACGAGCCCGCCGCCATGAAAGTAGACGAAGCCGGGGAGACGATCGCCGGTGATCTCATCCGTAGCAGACGTGTACAGGCGATATCGGACCGGACCGGCGGGGGAGTGGAGATGCGCGTCCCGCGTGACGACCGCGCCAAGATCGTTGCGCGAGAACTGCATCAGCTTCGCGAGCGATTGCCGGCGCTGCTCCGGGCTCGGCCGCTCCCGAGCGCCCGCTCCGGCAGCGGCGACCATTGTCAGCAGGCGCTGGGCGCGAGGATCGAGCGGCATCAGTGTTCCGGGTTAACCAAGACGACGGCCATCATCGCAGCGAAGCGTGAATTGATCATGAGCAGCGGCGCGGCGAGGAGATCCTTAAAATCTCCACGCCAGAACGGCAGGATCGATTGCCATCGAACGGGAGGGCCGCCATGACCACCATCGTCAAGCCTGTCAGCTACTCGCAGACCTGGACGTTCTTCGACGGCGAATGGCGCGAGGGCAACGCGCCGATCATGGGCGTGCGCACGCATGCCACCTGGCTCGCCTCGACGGTGTTCGACGGCGCCCGCGCGTTCGAGGGCGTGACGCCGGATCTCGATCGGCACTGCGCGCGGGTGAACCAGTCGGCGATCAATTTCCGGCTCAAGCCGGTGGTGGACGTCGGGACCTGGATGGGGTTGGCCCGCGAAGGGATCGCGCGGTTCGGCGCGAAGGCCGAACTCTACATCCGGCCGATGTACTGGGCGCAGCATGGCGCCGGCGGCGGCGTTCTGTTCGACCCCGAGACCACCAATTGGTGCCTGTGCATCTACGAGGCGCCGATGCCGCAGCCGACCGGCAATGCGATCACGCTGTCGCCGTTCCGGCGGCCGACCGCCGAATGCGCGCCGGTCGACGCCAAAGCCGCCTGCCTCTACCCGAACAATTCGCGGGCGCTGATCGAGGCGGCGTCGCGGGGTTTCAACAATTGCCTGATGCTCGACATGCTCGGCAATGTCGCCGAATTCGGCAATGCCAATGTGTTCATGGTGAAGGACGGCGTCGTGTTCACGCCGGTGCCGAACGGCACCTTCCTCAACGGCATCACCCGCCAGCGCGTCATCGATCTCCTGCGCGGCGACGGCGCCAGCGTGGTCGAGACCACGCTGCGCTACGCAGATTTCCTGGACGCCGACGAGATCTTCTCTTCAGGCAACTTCGCCAAGGTGGCGCCGGTCATCCGCATCGACGATCGGACCTTGCCGATCGGCCCGGTGTTCAGCCGGGCGCGAAAGCTCTATTGGGACTACGCGCATGAGGTCAGGGCGGCCGCCTGAGCTAGGGGCCATACAGCGAAAGCTCGGTATCGCTGAGATTGCCGAGCCGAGGCGGTTGCGGGCCCTTGATGTATTTCCGGCCGCGCCGCTCGGTGTAGATGCCGATGAGACCGTCGATCAGGCCGTTGGCATCGACCATCACGGAGATGCGGCCGCGCCGCAGCAGCAGAAGCCGGCCGATCGCGCCGGCGCAGCCGACGTAGTCGGAGATGTCGCGGCAGTAGATCAGCTGCATTGCAGGCAAGGCGCAGCGTCCCTGCCGAATTCGGACCTTCTGAAGGACCAGAGGAACGGGGCCGGTCTTCGAACGCACGACAACGCTGAGACAGCCGTAGCGGGCGTGGCGGATGAGCAGGTCGGCTTCATGAGGCGGAATGCCGTTCACACTCCCGGCGTCCGCCTCGATCCGGTCGATCGGCGAACCGAGGCCGGCGGTCGACAGCAAGGGCAGCGAGAAGAACAGTCCGCGGCAATAGGCGCGAAAGCCCTGCGCCTCGATGATCGGCCAGGTCGGCCTGGCCGCGCTGATATTGACGTAAGTGACCTCTGGCCGCCGCTGCGCGATGCGCGTCAGCATCGTCGCATAGTTGCGGAACGCAGGCTCGACGTACCAGCTCGACAGGTTGCACCAGATCCGCGGCTCTCCAGGCGTGCCGCGATCGCTATAGATCAGGAGCAGAACGCCGACGGCGCTGCCGTCGTGGTCCAGCAGATAGCCGTAACGCGGATAGCCGTCAGGTACGGCCCGGCCTCCTTGCCGCCGCAGCCCGCTCGACCAGTAGTCGCGCGGGCGCCGCGGGAAGCCGCGCGTCAAGAGATCGGCCACCGCATCGAGGTCGGACTCTCCGATCTCGCGGCACCGGATCACTGGCTTGAGCGCGGTCATGAGCTGTCTTGTCGATCCCCGGCGGTGAGCGCTGCGCTATCCGACCGGGACGGCCTGCCGCTCCAGCCGCAGCATCTCGCGGACGCGCGAAGGCCAGCGCGCGAGATCGACGCCGTGGGTGTAGAACAACGCAACAGCGAGCCGGTCCATGCCGAAGGCGACGCAGCCGGTATGGGCCGGGGCGCCGTCGGCGTCGGCGATGCCCCAGGTCGTGCCGAAATGCTCGCGGTGATAGTTGAAGCTCATGCAGGCCGTCGGCTGCTCCTCGGAGCGCAGCGGCACCAGCAGCTCGAACTTGAGCGACTGCTGCTTCTGGCTGACGGCCTTCATCTGGCCGACGCGGCCGAAGAACGGATCGCTTGCGTGATCGACGCGGAACGAGAGGCCGAGGTCCGTGGCGATCGCCTGAGCCTTCACCATCCAGCGGTCGCGGAAAGCGGAGACATCGTCGGGCGTGCCGATGCAGACATATTCGCGCATCCGGAACGATTGCAGCCGGTCGAGATGCCGCGACGGCTCGCGGCGGAAGCAATCGGCAGCGACGTCGAAGCGCAGACCGCCGACCGGCAGCGCGCCGCGGCTGGCCGCGATCGGATAGACCGGATAGCAGGCCGCCGGCGACAGCACGAGATCGGCGGGCGACAGCGACGTCGTCCAGTCGCCGCCCCGGTCGAAGCGGGCCACCGCCTCATGGATGTCGCGCTCGGTGCCATGCAGGCCGCAGACGCAGCCGAGCAGGTTGGGGAAGCTCTTGAGATAGCCGGACTTCTCGAGCTGCGCGCGGCTCATCACCGGCGGGAAGCGCATCACTTCGGTGCCGGGCTCGCGGTGACGGGTGATGAGGGCGGCAAGCTGCTCGACGACGCCTTCGTAGAGCGCGGTGCGCGCATAGACGCCATCCGCGCCCATGCGGTGAAAGAGGGCGTCGGTGAGATGATCCAGGGCGTCGACCGGCTGAGGGGCAATCTCGGGCGACTGCGGGAGAACCGGAATGGTCATGTCTCAAATCCTGTCTGGAGGCAAAATCGATGTGCGGCGCGATCGTTATTCGTAGAGCGAGGCCGGAACCGCGCTCATCAAATTCGCGGTGGCGATATTGGTCAGGATGCGATCATTGTTGATCATGATCGGCGCCGACAGCACGTCGCGCAGATGGCGGCCGATCGAGAACTCGCCGTCATTGCGATAGCCGGACAGGCCGCAGGCGCGCATCGCATGCATCACCGTCTCGACCGCGAGCTCGGACGCCTGCACCTTCAGCAGTGTGATCGACGACTGGAAGTCGAGCGAGCTCAGCGCGCGCTCGTCATATTCATGCGCGACGAACGCATCCATGTTGGTGACGATCATCGCGCGCAGGCGGGCCAGCGCCATCTTGGCGGCGGTGTAGTGCGCGGCGGCGGGCGGCATCTGTCCGTTCGCCCCGCGCGCGGCCTTGCGCAGGAAACGCTGTGCGCGCAGCACGGCGGCGGCGGCGATGCCGGCCCAGGCAGACGACCAGCACAGATGCGCGAACGGCGTCATCGTCTGACCGTGGATGCGGTCATAGGCTTCCGGGAAGACGCGGTCGGCGGGGCAGTTCACCTCGAGCGCAAAGCCGGTCGAGCAGGTGCCGCGCATGCCGAGCGTCTCCCAGCCCTGGGTGCGCGTGATGGTGTAGTCGTCCTTGGTCAGCGCCAGCAGTACCTGATCGGAGGCTGCTGCGCCGTCGGCGCGCCGCGCGATCGTCACGAGACCATCCGCCTCGGCGCCATAGGAGATCACGGTGGCATCGCGCGACAGCGTGATGCGCTCGCCATCATGGCCGACGGCAGCCGCGCTGGCGCGGATGTTGCCGCCGTTCTGGCCCTCGGTGGTGGAGGAGGCCATCAGCAGCTGCTCGGATGCGATCCGCCGCATCAGGGATTCCATGTAGGGATTGCCACGGCCATGGCGGACGATGCAGGCCACCTTGGTCTGGTGCATGGCGAAGATCATGGCGCTGGAGGCGCAGGCGCGGCCGAGCGCGTAGCAGACGTCGGCGATGTCGTGGACCGAGGCGCCGAAGCCGCCGAACTCGACCGGGATCAGCATGCCCAGCAGCTTCTGCTCGCGTGCCGCGTCGATCGCGGCCTTGGGGAAACGACCGTCGCGATCGACGGCTTCTGCCTCGGCAGCCGCCTGCGCGGCCACGGCGACGCTCCGCTGCAGAAACAGCGAGCTGCGATCGAGCAGGAGACGTTCGCCGTCATCGGCGATCGGCGTGCGAAGCGCGGTTCCCTGGACAGTCATGACCGATTTGAGCTCCGGATTTTGTCGTTGTTGAAAGACCGGCCTGCCGCGTCCCGTCACGCTGCGCCGATGCCTTGCGCCGTCTCTGGGCTGCAACGCAGGGTATGGATTTGATTCAAATGCGTCGACGAAATTCGAGGTAAACGCCGTGGAATCACGGGGCCGGGGTTAATTGTCGGTTTCCGGCGCCGGTCAATTTGGAGCTAACGCGTTAGCGTTAAAACAATTCAGGGATGGAACACCGCGCTTGTGTAACGCTTTCGCTGCCATACCGCGTTATCTCTACGATCGAGGCAACCGACAGGTGGATCACGCGTCTGCTGTCTTGCGAATGAGAAATCACATGCCGAATTTTAAAGCCGATATTTCAGACCGCGTCGTCGCGCTGGTGCGGGACATCCTGGTTCAGAACGGGATCTCCGCCGATCTCGAAGCCGACACGAAGCTCGTGGATGCCGGCCTCACCTCGATGGACATGGTCAATCTGATGCTCTCTATCGAGGCGGAGTTCGATTTCACGATTCCGCAGGAGCTGATCACGCCGGACAATTTCCGGTCGATCGCCACGCTCGAGCGGCTGGTGGCCGGACAGCTCGCGGCGGACCAGGCGGCCTGACCATAGCTGTCTTCGGACAGCCGCGCCGCCGCTGTTTTCAATTTGCCTCAAAGCTGGCATTCTTATCTCCCTTGGAGATGGGGACGTCATGACGAAGGCTGTACTTGGCATTATCGGCGGCTCGGGCATCTATGACCTGCCGGGACTGGAAGATGCCCACGAAGAGGTGATCGCGAGCCCGTGGGGCGAGCCGTCGGCGCCGTTGCGGCGCGGCACCATCGCCGGCCTGCCGATCGTGTTCCTGCCGCGTCACGACAAGGGACACCGGCTGTCACCGTCCGACATCAACTATCGCGCCAACATCGACGTGTTGAAGCGCGCTGGCGTCACCGACCTGGTGTCGCTGTCGGCCTGTGGCTCCTTCAAGGAAGAGCTGCCGCCGGGCACATTCGTGCTGGTCGATCAGTTCGTCGACCGCACCTACAAGCGTGAGAGCTCGTTCTTCGGCAAAGGCTGCGTCGCGCATGTGTCGATGGCGCATCCGGTGTCGCCGCGGCTGCGCATTCATCTCGCCGCGGCCGCGGAGGCTGAGGGCATCGCCGTCGTGCGCGGCGGGACCTATGTCTGCATGGAGGGGCCGCAGTTCTCGACCTATGCCGAGAGCATGACCTACAAATCGTCGGGCTATTCGGTGATCGGCATGACCAACATGCCCGAGGCCAAGCTCGCCCGCGAGGCCGAGATCTGCTACGCGACGGTGGCGATGGTGACGGATTTCGACTGCTGGCATCCGGACCACGACGCCGTCACGGTGCAGGACATCATCCGGGTGCTGACCACCAACGCCGACAAGGCCAAGGGGCTGGTGGCGCGGCTCGCCCGCGAGTTTCCGCATGAGCATGAGCCGTGCCCGATCGGCTCGGACCGCGCGCTCGACACTGCTTTGATCACGGCGCCAGAGGCCCGCGATCCCGACCTCCTCAAGAAGCTCGATGCGGTCGCAGGCCGCATCCTGCGCGGCTGACAGGAGGCCGAACATGAAAGTGGACGGCAAGCATTTTCGCAGCATCTGGCTCGATGCCGACGGCTGGACGGTTTGTGCCATCGATCAGCGCCGGCTGCCGCACGAGTTTGTCGTGGCGAAGATCACGACCTGCGAGGAAGCGGCGGATGCGATCCGCCACATGCTGGTGCGCGGTGCGCCGCTGATCGGTGCGACCGCCGCCTTCGGCATGGCGTTGGCGATGCGCGACGACCGCTCCGACCCTGGCATAGACCGCGCCTACGAGATGCTGATCGCCACGCGGCCGACGGCGATTAATCTGAAATGGGCGCTCGACACCATGAGCACGATGCTGCGCCGGCTGGCGCCATCGGAGCGGCGGGACGCGGCCTATGCGCGTGCGGTCGACATTGCCGGCGAGGACGTCACCATCAATCAGGGCATCGCGGCGCATGGTCTCGCGCTGATCGAGGCCGCAGCCGCGCGCAAGAAGCCTGGTGAAGTCGTCAACGTGCTGACCCATTGCAACGCCGGCTGGCTGGCGACGGTCGATTGGGGCACGGCGACGGCGCCGATCTATCTGGCCCACGATCGCGGCATCCCGATCCATGTCTGGGTCGACGAGACGCGGCCACGCAACCAGGGCGCCTCGCTCACCGCCTGGGAGCTCGGCCATCACGGCGTGTCGCACACCGTGATCCCGGACAACACCGGCGGACACCTGATGCAGCATGGCATGGTGGATCTCGCGATCGTCGGCACCGACCGCGTCGCCGCCAATGGCGATGTCTGCAACAAGATCGGCACCTATCTGAAGGCGCTGGCGGCGCATGACAACGGCGTGCCGTTCTACGTCGCGCTGCCGTCGCCGACGATCGACTTTGCCGTCGCCGACGGACGGCAGATCCCGATCGAGCAGCGCAGCGCGCAGGAAGTGACGGAGATGACCGGCCGCACCGTCGACGGCCGCATCGAGACAGTGCGCATCGTGCCGCCGGGATCACCCGTCGCGAACTACGGATTTGACGTCACGCCGGCGCGTCTGGTGAGCGGACTGATCACCGAACGCGGCGTGCTGCAGGCCGATGGCGCGGCGTTGTCGGCCGCGTTTCCCGAGCGGGCAAAACAGACCAACTATTAGCCGCTCTCGCGAAGCCGGCGGCACGACAGTCAGCGCAAGGAAAGCCCGGTCGCTGCTTCCAGCTCGGCAATCGCCTGCGACGCGCTGACGACCTTGATCGTCGTCATGCCCATCTCGCGCGCCGGCTTCAGGTTGACGCCGAGATCGTCGAGATAGACGCAGTCCGCCGGGTTGACGCCGAGGGCTTCGGTCATCATCTGGTAGATGCGCGGATCGGGCTTGCGCAGGCCGATCTTGGCGGATTCGATGACATGATCGAACAGCGCCATCACCTCGACGACGTAGAACGAGCGGCCGCCCTGGCTGCCGATCGCATTGGCCGGCAGGTTGTTGGTGATGCAGCCAGTCTTGCACTCCGTCTTGATCCGACGCAGCGCCTCGACCATGTCGGGGCGGAGATCGCCGGCCAGCAGCGGCAGCATCTCGCGTCCGCTCACCGCGGCGCCGCCGAGCGCCAGCGATTCCTCGGCGAACAGCCGGTCGAACGTGTCCAGGTCGATCTCGGCGCGCTCGAACTTGGCCCAGGCGTTTTCGAGGTGGTTGGCGGCATTGGTGTTGCGAATGATATCGACGGGATAGCCGCGCTCCTTCTCAAACCGCGCAAAGGCTTCGAACGGTGAGGTCGTCATCACGCCACCGAAATCAAAAATCACCGCCTCGACCATCACTGTCCTGTCCTTCGTTCGCTTCCCCAGAGAGATCGCTAACACGGAGCGCCATAATTTGCGATTCGCTTGGCGAAGGCGCCTGCAGCCGCTATTGCTGCGGCGATGAAGCTGCTCCTCACGATCTCCATCGCCGCATGGCTGGCCGCTTCGCCGGCGCTCGCGATCGTCGGCAATGCGCCCGCCTCGAACGACGGTATCGGGCGCTCCGTGGTCACGATCGTCGGCTCGCGTGGCAATTTCTGCAGCGGCGCGTTGATCGCCCCGAAGCTCGTCCTGACCGCCGGACATTGCGTGCAGCCGGGCGTCGATTACCGCATCGTGGAATACGATCGCGAGCGCAAGCCGGTGCTGAAGACGGTGCGGCGCGTCGCCGTGCATCCGAGCTTCAGCATGCAATCGATCCTTGCTCATCGCGCCACAGCCGATGTCGCGCTGCTGGAGTTGGAGGCGCCGGCGAGAGAGCGCGCACCAGCCACGCTGGGCGTGCCGCAGCCGCCGTTGGCGGCCGGCAATGCGTTCACTGTGGTGGGGATCGGCGTGGCCATTCCCGGCGACGGCAGGAGCGGCGGCGTCGTGCGCGCGGCTCCTCTGGTCGCGACCGGCAAGCCTGGCACATTGCAGATACGGCTCGTCGATCCGGCGACGCAAGGAGCCAAGCCCGGCCTCGGCGGCTGTACCGGCGATTCCGGCGGCCCTGCTTTCGAGACACAGGCGCAGGGCGAGTTGCTGATCGGTGTGATCTCGTGGTCGACCGGACCCAACCTGACGGATGGATGTGGCGGCATGACGGGCGTCACACCGCTCACGCTGTATCGCGACTGGATCGTGCAGACCGCGCGGCAATGGGGCATGCCGCTCAGCGGAAATTGACGTCGTTCGGGGCTGGGTTGCGGCTCGCCGTCGCGGGTTGACCATCGTCGTGATCAGGTTCAGCCTGTCAGACGAGGAAACAACACCAAAAGCAAAAGCCCAGGGATCCCCATGAACGTCATCGCGCCCATCCGGAAGGCTGCGTCCTCTCACGCGACCGAACATTTCGACATACTGATCGTCGGCGCCGGCATCTCCGGCATCGGCAGCGCCTATCAGTTGACCAAGCAGATGCCGGACACGCGCTTCGTGATCCTGGAAAGCCAGGACAGTTTCGGCGGCACCTGGCGGACGCATCGCTATCCCGGTATCCGCTCCGACAGTGACCTGCATACGTTCGGCTACAGCTTCAAGCCGTGGGTCGGACCGCCGATCGCGACCGCGGAAGAAATTCTCAAATACATGGGCGATGTGATCGAGGAGAACGATCTCGGCCGCCACATCCGCTATGGCCATCGCATCGTTTCGGCAAGCTGGTCGAGCGCGACCAATCTCTGGACGGTTCACGCCGTGAAGGGCCGGGATCAAGAGCCCGTCACCATCACCGCAAACTTTCTCTGGATGTGCCAGGGCTACTATCGGCATTCCAAGGGCTATACGCCCGAGTGGCCGGACATGGCGACATTCAAGGGCCGTATCGTGCATCCGCAGGTGTGGCCGGAGGATCTCGACCTCACCGGCAAGCAGGTCGTCGTCATCGGTTCGGGCGCGACCGCGGCGACGATCCTGCCGTCGATTGCCGGAAAATGCGCGCATGTCACGATGCTGCAACGTTCGCCGACCTATTTCCGCATTGGCCGTAACGCAATCGAGCTGGCCGAGGAGCTGCGCCGGCTGCAGGTGAAGGAAGAATGGATTCACGAGATCGTCAGGCGCAAGATCCTGTTCGAGCAGGACTGGTTCACCAAGCGCTGCCTGAGCGAGCCCGAGCAGGTGAAGAAGGAGTTGATCGGGCAGATCAGCGCCATCATCGGGCCGGACTATGCCGCCAAGCACTTCACGCCGAGCTATCGTCCGTGGCGTCAGCGCATCGCCTTCGTGCCCGATGCCGATCTGTTCGAGGGCATCAAGAGCGGCAAGGCGTCCGTCGTCACCGATGAGATCGAACGCTTCACGGAAGGCGGGATCAAGCTGAAGTCCGGCGATGAGCTCAAGGCCGATATCATCATCACCGCGACCGGCTTCGATCTCTGCGTGCTCGGCGACATCGCGTTCACCGTCGACGGCAAGCCGCTGGATTTCGGCGATACCGTGACCTATCGCGGCATGATGTTCACGGGCGTGCCGAACCTCGCCTGGGTGTTCGGCTATTTCCGCGCCAGCTGGACATTGCGGACGGATCTGGTCGCGGAGTTCGTCTGCCGGCTGCTCGCGCACATGAAGGCGA
The DNA here is from genome assembly GCF_051168435.1 of Bradyrhizobium sp. HKCCYLR20261. Classification (NCBI taxonomy): domain Bacteria; kingdom Pseudomonadati; phylum Pseudomonadota; class Alphaproteobacteria; order Hyphomicrobiales; family Nitrobacteraceae; genus Bradyrhizobium; species Bradyrhizobium sp. HKCCYLR20261. Next base: position 52,807 of record NZ_JBNPUZ010000010.1, read on the forward strand.
AGGGCGTGCAGAAGGTGACCCCGGCCTTGCGGCCGGAGGACCACAACATGCCGCTCTTGCCCTGGATCGACCCGGAGAACTTCAATCCGGGCTACATGATGCGCAACATGCATCTATTGCCGAAGCGCGGCGACAAGCCAGAATGGCAGCACAGCCAGGACTACTGGAGCGAAAAGGACCAGATCCCGGCGATCGATCTGGATGATCCGGCGTTTATGTATGGGTAAGCGCTGACTGCTTGAGCCCGGGCTCCTCCTCCACTGACGGTGTCATCCCCGCGAAAGCGGGGATCCATAGCCATAGGCAGGTGTTTAGGGCGGAATGACAATTTCCGTCCTGCTCCCCCAAGACAGATCACGGAGGATGGGCGCCAACCCGGCACGACAGCGGAGGATCAACTCTCCCGCCGTGTCACGCCGGTCGCAATGGCAGCTGCTGCCGTGCGGTTCTCGACGCCGAGCTTGGCGTAGATCTGCTCCAGATGCTTGTCGACGGTGCGCGGGCTCAGGCCCAGGATCTGCGCGATGTCGCGGTTGGTCTTGCCCTTCGACAGCCAGGACAGCACCTCGCCTTCGCGAGTGGTGAGGCCGAACTCGCTGGAAAACTGCTTGGGCAGTTCGCCTGTGGCCTCCTTTGCGAGCCGCAGCAGGAACTCGTTCGGGCCGGCGCCGCCCATGTAGTACAGGCGCAGCTCGGGATGATCGGGAATGGTGGCCGCAGCCTTGGTGCCGGCTTTGCCGTTCTGTGCCTGGTCCAGCCAGTGCCGCAGGGCGTCCGGCAGCACGAGTTCCTCGGTCGCCCCAAAACTGTCCGACAGCAGCTTCTGCGCTTGCGGGGTGGCCCACATCAGTCGGCCCTCGCGGTTGACCGCGAGCAGGAAGCGGCCGGAGACGTCCAGCGCGGCGCGCGCGCTTTGCGTCATCCGCGCGTTGGCGAGGTGCACGCGGATGCGCGCCAGCATCTCCGAGACCGCGATCGGCTTGGTGACGTAGTCGACGCCGCCAGCTTCCAGCCCCTGCACGATGTGCTCGGTGTCGGCGAGGCCGGTCATGAAGATCACGGGGACATTGGACAGTCCCGCCTCGCGCTTCAGCTTGCGGCAGGTCTCGAAACCGTCCATGCCGGGCATGACGGCGTCGAGCAGGATGATGTCAGGCGTGATCTGATCGACGATGCGCATCGCGGCCGCGCCGTCGAGCGCGACCATCACGGTCATGCCGGCGCCATCGAGGGCGTCGGTGAGCAGCCGGAGCGTCTCCGGCGAGTCGTCGACGACCAGCGCCACATCGCGCTTTTTGCTGTCAATGTTCATAGGCGTGCAAGGTCTTCAGAGTGGCCATGTACTGATCGAGGTCGAACCGGTCGATCAGCGTCCGCATCTGGGCGACGAATTCGGCATGCTCGGGGTGAGCGCTGCCGATCTCCTCGAGCTTCAACTGGATGGCCCTGATGTAGCCGATCTGCCCGAGGCTCATCAGCTCCTCGATATATTTCAGCGGCGGACGCGAGCCGCCTTCGGGTCGCCAGCGTGGTTGGACGACGGCATGCTCGGTCTGATAGCTCCATTCGACCTTGAGTAACTGGCGGATGGCCTCCAGCAGCCGGGGAATATCGATCGGCTTCATCAGATAGCTGTCATGGAACGGCTGCGCCAATGGCCGGCCGTGCGCCTCCAGCGCGCTCGCCGACGTCATCAGGATGCGCGCCTGATGGTGGCCGCTGCTGCGCAGCGTCTCGGCGACGGTCCAGCCGTCCATGCCCGGCATCGAGATGTCCAGGATGAACAGATCCGGCTGGCAGTGCTGCGCCAGCGCCAGGCACGCCGGGCCGTCCGGTGCGCTCAAGAGGATAAAGCCCAGCGGCGTCAGCACCTCACGCAGAAGGTCGCGATGCACCGGATCATCGTCGGTGACGAGGATGGTCTTGCGCGGGCCGAGATAGCCGGCGACCGGCGCCTTGACCGGCGGGTGCCGCGTCGGGTTGGTCACCTCGGACAGCAGGATCTTGACCTTGAACGTGCTGCCGATTCCGACCTTGCTTTCGACCTTGATGTCGCCGCCCATCACGCCTGCCAGCAGCCGGCTGATCGTCAGGCCGAGGCCCGTGCCGGTCTGGGGCTGCGCTGCACCGAGCGCGCCACGCTCAAACGGCGCAAAGATGCGCTCGAGATCGTCGGGCTGGATGCCCGGGCCGGTATCGATCACCTCGAATTCGGCGACGGGGCTGCGATAGTGCACGACGAACTGGACGCTGCCTTCCTGGGTGAACTTGATCGCGTTGGACAGCAGGTTGATCAGGATCTGGCGCAGCCGCTTCTCATCGGCATAGACGACGAGCGGCAACACGGCTGGGCGCTTGAACACGAAGTCGACGCCCTTTGCCGCCGCCTGCAGGCGGAACATGCCGACGAGCTGGTCGAGGAACTCGCTCAGGCGAACCTCGTCGCGTGACAGATACAGACGGCCGGCTTCGATCTTGGAGATATCGAGGATGCCGTCGATCAGCCCCGACAGGTGGTCGGCGCTGCGGCGAACCACCCGTACTTGATCCTTCGGCTTCGGCGCCAGCGTCGTATCCTGCTCGAGCAGCTGCGCATAGCCGGAGATCGCGTTCAACGGCGAGCGCAGCTCGTGGCTCAGGCCGACGACGTAGCGGCTCTTGGCGAGGTTGGCAGATTCCGCGACCTCCTTGGCTCGCTGCAACTCGGCGTCGGTGCGCTTATGGGCCTCGATCTCCTGGATCAGGAGCTGCGTCTGCCGCCGCGTTTCGGCCTCGGCGGCGCGGCGGCTCTGTTGCGCGAGAACGAAAAGCCAGGTGACGACGCCGATAATGATGGAGAGCGCGAAGAACACCTTCCACAGAACATCGGAAATGATGCCCCGATAGCCGGGCAACGCGGCGGAGGTCTCCAGATAGATCATGCCGAGTGTCAGTGCGACGAGCCCGGCCGAGGTCAGGAAGACGCCAACGTAATGTCCGAACTGAGAGTTGATCTTCGCCAGCACCGATTGCGGCAACATGCCGCTGAGCGCAGCCGACACTTGGGCCTGCGCCCGCGCATGCGGCTTGCAGAGATCGTGGCAGCGGGCGTCGAGCGAGCAACACAGCGAGCAGATCGGGCCGGCATAGGCAGGGCAGGAGGCGGTATCCTCCGGCTCGAAATGATGCTCACAGATGCAGCATTGGATCTGCTCGATGTTCTGCCAGCTGCGCTTCGGCTTGCGAGCGAGATAGTATTTGCCGTCGGTGAGATAGGCGATCGCCGGCGCCGTCACGAGCGCAACCCCGAGCGCGACGAAGGTCGACAGCGCCTTGCCGGTCGGTCCGAATAGCCCATAGAACGCGCTGATCGAGACGATGGTGGCGATGGTCATCGCGCCTACGCCCACCGGGTTGATGTCGTAGAGATGCGCGCGCTTGAACTCCATCTGCGGCGGACGCAGGCCCAGCGGCTTGTTGATCACGAGGTCGGCGACGAGCGCGCCGACCCAGGAGATTGCGATGTTGGAGTACAGCGCCAAGGTCTGCTCCAGCGCCTTGTAGACGCCGATCTCCATCAAGAGCAGCGCGACCACGACGTTGAACACCAGCCAGACCACCCGGCCAGGGTGGCTGTGCGTCAGTCGTGAGAAGAAGTTCGACCAGGCGATCGAGCCTGCATAGGCGTTGGTGACGTTGATCTTGATCTGCGACAGGATCACGAAGGTCCCGGTCAGGGCCAGCGCCAGATCCGGCCGCGCCAGCACATAGCGGAACGCCTCGAGATACATGTGCGCGGGCTCGGCCGCATGGTCGGCGGAGACTCCGTGGCTCAAGGCGAAGAAGGCGAGGAACGATCCGGCCATCAGCTTGAGCGCGCCGAGCACGATCCAGCCGGGACCCGCGGACAGCAGCGCAATCCACCAGGAGAGCTTCGATGTCCGGCGATCGCGCGGCAGGAAGCGCAGGAAGTCGACTTGTTCGCCGATCTGGGCGACCAGCGAGAACACCACGGCCGCCGCTGTCCCGAACAGGGCAAGGTCGAGATGTCCCATGGGATCGCCATGTTCGCCCGGAAACTGCTGCCAGTCGGCAAAGGAATGCGGGCTGGCATAGGCGATCGCGGCGAAGGGAAGGATATGCAGGATGACCCAGAGCGGCTGCGTCCACAATTGGAAGCGGCTGATCAGCGTGATTCCGTAGGTCACCAGCGGGATGATGACGACGGCGCTGATCAGATAGCCGATCGGGCGCGGGATGCCGAAACACATCTCCAGCGCGGAGGCGAGGATGACGGCCTCGATGGCGAAGAAGATGAAAGTGAAGGAGGCATAGATCAGCGAGGTGATGGTCGAGCCGATATAGCCGAAGCCCGCGCCTCGGGTCAGCAGGTCGATGTCGATGCCGCATTTGGCCGCATAATAGGCGATCGGCAGGCCGCAGCAGAAGATGATGACGCTGGCGACCAGGATCGCAGCGGTTGCGTTGGTGACGCCGTAGTTCAGCGTGATGGTGCCGCCGATCGCCTCCAGTGCCAGGAACGAGATCGCGCCGAGCGCGGTGTTGGCAACGCGGGCCGCGGACCAGCGCCGGGCGCTCTTGGCGGTGAAACGGAGTGCGTAGTCCTCCAACGTCTGGTTGGCGACCCACTGGTTGTATTGGCGCCTGACGCGGTCGATCCGCTGCCGCCCTGCCACTCTCAAAACTCCTCACGCAAAGCGCCTGCGCGCTTCGTCCTACCCCTCGCGAGATCTGCGGTGAGCCTACGTCGCGCTTTTGCGGTGCAGTATACGCAATCTTGCGTATCCGTGCAGTGCACGAAGCGCGCCATCCTTGGTCCGACCTAACGCGTGTCCTCGAACCAAGGAATGGGGTGCTCATGTCGGACGAAACGAAAAAAGGCCTGAAGTCGCCACTTCGGCGCCAATTGATGATGGGAATGGCCGCCATCCCGGCGCTCGCCATGCTGCCGCGCCCGTCGTTTGGCGCCGGTCCCGCAACCTCCGCTGTCAACACCACCGGACTTGCAGTCACCGATAGCGAAGTCACCGTCGGCATTCTGCATTCGGTCACCGGCACCATGGCGATCTCGGAGACCGGCTCGGTGCAGGCCGAGAAGCTCGCGATCGAGCAGATCAACGCCTCGGGCGGCGTGCTCGGCCGCAAGATCAAGTTCATCCAGGAGGATGGCGCCTCGGACTGGCCGACCTTTGCGGAGAAGGCCAAGAAGCTGCTCGTCAACGACAAGTGCGCGGCCGTCATGGGCTGCTGGACGTCGGCCTCGCGCAAGGCGGTGCTGCCGGTGTTCGAGCAGTACAACGGCATGCTGTACTACCCGACCTTCTACGAAGGCTTGGAGCAGTCGAAGAACGTCATCTACACCGGCCAGGAAGCCACGCAGCAGATCATCGCCGGCCTCGACTGGGTCAACAAGACCAAGGGCGCGAAGACCTTCTATTTGCTCGGCTCGGACTACATCTGGCCGCGCACCTCGAACAAGATCGCCCGCAAGCACATCGAGGGCCATCTGCAGGGCGCCAAGGTCGTCGGCGAAGAGTACTTCCCGCTCGGCCACACCCAGTTCAACTCGGTCATCAACAAGATCAAGCTGACCAAGCCGGACGTGATCTACGCGATCATCGTCGGCGGCTCCAACGTCGCCTTCTACAAGCAGCTCAAGGCGGCCGGCATCGACATGTCGAAGCAGACCCTGCTCACCATCTCCGTGACCGAGGACGAGATCGACGGTATCGGCGGTGAGAACATCGCGGGTGCCTATGCCTGCATGAAGTACTTCCAGTCGCTCGACAATCCCAACAACAAGGCCTTCGTCTCCGCGTTCAAGAAGATGTGGGGCGAGAAGACCGTGATCGGTGACGTCACCCAGGCCGCGTATCTCGGCCCGTGGCTGTGGAAGTTGACGGTCGAGAAGGCCGGCAGCTTCGATATCGACAAGATCGCCGCCGCCTCGCCCGGCATCGAGTTCAAGGGCGCGCCGGAGGGCTATGTCCGGATCCACGAGAACCACCATCTCTGGTCCAAGACCCGAGTCGGCCGCGCCAAGGCGGACGGTCAGTACGAGCTGATCTACGAGACCGCCGATCTGGTCGAGCCCGATCCGTTCCCGAAGGGCTACCAGTAAGGGCGGGTCTGACGCCTCATCTTGATGGGCTGATGAGGCGATCGCGCCGCTGCACAGCAAGTGCGCTCCCTCCCCCCTTGTGGGGGAGGGTTGGGGAGGGGGGGTACCCCACCCACAACTCGTCGTGTGGACCCCCCTCCCTAGCCCTCCCCCACAAGGGGGGAGGGAACGATCTCGCCCGGGGCAATGCCCCGGGCGCGAATGCGAATCGCAAGTCAGTGCGCACCGACACCACGCATCACAAGAGGACGGATCATGTTCGGCGACTACTCCATCGGCGACCTCGGGGCGATCTTCGCGATGCAGGGCTTCGCGGGCCTCATCCTGTTTTCGGTCTACGTGTTGATGGCGCTGGGGCTTGCCATCATCTTCGGCCAGATGGGCGTCATCAACATGGCCCATGGCGAGTTCATGATCCTCGGCGCCTACGTCACCTGGATGACGTCGAACGCCTTCCAGAGTTTCCTGCCGTCGCTGTTTCCAGGCTACTTCTTCGTCGCGATGGCGCTGGCCTTCGTCGCCTCCGGATCGCTCGGCATGCTGGTCGAGTGGGCGATGATCAGTCGCCTCTACAAGCGTCCCCTCGACACGCTGCTCGCCACCTGGGGCCTCAGCCTGATCCTGCAGCAGGCCTATCGCTCGGTGTTCGGGGCCCGCGAGGTCGGTGTCGAATTGCCCGAATGGATGATGGGCTCCTGGCAGGCCACCGACGCGATCCAGATCCCGATCAACGGCATGTTCGTGATGTGCCTGACGATCCTGATCACGATCGTGGTCGCCTACGTGCTGTTCCTGTCGCGCTGGGGCAAGCAGGTCCGCGCCGTGGTGCAGAACCGCGTCATGGCCGGCGCCGTCGGCATCAACACCGAGAAGGTCGACCGCTACACCTTCGGTCTCGGTTGCGGCATCGCCGGCGTCGCAGGCTCCGCCTTCACCATGATCGGCTCGACCGGTCCGACCGCCGGCCAGCTCTACATCGTCGATACCTTCCTGGTCGTCGTGTTCGGCGGCGCCGCCAGCCTGATCGGCACCATCGCCTCGGCCTTCACCATCTCCCAGGCGCAGTCGACCATGGAGTTTTTCATGTCCGGCTCGATGGCCAAAGTCCTCACGCTGCTTGCGATCGTCGCCATCCTGATGCTGCGGCCGCAGGGCCTGTTCGCCCTCAAGGTCCGCAAATGAGCCAGCTTCGTCAGTCCAACAAGAAAGCACGGCCATGATCAACTCGCGCTTTTTCAACCGCTCGGAGCTCATCGGCTTCGTCTCCCTGCTGCTGCTGCTCGTCGTCATCCTGCCGCTGGCGCTCGACATCTTCCGCCTCAATCTGGTCGCGAAGTATCTGACGTACTCCTTCGTCGCGATCGGCCTGGTGCTGTGCTGGGGCTATGGCGGCATTCTGAGCCTGGGGCAGGGCGTGTTCTTCGGCCTCGGCGGCTACTGCATGGCGATGTTCCTGAAGCTGGAGGCGTCCAGCGTCGCCAACACCAAGATCCAGTCGACGCCGGGCATTCCCGACTTCATGGACTGGAATCAGCTGACGCAGCTGCCGTTCTTCTGGAAGCCGTTCCAGAGCTTCCCGTTCGCGCTGGCGGCGATCATCCTGGTGCCGGCGATCTTCGCCTTCATTATCGGTGCCGCGATGTTCAAGCGGCGCGTCGGCGGCGTCTATTTCGCGATCATCACCCAGGCGATTGCGGCCATCCTGACCATCCTGATCGTGGGCCAGCAGGGCTACACCGGCGGCATCAACGGCATCACCGACCTGCGTACCCTGCACGGCTGGGACATCCGCACCGACCAGGCCAAGCTGATCCTGTATTTCGTCGAGGTGTTCCTGCTGTTCGTCGCCATCCTGGTGGCGCAGTTCATCCGCCTGACCAAGCTCGGCCGCATCCTGGTGGCGATGCGTGAGCAGGAGGACCGGGTGCGCTTCTCCGGCTACAGCGTCGCCAACTTCAAGATCTTCGCCTTCTGCGCTGCCGCGGTCTTCGCCGCAGTCGGGGGTGCGCTGTTCACCCTGGAGGTCGGTTTCATGTCGCCGTCCTTCGTCGGCATCGTGCCGTCGATCGAGATGGTGATCTACACCGCGGTCGGCGGTCGGCTCTCCATCTTCGGCGCGGTCTACGGCACGATCCTGGTCAATTTCGCCAAGACCAGTCTGTCGGAGACCTTCCCGCAGCTCTGGCTGTTCGGCCTCGGTGCTCTGTTCATCGCCGTCGTGCTCGCCTTCCCGAATGGTCTCGCCGGCATCTGGGGCGACTACGTGCAGCCGCGCATCGACCGGCTGCTGGCCTCGCGCACCAAGAAATCCGGCAATGGCGGCCTGGTCGCCGACGGCGCCCCCGCAGAGTGAGGACACAGCGATGCTCATCGGTCATCAGCCCAAGGAATTCCTGCTCGCGGTCGAAGCGCTCACCGTCTCCTTCGACGGCTTCAAAGCGGTCAACGACCTCTCCTTCTATGTCGAGGAGAACGAGATCCGCGTCATCATCGGCCCGAACGGCGCCGGCAAGACCACGGTGCTCGATCTGATCTGCGGCAAGACCAAAGCGACCTCCGGCTCGATCCAGTTCCGCGGCAAGGAGCTGACCAAGCTGCGCGAGAACGAGATCGTCAAGGCGGGCGTAGGCCGCAAATTCCAGACGCCGTCGGTGTTCGAGGATCTCAGCGTGTTCGAGAATCTCGAGATCTCGTTCCCGCGCGGCCGCACCGTGTTCGGCTCGCTCGCCTTCAAGCGCGACGCCGTGGTGAAGGACCGCGTCGAGGAGGTTGCCGAGATGATCTTCCTCAAGGATCGCCTCAAGACCTCGGCGGCCGAGCTCAGCCACGGCCAGAAGCAGTGGCTCGAGATCGGCATGCTGCTGATCCAGAATCCGGACCTCCTGATGCTCGACGAGCCCGTCGCCGGCATGAGCGTCAGCGAGCGCGCCAAGACCGCCGAGCTGCTCAACCGCATCATCAAGGACCGCTCGGTGCTCGTCATCGAGCACGACATGAAGTTCGTCGAGGACATCGCCCACAAGGTGACCGTGCTGCACCAGGGGCAGATCCTGTCCGAGGGCACGATGGAGCGAGTGAAGAACGATCCGAAGGTCGTCGAAGTCTATTTGGGACATTGAGCCGATGTTTGGAAACTCGCTCGATCCACGCAATTGCTGCGCCCCCCTCCCCCTTGCGGGGAGGGGTCGGGGGTGGGGGTCCACACGGGCAGTCTTTGCTGAGACCCCCACCCCCAACCCCTCCCCGCAAGGGGGAGGGGAGTTGCACCGCATGCTGCGGCGACCACTGCGCTCCTGCAAAATCAAACGGCTTAGAGACACCACCATGGCCCCGCGTCACATCCAGGTCACCGAAACCAGCCGCGTGGTGCTGCCGCGGCATACCAAGCTGAAGTATGACGAGACACGCCAGGTCTGGGTGATCCTCGCCCCGGAGCGGGTGCTGGCGCCGGATGAGATCGCTGTCGAGGTGCTGAAGCTGTGCGACGGTGCGCGCAGCGTCGCCGGGATCATCGACGAGCTCGCGGCGAAATACGCTGCGCCGCGCGATGTCATCGCCACCGATGTCGTCGCCATGCTGCAGGATCTCGCCGACAAGGGCTTTCTCACCGAGGTTCGGGAGACGACATCATGACCGAGCTCACCGAGACCACGCCGCAGATCGACGAGACTGACAGCCTCGCCGTGCTGGAGCGCCGCGGCTCCGTCGCCGAGACCTACGGCATTCCGCTGGCCGTGCTGCTCGAGCTCACGCATCGCTGTCCGCTGCAATGCCCCTATTGCTCCAACCCGCTGGAGCTCGACCGCGCCGGGCAGGAGCTGACGACGGCCGAGTGGAAGAAGGTGCTGTCCGAGCTCGCCGAGATCGGCGTGCTGCAGGTGCATTTCTCCGGCGGCGAGCCGACCGCGCGCAAGGACATCGTCGAGCTGGTGCAGCACGCCAATGATGTCGGGCTCTACACCAACCTCATTACCTCGGCCGTGCTGCTGACGCGCGACCGGCTGAAGGAGCTGGCCGATGCCGGGCTCTGCCACGTGCAGATCAGCTTCCAGGGCAACGAGCCCGTCGTCGCCGACCGCGTCGGCGGCTACAAGGGCGGCCATGCCAAGAAGCTGGACGTCGCGCGCTGGACGCGCGAGCTCGATCTGCCGCTGACGGTCAACGCCGTGATGCACCGGCAAAACCTGCACCAGCTCCCTGACATCATCCAGATGGCGGTCGATCTCGACGCCGACCGGCTCGAGGTCGCCAACGTGCAATATTACGGCTGGGCGCTGAAGAACCGCGCCAGCCTGATGCCGACCTACGAGCAGCTTGAACAGACCGACCGCCTGGTTGAGGAGGCGCGCGAGCGGCTGAAGGGCACGCTGACGATCGACTATGTCGTGCCGGACTATTACGCGCTGCGGCCGAAGAAGTGCATGGGCGGCTGGGGCCGGCAGTTCTTCAACATCTCGCCGTCGGGCAAGGTGCTGCCGTGCCATGCCGCCGAGAGCATCACCGGGCTGGACTTCATGTCGGTGCGCTCGAACAACTCCATTGCCTGGATCTGGCAGAACTCCGAGGCCTTCAACCGCTATCGCGGCACGGGCTGGATGAAGGAGCCGTGCAAATCCTGCGAGTTCCGTGAGATCGATTTCGGCGGCTGCCGCTGCCAGGCGTTCGCGCTGACCGGCGACGCCGCCAATACCGATCCCGCCTGCACCCTGTCGCCGCTGCACGAGAGCATCTTCAAGCAGGCCGAGCGCGATGCGGCCTCGGGCCAGGACCGCTTCCTGTATCGCAATTTTGCCGGCGGCACGCCCGAGAGTCACGATGCCTGACGCCGAAGCCGGCCGCGCCGCCGCGCGCCGCAACGATCCATTCGCGCCGCTGACCTCGGAATGGCTCGACGTCTCCGGCGGCCACCAGATCTATGTCGAGAGCAGCGGCCGCGCCGGCGGCATTCCCGCCGTCTATCTTCACGGCGGCCCCGGCTCGGGCTGCCAGCCGGATCACCGCCGCCTGTTCGACCCCGAACGCTTTCATGCGGTGCTGTTCGACCAGCGCGGCGCCGGCCGCTCGCGTCCCACGCGCAGCCGCGACAACAACACCCTGCCCGACCTGATCGCCGACATGGAGGCGATCCGCGCGAAGTTCGGCTTCGAGCGCTGGATGGTGGTCGGCGGCTCCTGGGGTGCGACATTGGCGCTGGCGTATGCGCAGGCGCATCCGGAGCGCGTGACCGGCCTGGTGCTGCGCGCGACCTTTCTCGGCACCCGCGCCGAAGTGGAGATGGCGTTCGGCGAGACGCTGGCGCGGTTTCATCCCAAGCTGCATCGCGACTTCCTGGAGATGCTGCCGGAGACCGAGCGCGCCAATCCGTGCGACGCCTATTTCCGCCGCATCCTCGATCCCGATCCAGCGATCCACGGCCCGGCCGCGCGCGCCTGGCACGACGTTGAGCGGGCGCTGTCGGAAGTGAAGCCCGCACGCACCCACCTCGACCGCCTCGCGATCCGTTCGGGCAACGCCTTGCCGGCGACGCCGTTCATGGAGGCGCATTACTTCTCGCACGACAGCTTCATGGCGCCGGACCAGTTGCTGCGCGATGCTGCGAAGCTTGCCGGCATTCCCGGCATCATCGTGCAGGGCCGCTACGACCTGCTTTGCCCGCCATCGACGTCCGCGCGGCTGGCTGAAGTGTGGCGCGAGGCTGAAATCCGTGTCGTCGAAGCCGCAGGTCACAATCTTTATGACCCCGGCATCCGCGATGCGGTCATGAAAGCCATCTGCGATATGGCGACGCGCGCTAGCGCGCCTTAAACACATCACTCATTCCCCTCATGCTGAGGAGGCGCACCAGCGCCGTCTCGAAGCATGGGGCCCGTGACACCTCGGGCCTCATCCTTCGAGACGGCCGCTTTTGGCGGCCTCCTCAGGATGAGGATCAGCACACGCACCAGGAGGTTCGAAATGCCCATCGCCGGGACAGGCATGCTTTTGACATCGATGAACATCGATGCCGCTGACGAGGCCGATTTCAACCGCTGGTACGACAGCGAGCATCTGGAGGAGCGCGTCGCGATCCCCGGCTTCATCGAGGCGCGGCGCTATGTCGCCGAACAGGGCAGCCCGAAATATCTGTGCCTGTATTCGACGGAGAGCATCGACGTGCTCGACAGCGCGCCCTATCGCGCGCGGCTGGAGGCGCCGACGGAGTGGTCGAAGACGGTGATGGAGCGGTTCAAGAACATGATCCGCAGCGTCGCGCGCATCACGATCTCGAAAGGCGCCGGCCGCGGCGCGGTGCTCGGCATCATCCGGCTGCGGCCGAAGCCAGGACAGGACGGCGCACTACGCGATGCGCTGCAGATCGAGCTCGATCCGCGCGAGCTCAGAGGCGTGATCTCGATGCATCTGCTCGAAGGCGATGCGGATCTCTCCGGCCCGGCGGCTGGCGTCCCAGCAACCTCACGCGATGCCGACTGGTTCATCCTGATCGACGGCACCGACAGCCACGCGATCGCGACGCTGATGACGACGCGTTTTGCGGCTGTCGATGGACCTTTGGCGACGCAGATTTCAGCCGGCATCTATCGTTTGATGTGGGATCTGAGCCGCGCGGACATCGCGACCAACTAAGTTTGAGCCCCTCTCTATCCACACGTCATGGCCGGGCTTGTCCCGGCCATCCACGTCGTCCGGCATCCTGAGTGTGCGTGGATGCCCGGGTCAAGCCCGGGCATGACGACCGAGTATGTGGCAACGCGCGTGCCTCCTCATCCACCTCTATACCAACGCAACCCGTTCGGTCTCGAAGTCGGCTTCGAATATCGCATCGCAACACATGGCCACATCGCGCCTGCAATGCGGCGATGCACCACTGTGCATGACCAGCAGCCCTGCAAATTTGCCTTTGTGCGCGCCTTGGAATGGCTCTAGTCTGATACGACTATTCAATTGAGCCATTCAAAAAACAGAAGGGCGACGACCAGGGCCTGCTGACGGACCTCAACCGATCCTCTGCTGATCCTGATCATCAGTCGTCCTCACGTCAGGAAGGCCGCGCGCTCGTGGTTCGCCGCGCGGACAGGGTAGGAATGAGAGCGACTGATATCTCGGCGCCCGACTACTTCCACAAAGTGGTCGATTGCCAATGGGCTTGTCCCGCACACACGCCGGTCCCCGAATATATTCGCCTGATCGCCGAGGGTCGCTACAGCGACGCCTACATGATCAATTGGAAGTCGAACGTCTTCCCCGGCATCCTCGGACGCACCTGCGATCGCCCCTGCGAGCCTGCCTGCCGGCGCGGCCGCGTTGAGGAGAGCCCGGTCGCGATCTGCCGGCTGAAACGCGTCGCGGCCGACTTCAAGGACGACGTGCAACAGCGCATGCCGCGTCCCGTGCCGAAGAACGGCCGGCGCATCGCACTGGTCGGCGGCGGCCCTGCCTCGCTGACAGTCGCACGCGATCTCGCGCCGCTCGGATATCACTGCACCGTGTTCGACGCCGATCCCAAGCCCGGCGGCATGATGCGCTCGCAGATTCCAAAGTTCCGGCTGCCCGACAGCGTGATCGACGAGGAGACCGGCTATGTGCTCAGCCTCGGCGTCGACTACAAGGCCGGCCATCGCATCGACAGCCTGAAGACGCTGCTCGCCGACAATTACGACGCCATCTTCATCGGCTCCGGTGCACCGCGCGGCCGCGAGCTGAACATTCCCGGCCGCAAGGAAGCCGCAGGGAACATCCATCTCGGCATCGACTGGCTGTCCAGCGTGTCGTTCGGCCACACCGACAAGATCGGCAGGCGCGTGATCGTTCTCGGCGGCGGCAACACCGCGATGGATTGCTGCCGCACCGCGCGCCGCCTCGGCGGCGAGGACGTCAAGGTCATCGTGCGCTCCGGCTTCGAGGAGATGAAGGCCTCGCCCTGGGAAAAGGAAGACGCGCTGCACGAGGACATTCCGATCCTCAACTATCTCGTGCCGGTCGCCTTCAATCACGACAATGGCAAGCTCACCGGCGTCACCTTCCAGAAGGTGAAGGCCGAGTATGACGACAAGGGCCGGCGCTCGCTGGTGCCCTCGGGCGAGCCTGACGTGACGTATGAATGCGACGACGTTCTCGTCGCCGTCGGCCAGGAGAACGCCTTTCCCTGGATCGAGTCCGACTGCGGCATCACCTTCGACAAATGGCATATGCCGGTGGTCGATCCCAAGACCTTCGTCTCGACCAACCCGAAAGTTTTCTTCGGCGGCGACGCCGCGTTCGGCCCGAAGAACATCATCTGGGCGGTAGCACAAGGCCACGAGGCGGCGCTGTCGATCCATCGCCTGCTCTCGGGAGAGGATATCACCGAGCGGCCGCTGCCGGAGGTGCATGTCTCGTCGCAGAAGATGGGCATCCACGAATGGAGCTATGACAACGACATCTCGCCGGAGAAGCGCTTCAAGGTGCCGCACCGCGACAAGGTGGTGGCGCTGAAGGATATCCGCGCCGAGGTCGAGCTCGGCTACGATGTGAAGCTCGCGCTCGGCGAGGCGCATCGCTGCCTGAACTGCGACGTACAGACGGTGTTCTCCAACACGCTGTGCATCGAGTGCGACGCCTGCGCCGACATCTGCCCGATGGACTGCATCACCTTCACCGAGAATGGCGAGGAGGCTGATCTGCGCGCGCGCTTGCGGGCGCCGTCGCTGCATCCCGACCAGGACCTCTACGTGTCGTCGGACCTGAAGACCGGGCGCGTGATGGTGAAGGACGAGGACGTCTGCCTCCATTGCGGCCTGTGCGCCGAGCGCTGCCCCACCGGTGCGTGGGACATGCAGAAATATTTCATCGAGACGACTCACGCAGGTACCGCATGTCCCAGCAAGCGCCGCTCAGCAGCGTAAACGACTTCGTCGTCCGCTTCGCCAACGTCAACGGCTCCGGCTCGGCCAGCGCCAACGAATTGTTCGCGCGCGCGGTGCTCCGGCATGGCGTGCCGGTGTCCCCGCGCAACATCTTCCCGTCGAACATCCAGGGCCTGCCGACCTGGTACGAGGTGCGCGTCACGGAGGCCGGCCATCTCGGCGCGCGCGGCGGCGGCACCGATTTGATGGTGGCAATGAACCCGCAGACCTGGGACAAGGACGTCGCCGGCATCGTGCCGGGCGGCTATCTGTTCTACGATTCGACCAAGCCGATGCCGTCGACCAAGTTTCGCGACGACGTCACCGTGATCGGCGTGCCGCTGACCGCGATCACCAACTCGACCTACAGCGATCCGCGGCAGCGTCAGCTGTTCAAGAACATCATCTATCTCGGTGCGCTCTCGGCGCTGCTCGAGATGGACCCGAAGCTGATCGAGCAGCTGATCGGCGAGCAGTACAAGGGCAAGGAGAAGCTGCTGTCGTCCAACGTCCATGCGCTGCATCTCGGCCGCGACTGGGCGCTGCAGAATTTGAAATGCCCGATCGGCCTGCGCATCCGCAAGGCCGACAAGGTCGGCGACCGCATCTTCCTTGAAGGCAACAACGCCGCCGCGCTCGGCGCGGTCTATGGCGGCGCCACGGTGTGCGCGTGGTATCCGATCACGCCGTCATCGTCGCTGGCGGAGGCCTTCACCAATCACTGCAAGAAGCTGCGGCACGATCCGGAAACGGGACAGGCCAAATACGCCATCGTGCAGGCCGAGGACGAGCTCGCCTCGATCGGCATGGTGATCGGCGCGTCATGGAACGGCGCCCGCGCCTTCACCACGACGTCCGGCCCCGGCGTTTCGCTGATGACCGAGTTCATCGGCCTCTCCTATTTTGCCGAGATCCCGGCCGTCATCATGAACGTGCAGCGCGCCGGCCCCTCCACCGGCATGCCGACCCGCACGCAGCAATGCGACCTGATCGCCTGCGGCTATGCTTCGCACGGTGACACCAAGCACGTCATGCTGTTCCCCGAGGATCCTGCGGAGGCGTTCGAGTTTGCCGCCGCGTCCTTCGATCTCGCCGAGCGGCTGCAGACCACCGTGTTCCTGATGCTCGATCTCGACATCGGCATGAACCAGCGGCTGTGCCGGCCGCTGAAATGGGACGACGCCAAGCAGTATGACCGCGGCAAGGTGATGACGGCGGAGATGCTGGACGATGGCCGCGACTTCGGCCGATATCTCGACGTCGACGGCGACGGCATTCCGTTCCGCACCTATCCGGGCACGCATCCGACCGAGGGCTCCTACTTCACCCGCGGCACCTCGCGCGACCGCTACGCGCGCTACTCGGAAGAAGGCGCCGTCTATGCCGACAACGTGCAGCGCCTGCTGCGCAAGTTCCAGACCGCGCAGGACATGGTGCCGCGTCCCTTGCAGGCCAATGCGGCCAAGCCGACGAAGTACGGCGTCATCTATTTCGGCTCGACCGCGCCGGCGATGGACGAGGCGATCGGCCTGCTGGAGGCGCGCGGCCATCAGCTCGACCGCCTGCGCATCCGCGCCTTCCCGTTTCATTCCAGCGTGGCGAGCTTCATTGCCGAGCACGACTTCGTCTATGTCGTCGAGCAGAACCGCGACGCCCAGCTGCGCCAGCTGATCGTCACCGAGAACGGCATCGACCCGGTCCGGCTGGTGCCGATCCTGCATTATGACGGCACCCCGATCACGGCGCGCTTCATCGCGGACGCGATCGGCACGCATCAGGACCAGATGCGGGTGACCCCGCTGCGCAAGGCGGTGTCGTGATGGTGCTGGATCAGGTTCGGACACGGCTTCCTTCACCTCTCCCCGCTTGCGGGGAGAGGTCGGATTGCATCGAAGATGCAATCCGGGTGAGGGGGACTGTCCACGAGCTCGGTGCGCGGAAAGCCCCCCTCACCCCAACCCTCTCCCCGCAAGCGGGGCGAGGGAGCCCACTTCCCGCGGCGCAGCAGCTCGCCATCCATCTTCGCAAGACTTCTGCATCCCTGCCTTCTCGTGCGGCAGAGCAAAGCAGCGAGAGCCTCCCATGACCTACATCGCCAAGCCGAAATTCCAGCATCCCGGCATCAAGAAGAACGATCTCGGCTACAGCCATCGCGACTACGAGGGCAAGATCTCGACCCTGTGCGCCGGCTGCGGCCACGATTCGATCACGGCGTCCATCATCGAGGCCTGCTTCGAGCTGTCGATCGAGCCGCATCGGGTGGCCAAGATTTCGGGCATCGGCTGCTCGTCGAAGACGCCGGACTATTTCCTCGGCAATTCGCACGGCTTCAACACCGTGCACGGCCGCATGCCCTCGGTGCTGACCGGCGCCAACCTCGCCAACCGCGAGCTGATCTATCTCGGCGTCTCCGGCGACGGCGATTCCGCCTCGATCGGCTTCGGCCAGTTCGCGCATGCGATCCGGCGCGGCGTCAACATGACCTATATCGTCGAGAACAACGGCGTCTACGGCCTGACCAAGGGCCAGTTCTCGGCCACCGCCGACCGCGGCTCGAAGTCGAAGAAGGGCGTCACCAACACCGACAACCCGATCGACCTCGTCGGCATCGCGCTGCAACTGGGCGCGACCTACGTCGCACGCTCGTTCTCGGGCGACAAGAAGCAGCTGGTGCCGATCATAGAGGGTGCGATCCGGCACAAGGGCGCCGCATTCATCGACGTCATCAGTCCGTGCATCGCCTTCAACAATCACGCCGGCTCGACCAAGAGTTTCGACTATGTCCGCGAGCACAATGACGCGGTCAACCGGCTGGACGTGCTGACCGGGCGCGATCCGATCGAGATCGACCAGGACCCCGGCACGGTGCAGATCGTCGAGCAGCACGACGGCTCGCGGCTGGCGCTGCGCAAGCTCGACGCCGACTACGATCCGCACGACAGGCTCGGCGCGATGACTTTTTTGCAGAAGCACGCCGCGCAAGGACAGATCGTGACCGGGCTGCTGTATGTCGATCCCGAGGCGGATGACCTGCACAGCCATCTCAACACGGTGGAGCGGCCGTTGAACCGGCTGGAGGCGGTGGATCTCTGCCCGGGTCAGAGCGTGCTCGACAAGATCAACGCGAGCCTGCGTTAGCAGAGGAAAGCCCTGCTCGGACTCATCACGCTTGGCTGCTCACCCCGCGTGAACACAATCCTCGGGGGGCAAGTGCAGCGCCATCCTCGGTGCGCCCCCTCACGGTGAGGAGCGTCGCCCTCGCGACGCGCCTCGAACCGCGAGGCCCGAGCTGTGGCCTCGCCCTTCGAGACGCCCGCCTGCGGCGGGCTCCTCAGGGTGAGGGTGGAGAGCATTTGCTGGGGCAAGAGAAGCAAGTCGCCGAAGTTCTTCACCAGCAGGCTGCGCATGGTGAGCTCGACTACGCCCGCAGCGCATTCGCCCAGACGCGGTCGAGCTGCGCAATCGCCTCCGGCAGCGGCAGCGCCGACAAGGCGCCATCATCACCGCTGACGAGCCCGAGCTCGCGCAGCCTGATCAGCGCCTCATCGATGTTGAACGCGCGGCCCAGTCCGAACATCTGCTGCAGCAGCTCCTCGACATGGCTGCCCAAAGACTCCCGGCTCAGCGGCACCGAGGCCAGCAGCAGGCCGCCATAGGCCAGCACAGCCTCCTTCCAGTCCTGGTCCTCGGCCTCGCCGATCAGGTAATTGAAGATGCCGGAGTTGTTGTTGACGTTGCGGAAGTAGATGTTATCGGTGACCTGCTTCTGGTGGATCAGCGACTGGCGGTGGAAATTGCCCCATTGCCTGAGGATGAAGGCGCCGAGTGCAAACAGGCCGGACAGTGCGGCCAGCGCCTGCTCGGTGTCGTTGTCGTGCACGGTGCCGCTGAGGCCGAGATAGAAGCCGGCGACGATGAACAGCACCGTGAGCGTCGAAGCGAGCTTGAGCAGGATCGGCACGCCGCCAACCAGCGCCGGCACCCCGAGCGTCAGCTGCTCGCGCAGGCCCATCACGACGCGGACATTCGGCAGCAGCGCTTCGAGATCGAAGCGCGCGATGTGGCGGAAATATTTGAACAGCACCGCGCCGCCGCGGATCTTGTTGCGGCCGCGCCAGGCCGCCGTCTTGCGCTTTGTCCTGGTGGGCTCGTCGGGCCTGGTCGCGACCATCAGGATGATGTCGTCATAGACCTCGATGTCCTGCTTGCGGCGGCGCAGGCCGTAGAGCATGGGGACCTCGATGGTCTCCTGATGCGTGCCGCGCCGGAACATCCGTACCGCGCGAAAATCGGAGATCGGCGCCTTCAGCTTGACCCGAACCAGCGCATGCTCGGCGAAGGCGCGCTCGATCTCGTCATGGGTGATCTCGATGAAATTGGCTTCGCCGAGCACACGGACGAACTCATTGGTCAGATTATTGTAAGCGGCGTCGAGTTCGGCCGGGGCGCGATGGCGCCCGCCCGGGACTTCAGGATCGAAATCGAAATAGGCGTCGCGGAGGCGGTCGAGCTCGTCGAAATATTCATGGTGCAGGATGGCGCCGAGCATCTGGGCCAGCCGGCGCAGCTCGGCCGACTGGGCCTCGTCGAGGCCGCCATGCGAGATCACGGCGTCGAGGACATCGGACTTCCGAATCGGAATGAACCGGTCCCGCCGGATCGTCGCCAGCGTCTCCTTTGCCTCAACCACGCGCCTTACGCCCACTTCGATTGACGTTCCCACCGGCTGGCCTCAAGCCCGCCGCGCGCACCATAGCGGGCCGATCCGGCTTGCGCTACTTGCCGCGGAAGACGCCGCACTCGGTCTCAACACGCCACGAAACGATTTCTGAGTTGATTCCTCTGCGGTATGACGCGGGATATTGCCGCAGCGGCGGTCGGCTCCCCTCCCCCTTGCGGGGAGGGGTCGGGGGTGGGGGTCCAAGAACTCCGCTGGATATGAGGCGAGCGAGGTGAGAAGCTCACCGGGATAAGCGTAGAGGCGGCAAGGCCGCTCGACAAAATCCGATGGTGGCGGAGGACGCGTGAACGTGCCCCAAGCGAGTTGGATGCGCGGGGACCCCCACCCCCGACCCCTCCCCGCAAGGGGGAGGGGAGCGCACCTCTTGCGCGGCGAGAGCGCGGGCTTGCGTCACTCGCTGCGGAATTGAAAGCCGAGTTCGACCGACAGACGAAGAGCAGGACCATGACCAATCGAGCCACAACTTCCGCATTCCGGGCCATTCGCGCTGTCGACTACACAATCATCCTGGCGCGCAACTGGCAGGCCATGCGCGGCTTCTATGAGGAGGTGCTCGGCTTTTCATTGTTAAGGGAACTGTCACAAGGCTGGATCGAATACCAGATCGGCCCGAATACGCTGGCACTTGCTCAGCCGAAGCGGCTGGCATCGGACCAGTCGACGCCGCGAGGAAGCGCCTCGCTCCAGCTGGCGTTCAAAGTGTCGCGAGACGACGTCGACCGCTGTGCAGCTGAGCTGACAGAGAAGGGCATCGCTCTCGTGGAGCCGCCAACGGACCAGCCCTTCGGCCACCGCACCCTATTCTTCCGGGATCCCGACGGCAATCTGCTCGAAGTCTACGCGGACATCTAACGCCTGGCGGCCGCGCTACGCGGCCGCCGGTTGTATCCGGGGATTGAGCACGTACTCCTTCAGGACCTTGTCGCTCGCCGCATCGACCTCGGTCAGCTGAACGTCGTAGCTCCAGAGGTCGGCGAGGTGCTGGAGCACGCGCTTGGTGTCGGTCTCGTTGAGCTGGGCGCCCTTCACGACCGTATGCCGCAGCATCAGGCGGCGGTCGCCGGCGAGGTCGACGTCGACCACCTCGATGTTCGGGTCGATATAGCCGACGTCGTACTGCTTCGACAGCTCGCGGCGGATACGGCGGTAGCCGCGCTCGTCGTGGATGGCGTCGACCAAAATGCCGGCGCGCTCCGCCGGATCGTCATGCAGATGGAACAACCGAAGCTGCCGGATCAGAGCCGGGCTCAAAAACTGGCTGATGAAGCTCTCGTCGCGGTAATTCGCCCAGACGTCACGCAGCACCGCCATCTCGTCGCCGGTGCCGGCAATGTCCGGGAACCACTCGCGGTCCTCCTCGGTCGGATCCTTTACGATGCGCTCGATGTCCTGCATGATCGCAAAGCCGAGCGCGTAGGGATTGAAGCCGGAGAAGCGCGGATCGTCGAACTCCGGCTGGAACACCACATTGGTGTGCGACTGCAGGAATTCGAGGAAATTGCCGTCGGTGAGCCGGCCGTCCTCGTGCAACCGCTTCATGATGCGATAGTGCACGTAGGTCGCCGTGCCCTCGTTCATGACCTTCGTCTGGCCCTGCGGATAGAAATATTGCGCGATGTGGCGGACGATGCGCAGCAATTCGCGCTGCCAGGGCGCCAGCCGCGGCGCACTCTTCTCCAGGAAGTAAAGCAGGTTCTCCTGCGGCAGGCCGAGCAGCGCCTTGCGACGTTCGACATTGAGCACCGCGCTGGTCTTGGCGGGGCCCGTCGGCACCGTGCGCCAGAGATCGTTGAACTGCTCCTCTTCATAAAGCCGGCGCTTGCCGGCGCGCTTCTCCTCCTCGCGGAAGTCGAGCTTCTTCTTGCCGGGATAGCGGTCGACGCCATGCGACATCAGCGCATGCGCGGCATCGAGCGTGTGCTCGACCGCCATGCGGCCGAACCGCTCCTCGCATTGCGCGATATAGCCGCGGGCGAAATCGAGATAGTCCAGGATGCCGTCGGCATCGGTCCACTGCTTGAACAGGTAGTTGTTCTTGAAGAAATGGTTGTGGCCAAACGCGGCATGGGCGATGACCAGCGTCTGCATCGTCGCCGTGTTCTCCTCCATCAGATAGGAGATGCAGGGCGAGGAGTTGATCACGATCTCATAGGCGAGGCCCATCAGGCCCTTGCGATACGAGGCCTCGTGATAGGCGAAGTGCTTGCCGAACGACCAGTGCTTGTAGAACAGCGGCATGCCGACCGAGGAATAGGCGTCGAGCATCTGCTCGGCGGTGATGACCTCGATCTGGTTCGGATAGGTGTCGAGCCCGAGCTCCTTCTGCGCCACGGCCTCGCAGGCATCGTGAATGCGCTGCAGGGTGAGGAAATTCCAGTCGGCGCCTTCGAACAGCAATCCGCTCATGATGCCGCCCTTTCCTGCGTGGTACCACGACGTTGAAACAAATCGTGGAAGACGGGGAAGATCTCACTGCGATCGCGTACCTTGCGCATCGACAGCGGCTGGCCGTTGGCGCGCAGACGCTCATACAGCGACCACAGCGCCGAGTCCGGCATCTCGAACGAATAGGTGCCGGATTCGCCGACCTCGAGATAGGCGAAGAACTGCGACACCGGCAGGATGTTGTCGACCAAGAGCCGTGACACATTCTCCGAATCCGAGGTGGCGTTGTCGCCGTCGGAAGCCTGCGCCGCGTAGATGTTCCAGTCGGAGGGACGGAAGCGCGAGCGGACGATGTCGTGCATGCATTGCAGGGCGCTGGAGACCAGCGTGCCACCGGAGGCCGGGCCATAGAAGAAGGTCTGCTCGTCGACCTCCTCGGCGCGGTCGGTGTGGCGGATGAACACGATCTCGACATGGCGGTAGCGCCGCGTCAGGAACACGTAGAGCAGCATGTAGAAGCGTTTGGCCAAGTCCTTCATGTGCTCGGACATCGAGCCGGAGACATCCATCAGGCAGAACATCACGGCCTGCGCGATCGGCTTCGGCACCGCCTCGAAGCGGCGGTAGCGGATGTCAATGGGATCGATGAACGGGATGCGCTTGGCCTTGGCCTTCAAGGCTTCGAGCTCGGCCACCAGCGCGACCTTCTTGTCCTCGTCGGTCTCCTCGGCAATCCTGGCTTCGAGTTCGGCAATCGCCTCCGGCCGCGGCCGGCGCAGCGCAACGCGGCGCGCCATCGCGCGGGTGACGGTCCGGCTGATCGAAATGTTGGCCGGTGAACCGGACGTCGAATAGCCGGCGCGCACCAGCCCTTCGCTCTCGGCTTCGGCAAACTTGCGTTTGGCGAGGTCGGGCAGTTCGAGGTCGTCGAGGAAGAGATTGACGAACTCCTCCTTGCTCAGCACGAAGCGGAAGGCGTCCTCGCTGTCGCCCTGCCCGGGGCCGGACTTGCGGCCGCTGCCGTCGCCGGAGCGCGGCAGGATGTCGCCCTCGATGAATTTCTTGTTGCCCGGCAGCACCATGTCGCGGGTGCCGCCCTCGCGGCGGAAGCGCGGCTCGTCCATGCCGTCGAGCGGGATCGAGACCTCGCCGCCCTCCAGCACGTCCTTGATGTCGCGGTCCTGCGAGGTCTTCTTGACCGCTCCTTGAACGAGAGCCTTGGCGCGTCGCAAAAATCGCTGACGATTTTCGAGACTTTTGCCGCCCGGATTCAGGCGCCGATCAATGATGTGCATGACCACGTTCCATACGCCTCCTGCTGCAGCGGCTTCTGCTCCTGCTCTCCCCCGCCGCGATGCGGCGTTGCAGCATCTATCCGGCACCGCACCCGCATCATTCCTGTCCGACGCTCGGCGCCGAACGCTCCGCGTCGATCATAGCCCAGGCGCCGACGTCCATCCGATGGCCTGCAGCACATGCAGCGACCATCGGCGCCGGACCACGATCAACCCGCCTGCTTCACCCGCATGTACCACTCGACCAGCCGGCGGACCTGCCGCTCGGTATAGCCGCGCTCGACCATGCGCTGGACGAAGTCGGCGTGCTTCTTCTCGGTATCGCCGTCCTTCTTGGTGCCGAAGGAGATGACCGGGAGAAGGTCTTCGACCTGCGAGAATATCCTCTTTTCGATGACTTCGCGGATCTTTTCGTAGGAGGTCCAGGACGGATTTTTTCCGCCGTTCTGGGCCCGGGAGCGCAGCGAGAACTTGACAACCTCGTTACGGAAGTCCTTCGGGTTGGCGATCCCCGCCGGCTTCTCGATCTTGGTCAGCTCCTGGTTCAGGAGCTCGCGATTGAGCAGCTGCCCGGTGTCGGGATCCTTGAAGTCCTGATCCTCGATCCAGGCATCGGCATAGTCGACGTACCGGTCGAACAGGTTCTGGCCGTAATCGGAGTAGGATTCGAGATAGGCCTTCTGGATCTCGTGGCCGATGAACTCGGCGTAGCGTGGCGCGAGGTCGGCCTTGATGAATTCGAGATAGCGCTTCTCGATCTCCTCCGGCAGCTGCTCACGCTTGATCGACTGCTCCAGCACGTACATCAGGTGCACGGCGTCGGCCGAGACTTCCGACGTGTCGTGATTGTAGGTCGCGGCCAGCACCTTGAAGGCAAAGCGGGTGGAGATGCCGTCCATGCCCTCGTCGACGCCGGCGGCGTCGCGATATTCCTGCACGCTGCGCGCCTTCGGATCGGACTCCTTCAGGCTCTCGCCGTCATAGACCCGCATCTTGGCGTAGAGCGTCGAGTTCTCGTGCTTGCGCAGCCGCGACATCACCGAGAACCGGGCCAAGGTGTCCAAGGTCGCCGGCGCGCAGGGCGCGGTGGCGAGCTCGGAGCCCTGGATCAGCTTCTCGTAGATCTTGCGCTCTTCGGTGGTGCGCAGGCAGTACGGCACCTTGATGACGCAGATGCGGTCGATGAAGGCCTCGTTGTTCTTGTTGGTCTTGAAGCTCTGCCACTCCGCTTCGTTGGAGTGAGCGAGGATCACGCCGTTATAGGGGATCGCGCCGATGTTCTCGGTGCCGATATAGTTGCCTTCCTGCGTCGCGGTCAGCAGCGGGTGCAGCATCTTGATCGGCGCCTTGAACATCTCGACGAATTCGAGAATGCCCTGGTTGGCGCGGTTGAGACCGCCCGAATAGCTGTAGGCGTCCGGATCGTTCTGCGCGTAGGTCTCCAGCTTGCGGATATCGACCTTGCCGACCAGCGAGGAGATGTCCTGGTTGTTCTCGTCGCCCGGCTCGGTCTTGGCGATACCGATCTGGCGCAGCCGCGACGGCTGGATCTTGGCGACGCGGAATTGCGAGATGTCGCCGCCGAAGGCTTCGAGCCGCTTGTAGCACCATGGGCTCATCAGTCCCGTGAGGCGGCGGCGCGGAATGCCGTATTTCTCCTCCAGCATCGGGCCCAAGGTGTCGGGATCGAACAGGCTGAGCGGAGATTCGAACACCGGGCTCAATTCATCGCCGGCCTTGAGCACGTAGATCGGATGCACCTCCATCAGCTGCTTCAGGCGTTCGGAGAGCGACGACTTGCCGCCGCCGACCGGGCCAAGCAGATAGAGGATCTGCTTGCGCTCTTCCAAGCCCTGCGCGGCGTGGCGGAAGAAGCCGACGATGCGCTCGATCGTATCTTCCATGCCGTAGAAGCCGGCGAAGGCGGGATACAGGCGAACCGTCCGGTTCAAAAAAATACGGCCAAGGCGTGGGTCCTTGGCCGTGTCAATCATCTGAGGCTCACCGATCGCAGCTAGTAGTCGCTCCGCGGCGTTCGCGTATCGCATCGGGTCGGTTCGACACGATTCCAGATATTCCTGCATCGACATGTCGGTCTGGCTTCGGGCCTCGAACGACCTCGCGAACGCGTTGAACAACGAATCGTTGTACATGATCCCTCTCCACGTAGGTTCCGCCGCACTGCTGCAACGAGCCGAGATCGAAGTACGTTCCTCCTGATCTCGAACGACTCAGAGTGAAGCGCGCTAGCCCCTATTGGGCACCGTCTTCGTCCTTTTCCGCAACGCAAAGTGCATGCAGCATATGCCTGATCAACATGCACTTCGCTCAATAGTTCGGCAAACTGGTGCCAATCGGCTCTATTTGTACCTCAATGTCTCTGCTTCGCAACATCCGCAATACCCCGGCACCGTAGTCCCCCGCGTCGCACAAGGCCTTGTGAAGGCACGTGAACCCGAAGCTGCGACACCCGATGAGGATGGTCGCGCCGGACGTGAACCGCGGATGAACGAGAATATTCTTCGCCGCGACGAAGGATTGGAACGATTCATCCGCGGCGCTTGCCGCGAACAAGTCAGGTTCAATCGGCCACGTTCATGAAACGGATTGTTCTCCTCGTGCTCACGAGCTGCGCGATGGTGGTTGCGGCACGCGCCGACGACATCGTCAGCAAGACGCAAGCGCGCATGTTCGACACACGCGTCTTCACCAAGGCGCCTGGACAGAAGGCTTATGCCTGTTTCACGCGTCGCTACGATGCCGATCATCTCGCGCGCCATCCCAAGCAGAAGGTTTCGGCCATGCAGTTGCTCATGACCGCGGAGATTCCGCCGGGCGAACGCGAGATGACCTATTCGTTTCGTCTGGGCGTGAGCTATCGCGACCGGCCCGGCGATTTCGACTCCAGTGGATCGTGCGAACACGCGCGTGTCAACGCCGCCGGTGGAGAGATTCGTTACAATTGCCCCGTTGACTGCGAGGGCGGCGGCATCGAGATCGCAATGGCGAAGGATGACAAGGCCGCGATCGTGCGCTTGACCCGCATCACCGTCTGGCAGCGCGACAACAAACCTGACGCCGAGGCTGGCGACGCGCTGGTCGCCGGCGCCGATGACAAGATCTTCCGCGTCGATCGCAGCGACGTCGCCGACTGCGCGGGGCTGGTGACCGACCGCAAGGAGCTCGCGGCGATCCGGCACAAATGAGACCATCACGAAACAGATGTGGCGCGTTGCTGGCAATGCAAGGAGGCGGACGATGGATCGGCGCAACATGTTGAGCGCAGCCGTCGCCGCCCTTGGCGCGCTGTTCGCGAGCTCGCGCGCACAAGCGGCGACCGAGAGCGCCGCATCCGGCAGATTAAAAGTCGTTTACCATTTGAACGAGAGCGACAAGGTTGGCTTCGTTCTTGGCAACATTCAGAATCACTACGACGGCGTCGGCGGCCCGGATCACGTCACGATCGCGCTGGTGATCCACGGCCCCGCGCTGCGCGCCTTCACTACGGGCGCGGCGCCGGACATCCGCAGCCGCATCGGACATTTCTCCAAGTCCGGCCTCGAGCTCGCCGCCTGCGGCAACACGATGAAGGCCCAGAACATCGCTCTCAGCGATCTGCTGCCAGGCTTCGTCGTGGCCGAGAAAGGCGGCGTCGTCAGGATCGCCGAGCTGCAATCCCAGGGCTATCTCTACATCCGCCCCTGACGTCCCTCCCCACACCCGAAATCCGCCCAAAGCGCTTGGGATTGCACAGGGATCAATCCAATATGAATGGCGTTATCCATACCGGTGGCGCATAGTTGTTCATATTGGGTCCATGTCGGTCTGGCAGGATGCCCCGATTGGAACCCGAAAAAGCAAGCCGACGCACATAGATAGGCATCATGAATCCGGTCAAAGCTCTCGAAGAACACGGCCAGGCGGTCTGGCTCGATTTCCTCGCACGCGGCTTCGTCGCCAAGGGCGACCTCAAGCGGCTGATCGACGAGGATGGCGTCAAGGGCGTCACCTCAAATCCCGCGATCTTCGAGAAAGCGATAGGCAGCTCCGACGAATACGACTCCCCGATCGCCAAGGCGCTGAAGCACGGCGACCGCTCGCCAACCCAGCTGTTCGAGGCTGTCGCCGTCGAGGACATTCAGAACGCCGCCGACGTGCTGCGGCCGGTCTACGACCAGTTCAAGGGCAATGACGGCTTCGTCAGCCTCGAAGTCTCGCCCTATCTGGCGATGGACGCCAAAGGCACGATCGCCGAGGCCGAGCAGCTCTGGAAGGCCGTGGATCGCAAGAACCTGATGATCAAGGTCCCGGCCACGGACGCCTGCCTGCCGGCGATCCAGCATCTGATCTCCACGGGCATCAGCGTCAACATCACCTTGCTGTTCTCGCAAGAGGTCTATCGGCAGGTTGCCGAGGCCTATCTCGCCGGTCTCGAAGCCTATGTCGCCGATGGCGGCGATCCGTCGCATGTCGCGAGCGTGGCCTCGTTCTTCGTCAGCCGCATCGACAGCGTCGTCGACAAGCAGCTGGACGAGAAGATCGCCCAGGCCAACGACCCCACGGAGAAGGAGCGGCTGACCGCGCTGAAGGGCAAGATCGCGATCGCCAATGCCAAGATGGCGTATCAGGATTACAAGCACCTGTTCTCCGGCGACCGCTGGGAGAACCTGGCCGCCAAAGGCGCCAAGCCGCAGCGCCTGCTCTGGGCCTCCACCGGCACCAAGAACAAGGATTATCGCGACGTCCTCTATGTCGAGGAGCTGATCGGGCCGAACACGGTCAATACGGTGCCGCCGGCGACGCTGGACGCCTTCCGCGATCACGGAGAGGTGCGCGACAGCCTGGAGGAGGACATCGACGCCGCCAAGGCGGCGCTCGAGGATCTCGCCAAGACCGGCATCTCGCTCGACGACATCACCGCCGACCTCGTGGTCGACGGCGTCAAGCAGTTCGCCGATGCCGCCGACAAGCTCTATGGAGCGGTGGCGCATAAGCGCGCCGTCGTGCTCGGCGAGGCGCTCGGGCAGCAGTCGATCGCGGTTGCTGCTGATCTCGACAAGAAGGTGCAGGCCGCCACCGAGGAGTGGCGCAAGGCCGCCAAGATCCGCCGCCTCTGGCACAAGGATGCTTCGGTCTGGACCGGCAAGGACGAGCACAAATGGCTGGGCTGGCTGACCAGCGCCGAGACAGCCGACATCGCCGACTACGAGGACTATGCCCAGCGGGTGAAGGGGCAAAAATTCTCCGACGCGGTCGTGCTCGGCATGGGCGGCTCCAGCCTCGGGCCGGAGGTGCTTGCGAAGACCTTCCCGCGCACGTCCGGCTTCCCCAAGCTGCACGTGCTCGACTCCACCGATCCGGCGCAGGTGCGCGCGATGGAGAAGAAGATCGATATTGCAAAGACGGTCTTCATCGTCTCCTCGAAATCGGGCGGCACCACCGAGCCGAACGCGATGAAGGATTACTTCTTCGCGCGCGTCAGCGAGGCGATCGGGCCGAAGAAGGCCGGCCATCGCTTCATCGCCGTCACCGATCCCGGCTCCTCGCTGGAAAAGGCGGCCAAGGCGCAGGGCTTCGCACGCGTCTTCCACGGCGAGCCGACCATCGGCGGCCGCTATTCGGTGCTGTCGCCATTCGGCCTGGTGCCGGCCGCGACCGCCGGCATCGACGTGCGCAAGCTGATCAAAAATGCACTATCCATGGTCCGCTCCTGCGGCCCGGACGTGCCGCCGCTGCAGAATTCGGGCGTGCAGCTCGGCCTCGCCATGGGCCTCGCCGGGCTCGACGGCCGCGACAAGGTGACGATCTTCGCCTCGCCCAGAATCGCCGATTTCGGCGCCTGGGTCGAGCAGCTGATCGCGGAGTCCACCGGTAAGGAAGGCAAGGGCCTCATCCCGATCGACGGCGAGCCGGTTGCCTCGCCCGAGGTCTACGGCCATGACCGCTTCTTCATCGACATCAAGGTCGATGGCGACGATGTCGCCGGCCACGACGACAAGCTGGCCGCGCTCGAAGAGGCGGGTCATCCGGTGGTGCGCATCGTGTTGGCCTCGATCGGCCAGCTCGGGCAGGAGTTCTTCCGCTTCGAGATGGCGACGGCCGTTGCTGGCGCCGTGCTCGGCATCAACCCGTTCGATCAGCCCGACGTGGAGTCCGCCAAGATCAAGACCCGCGAGCTCACGGCGGCGTTCGAAGAGACCGGATCGCTTCCCGCCGAAGAGCCGGTCGTCGCCATCAAGGGCTGCGAGCTCTACACCGACAGCCATAACGCCGAGAGCCTGCGCGAGCACGGCGCCAACGGCAGCCTCGCCTCGTGGCTGAAGGCGCATCTCAGCCGCGCCGGCGACGGCGACTACATCGCGCTGCTCGGCTATATCGAGCACAATGACGCGAACACCGATGCCTTGCAGCGCATGCGTATGAAACTGCGCGATAGCAAGCATCTGGCGACCTGCGCCGAGTTCGGCCCGCGCTTCCTGCATTCGACCGGCCAGGCTTACAAGGGCGGCCCGGACAGCGGCGTGTTCCTGCAGATCACCGCCGATGATGCGCAGGACCTGCCGATCCCCGGCCAGCAGGCGAGTTTCGGCGTCATCAAGGCGGCGCAGGCGCGCGGCGATTTCGACGTGCTCACCGAGCGCGGCCGCCGCGCACTGCGCGTGCATCTCAAGGGCAATCTGAAGTCGGGCCTGAAGCTGCTCGACAGCGCCATCACCGAAGCGCTGAGCTAGGAAGGTCTCGTCGATGCAGTTGGGAATGATCGGTCTCGGGCGGATGGGCGGCAACATCGTGCGCCGCCTGATGCGCGCGGGACATTCGTGCGTGGTCTATGATCGTGACGCGAAGGCGGTCGCCGCCCTGGTTTCCGAGGGCGCGACGGGTGCCGCGAGCCTGGAAGAGTTCGTCGGCAAGCTTGCGACGCCGCGGCATGCCTGGATCATGCTGCCGGCCGGCAAGATTACCGAAGCGACCGTCGAGCAGCTCACCAAGCTGATGTCCTCCGACGACGTCATCATCGACGGCGGCAACAGTTTTTGGCAGGACGACGTTCGCCGGGGCAAGGCGCTGCGTGAGCGTGGCCTGCATTACGTCGACGTCGGCACCTCCGGCGGCGTCTGGGGTCTCGAGCGCGGCTATTGCATGATGATCGGCGGCGACAAGGCGGTCGTCGACCGGCTCGATCCGATATTTTCGACGCTCGCTCCCGGCATCGGCGACATCCCGCGCACGCCCGGCCGGGACGGCCGCGATCCCCGTGTCGAGCAGGGCTATATCCACGCCGGCCCGACCGGCGCCGGGCATTTCGTCAAGATGATCCATAACGGCATCGAATACGGCCTGATGCAGGCCTATGCCGAAGGCTTCGACATCCTGCGTCATGCCAACAGCGACGCGTTGCCGGAGGCGCATCGCTTCGATTTCGACCTCGCCGATATCGCCGAGGTCTGGCGCCGCGGCAGCGTGATCCCGTCCTGGCTGCTCGACCTCACCGCGAGCGCGCTCGCGCGCCAGCCGGGCCTGGAAAAATACTCCGGCTATGTCGAGGATTCCGGCGAGGGCCGCTGGACCGTCAACGCTGCGATCGACGAAGCCGTGCCGGCGGAGGTGCTGACCGCGGCGCTGTTCGCGCGCTTCCGCTCGCGTCAGGAACACACCTTCGCGGAGAAGATCCTGTCCGCCATGCGCGAAGGCTTCGGCGGCCACAAGGAGCCCGAGCAGCATCCTGATCCTGCGCGCCAGAGCGCGCCGGAGATCGTCAAGCCCAAATCTGACGCGGCTGACAAGGCGGACCGCGCGTGACCCCGCTGCATCCTCACCAGCCGCCGCACCAGAAGCCCGACGCCTGCGCCTTCGTCATCTTCGGCGTGACCGGCGATCTCACGCACCGGCTGGTGCTGCCGTCGCTCTACAATCTCGCCGCCAGCAATCTGCTGCCGGACCGGTTCTGCATCGTCGGCATCGCCCGCAAGGGCATGTCGAGCGAGCAACTCCGCAGCAATCTGATGGAAGGGCTGCGCAAATACGCGACGCGGCCGATCGAGGACGAGATCGCGCAGCGCCTCCTGCATTGCGTGACCGCGATCGAGGCCGATCCGAAGGAGCCGGACAGCTTTGACGAGCTGAAGGAGCGGCTTGAAAAACTCGAAGCCGCAAGGGAGACACACGGCAACCGGCTGTTCTATCTGGCGACACCGCCCGCCGCCTTCGCCCCGATCGCGCAGCAACTCGGCCGTGTCGGGCTGTTGAAGGAGGACGGTAAGGCGTGGCGGCGGCTGGTGGTCGAAAAGCCGTTCGGCACCGATCTCGCCTCGGCCAAGAAGCTCAACGATCAGCTGCTGGAGCTCGTGACCGAGCATCAGATCTACCGCATCGATCACTATCTCGGCAAAGAGACGGTGCAGAACATCCTGGTGCTGCGCTTCGCCAACGGCATGTTCGAGCCGATCTGGAACAGGCATCACATCGACCACGTCCAGATCACGGTCGAGGAGAAGCTCGGCGTCGGCACGCGCGGCAGCTTCTATGACGCCACCGGCGCGCTGCGCGACATGGTGCCGAACCATCTGTTCCAGCTGCTGTCGCTGGTGGCGATGGAGCCGCCGGCGCGGTTCGATGCGCATACCGTGCGCTCCGAGAAGGCCGAGGTGCTCTCGGCGATCCAACCGCTGACCGAAGAGGAAGCGCTGCTGAATTCCGTGCGCGGCCAGTACAAGGCGGGCACGATCGGCGACACCGAACTGGCTGCTTATCGCGAGACCAGGGATGTGAATCCCGACAGCGCGACCGAGACCTATGCGGCGCTCAAGCTCACGATCGACAATTGGCGCTGGGCCGGCGTGCCGTTCTATCTGCGCACCGGCAAGGCGCTCGGCGCCAAGCGCACCGAGGTCGCGATCAAGTTCCGGCAGGCACCGTTCGCGATGTTCAGCTGCACGCCGATCGATACGCTTGCGGAGAACTATCTCGTCATCGGCATCGAGCCGACGCAGAGCATCACCCTGCAGTTCAACACCAAGATCCCGGGGCCGACCATCCGCACCGACGGCGTGCAGATGAAGTTCAACTACAAGGACTATTTCCAGGCCGAGCCCGCGACCGGCTACGAGACCCTGATCTATGACTGCATGATCGGCGACAATATCCTGTTCCAGCGCGCCGACAGCGTCGAGGCCGGCTGGAAGGCGGTTGAGCCGTTCATCGAGGCCTGGAAGAAGGCCGGCCACGACGGCCTGCATACGTACAGTGCGGGAAGCGAAGGTCCCAAGGCTGCGGCGGAGCTGCTCGCGCGCGACGGCCGCAGCTGGCGCAAGCCGGTCTAGACGATGGCGGGGCTTGCGGACCGCCAACTGATGCGCGTCGCCGACAAGGCGACGATGGCAAGGGTCGCGGCCGAACGATTGCTGACACGGATCGACGCCAATCCGGAACGCGTGGCCATCTGCCTGACCGGCGGATCCAGTCCGAGGCAGCTGTATCAGCTGTTGGCGTCCGATGCCTATCGCGACCGCATTCCCTGGGCGCGCGTGCATTGGTTCATCGGTGACGAGCGCGACGTGCCGCCGGGCGATCCGCTGCACAACATGACGATGGCGCGCCAGGCCTTTCTCGATGCCTGCGCGCCGGCCGCCAACATCCATCCGATCCCAACCGACGCGTCCGGCCCGGAAGCCGGCGCCGCGGACTATCAGCGCGCACTACAAGCGTTCTATGGTGATGCGAAGCTTGATCCCGCCCGCCCGTTGTTCGACCTCGTGCTGCTCGGCATCGGACCAGATGGTCATGTCGCCTCGCTCTTCCCCGGATTTCCGGCCATCGAAGTGACCGATCGCTGGGTGGTCGGCGTCGACAAGGCCCATGTCGCGCCGTTCGTCCCGCGCATCAGCCTCACCCTGCCCGCGCTCGCCTCCTGCCGGACCATGCTGTTCGAGGTTGGGGGCGCCGACAAGCGGGCGATCATGTCGCGCGTGCTGACGGGTGAAGACCTGCCGGCCAATCGCGCCCGCTCGCTCCAGGAAACGATTGTTCTCATCGATGCCGATGCATGGCCGGAGGGGCAAAGTGGCGTCTGACCTGCCCCAGGCGCTCATCGTCATGGGCGTGTCGAGTTCAGGCAAGAGCACGGTCGGCGCCGCCTTGGGCGAGCGGCTCGGCTGGCGCTTCGAGGACGGCGACAGCTTTCATCCGCCGGCCAATGTCGCCAAGATGAGCGCGGGCCATCCGCTGACGGACGAGGACCGCTGGCCTTGGCTGCGAGCCATCGCCGAGGAGATCGCGCGCTGCCGCGCTCACGGCGAGCACATCATTCTCGCCTGCTCGGCGCTCAAGAGAGCCTATCGCGATATCCTGGTGGGCAACCGCGACGATGTCCGCCTGGTGTATCTCAGCGGCAGCCGCGAGCTGATCGCGGACCGGATGGAGCACCGCGAGAACCATTTCATGCCACCTGGCCTGCTCGCCAGCCAGTTTGCGACGCTGGAACCACCGACAGCCGACGAGCGTCCTATCACCGTCTCGGTCGACGCTCCCATCGCGGCCATCGTCGACGAGGTTCTGCAACAGCTTCACGCCGGCCAGGGTCGCCCCTGACCGCGAACAGGAACGGCTCATGACCCGCATCGCTCTCGTGGTGTCCGATGTCGACGGCACGCTGCTGACGAAGGACAAAGTCCTGACCGAGCGCGCCGCGAAGGCGGCGCGCCGGCTGCACGAATCCGGCGTCGCGTTCACGCTGACCTCCAGCCGCCCGGCGATCGGGATGCGCTTCCTGGTCGAGCCGCTGCAGATCACCCTGCCGCTCGGGCCGTTCAACGGCAGCTCGATCATCGATGCCGACATGCGCCCCGTGGAGCAGAGCCTGATCCCGCAAGGCGCCGCGGAGCGCAGCATCGAATTCCTCCACCGCGCCGGCGTCGACATCTGGCTTTTTACCAACGATGCCTGGCTGACACGAAATCCGCACGGCGAATACGTGCCGAATGAGCGTCGCGCCATCCGCGCGGAGCCGACGATCGTCGAAGACTTCCAGCCGCATCTCGCGAACGCCTGCAAGATCGTCGGCGCCAGCAGCGATTTCGACCTGCTGGCCCGCTGCGAAGGCGAGATGCGCGACGCACTGGGCAGTGAGGCCACCGCTGTCCGCTCGCAGAGCTACTATCTCGACATCACCCCGCCCGGGCATAACAAGGGCACCTTCGTCTCGGCGATGGCACAACGGCTCGGCATTCCGCTCGACCAGGTCGCGACCATCGGCGACATGCACAATGACGTTGCGATGTTCGAGGTCAGCGGGCTGTCGATCGCCATGGGTAACGCAAGCGAGGACGTGAAGAGCAAGGCCACGCGCGTCACGACCTCCAACCAGGACGAGGGCTTCGCCAACGCGATGGAGATGATCCTGGCGGAGAACGCGGAAGGCTAGCCGACGCGCGGGCAGCCTCACGCGTCCGAGCGCTGTTTCGCCGGCTTTTCGGCGGCCCTCTTGGCGCTGCAGAGATTCTGCGCCGTATTGATCAGCGCGATGTGCGTCAGTGCCTGCGGAAAATTGCCGGTCTGCCGGCGCGCGTCCGTATCATATTCTTCGGCCAGCAGGCCGACATCGTTGGCGATCCCGACCACGCGCTGGAACAGCGTCTCCGCCTTGGCGATGTCGCCGCCGAGCACATGGGCGTCGGCCAGCCACAGGGTGCAGGCGAGGAACGCGCCCTCGATCGGCTGCTGCTCATCTGTCGGCACCTCCCGCGGATCGTGCCGCAGCACGAAGCCGTCGTGAACGAGATGCTGCTCGATCGCGGCGATGGTGCCGCGAATGCGCGGGTCGGAGCTCGGCAGAAAGCCGACCGCGGGCAGCAGCAACAAGCTCGCATCGAGCAGCTTCGAGCCGTAGGAGTCGACGAAGCTACCGACGGAGGCATCGTAGCCCTTCTCGCAGACGTCGTGATGGATGGTCTCGCGCAGCCGCCGCCAGCGTTCGAGCGGCGCTTTCAGCCCGAACCGCTCGGCGCTCTTGATGGCGCGATCGAACGCGACCCAGGTCATGACCTTTGAGAACACGTAGTGGCGGCCGTCACCGCGACGCTCCCAGATGCCATGGTCGGGCTGGTCCCAGACATCGGTGAGATGGTCGACCACGGCGCGTTCGAGCGCCCAGGTGCCGTCGTTCAGCTTGAGCTTTGTCATGCGCGCCTGATGGAAGGCGTCGATCAGTTCGCCATAGACGTCGAGCTGCAACTGCGCATGCGCGGCGTTGCCGATCCGCACCGGCTGCGAGCCCTCATAGCCGGGCAGCCATTCCGCCTCCCATTCGGTCAGCCGGCGCTGCCCCATGATGCCGTACATGATCTGCATATGCGCCGGCGCGCCGGCGGCTGCACGCAGGAGCCAATTGTGCCAGGCCAGGGCCTCCTCGGTGTAGCCCGAGTTCATCAGCGCCAGCAGCGTAAACGTGGCGTCGCGCAGCCAGCAGAAGCGATAGTCCCAATTGCGCCGACCGCCGAGCTTTTCCGGCAATGATGTCGTGGGCGCCGCGACGATACCGCCGCTCGGGCCGTAGGTGAGCGCCTTCAGCGTGATCAGCGAGCGCATCACGAGATCACGATGATCTCCCTGAAACGTGCAGCGCTGCGACCACTCCGACCAGAACGCCTCGGTGTCGCGAAGCGCCTGCTCGTAGTCGATCGCGTTGGGGACCGGCAGGTGAGAGGGGCCATAGGTCAACACGAACGGCGCGGTCTCGCCCGCGGTCACCTCGAATTCCGCGATCGTGGTCATGTCTTCGCCATGCGTCGCGACCGGAGTATGAAGCACGGCCATGTCCGGGCCGCACACGGCGAGCAGCGCGGACCGATCCTCGGAGCGCCGCACCCAGGGAATCTCGACGCCGAAGCCGAAGCGGATGATGAGGTCCATGCGCATCGGGACCTTGCCCGAGATGCCGCGGACAAGGCGCACGACATCGGAGGCGCTGCCGCGCGGCGGCATGAAGTCGATCAGCTCGACCGTGCCCGTCGCCGTCTCGAACCGGGTCTCGAGAATGAGGCTGTCGCCGCGATAGCGACGCGACGTCGTGGTCACCTCGCCGCGTGGCTCGATCAGCCAGCGGCCGTTGCGATGATCGCCCAGGAGAGCGGCAAAGCAGGCGTCCGAGTCGAACGCCGGCCAGCACAGCCAGTCGATCGACCCGTTGCGGCTCACCAGCGCCGCCGTCTCACAATCACCGATCAGCGCGTAATCTTCGATCCTGCAGGACATTCCACATCCGTGTGCAAATGCCCCCACCCGCACCCCGCATTCTAAACGCCGGCGGGACTGATCCGTTCGGCCGTCGCCGTTCGCAACGCCTCCAAACTCGTGCTCGCGGCGAGGTCTTCGATCGGAACCGGAATCTTGCGGCGCCAGTTCGGATGCTCGTCGATGGTGCCGGGAATGTTCGGCTGGTCGACGACCCCCAGCAGATCCTCGATCGAGACCACGAGCAGGCGCGACCGAGTCCGCGACAGGAAGCCGATCGCGGCATGCACGTCGTTGCTCTGAATCCCATTATGGCGCAGCACCTCGTCCCACAGTCCGAGCGCACGCCAGCGATCCTGGTCGGTCTCGCCGGGGTCGATGCCCAGACCACGCTTGGTGTTGAGATCGCCGAACGACCGCCAGCCGGCATAGGTCGACAGATCATGCGTATTCAGCGTGACCAGCGCGTTGGGCGGATAATAGTCGAGATCGCGGAAGCGGCCGCTGTCGTCACGCTCGAAGATCATCACCTTGTAGGACCACAGACCCCAATCCGCCATCTGCTCGCGAAAACCTTCCGGGACGGTGCCGAGATCCTCGCCGATGACGATGCACTGGTTGGCGACGCTCTCCATCGCGGTGGCGGCAAGCAGCGCATCGAACGGCATCAGGACATAGGCGCCCTGCTTGGCCGGAAAGCCGTGCGGGACCAGATAGAGCCGCTTCAGCCCGAGCACGTGATCGAGCCGGATCGCGCCGGCATGGCGCATCGAGGCCCGGATCATCTCCCGGAACGGCTCGAAATTCTTCAGCTCCAGCCCCGGCGCGTTAAAGCCCGCCAGGCCCCAGTTCTGACCGACCGTGTTGAGCGGATCGGGCGGCGCACCGACCGACAGCGTCCGCGAGATGGCGCCCTGCTCGTTCCAGGCATCGAAGCCGTCGGATTGAACGCCGACGGCGACGTCGAGATAGAGGCCGACCTTCATGCCGAGGCGATGCGCGAGGTCCTTGCAATGGCGCAGCTGCCGCTCGGCGAGCCACTGCACATAGGCGACGAAATCGGCCTCGCGGCTATCAGGCCCGGCGAGCAGCGCCGCGCAGCGCGCCGGATCGGGTTGGCGCCATTCCTCGGGCCACTCCCACCACGGCGTCTGAAACCGGTGACGCAGCACCTCGAAGCAGGTGAAGCGCGCCAGGAGGTCGCCGCGCTCGGCGCGGTAGGCCTTGAACTCGGCGGCGTCAGCACTGCTCGGCGCGGCCATGAAAGCATCGAAGGCTGCGCGCAGCGCCGGCCATTTCAATGCAGCGACACCCTTGTAATCCACCAACTCGGCCTGCCGCAGCGGCTCGAGAGCCTTGCTGTCCGGCCCGTTGGCAAAACCCGGCGCCTGCTCGACGTCGACATAGAGCGCATTGAGAAACAGCCGGCTGTTCGGCGCATAGGGGCTGAAATCGCCGGGCCGGTCGTCGAACAGCGCGTGCAGCGGATTGAGGCCGACACCGTCGGCACCTAGCTTCGCACACTGCGTGATCAGATCCGCCAGGTCCGTGAAATCGCCCATGCCCCAGTTGCGGCGTGAGCGGATGCCATAAAGCTGAACCGCCAGCACCCAGACGCGATCGAAATCACCACTGAAGGCCTTGCCCGGCGTGACCAGCAGCGGCAGCTCATCGCGGCATGACGACGCATCGGTCAATTCGACCCGATAGCTGCCGACCGGAAGGTCGGCCGGCCATTCGAGCGAGAGCTCCTGCGCCTCGCCGCGCGCGACCACGACATCTCCGCGCTTGACCGCCCAGACCACCGGCAACTTGGCCGCCTCGTCCAATCGGCTGCGCGCCGGTTGCCCGGAGCGAATCACGACGGCGCCGTTCAGAAGCGGGTGCGGCGTGGCCCTTGGGAAGGCCTCGACGATGATTTTGAGGGCCGCCTCGTCGGTGACGCGGAGTTGTCCCTGACCATCGTAGAATTCTGTCAGGATTCCGAGACTGTGAGCTTCTTTGAAGAGATCCATTCGGCACGCGATTCTGGACGTGGCAATTGTCGCACGTCGTCAAATTGTTGTTGGAAGGCAACAGGATAGACCCCCAACGCGCCGCCCTCGCGCTCGTTCCCTGGGGAACAAAATCGCCCGTGGCAGCTTTGTTATGGGGTCGTCTCGGGTCCTAGCGAACCGGGACACTGTTTTCTTGTCAATGGCATCACCGTGAACAAATTCGCGCACACGTTCGAGAGCGTCCTCCGGCGAGACGCTTTCTCCCCTATTCTGCCCTCTTTTGAGGAGAGCCGCATCTCGCGGGGCCGATGCCATCACGACCATAGCCGATGGGACCACACCCCGCGCGATTGCAGCCGCTTCGTTCTCCTCCTTCCCCGGTGAGGGCCTCATGAACCTGATGTCATCCCTGGACGCCCCGCTCCAGACCGAGACCGATGGCGACGGCCTCTGGTACAAGGACGCGATCATCTACCAGTTGCACGTCAAGGCATTCGCCGACAGCAACAATGACGGGATCGGCGATTTCGCCGGCCTCACCGAAAAGCTCGACTACCTGCAGGATCTCGGCGTCACCGCGCTGTGGCTGCTGCCGTTCTATCCCTCGCCCGGGCGCGACGACGGCTACGACATCGCCGACTACGGCAGCATCAATCCCGATTTCGGGACCATGAAGGATTTCAAGCGCTTCATCCAGGAAGCGCAGCGCCGGGGCCTGCGCGTGATCACGGAGCTCGTGGTCAACCACACCTCCGACCAGCATCATTGGTTCAAGCGGGCCCGCCGCAGTCCGCCCGGGTCGAGCGCGCGCAACTGGTATGTCTGGAGCGACACCGACCAGAAATATCTGGGCACGCGCATCATCTTCACCGACACCGAGAAGTCCAATTGGACCTGGGACCCCGAAGCCGGCCAGTTCTACTGGCACCGCTTCTTCTCGCATCAGCCGGACCTGAACTTCGACAATCCGCGGGTGGTCAGCGCGATCATCCAGGTGATGAAGCGCTGGCTCGACGCGGGCGTCGACGGCTTCCGGCTCGACGCGATCCCCTATCTCTGCGAGCGCGACGGCACCAACAACGAGAACCTGCCGGAGACGCACGCGATCATCAAGCGGCTGCGGGTCGAACTCGACAATTACGCCAAGGACAAGCTGCTGCTGGCCGAGGCCAATCAGTGGCCGGAGGACGTGCAGGAATATTTCGGCCAGGGCGACGAGTGCCACATGGCCTA
The DNA here is from genome assembly GCF_051168435.1 of Bradyrhizobium sp. HKCCYLR20261. Taxonomy (NCBI): domain Bacteria; kingdom Pseudomonadati; phylum Pseudomonadota; class Alphaproteobacteria; order Hyphomicrobiales; family Nitrobacteraceae; genus Bradyrhizobium; species Bradyrhizobium sp. HKCCYLR20261. The sequence goes on from NZ_JBNPUZ010000010.1 coordinate 92,688, forward strand.
TCATTTCCCGCTGATGCCGCGCATCTACATGGCGATCGCGCAGGAAGACCGCTTTCCGATCACCGACATCCTGCGCCAGACTCCCGATATCCCCGCCACCTGCCAATGGGCGCTCTTCCTGCGCAACCACGATGAGCTGACCTTGGAGATGGTGACCGACGTCGAGCGCGACTATCTGTGGTCGACCTATGCCAACGATCCGCGCGCCCGCATCAATGTCGGCATCCGCCGGCGGCTCGCGCCGCTGATGGACAATGACCGGCGCAAGATCGAGCTGATGAACTCGCTCTTGATGTCGTTCCCGGGCACGCCGATCATCTACTACGGCGACGAGATCGGCATGGGCGACAACATCTATCTCGGCGACCGCAACGGCGTGCGTACGCCGATGCAATGGACTCCGGATCGCAACGGCGGCTTCTCGCGCGCCGACCCGGCCCGGCTCTACGCGCCGATGATCATGGACCCTGTCTATGGCTACGAGGCGGTCAACGTCGAGGCGCAATCGCGCAGCCAGTCGTCGCTGCTGCACGCGACCAAGAAGCTGATCTCGGTGCGCAAGTCGACACTCGCTTTCGGCCGGGGCACCATGACGTTCATCCGGCCGGCCAACCGGTCGGTGCTGGCGTATGTGCGACAGTACAAGGACGAGGTCATCCTCTGCGTCGCCAACCTGTCGCGTTCGGCACAGGCGACCGAGCTCGATCTCTCGGCCTTCAAGGACCGCGTGCCGATCGAAATGCTCGGACGGTCGCGTTTCCCCGCGATCGGCGATCTTCCCTACATGATCACGCTCGCGCCCTACGGCTTCTATTGGTTCCAGCTCAAGGAGCGCGAGAAGTCCGAGCCCGTCATTCAGCGTGCCGTTCCGGAATTCGAGACGCTGGTGGTGCCGCTCGGCTCGACCTGGGTCTCGCTGGCGCGCACCCGCAGCGTGTTCGAGCGCGACGTGCTGCCGGGACATCTGTCGCGCACGCGCTGGTATCCCGAGCGCTCGGCCGACGCGATCCACCCGACGCTGACCTCGGCGATCCCGTTCTGCGACATCGGCGACAACCGTCCCTGGCTGATCTTCTTCAAGGCGTCCGAGCGCGACGACAAGCTGCGCTACCTGTTGCCGATGCAGATCGAATGGGTGCGCTTCGATCGCGACCGCTACAATCCGCAGGCCCTTGCCGCCGTGCGCCAGGGCGCCCGTGAGGGCACCCTGCTCGACGCTGCCACCAGCCCGATCTTCCTCGCGCTGCTGCTGCACAATCTGCAGCGATCGCTGACGGTGGAGGAGAACGGCGTCCGGCTGGAATTCCGGCCGACCTCGAAATTCCCGGACAAGCAGATCCGTGAATCCGAGCAGGTGCGTGTGGTCGAGACCGACCGCTGCAGCAGCAAGGCGGTCGTCAACAACGAGTTCTTCGTCAAGATCCGCCGTGAGCTGGAGGCAGGTCCGCATCCCGAAGTCGACGTCGGCCGCTTCCTGACGGAGACGGTCGGCTTTGCCAACGTGCCGCCGCTGCTCGGCAGCGTCGAGGTGATTCAGGAGGGCGAGCGGCAGACCGTCGGCTGTGTCCACGGCTACATCGAGAACCAGGGCGACGGCTGGACCGTGAGCGCCGCCTATCTCGACCGCTTTGTCGACGATCAGCGCGTCTTTGCCGCCAGCGGCGACGAACGCCAGAGCGAGGAGCTCTCGCCCTATCTGCGCTACATGACCCAGGCCGGCCGCCGCTTCGGCGAGTTGCATGCCGCACTCGCTTCGCGCAGCGACCTGCCGGAGTTCGCCCCCGAACCGACCACGGCCGATGGTCTCGATCACTGGATCGACCGGCTGCGCGCCGAGGCCGGCCGGGTGGTGGCCGGGCTGAGCGAACGCCGCGACCACCTGAAGGATCCAGAGCGGGGACTGGCGGATCAGGTGCTCGCCAGACGCGGCGAATTGTCGGAACGGCTAAGCACCTTGCTTCTGCACCAAATCGGCGGCTGCGACATCCGTCTGCATGGCGATTTCCATCTCGGCCAGATCCTGATCGTCAAGGACGACATCGTCATCATCGACTTCGATGGTGACGAGGGACTGCCGCTCGCCGAGCGCCGCCGCAAGGCCCCGCCGGCGCGCGACATCGCAGGCTTCCTGCGCTCGATCGATTGCTCGGCCCGCGTTGCACTCGAGCGCGCGTTGAAGGCAGGTCCTGACGATCACGGCCGGATCGCCGCCGCGTTGTCGGAGTGGCGCGATCAGGCGACTGCCGCATTCCTGGGCGGTTATCGCGAGGTCAAGGCCAACCAGCGCCTCTGGCCGGACGATCCGCACAGCGCGGAGGCGCTCCTTAACTTTTTCCTGCTGGAAAAAGCCCTCGGCGCGCTCGAATATGATCTGGCCCACCGGCCGGATTGGCTTCGCGTCGCGCTGGGCAATCTGCTTCGCGTCCTGTCCGTGCCAGCTCCTGCCAGCGAGTCTTCATGACCCATCTTTCTCCCGAGGCGTTTGCGATCATCGAGGGCCGGCATGCCGACCCGTTTCGCTATCTCGGTCAGCACAATGTGGACGGCAAGACCGTCGTGCGCGCGTTCCTGCCGGAGGCTTCCCGGGTGGAGGTGGTCGGCGAGCATGGCGAAGTGGCACCGCTGGCGCGCATCCACGATGCCGGCCTGTTCACCGGGACGATGTCGTCGATGCAGCGCTATCGCCTGCGCGCCACCTTTGGCGATCAGGTCACCGACCTCGAGGACCCCTACCGCTTCCTGCCCATTCTCAGCGATTTCGACCTGCATCTGCTCGGCGAGGGCAACCACGAGCGGCTCTACGACAAGCTCGGCGCGCACCCGATGGTGATCGACGGCGTCGACGGCGTCGGCTTCATCGTGCTCGCGCCGAATGCGCGGCGCATCAGCGTGGTCGGAGATTTCAACTTCTGGAATGCGCGGCGGCATCCGATGCGGGTGCGTGGCAACGGGTATTGGGAGCTGTTCATTCCGCGCGCCCGCGCCGGCGACCACTACAAGTTCGACATCATCGGCCCGCAGGGCGAGCACCTGCCGCTGAAGTCCGATCCGATGGCGTTCGCAGCCGAAGTGCGCCCGAAGACGGCCTCGATCGTCGTCGACGAAACGCGCCTGCCCCGGCCGCAGCCCGCGCCGCATGACATCAACAAGCTGAACAGGCCGGTCTCCATCTACGAGGTGCATCTCGGCTCGTGGCGGCGCAAGGACGACAATCAATGGCTGACCTATCGCGAGCTGGCCGAACAGCTGCCGGCCTATGCGCGCGACATGGGCTTCACCCATATCGAATTTCTCCCGATCAACGAGCATCCATTCGACGGCTCCTGGGGTTATCAGCCCACCGGCCTGTACGCGCCGACCAGCCGCTTCGGCAGCCCTGAGGATTTCTGCGCACTGATCGATGCCTGCCATCGCGAGGGCCTCGCGGTGTGGCTCGACTGGGTGCCGGGACATTTCCCGGACGATCCGCACGGCCTCGGCCATTTCGACGGCACCGCGCTGTACGAGCATGCCAACCCGATGCAGGGCCGGCACCTCGACTGGGGCACGCTGATCTACAATTATGGCCGCACGGAAGTCGCCAATTTCCTGCGCTCCAATGCGCTGTTCTGGCTCGAGCGCTACGGCATCGACGGCCTGCGCGTCGACGCCGTCGCCTCGATGCTCTATCTCGACTACAGCCGTCCCTCCGGCGGCTGGATCCCGAACAAGTTCGGCGGCCGCGAGAATCTCGAAGCCATCGAGTTTCTGCGCCGGACCAACATCGACGTGTTCGGGCATTTCCCGCAGGCCACCACGGCGGCCGAGGAGTCCACCGCGTGGCCGCAGGTGTCGCGGCCGGTCGACATGGGCGGGCTCGGCTTCGGCTACAAGTGGAACATGGGCTGGATGCACGACACCTTGCGCTACGTCAGCAAGGATCCGATCCACCGCAAATATCATCACGGCGAGATCCTGTTCGGCCTGCACTACGCCTTCTCGGAAAACTTCATCCTGCCGCTGTCGCATGATGAGGTCGTGCACGGCAAGCGCTCGATCCTTGGCCGCATGCCGGGCGACGACTGGCAGCGTTTTGCGAACCTGCGCGCCTATTACAGCTTCATGTTCGGCCATCCCGGCAAGAAGCTGCTGTTCATGGGCTGCGAGATCGCCCAGGAGCGGGAGTGGAATCACGACACCTCGCTCGATTGGCACCTGCTCGGCGACCGCAGATATGCCGGCATCCAGGCCCTGATCCGCGACCTCAATCATCTCTATCGCAACGTGCCGGCGCTGCATGAGCGCGATTGCGAGCCGGACGGGTTTGAGTGGCTGATCGCCGATGATTCCGACCGCAACGTCTTCGCCTGGGCGCGGAAAGGCTTTGATGATCACGCCCGCTGCGTCGTGGTCGTGAACTTTTCGCCCAACGTGTATTACAATTACCGGGTCCGCGTGCCGCTCGGCGGCACATGGAGGGAAGCTTTCAACTCCGACTCCCTCCATTATGGCGGCAGCAATGTCGGCAATGTCGGCCAGGTCCATGCCTCTGAAGATCAACACCTCAACCTCATCCTCCCGCCCATGGCAGCGGTATTTCTCGTCCCGGAAGCCTGATTCCATGCGCTTGGCCGCAGGAAGCCACGCCCGTCTCGGCGCCACCTGGGACGGACGGGGGACGAATTTTGCGTTGTTTTCCGCCAATGCCGAGAAGGTCGAGCTCTGCCTGTTCGACAGCCAGGGCCGGCGCGAGATCGAACGCATCGAGCTGCCGGAGCGGACCGAGGACGTCTGGCACGGCTACCTGAACGACGTCTCGCCGGGCCAGCTCTATGGCTACCGCGTCTATGGCCCGTACGAGCCGGAGCGCGGCCACCGCTTCAACGCCAACAAGCTGCTGCTCGACCCCTATGCTAAGCGCCTCGCCGGCCGGCTGGTCTGGAGCGACGCGCATTTCGCCTACCGCGCCGGCTCGCCGCGCGAGGACCTGTCGTTCGACCGCCGCGACAATGCGCGCGGCATGCCCAAGGCCGTCGTCATCGACGAGACCTTCAACTGGGGCCGGCGCGAGATGCGGCCGCAGATCCCATGGGAGGACACGATCATCTACGAGGCCCACGTCAAGGGCCTGACCAACAAGCGCGACGACGTGCCGCCGAACCTCCGCGGCACCTATGGCGGCCTGTCGTCGCCGGCGATGATCAAGCATCTGAAGCGGCTCGGCGTGACCACGGTCGAGTTGCTTCCGATCCATGCCTTCATCGACGACCGCATGCTGGTCGAGAAGAAGCTGGTCAATTACTGGGGCTACAACACGATCTCGTTCTTCGCGCCGGAGCAGCGCTACGCGCAGGACAATCCGCTCGACGCATTCAGGACGACCATCGCGCGGCTGCACGATGCCGGCATCGAGGTCATGCTCGACGTCGTCTACAACCACACCGCCGAAGGCAACCATCTCGGGCCGACGCTGTGCTACCGCGGCATCGACAACGCCTCCTATTATTGGCTCAAGCCCGACAATCCGCGCTTCTATGACGACTTCACCGGATGCGGCTCGTCGGTGAATCTCACGCATCCGCGCGTGCTGCAAATGGTGATGGATTCCCTGCGCTATTGGGTCGAGGTCTGCCATGTCGACGGCTTCCGCTTCGACCTCGCCACGACCTTGGCGCGCGAGAAGCACGGCTTCGACCGGCGCAGCGGTTTCCTCACCGCGATCCGGCAGGACCCTGTTCTGGCCGGCGTCAAGCTGGTCGCCGAGCCCTGGGACGTCGGCCTCGGCGGCTACCAGGTCGGCGCCTTCCCGTCGCAATGGTCGGAGTGGAACGACCGCTATCGCAGCGCCATGCGGCGCTACTGGAGCGGCGAAGGCAGCCTGATCGGCGAAGTCTCGAGCCGCATGACCGGCTCGTCCGACATCTTCAACCATGACGGCCGCACCCAGCGCGCCAGCGTCAACCACGTCACCGTCCATGACGGTTTCACACTGGCCGATCTGTTCGCCTACAACAGCAAGCACAACGAGGCCAATGGCGAGGACAATCGCGACGGCTCCAACGACAATCACAGCAACAATTTCGGCCATGAAGGGCCGACCGACGACGTCACGATCAATGCGCTGCGGCGGCAGTCGCGCAAAAACCAGCTCGCCTGTCTGTTCCTGGCGCAGGGCCTGCCGCTGCTGCTCGCGGGCGACGAGGTCGGCAACTCGCAACACGGCAACAACAACGCTTATTGCCAGGACAACGAGGTCGGCTGGGTCGATTGGAGCGGCATCGGCCGCGAGGGCGACGACCTCACCGACTTCATCGCGCACATGACAGAATTGCGCCGTCGCTTCGGCCAGATCCGCGCGCGCCGCTGGTTGGATGGCCGCCGCTCCGACGGCAGCTTCGGCGTGTTGTGGCTGACGCCTGCGGCGGAGGAAATGACGCAGACCGACTGGACTTTTCCCGACGGACGATTTCTCGCCTATGTGCTCGGCCCGGTGGAACAGGAACAGGCTCCGATCTTTATCGTTCTGAACGCCGCCCCCGAAGAGATCGGATTCAAATTGCCCAAGCTCGCCGAAACCAAGATTTGGCAACAGGTTCTCGACACCACCCAAGCCCAGCAGAAGCAGGCCGACTTCGCAGCAGGGGCTGACCTGAAGGCACCACCCCGCTCTGTCCTGGCGTATGCGGGCCTGTCATGAGCGCGCGTCAATTCGGACCTCGCATCACCGCCAACGGCACGACCTTCCGGCTGTGGGCGCCCGCCGCCGAGCGGGTCGATCTGGTGCTCGACGGACGTCATGAGATGCAGCGCGGCGACGGCGGCTGGTACACGCTCGATGTCCCCGGCGTCGGCGGCGGCGCGCGCTACAAGTTTCGTATTGATGACGAGCTCGACGTTCCCGATCCCGGCTCCGACTTCCAGCCCGAGGATGTGTTCGGCCCGAGCGAGGTGATCGATCACAGCACCTACACCTGGCGCTCCAAGGAGTGGCGTGGACGGCCGTGGCAGGATGCGGTGTTCCTGGAAAGCCATGTCGGCACCTTCACCCAGGACGGCACTTACAGGGCGATGATCGACAAGCTCGATCACCTCGTCGAGACCGGCATCACCGCGCTCGAGTTGATGCCGCTGGCGGACTTCGCCGGCTCGCGCAACTGGGGCTATGACGGCGTACTGCTCTACGCGCCCGATCACGTCTACGGCCGTCCCGACGATCTGCGCGCGCTGATCGACGAGGCGCACCTGCGCGGTCTGATGGTGTTCCTCGACGTCGTCTACAATCATTTCGGTCCCGAGGGGAACTACATCGGCCGCTATGCCCCGACCTTCTTCACCGACGCCCACACGCCATGGGGCAGCGCCATCGACTACCGCAAGCAGGAGGTGCGCGCCTTCGCGATCGAGAACGCGTTGCATTGGTTGACCGACTATCGCTTCGACGGACTGCGCTTCGACGCCGTCAATCACATCCTCCATAATGAGGGTGAGATCCCGATGCTGCACGATCTCAGTGCGGCGGTCGGCGAGCTCGCCGCGCAGACGGGGCGACACATCCATCTCGTGCTCGAAAACGGCGACAACCGCGCCAGCATGCTCGACGCCGCTGAAGATCCGCCGCGCGGCAAGTTCCGCGCGCAGTGGAATGATGACTATCACCATGTCTGGCACGTGATGCTGACCGGCGAGACCGGCGGCTATTATGGCGACTACCAGCAATCGCCGCGCAGCGGGCTCGCGCGCGCCCTCGCGTCCGGCTTCGTCTATCAGGGCGAGCAGGCCGCCTTCTGGGGAGGCATTGCCAGGGGCGAACCGAGCGGTCATCTCGCCCCCGGCGCGTTCGTGAATTTCCTGCAGAACCACGACCAGATCGGCAACCGCGTGTTCGGCGACCGTCTCGAAGCGCTGGCCCCGCCCGAAGGCATCGCGGCCGCGCTCGCCGTGACCCTGCTCGCGCCGACCGTGCCGATGCTGTACATGGGCGAGGAATGGGGCTCGAAGCAGCCTTTCCCGTTCTTCTGCGACTTCAAGGGCGATCTCGCGAACGCCGTGCGCAAGGGACGCCGTAGGGAATATGAGTGGGCGTATGCCAAGTATGGCGACGAGGTGCCCGATCCGCTCGACATCGAGACGTTCAAGTCCGCGATCATCGATTGGGACGCGCGCAACGAGTCTCCTGGTCGCGAGCGACTGGCGCTGGTGCGCAATCTGCTCGTCGCGCGCCACCGGCATGTAGCGCCGCGACTGCCGGGCGCGAGCTTCGGCAAGGCCGACGTCACCGAAGACGGCCGCCTCAGTGCACATTGGGTCATGGGCGACAGCACCACGCTGCGGCTGCTCGCCAACGTCTCCGACACGGAGATCGCGGGTGATGCGAGCCTGCTCACGAGCACGCCAATCTGGGGCGGCACGCCGGGGGACTGTCTGCCGCCCTGGTCGGTGTTCTGGAGCATCGGAGGATAGTCATGCCTCCAGCCATTCCGCTCGCGACCTATCGCCTGCAGCTCACCGCCGACTTCAACTTCGAGGCGGCGGCGCGCATCGTGCCGTACCTGAAGGCGCTCGGCATCAGCCATGTCTACGCCTCGCCGTTCATGACGGCGCGCAAGGGCTCGACCCACGGCTATGACATCACCGACCATACCAAGCTCAATCCGGAGCTCGGCGGCGAGGACGGCTTTGCCAAGCTCAGCGCAGCGCTGAAGGCGCACGACCTCGGCCTGATCCTCGATTTCGTGCCCAACCATGTCGGCGTGCATTTCGACGACAATCCCTGGTGGCTCGACGTGCTCGAATGGGGCCAGGCCTCGCCGCACGCGGCCTCGTTCGACATCGACTGGGACCAGTTGCCCTATCGCGCGCGCGGCGGCGTGCTGCTGCCGATCATCGGCACCTCCTACGGCCATGCGCTCGAACATGGCGACATCGAGCTGCGCTACGATCCGGACGAAGGCTCGTTCTCCTGCTGGTACTTCGAGCACCGATTGCCGGTCGCACCGGAGCGTTACGGCGAGATGCTGCGCATTATCGTCAAGGATGCCGGCGAGGACAGCAGCGAGGCCGGCAAGGCCATCCTGGAGCTTGCCTCGCGCTACCCCGGCCTGCGCCATCCGAACCGCAAGGAAGCGCCGGGCTTCAAGGCCGCGCTCAAGGCCATTGCCGGTGCTGCCGACGTCATTGCTCGCGGCCTCTCGGCCTACAAGGCGGGCGAAGGTCGCCCTGCGCAGACACTGGCTCTGCACCATCTGCTGGAGCGGCAGCACTACAAGCTCGGCCATTGGCGGCTGGCATCCAGCGACATCAACTACCGCCGCTTCTTCGACGTCAACACGCTGGCCGGCCTTCGCGTCGAGGATGCCGGCACGTTCGAGGCGATCCATCGGCTCGTCAAGAAGCTGATCGCAGACGGCCAATTGCAGGGGCTGCGGCTCGACCACATCGACGGCCTGCGCGATCCCGCGCAATACTTCCAGCGCCTGCGTCGTCTCATTCGCGACGCGCGTGGGCCGGCGGTCGGACCTTTCTATGTGGTCATTGAAAAGATCCTCTGCGAGCACGAGAAGCTGCCGAGCTTTGCCGGCGTTCACGGCACCACCGGCTACGAGTGGATGAACGTCATCACGCAGCTCCTGATCGATGGCAAGGGGCTGGAGCCGCTCGACGAGATCTGGCGCCAGATCAGCAACAAGCCGCCGAAGCTTGCGCCCGTCATCAAGGAAGCCAAGCGGCGCGTGCTGGAGACGTTGCTGACCTCCGAGTTCACCGTGCTGACGCGCCTGCTCGCACGCATCGCCAACGGCCACTACTCCACGCGCGACTATTCCGAGGACAGCCTGCGACAGGCGCTCGAATTGTACGTGCTGCACTTCCCGGTCTACCGCACCTATCTCACCGGCGCCGGTCCGACCGAGGCGGACCGCAAGCTGATCGACCATGCCATTGCCGGCGCCCGCGCCGAATGGTTCGCGTCCGACGGCTCGATCTTCGATTTCCTGCGCGACGCGCTGACGATGGACCTCATCAAGCGTGACCGCAACACCACCCACTCCGTCCCGCGCGTGCGCCGCTTTGCGCTGAAGGTGCAGCAGTTCACCGGGCCTGTCATGGCGAAGTCGCTGGAGGACACCGGCTTCTATCGCTTCCACCGGCTGCTCGCGCTCAACGAGGTCGGCGGCGATCCGTCGGCGCATGCGATGGCGATTTCCGACTTCCACGAGCTGATGCAGGATCGCGCCAAGCACTGGCCGCACGGCATGACGGCCACCGCCACCCATGACACCAAACGCGGCGAGGATGCGCGCACGCGCCTTGCCGCGCTCACCGAGCTGCCCCACGACTGGACCTCGGCGGTGGCACGCTGGAAGACCATGAACGCGCCGCATGTCGTCACCGACGGCTCCATGCGGGCGCCATCGGCGACGTTCGAATACATGCTCTACCAGACCCTGGTCGGCATCTGGCCCGCCACGGGCTGGGACGACAGCCTCCCCGAGCGCTTGCAGGCCTATGCGCTGAAGGCGGCGCGGGAGGGCAAGCAGGAGACCAGCTGGCTCAATCCGAACGAGGCGTATGAGGCCGGATTGCGCGCCTTCATCGAGCGCGTCCTGGACCGCCAGCATTCGGCGGAGTTCCTGCAGTCGCTGGAGACCGTCGCCAAACGCGTGGCGCTGCTCGGGGCACTCAATTCGCTGACGCAGGTCACGCTGAAGGTGACGATGCCGGGCGTGCCCGATTTCTACCAGGGCACGGAGTTCTGGGATCTGTCGATGGTCGATCCCGACAACCGCCGCCCGGTCGATTTTGCCGCGCGCGAGCAGGCGCTGCGCGAGAGCGAAGCGCCGGACTGGGCTGCCCTCGCAGACCACTGGCCGGACGGTCGCATCAAACTGGCCTGGACGCGGCAGCTCATCAAGCTCCGCAACGAACTCGCTACGGTGTTCACCGACGGCTCTTACGAACCGCTCGAGGTCACCGGCCGTCATGCCGAACACATCCTCGCCTTCGCGCGCCGTCGCGGCCGCGAGGCGGTGATCGTGGTCGCCGCTCGCACGCTGGCGCCGTTCACGGATAGCGGCCGCGTCTGGCCGCATGCGGATGCGTTCGACGCGAACGTGCATCTTCCCGGCTATTCCGCACCTCAGATCCAGAACGGCGCCCTCCCCGTCTCCGCGCTGTTCACCCATCTCCCGGCTGCGGTGCTTGCGGCCCGCGTGGAAAGTTCCTCCGATCACAGTGCCAAGCCAGCGCCTGCATTGGCGCCGCAGAGCTGATCAGCTCTTCTTCGTCAGCAACAGCTGGCCGCGACTGCGGATGGCGTTCTGCGCGGCTTCGGCAAAGCGCTGCAGCAGCCAGGGCAGCGTAACCTCGACCTGGACGCGATCCTCGCCGACGTCGACATGGCCGGACGCCGCCTGCCCGAGCGCGCGCACGCGAAAGAACATCTTGTCACCCTCCCAGCGCTCCTCATCGACGCTGAGCACCGGAAGACTGCTCGCGGCCCTGCTCAGTCCGGATTGCAGCCGACGCACCGCCTCGTCCTTGCCGAGACGGTGCGGAATGGAAACGACAAGCGGCCTTGACATCGCAATCTCCTGACTAACAACCGTCCTGATGTAGTCACGCCGCGCACCGACCGCAAAGCCACACCCCTTATTTTACCTGATCCACTTCCGGAACTTTCGAAGTTCCGACCAGTTTCCTCGGCGAAGGCAGAGTGACGCACCGCCCCGCTGCCGGGCTCTGGAGGGAAGTACATGTCCATCGGAACGATCATCCTCATCATTCTCATCATCGCCCTGCTCGGCGGCTTCTCCGGCATCGGCGGCGGCCCGTTCTACGGCACCGGCTATTACGGCGGCGGCGGCCTCGGCCTGATCATCGTTATCGTGCTGATCCTGGTCCTGCTCGGACGGATTTGATTCAGGTGCGATAATTCTTCGGGCAGACGTGGCATTGGCCATGTCTGCCCGAACGTCCTAACAGCCTCTCACAATTTGTCCGTCAGCTTTTTGATCGCCGGCTTGATCGCTCCTGCCGCGTCATCATAGCCATCCCACGCCTTAGTCTTGGCCAACAACCCCGGCACTGTGCGAACCGTAAAGCGCTTCGGATCCAGCCCATTCTTCACCTGCGCCCAGGTGATCGGCATCGACACGGTCGCACCGTCGCGCGCCCGCGGCGACAGCACCGCGACCGCGGTCGACATCCGATCATTGCGCAGATAGTCGAGGAAGATCTTCCCTTTGCGCAGCTTCTTCGACATGTTCAGCAGGTAATCCTCAGGATGGTCATTGGCCATCCACTGGCACACGCCCTGCGCAAACGCCTTCGCCTCTGGCCACGTCACCTTATCGCGCGCGCCATGCAGCAGCGGCGTGACCACATGCAAGCCTTTGCCTCCAGTGGTCTTGCAGAAGCTCTCCAGGCCCAGCGTCTTCAGGCGCTGCCGCATCTCCTTGGCCGCGGCGATCACCTCCTCGAACGCGACGTTCGGCGCCGGATCGAGATCGAACACCAGGCGTCCCGGCACGTCGTAGGCATCCGGCGCGCAATTCCACGGATGCAGCTCGACCGCGGCGACCTGCGCCACCGCGATGAGGCCCTCGACCCGGTCGATCTGCAGATAGGGCTTTCGATCGCCGGACACTTTCACCAGCTCCAGCAGATCGGACATGCCTTGCATGCCGTGCCGCTGGAAAAACCGCTCGCCGCCGATGCCGTCGGGCGCACGCACGATCGAGCACGGGCGCCCTTTGAGATGATCGATCATCCAGTCGCCGACGGCTTCGAGGTAGTTGGCGAGATCGAGCTTGGTCACCGGCTCGCCGTCACCGGCATCCGGCCACAGCGCCTTGTCCGGCTTGGAGATCGCGACGCCCATCACTGTCGCCGAACTCTTGGATCGCGACGGCGTCTTGTGCACGGTCGTGCCGCCGGTGGCGACTGTCGCCGCGGCGCGCGCCACCGGCTTCGTCACCTTTGCCGTGACGACCGGCTCCTCGGCAACAACCTCATGCGCCGGCTTGTCCTGGCGCAGTCCCTTGAACGAGGCCTGCCTGACATTGTTGTCTGCGGTCCAGCCGGCGAACTCGATCTCGGCGACGAGCTCAGGCTTCAGCCAATGCACCTCGCGCGCCTTGCGCGGCGCATTCTTGCCGCTGAACGGGCTCTTGTCGGAGGCAGCCGCCTTCAGCGCCGGCATGATCTCCTTCACCATATCCTGGCCGAAGCCGGTGCCGACGATGCCGACATAAGCGAGATGGTCGTCCTTGTTGACGCCGACCATCAGCGAGCGGAATTTGCCGTTGGTCGTCTTCCAGCCGCCGATGACGACCTCGTGGCCGGGCCGCGTCTTGGCCTTGGTCCAGCTCTCGGTGCGCCCGGAGTGATAGGCGGAGTCCAGCTTCTTCGAGACGATGCCTTCGAGGTTCAGCTTGCGTGCCGAGTCCAGCACGGCCTCGCCGTCGCTCTCGAAATGCTCGACATAGCGGATAACGGGCGTCCTGCCCTTCATGTTCGCCTTCAGCAGCTTCGCCAGGCGTGCCTTCCGCTCGCGCAGCGGCTGGCGGCGCAGGTCGAACTCCTCGACGAACATCAGGTCGAAGGCAAAGAACACCAGCTCATCCGTCTGCCCGGACGAGATCGCCGCCTGCAGCGCCGAGAAGTTCGGGTTGCCGTCCTTGTCGAGCGCGACGATCTCGCCATCGATGATCGCATCCGGCAGCTTGGCCGCGGCTTCCGCGATCGCGCCGAACTTGGCGGTCCAGTCGAGGCCCTTGCGCGTCTTCAAGGTCGCCTGGCCGTCCTCGACCCGGATCTGCACGCGATAGCCGTCGAACTTGATCTCGTGCGCCCAGCCCTCGCCGCTCGGCGGCGCCGCGACGGAGGTACAGAGCTCGGGCGGCACGAAGTCGGGCAGCGACGCGACGGTTTTGGGCTCGATGGTCTTCGTCGCACGCTGGGCCTTCGCGCCACTGGCCTTCGTGGCCTTGGCTCTTGCGGCTTTGGCTTTTGGCGACGGCGCCTTGGTCGATCCCTTGTTGATCTTCGTCTCGCTATCGCCGCGGTTGGAGTGCCACACGGCATCGGCATTCATGCGCTGCGTCTTGGCCAGCATGAACGGCTTCGGCGCCTTGCCCTTGCCGGCGGCGATCTGCTCCATCGAGCGTCCCGACGCGACCGACTTGTCGGCCTCGAGGATGTCGTTCGCCTCGCCCTCCCTGGCGAATTCGTCGCGATGCTTGATCAGCAGCCAATTGGTGCGCTTGCCGCCGGTGCGGTCGTGGCGCATCCGCACCAGCACCCAGCTGCCATGCAGCTTCTCGCCGTCCAGCGTGAACTTCAGATCGCCCTTCTTGAAGCCGCGCTCGGGATCGTCGCTCTCCCAAGTGCCGCGGTCCCACAGCATGACGGTGCCGCCGCCATACTCGCCTTCGGGAATGGTGCCTTCGAAATCGCCATAATCGAGCGGATGATCCTCGACCTCCACCGCGAGCCGCTTGTCGTGCGGATCGAGCGACGGCCCCTTGGTCACCGCCCAAGACTTGAAGACGCCGCCGAATTCGAGCCTGAGATCGTAGTGCAGCCGGGTGGCGTCGTGCTTCTGAATGACGAAGCGCGGACGGTCGGCCGGCGCGACCTTGGCCTCGCCGGACGGCTCTGCCGTTTTCTCGAAATCACGTTTCTTGCGATAGGTGGAGAGCTTCTTGAGCGCCACGGTGATCCCTCGCGTTGAGCGGTAGCGTAGCAAAGCCGGCGGGGTCGTGGAACCGGCCGATCCTGTTGGATAACACCGGGCAAAGTTCCGCGTTCCCGGCGCTCGTTGGAGCTCGGGTGTTGCCGCCGTCCGCCCTCCGCGACACGCGAGAGGGTGCAGGGAAGGCCGGGTGCTGACCGCGGCCCATGGCCCGCCTGCAACACGAAAAGCAGGCGGCAGTCACCACAGGTACGGCCCTCAACCGGCCTTCCCTGCGCGATGGTGTTAACGCTTACTTCGCGATCTCCCCGGTGTCCGGCTTGTTAGCCACCGTCGCCCGCGCGCCTGGCCGGCAGCACGGACTTGACGCCAGCATCGGGGCGCCAGGACCACGCGACTTCACGTCCGAGAGGCCGCGCTCGTCCGCGCATGACAGCGCACGCTGCCGTCTCGTCCATCGCCTCCCACACTCCACGTATCGTGACGACGCGTACGCCCTCTGCATGAGGCGGGATGCGCGGAAAGATCGGCCTGATTTACCCGACGTGGCAAGGGATTGTTGGTGCGACATAGTAACCCGACGGGCATGCTCCATCGTAACGCCCCCTTTCGCTATGCAGAGCCGATCATACCCGCTACTTCCACGGCGTCATGGCCGGGCTTGTCCCGGCCATCCACGTCGTTCGGCGGATGCGGGTCGACGTGGATGCCCGGGACAAGCCCGGGCATGACGAGTAACAAACAGGCGGCGCATCCGGGGTAATTGCTCCAAGCCGCTGCACACGGAACCGCAACGACGACTTATCCGTTGCAACGCTGTCCTCACCGTTCACGGAGATCCCGATGGCCCCCCGCGCCTATTGGAAAGGCTCGCTCAAACTCTCGCTCGTCAGTTGTCCTGTCGTGCTCTATCCGGCGTCCACATCCGTGGAGAAGACGCGCTTCCACCTGATCAACCGCGAGACCGGCAACCGGCTGAAGCAGCAGATGATCGACGCCGAGACCGGCGACATCGTCGAGGGCGATCAGAAGGGCCGCGGCTATGAGCTGTCCAAGGGACAGTATGTCGAGATCGAACCGGAGGAGCTGGAGGCGGTCCAGATCGAGAGCAACCATACGATCGACATCGACAGCTTCGTGCCGCGCGACGAGATCGACCAGCGCTATCTCAACCACCCCTATTATATTGCCCCCGACGGCAAGGCCGCGATCGACGCCTTCGCGGTGATCCGCGACGCCATGAAGGACCAGGACCGGGTCGCGCTGGCGCGCATCGTGCTGACGCATCGCGAGCACATCATCGCCATCGAGCCGATGGGCAAGGGCATGCTCGGCACCACCATGCGCTTCCCCTACGAGCTACGCGACGAGGCGGAGTTCTTCGACGACATCAAGTCGCCGAAGATCACCAAGGACATGGTGGAGCTGGCGGGCCACATCCTCCAGACCAAGGCCGCACACTTCAAACCGTCGGAGTTCAAGGACCAGTACGAGACCGCGCTGAAGGCGCTGGTCAAGCGCAAGGCCTCGGGCAAGCCGATCAAGCTGCCGGAGCCGGAGGAGACGTCCGGCAACGTGGTCAGCCTGATGGATGCGCTGAAGCAGAGCCTGGGCAAGGGTGGGAAGAAGGCGGCACGGGCGCCGTCGCGGCGCGCGCCTGCGCATCGGCGGCCGGCAAAGAAGGCGCATCGCTCGGCGGCGCGGCAGAGGAAGGCGGGTTAGCGAGACCCTGGATCTTGGGGACAGCACGCAGGAGAGGCCCGCCTCGCGATCCTGGCCTCATGGTTCGAGACGCGCCGCCCTGTGCACCTTTGGTCTGGTTCGCAGGTCGGCTCGGCGCTCCTCACCATGAGGGTCTGGCACCGAAACGGGTCCCGCGCACCGACCATGAACATGCCGACCGGCGTGTTCATGGAGAGTTAAGCGCCACGGCGCTGCTTTCTACGCCTCAACTCTCCATTGAGACGCCGGCTGGCGTACTGATGGTCAATGTGCAGGACCGCCCTCGGTGCATGCCCCTTTCCATGAACACGCCTATCGGCGTGTTCATGGTCGGTGTGCAAGCCCCCTTTTGGGTGCCAGACCCTCATGGTGAGGAGCGCCGAGCACGAAAGCGGATCATGAAGGCAGTGTTCGTGGCGGCGCGTCTCGAACCATGAGGCCGAGGTCTCAGCTCGTCTTCGACGACTTCTTCTTCGTCGTTTTCTTGGTTGTCTTCTTCGTGCTCTTCTTGCTCGAACTTTTCGACGACTTCTTTGCGGTCTTCTTCGCCGACGATTTCGCGCTTTTCTTCGCGGGCACCTTCTTGCCTTCGCGGCGCGCCTCGGAGAGGCCGATCGCGATCGCCTGCTTGCGGCTCTTGACCTTGCGGCCGGAGCCGCCGCTCTTCAGCGTGCCGGCCTTGCGCTTCTTCATCGCGCGCTCGACGTCCTTGGAGGCGCCCTTGGAGTATTTGCGTGCTGTCTTTGCCATCAACATGGTCTCCCTGTGACAGCACAATCACGAGAGCAGGCGATGGTTCCGATTTCGAGGAACTAACGCGACGGAGAGAGCTCTCGCGTGTCGGTGTGCACCACCCGTGTCGCTGCCCCTCACCCCAGCCCTCTCCCCGTAAGAACGGGGAGAGGGAGCGCAGAGTGCTTGGGGCAGAGAGCTCGGGATGCGTCGGCCAGAAGGCGCATCTCCATGGAGATACGAAGCTCGACATCGCAAAGAAGCATTAATCCGGTGCGCGCAGGCGATAGCCGATGCCGGTTTCCGTGAGCACGAAGTGCGGGCGCTCCGGATCGGTCTCGATCTTCTGGCGGAGCTGGCGGACGTAGACGCGGAGATATTGCGCGTCGGTCAGTTCGTCCCACAGCTCCTTCAGCAGGAAGCGATGCGTCAGGACCTTGCCGGCGTGCTGGACCAGCACGCGCAGCAGATCATATTCCTTCGGCGACAGCTTGATCTCGCGCTCGCCGAGCTTGACGATGCGGCGAACGAGATCGACGGAGAGATCGCCGGTGCGGAACACCGGGCGCTCGCCCTGGACCTGCAACTGATGGCGCAGCGCCGCGCGCAGGCGCGCCAGCAGTTCGTCCATGCCGAACGGCTTTGTGATGTAGTCGTCGGCGCCGAGATCGAGCGCCTTGACCTTGCCGGCCTCGTCGCCACGACTCGACAGCACCACGACCGGAATGCTGTCGTTGCGCGCCCGGATGGTGCGCAGCAGCTCGTGGCCGTCGATGTCCGGCAGGCCGAGATCGAGGATGATCAAGGCCGGTTCCTCGGCGAGTTTCTCGAGCGCGACCTTGCCGCTCGGCGCCTCCAGGATCTCATAGCCCTGCGTCGCCAGGCCCATCCGCAGCAGTTTTCGGATCGGCGGCTCATCGTCGATCACGAGCACCTTGATCGGCGCACCGGTCATGCGGCGGTCTCCAGAGGTCTCACCTGCGCGGGCACCGGCAGGCGGATGGTGAGAACGGCGCCGCTGCGGTCGGTGCGATTGCCCGCGGTCATGCGGCCATGCATCGCCTCGACGAAGCCGCGCGAGATCGCGAGGCCGAGGCCGGTGCCGGGGCGCACCTGGTCGCCCTTCTGCACGCGATAGAACTTGTCGAACACGTGCTCGACCTCGTCGGGCGGAATGCCGTCGCCCTCGTCCCTGACGTCGAGCACCACCCAGGCGCCGTCACGCCGCGAGCGCAGCTCGATCGTCGTGCCGGCCGGCGCATATTTCGCGGCATTGTCGAGCAGGTTGAACAGCACCTGCTCGAACAGCACGGCGTCGAGCTCGAGCATCGGCAGGTCTGCGGCAAGCTCCAGCGCGATCGTGTGGCCCGACAGGATCTTGCCGGCGCGGCGCAGCGCGCTGCCGACGATCTCACCGAGGTCATGCAGCGCGCTGTTCGGCTTGATGGCACCGGATTCGAGCTTGGTCATGTCGAGCAGGTTGGCGATGAACCGGTTCAGCCGCTCGGACTCGTCGATGACGGTGGCGAGCAGATCGAGCTTCTCGCGGTCGGACAACCGCGTCGCGAGGTCGCGCATGGTCGATGCCGCGCCGAGCACCGAAGCGAGCGGCGTCTTGAGGTCGTGCGAGATCGAGGTCAGCAGCGCCGAGCGCAGCCGGTCCTGCTCCATGCTGCGCTTGACCTTGTCCATGTCCTCGACCAGCAGCACGCGCTCGATCGCCAGCGCGCCCTGGTCGACCAGCGCATCGAGCAGCCGGCGCTGGTCGGGCGTCAGCAGCGGCCCGGTGCGGTCGTCGTCGATACCGATGACGCCGATCAGGCCGCGGCCGGTGCGCATCGGCAGGAACAGGCGCTTGGCGCCGGGCAAGGTGTCGGAGCCGCGGCCCGCGGCGCGATCGTTGGCGAACGCCCAGCTCGCGGCGGCGAGATCGGCATCGTCGAGCTGATCCTCCGGCGGATAGCCGGCCATCACGGTGAGCTTGCCGTCCTGCGGCAGCAGCAGCACGACGCGGACCTTCAGCATCAGCGCGGCCTGATAGGCCGTCGCCCACAGCACGTCGTCGAGCGTCGCCGTGCCCGCAAGCTTGCGGCTGAAGGCATAGAGCTGTTCGGTGGTGCGGATGCGCTGGGTCGCCGCATCGGCCTGCACGCGCACGCGCGCGGCGACGTTCGACACCAGCATCGCGATGAGCATGAAGAAGAAGAAGGCCGCGACGTTGGTCGGGTCAGTGATCGTGAAGGTGTAGAGCGGCGGCAGGAAGAAGAAATTGTAGCAGAGCGAGGAGACGAAGCTCGCCAGCAGCGACGGCCCCAGCCCGTAGCGCGCGGCAACGCTGACCACGGCGGTGAGGAAGACGAGGTCGACATTCTCGATGCCGAAAAACGGCTGGATCAGCTCGGCGAGACCGAGGCCGACGGCCGTGATCAGCAGCGCCATCAGATACGGCTTGGGCCGCAAAGGCTCGCTGCGGGCGCGGGTCTGCACCACGGGCTCTGCCGCGTCCGACGGCTCCTCGCCGGGAATGACGTGAATGGAGATGTGGCCGGCGCGGCGCACGAGATCGTGCACCACCGAGCCCCTGACGATCTCGAACAGGCGCGAGCGCTGCGACTTGCCGATGACGATCTGGGTGACGTTGTGACCTTGCGCGAAGCTGATGAGATCGTCGGCGATGCGGCGGCCGACGCCGGGGATGGTCAGCGCTTCGCCGCCGAGCGATTCGGCCAGGCGCAGCGTATCGGCAAGGCGGTCGCGCTGCTTGTCCGAGAGCTGGAGATTGCGCCGCGTTTCGATCGTGACCGCCGTCCACGGCGCATGGACCCGGTCGGCGAGGCGCTTGGTGTAGCGCACGAGGCCCGCGGCGCGCGGATCCTCGGAGACGCAGACCAGAATGCGCTCGCCGGCCGCCCAGGGCCCGGCGATGGCGTTGGCCTGCATGTGGTTGAGCAGCTGCTCGTCGACCCGCTCGGCGGTCCGGCGCAGCGCCAGCTCGCGCAAGGCGGTCAGATTGCCGGGCGAGAAATAATGCTCCAGCGCGCGCTCGGCCTGCTTGGGCACATAGACCTTGCCCTCCTTCAGCCGCTGGATCAGGTCGTCGGGCGTGAGGTCGATCAGCTCGATCGCGTCGGCGCGGTCGAAGATCGAATCCGGCACGGTCTCCCGCACCCGGACATGGGTGATCTGGGCGACGACGTCGTTGAGGCTCTCGATGTGCTGGACGTTGACGGCCGTATAGACGTCGATGCCGTGCGACAGCAGCTCCTCGACGTCGAGATAGCGCTTCGGGTGCCGGCTGCCGGCGACGTTGGTATGCGCGAGCTCGTCGACGATCGCGAGCTTCGGGCGGCGTGCGATGACGGCGTCCAGGTCCATCTCCTCGATGACCTGGTCCTTGTAGGCGATGCGCTTGCGCGGGATCACCTCGAGCCCGCGCACCAGCGCCTCGGTCTCCACCCGGCCGTGGGTCTCGACGAAGCCAATGACCACGTCAATGCCGGCCTTCATCCGGGCATGCGCGCTCGACAGCATCTCATAGGTCTTGCCGACGCCGGGGGCGGCGCCGACGAAGATCTTGAGCTTGCCGGCAGGACTCTCCTCCCGCCGGGCTGCCTCGAGCAGGGCTTCCGGCGAGGGACGCTGATCAGGATCGCGGCGTTGGCTGGCCATGCGGCATTATAGACGGAGGTCCCCCGAGGCCAAGACAAGGGCGCAAGGCGACCTCACTTGGCCGTTACTTGGTTGCCGTTGCGGCATCGAGCGCCAGATTGAGCGCAAGCACGTTAACGCGGGGTTCGCCGAGCAGCCCGATCAGCCGCCCGTCGGTGTTTTTCGCCACCAGCGCCTGCACGCGATCCTCAGGGATACCGCGCGCCTTGGCGATGCGCGGCACCTGGAACAGCGCCGCCTCCGGCGAGATGTCCGGATCGAGACCACTCGCCGAGGATGTCACCAGGTCGACCGGCACCGGCTGCGCGGGGTTCTCGGACCTGAGCCTGTCGACGTCCTCCTTGACGCGATCGGCCAGCGCCTTGCTGGTCGGGCCGAGATTGGAGCCGGAGGAGTTGGCGGCGTTATAGGGCGCCGGCACGGTCTTGGTGGCGTCGTTCGGGTCGGCGGCCGTCGTCGCCGAGAGCCGGCCGTGGAAATACTTGTCGTCCTTGAACTCCTGGCCGATCAGCGCCGAGCCGATCACCTCGCCGTTGCGCGTGATCAGGCTGCCCTCGGCCTGCGCCGGGAAGATGGTGCCGGCGACGACGGTCATGCCGAGCGGATAGAGCAGGCCCGTGATGAGCGTCAGTGCGAGCAGAACGAAGATGGCGGGACGGATTTCTTTGAGCATGATGAGCTCTCCTATGTCTGCCGTCATTGCGAGGAGCGAAGCGACGAAGCAATCCAGGGCGGCGTGTGAGACTCTGGATTGCTTCGCTTCGCTCGCAATGACGGCGATTGGGGTGTCAGGCCAGATGCAAGGCGGTCACGAGCAGGTCGATCGCCTTGATGCCGATGAAGGGGATGATGATGCCGCCTAGGCCATAGATCAGCAGGTTGCGGCCGAGCAGCGCGCCGGCGCCGATGGCGCGGTAGGCGACGCCCTTCAGGGCCAGCGGGATCAGCGCGATGATGATCAGCGCGTTGAAGATGATCGCCGACAGGATCGCGCTCTGCGGGCTGGCGAGGTGCATCACGTTCAGCACGTCGAGCTGCGGGTAGAACGCCAGGAACATCGCCGGGATGATCGCGAAGTATTTGGCGACGTCGTTGGCGATCGAGAACGTGGTCAGCGCGCCACGCGTCATCAACAGCTGCTTGCCGATTTCGACCACCTCGATCAGCTTGGTCGGGTTGGAGTCGAGATCGACCATGTTGCCGGCCTCGCGCGCCGCCTGCGTGCCCGTGTTCATGGCGACGCCGACATCGGCCTGCGCCAGCGCCGGCGCGTCGTTGGTGCCGTCGCCGCACATCGCCACCAGCTTGCCCTTGGCCTGCTCGTCGCGGATCAGCTTGAGCTTGTCCTCGGGGGTGGCCTGGGCCAGGAAGTCGTCGACCCCGGCTTCGGCCGCGATCGCCGCCGCCGTCATCGGATTGTCGCCGGTGATCATGATGGTGCGGATGCCCATGCGGCGCAGCTCGGCGAAGCGCTCGCGGATGCCGCCCTTGACGATGTCCTTGAGCTGGATGACGCCGAGCAGGCGGCCGTCTTTCGCGACAGCCAGTGGCGTGCCGCCGGCTTTCGCGATCTCGTCCGAGATCGCGCGGATCTCGCGGGCCAGCTCGCTCTCCATCGGCTGGATCGCGCGCATCGTATTGCCCGAGGCGATCTGCATCGTTCCGCCGTTGATATAGTTGAGGATCGCGTCCACCGCGCCCTTCCGCACCGAGGAGCCGCCAGCATCGACGCCGCTCATGCGGGTCTGCGCCGTGAACGGCACGAAGGTGGCGCCGAGCTCGGACATGTCGCGGCCGCGGATGCCGTATTTCTCCTTGGCGAGCACCACGATCGAGCGCCCTTCCGGCGTCTCGTCGGCGAGCGAGGCGAGCTGCGCCGCGTCGGCGAGTTCCTGCTCGCTGACGCCCCTGACGGGACGGAACGCGGTCGCCTGGCGGTTGCCGAGCGTGATGGTGCCGGTCTTGTCGAGCAGCAGGGTATCGACGTCGCCGGCGGCCTCGACCGCACGGCCGGACATCGCCAGCACGTTGAAGCGCACCAGCCGGTCCATGCCGGCGATGCCGATGGCCGACAGCAGCGCGCCGATCGTGGTCGGGATCAAGGTCACGAACAGCGCCACCAGCACCACCACCGAGATCGAGCCGCCGGCATAGGCCGCGTAGCTCGGGATCGTGACGGTCGCGAACACGAAGATGATGGTGAGGCCGGCGAGCAGGATGTTGAGCGCGATCTCGTTCGGCGTCTTCTGCCGCTCGGCGCCCTCGACCAGTCTGATCATGCGATCGATGAAGGTCGAGCCCTGGGCGGCCGTGATGCGCACGCGGATCCAGTCCGACAGCACCTGCGTGCCGCCGGTCACCGCCGAACGGTCACCGCCGGACTCGCGGATGACAGGTGCGGACTCGCCGGTGATCGCAGCCTCGTTGACCGACGCGACGCCTTCGATCACCTCGCCGTCGGACGGGATGGTGTCCCCCGCCTCGACCAGCACGATGTCGCCGACCTTCAGGCTCGTGCCTGCCACCAGTCTGTAGCTGTGGTCAGCCGCGCTCGATCCGGTCAGCAGCTTGGCCTGGCTCTCGGTGCGGGTCTTGCGCAGCGAATCCGCCTGCGCCTTGCCGCGGCCTTCGGCGACGGCTTCGGCGAAATTGGCGAACAGCACGGTGAACCACAGCCAGAGAATGATCTGGAAGGTGAAGCCGAGATTGGCCCCGCCGGTGACGACGTCGCGCAGGAAGATCACCGTGGTGAGCGCCGCGACCACCTCGACGACGAACATCACGGGGTTCTTGATCATCAGCCGCGGGTCGAGCTTGACGAACGCCGCCTTGATGGCCGGCAGCAGGATCGCCGGATCGAGCATCGTCGACATCGACGAGCGCCTCGAGAGTTTGATGGTATCCATGGAGGTTGCTCCGAGATCAGAACACGGTGCCGGCGGTCATCGCGAGATGCTCGACGATCGGACCCAAGGCGAGTGCGGGGAAGAAGGTGAGGCCGCCGATGATCAGGATGACGCCGACGACGAGGCCGACGAACAGGCCGCCCGTCGTGGGCAGCGTGCCGGCGGAGGGCGGGATCGACTTCTTCTCGGCCAAGGAGCCTGCGATCGCCATCGCCGGGATGATCATGAAGAAGCGGCCGACGAACATCGAGCTTGCGAGCGTCAGATTGTAGAAGAAGGTGTTGCCTGTGAGGCCGCCGAACGCCGAGCCGTTGTTGGCGGTCGCCGAGGTGAAGGCGTAGAGAACCTCGGTGAAGCCGTGCGGGCCGGCATTGGCCATCGATGCCACGGCCGACGGCAGCACCACGGCGACGGCGGTCCAGCCGAGATACATCAGCGGCAGCACGAGAATCGCCAGCATCGCCATCTTGACCTCGCGGGCCTCGATCTTCTTGCCGACATATTCCGGCGTGCGTCCGACCATCAGGCCGGCGACGAAGATCGCGAGCACCACAAACAGCAGCATGCCGTAGAGGCCGGCGCCGACGCCGCCGACGATGATCTCGCCGAGCTGCATGTTGATCAGCGGGATCATGCCGCCGAGCGCGGTGAAGCTGTCATGCATCGCGTTGACGGCGCCGCACGACGCGGCGGTCGTGATCACGGCGAACAGCGCGGACGCGACGATGCCGAAGCGGACCTCCTTGCCCTCCATGTTGCCGCCGGTCAGTCCGAGCGCATTCAGCACATTGCTGCCGCTCGCTTCCGCCCAGTACGTCACGGCGACGCCGGCGATGAACAGCACGCCCATCACGGCGAGGATCGCCCAGCCCTGGCGCTGGTTGCCGACCATGCGGCCGAACACGTTGGTGAGCGCGGCGCCGAGCGCGAAGATCGAGATCATCTGGATGAAGTTCGACAGCGCGGTCGGATTCTCGAACGGATGCGCGGCATTGGCATTGAAGAAGCCGCCGCCATTGGTGCCGAGCATCTTGATCGCGACCTGCGAGGCCACCGGCCCGACCGCGATGGTCTGCTTGGCGCCTTCGAGCGTCGTCGCCTCGACATACGGCCCGAGCGTCTGCGGGATGCCCTGCCACACGAGGAAGAGCGTGTAGACGATGCACAGCGGCAGCAGGACGTAGAGCGTGCAGCGGGTCACATCCACCCAGAAATTACCGACGGTCCGCGCGGAAGCCCGCGCGAAGCCGCGGATCAGCGCGATCGCCAGCACGATGCCGGTGGCGGCCGAGAGGAAGTTCTGGTGCGTCAGGCCGAGCATCTGCACGAGATAGGACAGCGTGCTCTCGCCGCCGTAGTTCTGCCAGTTGGTGTTGGTGAGGAAGCTGATCGCGGTGTTGAACGACAGATCCTCAGCGACGGCCGACTGGCCGGCGGGGTTGAACGGCAGCACGGCCTGCAGCCGCATCACGCCGTAGATAATGAGAAAGCCGCCGACATGGAACAGCAGCATCGCGACCGTGTAGGTCAGCCAATGCTGCTCGCGGCGCTCGTCGACGCCGCCGATCCAGTAGATCGCGGATTCGACAGGGCGCAGCACGGGCGAGAGGACGGTACGTTCGCCGTCGAAGACGCGCGTCATGTACCAGCCGAGCGGCCTGGCGAGCGCGACGATGACGGCGCAATAAAGCAGGATCTGGATCCAGCCGATGACGGTCATGGGGATTGTCCTTGGAGATGCTGATGCGCGCGGATCAGAACCGCTCGGGCCGCAGCAGCGCGTAGGTGAGATAGATGAGCAGCGCGATGGAGACGGCGCCGGCGAGCGAATAGTCGACTATCATGGCGCGTCTCCTACAGCCGCTCGCAGGCATAGGTGTAGCCGATCGCCAAGGCGAAGAAGCCGGCGGCGAGCGCCAGCATCAGAAGGTCCAGCATGGTGTGCTCCTCATGTGCGCGACGGACGCGCAACGCGTGGAGCGGACGGCCGCGTGCATTGGCGGCCGCGGTCCGTTCCACGCTCCCAGGTGGCATCGGACCGCATAGGTTTTCGAGACAGCGCGGTCGGGAAAGTTATAGGAATCCCATAAAGACCGCGTAATTCCGCGGCCCGGATCGGCGGGCGCCGCGCTCGCGCGCATAGGAGCCGGTGCCGGCGGCCGGCGTTTATGCCGCGCTTATTTCTTCCCAGTCCCCGCCCTCTCGCATTCCTACGGCCTCTGCCGCCAGATTGCAGGGCGCGGCCCCGGTCGGGCCGCCGCTCACGGACGACGGAAACAACATCATGCCGCACACGATCACCCTGGATGCCGCGCAGCCCCAACTGGCCGCGCAGGAAGCCGCCACGCTGCTCACGGATCTTCTCGGCGAGGAGGAGGGGGTCTCGCCGCTGTCGGCGCGCGGGCGGCGACGGGTGCGGATCGACCAATTGCTGCGCGCCGAGGCTCGCATCGACGCGGCGCTGGAGCTGATCGCGCTACGGCTGCCGCGCTGGTCGCTGCGCCGCCTCGCTTATGATGACGGTGAATGGCATTGCGCGCTGTCGCAGCAGCGCGAGATGCCCGACTGGCTCGACCATTGCGCCGAGGCAACGCATAGCGACCTGTCGCTGGCGATCCTCCACGCCGCGGTCGAGGCGCAGCGTCTCGAGCCGCAGCCAGCCCCCGGCTCGGGACGCCACGCCGCCGAGCCCGACCTCGCGGCCCTGCTCTGCTGCGACAATTTCTAAAGGCGAAGCGCTTTGCGATGATCGTCTCGGCCGACAATCCCGTGGAGCTCTCCGCGGCCCGTGTCCTGCTGCGCTTCGGCTTGCGCACCGCGATCCTCGTCGTGTTCGCGAGCTTCGGCAGCATCGGCTTCGGACGCAGCCTCGCAGCGCTGCTGTGGATGACCGTCATTCTCTGCGCCGTGCTCGCCACGCTGCGGCGCGAGCGCGTCTTCTCCGCCGGCCTGAACCATTGGGACGAGTTGGCCGGATACCTCGCGCTGTATTGCGCCGTGATGACGCTGACGACATCGGCGGGATCCTAGAGCACGCGCCCTTTATGCCGTGGCTATGAGGTCTCCCGCTGCGTCGCATCGATGTCCTATCCCGGCCACCCGATATCCGACCAACGACACCGACGCCCTGCCGTGCGGCAGCTCCGCGTCACATCAGAAGGACCATATCCATGAAGCTCGTCGAACCTCCCTCGTCGAACAAAGCTGCGACCGCGCTCGTGCTGATCGGGCGCAACAGCCGCGGTCAATGGGTCGCGCAGGAGCAGAACGGTCTCTATGGCGGCCTGTTCGTCAGCCGCGCCGAGGCGATGAAATACGCGCTGTTCGAAAACGGGCATCACCCCGAAACGATCGTCGAGCTGTCGCGCACGATCGAGCTCGACACCGAGGGACGCCTCGCTCCCGTCGGGTTGTTGTACGGAAAACGGCCGGTCGCATGAGCCAGACCTCCCCGGCTCGACGCGAACCTGCAACACGCTGGCTGGCCGGCGCCATCGCGGACATTCCAACGCCATTCGCCGCCGGTGGCGCGCTCGACATCCCAGCGCTCGACAGACTCTGCGCACGGCAGATCGAAGCCGGCGCAAGCGCAATCCTGGTGTGCGAGATCGCAGGCGAAGTATCCACGCTGACAGCGGCGGAGCGCGACGCCGTCATCCGCACGGCGGTGGCTGCGGCCCGCAACCGCGTTTTCGTCATCGCCGGAGCCGGCTCTAATTCGACGCTGCAAGCGGTGCAGAACACACGGCAGGCGGCTGCCGCGGGCGCCGACGCGGTGATGTCGGTGGTCCCCTACTACAACCGGCCGACCGCGGAGGGCATCTACGCGCATTTTCGTGCGGTCGGGGATGCCACCGCGCTGCCGATCATCCTGCACGACTGCCCGTCACGGACGGCCCGCGCGCTGCCCGACGAGATCCTGGTCCGGCTGGCACGATGGGCGCAGTTCGTCGGCCTGCGCGATGCCACCGGCGATGTCGCGCGCGTCGTCCGCCTGCGCGCATTGGTGCCGCCCGGCTTCCGCCTGCTGGCGGGCGATGACACGGCAGCCGTGCCGCTGGCGGCAGCCGGGTGTGACGGCTGGTTCTCACTGGTCGCCAATGTCGCTCCGCAGCTCTGCAGCGCGATCCTCACCGCCTGCCAGTGCGGACGCTGGTCCGCGGCGCGACGGCTGCATCGCCGGTTGCTGCCGCTGATCGAGTTGACGAACCGCGAGGTGCCCGCAGCCTTGAAGCAGGCCCTGAGCCTGCAGGGCCTCGCCGCAGCCGATGTCCGCCTGCCGCTGACGGAGCTGGACACGGCTGCGAAAGGCATGATGGCCCACGCCATGGCGCGGATGAGCACCACGCTTTCCAAGACCGCTCCGGGCTCGCCCCATCTGCTCTGAGACCGAAGCCCGCACACACCCGGTCGGCCGGGTCTCAGAAGTCCCACTTCTCACAAAGGAGCAACGGCACCTGCGGCCGGCGCGACATGTCGGACTCGATGCGCGCGATGGCGCCGCGGCGCAGCAGCAACTCGTTGCGCAGGCGTCGGAGCTTGGCTGCGGCGATCGCCGCGTGGATGGCCCTGAAGGTCCGACGCAATGCTCTGCCCAGGCGCGACAGCCGGGGTGCCCGGATGACGTCAGCACCGTGGAGGTCACGAAACGGCGTCACCGAGCTCATGTCCATTCTCCGCAAAGCAGCCGGCACGAGATCGACCGGCGAAGCAAAGAATGCGGCGCCTCGGCGTAGGAATGCGAGACGGGCCGATCGGGCCTTTCATAGGAAAGCCATAAGGGCCGAAACGAAACGGGGCGGCCCGACCGGCCGCCCCGTTTGCTTCAGTCCATTGAACCGGATCAGAAGATCTTGACGGCGCTCTCCAGTGTCTTCCAGACGCCCCAGGCCAGCGGCACGCCGACGAAGGCCCAGAACAGCGCGGCCTTGGCGTCGAGTCCGCCCTTGCCGATGCCGAACGACCCGTGCTGGATCGCCGACTCGTTCTTGGCGAGCTGCGCCTGATACTTGGCGACCTCGTCCGGGCTCATGTTCCACTTGTGATCGACGGGCTTGATCAGGAAGTTGCAGATCAGGCCGGCCAGGAGCATGGCACAGAGGATGTACATCGTCGTGTTGTACAGCTGGTCGCGCGGCACACCGGCGGCGAGCTGGAACTCGCGGATGTAGTTCACCACCACCGGGCCGATGATGCCCGCGGTCGCCCAGGCCGTCAGCAGACGGCCATGGATGGCGCCCACGAACTGGGTGCCGAACAGGTCGGCCAGATAGGCCGGCACAGTCGCGAAGCCGCCGCCATACATCGAGAGGATGATCGCGAAGGCGCCGACGAACAGCAGCTTCGATCCCATCGCCGCGAAGGTCGGCGCCAGCGCGTAGAGCACGATGCCGATCAGGAAGAAGCAGTAGTAGGTCGCCTTGCGGCCGATATGGTCCGACATCG
Source organism: Bradyrhizobium sp. HKCCYLR20261 (assembly GCF_051168435.1). Lineage (NCBI taxonomy): Bacteria > Pseudomonadati > Pseudomonadota > Alphaproteobacteria > Hyphomicrobiales > Nitrobacteraceae > Bradyrhizobium > Bradyrhizobium sp. HKCCYLR20261. The sequence goes on from NZ_JBNPUZ010000010.1 coordinate 121,833, forward strand.
ACGCCCAGAAGAAGCGGCCACCGATGTTGAACAGCGAGAGCAGGCCGGCAAAGCCTGCCGCGATACCCGCGACGGTCGCCTTCTGCGTGGCGTCGAGCTGGTTGAAGCTGACGTCAGGCAGCCCGATGAGCTTGCCGGCGAATATCTCCTGCAGCATCGGCGAAGCCATGCCGATGACGCCGATGCCGGCCGACACGTTCAAGCACAGCACCCACCAGACCAGCCAGAACTGCGGCGTCTTGTGGGCGTTGTTCAGGTGGACATGATGGTCGGAGATCATCGCCTTCTTGACCGCAGGCGGCGTCCAGCCTTCGGGCTGCCAGCCGACCGGGGCGACGCGATAGGCGAAGGCGCCGATCATCATGAACACGAAGTAGATCACGCCCATGGTGACGAACGTCTCCCAGACGCCCACCGAGGTCGGGGTCTTGAAATAGTTCATCAGCAAATTGGCCAGAGGAGCGCCGATCATGGCGCCGCCGCCGAAGCCCATGATGGCCATGCCCGTCGCCATGCCGCGGCGGTCAGGAAACCATTTCACCAGCGTGGACACCGGCGAGATGTAGCCGAGACCGAGACCGATGCCGCCGATGACGCCGGCGCCGAGCCACATCATCCAGAGCTGGTGCACATAGATGCCGAGCGCCGCGATCAGCAGGCCGCCACCCCAGCAGCACGCCGCGACGGCGCCCGCCTTGCGCGGACCGGCGCGCTCGAGCCAGCCGCCCCAGATCGCCGCGGAGCCGCCGAGCAGCACGAAGAACAGCGTGTACATCCAGCCGAGGCTCGCGACCTTCCAGTCGCAGCTGGTGGTGAACAGCTCCTGCACCAGGGTCATGTCGGTGCAGACCTGGCTCTGCGTCACGCCGATGGCGCGCGACAGAGGCAGCCAGAACACCGAGAAGCCATAGGCCATGCCGATGCACAGATGGATGCAAAGTGCAGCCGGAGGAACCAGCCAGCGGTTGAACCCGGCCTTGGCGACCGTGTGCTCACGATCGAAAATGCCCGCTTGCGCGTTGGGGAGCGCCCCCGCGCTCTCAATGCTAGCCATGCTTTCCCCCTCTACGGACACCCGTCCAACGCAACGACCTCATGTTCTGTCCCCTTGATCAGAATCAATACGCTTACCCACCCTGCCCGCTATGGACGTACCAGAACATTTTCGCGACGCACAAACGCCAAAGACGGTTCCAACGGCATGACACCCCCCACCGGGCCTCATGCGGCTGCCATCGTTGTGCCGCGGTTCCGCCTGGCCCGATCCCCAACGGGCATGACGCGCCTCCCGCAACCTCTGCGGAAGCGCCCCAATTGGTGCAGAACCGAGGCAAATTGTCGATAGTAAAATGGTAATAATTGCTCAAACGTCGTGGATTGATTGCACCGCAACGCGGATGTGTTGCTAACAAACACAGAAATTCGCGTGCAACCGTCGTCACCGCCACTCCCAGCTGTAGTCCTGTTGCTGTCGATTACTTTAGAGCTCGACAACCATTCCTGAGAGAATCAACTAATGAGATGCCCGCCGGCAGAGAGGCGATCCCTCGGATGCGCCACGCGCGGGCTCTCGAAAAAGTGATGCAGCAACAACCAGGCCTTGCCTTGCGACGATGACGCAAGCTTGGACTGACAAGACGGCATTGTTATGTGCGCGCATGGGCGCTGCTGCGACGATAGGAAGCGGCATGCCTGCTTGACAGCCGTGCAGCGCGAAGAGCTGCGCACGAACTACTTAGTTGGGACAACCTGCAGCATAGGCCGCGTCCACGCTCGCTCGCATCGACCGTGCTAGGGGTTCGCCGCCTTCTCGATCAGAAACGTGAGACGGCTCTCGCTGCGCTCGAGCAGCTCGACGTGATCACCGGTCTCGCGAATGAGGTTCGGGATGTCGATGACCGCCAGCGGGTCGGTGCAGCACACCTCGAGCCGCTCTCCCGCCTTCAGCGATTGCAGCGCCTTGCGGGTCTTCAGCGCCGGCAGCGGACACTTCAGGCCCGTCAGATCCAGCCTCGTTCTCGTCATGCGCGGGACCATGGCGAAGCCTGCCCGGCGCGTCAACGGTATCGTTGCAACGGCGGCGCGATGGTGGAACCGGGTTCCTGGAATGCCAGGCTCACGAGTTCCACGCGGATTCCGCAGCGCTCGCTCCTGCACTCACTCGCCGGCCTTCGAGAGCGCGAGCACGTCGGCCAGGGGCATGGCGAGTCGCCGAACCAACGCAGCCGCACCCGTGACATCGTCGAGGTCCACCCGCGGCAGAGCGGTTTCGACGGCCGCGTCGGTGACGAGGCCGACGATCCCGGGATCATTCGGGAACAGCAGCGGCTTGCCGTTGGCGACACGGTGCACCTCGATCCGGTGATGCGGTCCGGCCTTGTAGCCTTCGATGATGACGAGATCGACCGGAGACATTTTGGCGAGCAGGTCCGCAAGCGACGGCTCGGCCGCGCCGCGAAGCTCGTGCATCAGCGCCCAGCGCGTGCCCGACGCCACCAGCACCTCCGCGGCCCCGGCCTCGCGATGGCGCCAGGAATCCTTGCCGGGAACATCGACGTCGAACTTGTGGTGGGCGTGCTTGATGACGGAGACACGCAGCCCTTGCGCGATGAGATGGGGAATCAGCCGCGTCAGCAGCGTGGTCTTGCCGGCGCCGCTCCAGCCGGCGAGGCCGATGACGTTCATCGCGGTCTCCTGAGGGCGCCTGCTCCTGCAAGCGGCGCATGCAAACGATTGATCGACGGGCAAGGCCTCGCGCTGCTCCGTTCGATGGATCAGCCCCTCATGCCAGCAGCCGCGCGGGTTCCGCAAGGCCAAGCGAAACGCGGCCCCTCTGCCGCTCACACACAGTGCTCATCACGCGCGCTGACGCAACGACAGCAGACGTGGTACGGAACCGGTGATGATGGCGACGATCTCTCCTTCGATTCCCGGCGTGGTGCTTGCCGGAGGCCTGGCGCAGCGAATGGGTGGCGGCGACAAGCCGTTGCGCCTGGTGGACGGCCGGACCATCCTCGCGCGTGTGATCGCCCGCCTGGCCCCGCAGTGCAGCCTTCTGGTCCTCAACGCCAACGGCGATCCCGCGCGATTCCTGGGCTTCGGCCTTCCCGTCGTGCCGGATGGCGTGACCGGTTTTCCAGGCCCCCTCGCCGGCATCCTGGCCGGACTGGACTGGGTCGCGACGCATCTGCCGGCGGCGCCTTGGATGCTGAGCGCGCCCGGCGACTGCCCGTTCCTGCCGCGCGATCTCGCCGTCCGGCTGTCGGAAGCACGGGCCGCGGAGCATGCCGAACTGGCGCTGGCGGCGTCATCAGGCCAGACTCATCCGGTGATCGGCCTGTGGCCGGTGGCCCTGCGCGACGATCTCCGCCGCGCCCTGGTGACGGAGGACATCCGCAAGGTGACCCGGTTCACGGCCCGCTACAAGGTCGCGACCGTGAGCTGGCCCGCCGCCCCGCGCGATCCCTTCTTCAATGCCAACACCATCGCCGATCTCGCCGAAGCGGAACGGCTCGCCGCCCTGGACGATGACCCCGACGGCTAGAGGACTCCCGATGGATGCGACGATTTCGGTTCGCCGCGCGGTGCTTGCGGTCGCCCTGCTCAATCTCGGCTATTTCGGCATCGAGTTCGCCGTCGCGCTGTCGATCGGCTCGGTGTCGCTGTTCGCCGATAGCGTCGACTTTCTCGAGGATGCCTCGGTCAACATCCTGATCGCGCTGGCGCTGCGCTGGAGCCCCGTGCGCCGCGCGCAACTCGGCAAGGTGCTGGCGCTGATCCTGCTGGCGCCGGCGCTCGCGGGACTGTGGACCGCCGGCGAGAAGCTGTTCGCGCCGGCCGTGCCGGCTCCGCTGCCGCTCACCCTCACCGGTTTCGGCGCGCTGATCGTCAATCTCAGTTGCGCGCTAATCCTGGCGCGGGTCCGGGATCACCAGGGCAGCCTCACCCGGGCTGCCTTCCTGTCGGCGCGCAACGACGCCTTCGCCAACATCGCCATCATCGCCGTGGGTCTGGTCACGGCCTATGCATGGCGCTCGGTCTGGCCGGACCTGATCGTCGGCATCGGCATCGCGCTGATGAATGCGGATGCCGCGCGCGAGGTGTGGGAAGCCGCGCATGAGGAGCACGAGGCCGCCCGGGCGTGATCCCTGGCATCACGCTGGCGCTGCAGCGCACATCATCGCTCCACCGCTCCGATGCCCGGCGTGATTGACGGCCGCACGCGATTGATTGCAGATAGGCGGAGCGGCCGGCAGAGCCGCGATGAACAACGGTGTCATGCCGGCATCCGTGGAGGACGCATTGCAACTGAGCTCCTTGAAAACGGCCGCATGGGCCGCCACCGCGCTGCTGGTCACGACGGCGGCGCAAGCCCAGATCTCCGACAACGTCGTCAAGATCGGCGTGCTCAGCGACATGAACGGACCGGCGTCGACGCCGACCGGCCAGGGCTCGGTCACCGCGGCGCAGATGGCGGTGGATGATTTCGGCGGCAAGGTGCTGGACAAGCCGATCAGCGTCATCGTCGGCGATCATCAGCTCAAGCCCGACATCGGCGCGGCGATCGCGCGACGCTGGTACGACACCGAGCAGGTCGATCTGATCGTCGACGTTCCGGTCTCCGCGGTCGGCTTGGCGGTGCAGACCATCGCCACCGAGAAGAAGAAGCTGTTCATCACCCAGTCGACCGGCGCGGCCGACTTCCATGGCAAGTTCTGCTCGCCTTACGCGATGCAGTGGGTGTTCGACACCAAGGCGCTCGCTACCGGCACCGCGAAGGAAGTGGTCAAGCGCGGCGGCGACAGCTGGTTCTTCATCACCGACGACTACGCCTTCGGCCATTCGCTGGAGCGCGACGCCTCCAGCGTCGTCACCGCCAATGGCGGCAAGGTGGTCGGCGCCGTCCGGCCGCCCTTCGCAACGGCGGATCTATCATCCTTCATTCTGCAGGCGCAGGCCTCCAAGGCCAAGATCATCGGCATCGCCGCAGGCCCTCCGAACAACATGAACGAGATCAAGACGGCCGCCGAATTCGGCCTGCTCAAGGGCGGCCAACAGATGGCCGCGCTGCTGGCGCTGATCACCGACATCCATTCGCTCGGCCTGCCCGCGGCGCAGGGCCTGCTGCTGACGACCTCGTTCTACTGGGACATGGACGACAAGACGCGCGAATGGTCGAAGCGCTATTTCGCCAAGATGAACCGGATGCCGACGATGTGGCAGGCCGGCGTCTACTCCGCCGTCACGCACTATCTCAACGCGGTCAAGGCCGCCGGCAGCGACGAGCCGCTGGCGGTCGCCGCCAAGATGCGGGAGACGCCGGTCGAGGATTTCTTCGCCCGCAACGGCAAGCTGCGCGCCGACCATCTGATGGTGCATGACCTCGTGCTGGCGCAGGTCAAGTCGCCGGAGGAGAGCAAATATCCGTGGGACTACTACAAGATCCTCGCGACCATCAAAGGCGATGACGCGTTCGGCCCGCCCGATCCGGCGTGTCCGATGAAATAGGCGAGTAGCGAGTGGCGAATGGGTCATTTTGATTCCCGCTATTCGCTATTCGCCCCTCTCATTTCGCCAACCCGACCTCCCGCAGATATTTCAGCACGCCCGGGTGAATGAGATCGAGGCTGGGCGCCGCCGCAACGGTGTTGGCGGCCGTGGTCTCGCACGCTTGTGCCAGGGTGGCACACAGCGTCGCTTCGGCGCCATGCAGCGTCCTCGCCAGTTGGTAGGCGACGTCGTCCGGCAGGTTTTCGCGCGCGAGCACGTAGCTCCAGGAGCCGATCGAATTGATGGCTTCACTCTGGCCCGGATAGCTGTTCGCCGGCACGGTCAGCAGCTTGAGAAAATTGTGCTTCGCCCTGACCTGCGCGATCTCCTCGACCGAGGGCGCGATGAAGCGCGCGCCGCCCGGCGCGCTCGCCATCGCCTGGAAACCCGGCCAGCCGATGCCGGCGCCCCACAGCGCCGCGGCCCGGCCATCCAGCACCATGGCCGGACCATCGCCGGCGCGATCGAGATAGATCGCATGGAAGTCGTCGTCCTGCTTCAGGCCGAGACCGTCGAGCATGTAGCGCGACATGATCGGCAGGCCCGAGCCCTTGGCGCCGAACACGACCGTCTGGCCGACGAGGTCGCGGATGTTGCGATAGGGACTGTCGGCCCGGACCACGAACAGGCCGGGGCTGGAGAAGATCGCCGTCAGGATCTTCAGCCGCGTCTTCGGGCGATCGATGCCCATGAAGGCCTGATAGGCCGGCTCGCCGGCGACGAGGCCGAGATCGAGCTCGCCCCGCTCCAGCAGCGGAATGTTCTCGTTGCTGCCCTTGGTGTTGCGCGGCACGATCGGCAGCCCCGGATCGGCCTCCGTCATGACCTTGGCGAACGCATCGCCATACAGCGGGAACCCGCCGCCGGGTGTCGCGGTCCCGAGGCTGAGCGTGCGCGTGGTGATCACGGTCCCTCCCTGCTGTCCTGCGGCGCTGCCCGCGAGCAGCGCGACCGCAAGCCCGAGCCATCGCCATCTTGTCATTCGCCTGCCTTTCCGGCCTTTGTCAGGCACGCGCATGTAGGCAAGCGTGCGGATCTATGGAAGCATGTCGTCAACGACAATGACAACAGCTTCGGGAGGACAAGATGAGACTAGCGCGTGCGTTCCTGGCCGGCCTCGTGGCCGCGGCCTGCCTCATGAGCCAGCCGGCCGCAGCCGCCTATCCGGACCGCCCGATCCGCTGGCTGATCGGCTTTGCGCCCGGCGGCCCGGTCGACATCGTCGCGCGCATCATGGCGCAGTGGCTGTCGGACCGTCTCGGCCAGCAGGTCGTGGTCGAGAACCGCACCGGCTCGGGCGGCAACATCGCCGCGGCGGCGGCGATCAACTCAGCGCCGGACGGCTACACGCTGCTATTCGTCGCGCCGAACAATGCGATCAGCACCTCGCTGTACAAGAAGCTGCCTTACGACTTCATCCGCGATACCGTGCCGGTCGCGAGCATCATGCAGCTCACCAACATGCTGGTGGTCAGCAACGACGTGCCGGCGAAGACGGTGAAGGAGTTCATCGCCTACTGCCAGGCCAATCCCGGCAAGATCGCCTTCGCCTCGTCCGGCAACGGCACCTCGGTGCACATGGCCGCCGAGCTGTTCAAGGTGATGACCAAATGCGACATGCTGCACGTGCCCTATCGCGGCTCGGCGCTGGCCTTCCCGGACATCATCTCCAACAAGGTGCAACTGATCTTCGACAATTTGCCGACGGCGCTGGAGCAGGCGCGCGGCGGCAGCGTGCGCGCGCTCGGCGTGACCTCGCCGCAGCGCTGGCCGACGGTGCCGGACGTGCCAGCGATCGCCGAGACCGTGCCGGGATACGAATCAGTCGGCTTCTACGGCATCTCCGCCCCGAAGGGCACGCCGCCGGAGATCGTCGAGACCCTCAACAAGGCGGTCGGCGAGGCGCTGAAGGACCCCAAGCTGGTGGCGCGGCTGGCCGAGACCGGCGGCATCCCCCGCGCGATGACGCCGGCCGAGTTCGGCAAGCTGGTCGCCGACGAGACCGAGAAATGGCGCAAGGTGGTCGAATTCGCCGGCGTTTCGGTGGATTGACGCGTGGGCTCATGCCCCCCTGCCGGTCCGCGAAAGCGGCCGGCAATGGCATTGCCGGATCGCCGGTCAGGCTGTAAACGAAGCCCGCACCGTCGCCGGGCCCATCCGCGCCGCGCCGGACAGGTCCCCCTGCCCGCCGCCGCCAAGCCCACCGCGCCGCGGGGCCTGTAGCTCAATGGTTAGAGCCGGCCGCTCATAACGGTCTGGTTGCAGGTTCGAGTCCTGCCGGGCCCACCATACTCCCTGGATGTGTAGCGGAAACTACGCTTAAGCATCCGATGATAGGGGGGCATTACCGCCTCTTTACGCGCCTGTCGCATCATGCCTTTGGGCACTGGTTCGGCAAGCCTTTGTTCGCCGCACTATTCAATACTGTCGCTTCGCCCATCATCTTTCAGGGGCGCCACACGATGTTGGAGATCCGCAATCTTCATCACCAGATCGCTCATCCGTGGGTGCAGAGATTCAACGAAAGGCGTGACCGCAAGGGCCGCCAGGATCAGCCCTGAGGATCGTTGCGGCGCCGCGTCGTCACTATAGTTGATTCTTCCCTCATTGCGATTGAGCGTCGCGAACATGAAATAATGGCCCGACGTATTCGGATGGCAGCGTTCCGATAGGCGATCGTAGTGCTCGCCAAATCCCGGAAGTACTTCTTCGTCAAAGCGCTTCACATAGGTCAGTATATTCGTTGCCTTGCTCTCGGGAAATTCCTTCAGCAGCGCCTCGTCCCGGGTCGCGAATGTTCCGTTCTGGCCGATAGCATCAAGGCCGCCCAAATCTTCTCGCTCGTAGAGCGCGGCGGCGCTCCGCTCTACAAAGGAGAATACGGCAATTGTCTCCATAAGCGCACGGGCGCAGAGCATAGCACCAAGTACGGACCGGCCGTTCCAGTTGACGGCGACACCGTCGGCAAGAGCAACGACACGATGAAGCAGCGCGTGCTGATAAGTGGCAAGTTTCCAAGCGATTCTCGATCTCAGGAATGGCCCAGCGATATTGATCTCAACAGCCCGGGCCTCGTTCAGCCGCGCGATGCAGGCGTTCCACTCCTCGACCGCTTCTCTCTCATTTGCCGAAAGGCGGTCGTCCCATTGCAGCTCAGTTGGCGCTTTGAGCTGAGAGGCCATGATCTGATCCTTGTATGAATCACCCGATTGAACCCATCCAGAGACGTATCCGTGCTTCTTGACCAACCATTCTACAGCCGAGGACGAACGAATAGTCCCCAGATCGTGCCTTCTTTCGAATATTTCAGATGTTGCAGTTAAATGAGATCCGGGATAGGTTCACCCGGCAAGGATCCGACCATGACCACCCATGTGCTGAAATTCGTCGAGCTCTCCGACCGGGACCGCAAGGCGGCCAAGACCTTTAAGAAGCTTGGCAAGGGCGATCAGGTCGAAGTCCGGGTCCGTCGCCGGTCGGGCGAGGATCAAGTCATCAGGCTGCCACCGAATGCAGCGTCGCTGCTGGAGACGGCGCTCGGCCATCTGCTCCAGGGACAGCGCGTCGCTGTCCTCGCTGAGGATCAGGAGCTCAGTCCGAACGATGCGGCGGACATTCTGGGAATTTCCCGGCCACTGGTCGTCCATCGCATGGACATAGGTGACCTGCCGTTCCGGTATGTCGGCAAGCACCGCCGCACCAAGCTAAGGGACGTGTTGGTGCTGAAGTCGCAGATCGATGCCCAGCGAACAGCGATGGAAGCGCTTGCCGAAGACGCCGCGGGTCTGGAGAAGCGTAGAGGCAGTTCCACGAAGATTGTCGCGGCTAATCCCGCAAAAAACAAGCCGACGCGTCGCACGACGTTATCGGATGCTTCCCCGCGCTCTTCCCATCGGGCGACAAAGCGTCAGAGCATCGATCAACTTGTTCTCGGCACGATCAACGCTCCGTACCGTCGAACCATGGAAGCAGCCGATCTTGTTGATCGCCTCACTTCGAGAGACTTGCAAAACTGGATCGTACATGTTGCGACGTTCTTTACGGAAGTACGACCTGAACTCGTGCTGGAATTTGCTCGGCTTCACGCTATTCCCATGCAGAACCTGGCTGCATCCTATCGATCGATGAAATCGGCAACAGGCGAAAGCAACCCCGCTTTGGAGAGCGCGCTTGAGCGATTGGCGTAGGCTCCTTGGTCGAACACTCGACGGGCTCCTGGACCTCGAGCAGCAGGGCCAGCCGGCCCCGGATTGGGTGTTGGGCGGCGGAACAGCCCTTATGCTTTATGCCGACCATCGGCTGAGCCGGGATATCGATGCGTTCATCGACGACCCGCAGTATCTTGGCTTGCTATCACCTGACACCGCGGATGTGTGGAACTGCACGGACTGGGACAAGGCCGCCCACTATCTCAAAATCAGATATCCAGAGGGCGAGATCGACTTCATCGTCAGCGGCGCTCTCTCGAACATTGACCCGGTTGAGAAAGAAATCGACCTGACGTCGATTCGAACAGATTGGAAGCCAACGATCATGGTCGAGCCGCCAGCGGAGATCGCGCTCAAGAAGATGTACCATCGGGCGACCATGCTGAAGCCTCGCGACATCTTCGACATAACGGTCGTCAAGAAGATCGACGGCGACTCCCTCACAGCAAGTTTGAGTGCAGTTGCTTCGAAAAAGGACGACCTTCTTCGCCGCCTCAATAGTATCCGTGTCGACTACCTGAAAGCCGACCTCGCAGAGCTCGACATCCAACCTGGATGGGAGCAGGAGCAGGAAACGTGCCTCGAAACAGTTCGTGAACTCGTGGATCGAATTCCGAAACCCGGCTAGCTGCCCCGATACGGAAACGGAGGTTTTGCTTCCGGCTTTTGAGCCCGCACCAGTTTCGCACCAGAAACGATCGCATCGAAACACAACGAACGCGATCGGAACCGAACGAAAATTCTGCAAAATCAACAAGCCCGTCCAGTCTCCTCCCGCTCATAACGGTCTGGTTGCAGGTTCGAGTCCTGCCGGGCCCACCAGCGATTTGAACGGCTTGCCGGCAAGCATGGCGACCCGGGCCGGATGATTGCGTGACACGACAACATCGATGTCGTCCGCCGGCGGCGCTCAGGACGGCGAGAGGTGTTCGTCCCGTGCGAGGCGCCACGCCTGGGCGCAGGCTCTGGGCCGTGATGGTCAGGACACGATACATCCGAAGCGGTGGTCGCAATTCCTCGATCGTCGTCACGGCGTAGAGCGCCTCGACGTCTTGCGTAGAACGCCTCGACACTTTCGGCGATCCTGCGACCTTGGCTGTTAGCAGGTCGTGCGCCGCATTCGACGGGCTATCCGAGGGTCCATGTCGAGCAATGCGGCGTCGAGGTCCTTCCAGAAATCGGGGCCTTTCCTGACGTGGCGGGTGCCCACGCGCTCGCATCTCTGCAGCGTATGCTGGTTGTTGCTGCCCGTGATGATGATCACGTTGGCCGGCGCGCGGTCGGCATCGAGAAGATGCCCGCAGACCGACAGGCCGTCCAGCTCCGGCATGTTGACATCGATCACCAGGACGCTCGGCTTGCCCCGCGTCGCCTTCAGAAAGGCCTGAAGGCCGTCAGACGCCGTGTCCACCTCGAAGCCCAGGCGCGCGAAGTGATGTGAGAGGAGCCCGACCACCGCGGCGTCATCATCCGCAATCAGCAGGCTGGGCGCCTGGCCCAATGAGCTCGCCGCATCGAAACCGTCGACTGATCGCCGTACCCTGAAAGCTTCGATCGGCTGCGCTGCCTGCCGCATGTCTTCGCTCCTGTCATCATTGCCGGATCCTGGTCAAACGCTCGTCCGGCTTCCGGGATCGAGATGACAATGTTGAACCTAATGCCCCCTTAGCGGCCACCCAGGTATGACTACGCGGATCAACCGGGCCATCAACGCTAGGCCCGCTGCAAAGACCGCGCGGCGACAGGTGCCGGCCGTCCGCACCGCTGCATCTCCACCAGCAGCGCCTGCAGCAGACGATCCGTGTCCGCACGGGGCCCGTCGCCGCGGATCTCGGCCAAGACCGCATCCTCCACATTCGCAGCCGCGTCGCTCAGCTCTGCAAAGCCGTAGATGCCGCTCGCGCCGGACAGCGCATGGGCGATCACTCTGATTTGATTCAGAACATCTGATGATCGCTCCACCGCCTCCAGCATCCTGCGGTGCTCCGAAAGAGTTTCGGCGTCACGCTCGACCCTGCGCCCGAACTCCGCCCGCAAATGCTCCAGCGGATCGCGTGACGGCCGGACATAGGTCCGGAGCGATGCGGCGAGCGTCATGGGATCGAACGGCTTCTGGATCACGCCCACGGCCCCGAGCGACCGTAGGCGATCCGTTTCCCGTGCCTGGGTCCGGGCCGTCATGAAGACCACGGGGACGTCGGCGGTCGCGGCGCTCTGACGCAATTGAGCCAGCGTCGCCGGCCCATCCAGCACCGGCATCATGACATCGAGCAGGATGATGTCCGGCGCCAGCTCGGCCGCCATGGCCACCGCCTCGCGGCCTGAGCCGCAACTCCGGACCGTGAAATCGGGATCCAGACCGAGTGACAGCTCGACGACTTCGCGGATATCCGGCTCATCGTCGACATGCAGAATGCGAATTTCGGTCATGCGACCTCCCTTACGGTCAATGGCGGGGACAGCCCCAGACGATCGCGCACGATGGAGCCCAGACGCTGGAGCGGGGACGTCTTCCTGGACAATGCCAGTTGCAGCTGATCGTCATCCGGCCAATTCTGATCTGAGTTGGAGAAGATGATCACGGGGATGATCTTGCCTGCGGCGTCGCGCAGATGTGGCAACAGGTCCAGCCCGGGTTCAGCGCCGAGCCGGACATCCACGATCGCAAGGTCGATGTGTTCCGTCGCCAATACGCTCCGCGCGGCCTCCGGGCTGCCGACCGATACCATGTCGGCCATCACCTCCAACTCATGCGCGACCGCGGCGAGCGTCTCCGGATCGTCGTCGACATGAAGAATGCGAGGCCTCGGTCGGAACGACGGCGCCGTGGCAGACAGGTGCGACAGGAGTTGCTCGACGTCGATCGGACGCCTGATCCATTGCAGGTCGCCCGTCTCCCGCAATCGGGCATCGGAGTGATCGCTCGAGGTGGCATCGCAGGCGATGACGATCGCCGTGTTGCCATGATGGGGAATCTGGCGAATCTGCGCCGCCAGGTCGCGGCATTCGATCTCGTCGAGCGCAAGACCGATGACGACCGCTGCGTAGCGGTTGGCGCTGGCGCGCAGCAGCGCGGCCTGGACCGAATGCGCGAAATCCACCGTGAGACCGGCCGGCGCCAATTTCATCCGCACCGCCTGCTTCACGACCGGATCGGTCTCGCACAGCAGAATCCGTGATGGAATGCCGGTGGTGGCGATCTCGATCGCACCTCCGACGGTATCGTCCCACATCGGCAGCTCGACGTAGAACAATGCGCCGCCGCCATCGGCATTTTCGAAACCTGCCTTGCCTCCGAGGCGCGCCACGATCTGCTTCACGATACTGAGGCCGAGACCGGTCCCGCCTTTCTGACGGGTATCTGTCGCATCCGCCTGGGCGAACCTCTCGAACAGATGCGGCTCGAAATCCTCCGATATGCCCGGCCCGTGATCGCGCACGGCAATCCGCAGACTGTCCCCGTTGTCCTCCACCGTGACCTGCACGCTTCCGCCCGCCGAGGAGAACTTGATGGCATTCGAGAGCAGGTTCGCGACCGCTTGCGCCAATCTCTCCGGATCGGCATTGGCATAGACGTCCGCAACGCCCGCACCGAGTTCGACGCGAACGCCGACATTGTCCGCATGGCCGCGGCTCTCCTCGACGACACGCTTGACCAGCGACCTGACTTCGACCCGCCTGAGATGGAATGGGGTATGACCCGCCTCGATCCTTTCCATGTCGAGAATGTCGTTGACGAGACGGACCAGGCGCTCGCTGTTGGCGTGCGCGATGCTCAGCAACCGCGTCGCCGGCTCCGGGATCTTCTTGCTCCAGCATCCGACGAGCAGGCCCAACGAACCGGTGATCGATGTCAGCGGCGTCCGCAGTTCATGGCTCACGGTCGCGACGAACTCGTCCTTCAGACGTTCGGCACGCCTGCGCTCGCTGACGTCGACGACGACGCTGAGGATCATGAGCTCCTCTCCGGCCCGGATCGGATTGAGGCCGACCTCGATGGGAAACTCTGTCCCATTCTTTCTCCGTCCGGCGAGTTCACTGTCGGATTCCATCTGACGGGTTTCGGGCCGCAGCGCGAAAGGGTGCTGGAGCGCGCCGCTGCTCACGCGAGAACGCTCGGGCACCAGCATATTCACGGGTTGACCGATCAGTTCCTGCCTGGTGTATCCGAACTGCCGTTCGATCTCGCTGTTGACCATCGAGATCCGGCCCTCGGCATCGATCATCAACATCCCGTTCGGACAGGCCTCGACCGCGAGGCGGAACATCTCATCCGCGAGATTTCTTGCCGCCATAGCCATTTCAGCGTTGTCGCGTTCAAGCGTGCGCTGATGCAGCAATCGGCGTGCCCGCTCGATCGCCAGGGCAACATCGTCGATTTCCTGGATGTGAGATCGCGCAACGGCGGTGGCGTCGTCCGGTGCCGAGGCCAGCGCCGCCGGCAAAAGGCCTCGCACGCCGCGCGCGATCCGCTTCGCCTCATACATCACCGCAATCAGCCCGACGAGGAGGACGCAGAAGATGCCGGTGATGCCGTACAGGAGAATGGAGTTCGGTTGACGATACAGATCGGCAAGCGGGATCCCGAGCGCGACCGTCCAGTTCGATCGCTCGGATCGGCCGAAGCCCACCAAGATCGGCGTCCCGTCCGCCCGGGTCGTGTCGACGACGCTCGGCTGCGACGATTTGATGTCGGCCAGCCTCACGGGGGCCGACCTGCCGATCAGTTCGGGATCGTGGGTCCGCGCAACGATGATGCCGGCCGAGTCGGTGACGGTCGTGATCCAACCGTCCGGCAGTTTCTGGTTCTCGAACAGGCCGTTCAGCCTCTCGATGCCCAGGCCCACACCGAGCGTGTATTTCACCTTGCCCTCTCGAAACACCGGGACATCGATGGAGAGAGCCGGCTTTTTCGAAACGGCGCCGATGAAGATGTCGGAGACCGACGGCTTGCCCGTTTCAAACACCTTCCTGTGGTTCACCAGATCTGCGCGCATGGGCAGCGGCGCGCCATAGGGCAGCCCCGTGTTGACGACCTGCTGGCCGGCCGCATCCGCCACCACGACCGCAGAACCGTGCAGGTAGGGAAGGCTTGCCTTCGCCTCGTTGTAGAAGGTCGCCAGGTCGTCCGTCGCGAGAGCCGCCGACTCTGCCAGGACCTGCGCCGCGGAGGACGTTCCCGCCAGATCCCTGTCGAGTGCTGCGACGAGAGCGCGGACTGTCGCCAACGCGCCCTGGGACGCCTGCTCGCGTTCGTGCTGGTACAGCCCCCATGCCAGCGCAGCCAGCCCGACGAAGGCAGGAACCGACAGCATGAGGATGATGCGGAACAGCCTTGACTGGATCGACTGACGCGCACGCCGCGAAACACTGTGCCTGCCGAATGCCGAGATCAATGTTGTCCCCGCCTCGCGTTGATCGATCGATGGCACGTGCCGGATCGCGCCTGCCTGCTTCGGTCAGCCTGGATTGGACGAGCGGCCAGCTCGGTGACGGAACGATCGATCTCGATCTCGCCGTTCAACTCCCGCATCTGACCTTCCCGCAACGCTCCGGCGGGACCGCTCGACGCCGCCCGGCCTTCGCCGATTGCTGACCGTCGGCCGCATACTGATCTTGAGCCGCCAAGCGAAGCAGGTCTGCGAGGTTCTTCGCTCCGGATTTCCGCATCAGGGCCGCCCGGTGACCTTCATAGGTTCGCGGGCTGATCTGCAGCCGCACCGCACCTTCCTTGTTCGAATATCCGTCCCGAACCAGACCGAGAACCTCCTGCTCGCGCGTGGTCAGCGAACGCAACCAGACTGCGTTTTGCGGACTCGGTCTGGCCTCATCGTGGGCGTTGCCGACCCGCGACCACCACCTGATGACGTCACGACTTTGCGCAAACGCGGTCTGCTGCCTGAGTGGCGCCTCGAACGTATCGCCAAGCCGTTGCACCAGTCTGCAGACGGCCTCGGCCTCGCGCAGCGCGTTCTCAGCGACTTCCCTCAGCGACACGCCATCATGTTCGATCTCAGGAAAGCGGCTGCCGCTCTGACAAAGGTCTTCGAGGTAGAGCAGCAGCGCAGTCAATGGTCCATTCAATTGGTGAGCGATCGCCGCGCCCACCTCGTTCGCGGCAATGGCACGATCGTCACGCGGCAATTTCGCCTCGGAACGAGCCGCGTCGGTCATCTCGCCGCTGAACCGGCTCATCGCAGCAGAACTCCAGAATGCGCGTGGAGCGGCAAGCTCAGGTCGATGGCCTCGATCAGCTCGTGGGAAGAGAACGGCTTGCGAAGATAGCGCGACGCGCCGCGTTGCAGAGCCGTCCTAAGATAGTCGACCGGCTCGAGCGAGCTACGCAGCCTGAAGCCGGACATGGCGACAATGGGCACCGCTGATCGTTGCCGGATATAGGCAATCGCGTCGAGTCCGCTCATTCCGGTCATGAAGAGATCGACCAGAACCACGTCGAAACTCGAATGCGCGAGCGCTTGAATACCCGCATAGGCGCCCGACGCCAGCTCGGTCCGACATCTGCGACGCGCCAGGAACACCTTGATCGCCGCTCCGACGCTCTCGTCGTCGTCGATGACGAGAACCCGCAAGAGCGGGGCAGCCGTGACGGCTGGTTCGACCTGGATATGGGCGACTTGCCCTGACGCGTACATGGCAGAACCCCAGCGGCGACAAGATCACAGCCTCGCAACGCCGCGATCGATGCAACCAGCGGCGCTACGCCTCGGCAAAGCTATTCAGCCATGTCTGACGGTGCGTTAATTTCGCTGCACGTAAAACTACCTGAACCATCGGCCGCCCCTGCCCCGGGGCGGCTCCGCCTGCGGTTTGCTCCGGCGAACCGTCGACGCCGGGCTCGCCGGATCGACCATCTTCGCGATCGAACGCATTGATCCGTGTGCGATGACTTGAAATTAATTCTTCAGCGGGACGCTGCTGGAATGTAGCAGCAGGAGGACTGCATGACCGGCGACCAATTCGAGGCCCGCCTTGCCAAGGTGAGGCACCGCTTCGCAACCGCACTCGAAAGCAAGATCACGGCTACTCTCGTCTTCGCAGACCGCATGTCGCGCGGAGACGACGCCAGTGGCGCGCTCGTTTCGGAGTCGTATCGTCATCTGCACGGCATCTGCGGCATCGGTCCGACGGTCGGCTTCGCCGCCACCGGGCAGGCGGCGCGCACCGCCGAGACGGCGCTGCTGCGCGCGATGGCGGAGAAGCGCAAGCCGACCAGTCGCGAGATCTCGAACCTGAAGGAGGCGCTCGCTCATCTGCAATCGGCGGCAGCGTCGGAATTGCGGATGATGTATCAGCGCGGTGGATAGCAGATCCGCCCCCGGTGAGGACGCGCCTGATCACACGTCCTCGCGTCCGCCACGACGGGCTTCGACACGCTGAGACGCGCCGGCCTTTGCTGGCCTCTCTCCGCGCGCGGGCGGTGGCGCCTCGCTCATTCTCGCCAATGGGAAGCGGATCATGAGCGCCACTGGCGCCGCTCCCGGCGCCTGCGCTGTTCATCGGGACGATGGAACGCGGGGCACACCGAAGCGCGTGTCGAGGTGCGATCGCATGTGACGACATGCGTCAAGCGCGGATTGCCCTCGGCCAACAGTTCACTCCGTGCCAGGGCTTGTCGCGCCCGTGCGGCCTCAGCCGCTCCAGCGCGGCAAAGGCTCAGCCATCCATCGCATTTCGAGGGCCCTGGACGACGGAGATGGAAACAGCCGGGCGCAGCTGGAGGTCAGATGCGATGCCCCTGCGTGCCGCGAAGGTCGACGGAGGACCATCCCTGCGACGCGGGAATTGCTGCCATCAGCAGGCAGACAGCGCCCCTTCTGGCATTGCGGCGAAACCGCAATACCTTCGCAACACGTCCAGCAGCTCGGCGCCGTCAGTCGATTTATGCAGGACCCGGGCCGCGCCAGGATGACCGTCGATATCCTCCTGAAGCTTGCGCTTGATCGGCCTGCTGAGATGCCGTCCCGACTGGACGATGACCGGAATGTCGCGGGTCTCTGACGCACTCCGCAGCTTCGCGAGAAGATAGTTGGCATCGCCGTACGGCATGGAGAAATCAGCGACGATGACACTCGGATGCTCACGCCGCGCTTTCCAGAATCCTCGGGTGGCATCGCTCGCATACAGAAGATCGGCTCCCAGCCTTTCGAACTGGTGCTCGAGCATCTTCTTCACGCTGACATCGTCATCGATGAGCAGCACGCGTGGACGTCGCCTGACGTCTGCCGCAGAAAATTGTCCGGCCGCTTGTGCGATCTCGGCATTTCGCTCGGGATAGATCTCGGCGAGGCTTGCCGCGAGCTCTTTCCAGAACAGACGGCCTTTGGGTATGAACGTCGCGGCAAGCCCGTCGCATAGCTCGACGGTCTTGTCATCCGCCCTCCCGGTCATCACGATGACATGAGGCGCTTTCTTGGCTGCGTCCGACAGATAGCCCAGGACGCTCAATCCATCGATCTCCGGCAGGTGCACGTCGATCAGGAGAACGTCAGGCCGGTGTTCGGCCGCCCTGATCAGAGCCTGCAATCCGGTCGTCGCTGTCAGGACGAAGAAGCCCATCCACGTACACCAGTCGGCGGTCGCCTTGAGGACCAGGGGATCATCGTCGACAATTAAAATTGTCGAGATCGCCCTGCTCACCTGTCGTGCATCCATCGCTTGCGCTCCCACTTCGGTCCGAGATCCCATTCTTGACGAGGGATTGCACCGTAGCTCCAGCCGACCCGCGCAATACCTCACCGACGGCATCCGGCGTTCGGCCACCGCGATCCGATCAAGGCAGCCTAAATGTCAGGATAAGACGATCGCAGGTAGAACTACGCGATTTCCGACCGGTGTGGGACCGCCGATGCGCCGCTATCGCGCCGGCATCGTCGCCGTGGAGCTCCCGGCGAATGTGCCGCCCGCAAGCGCGGTTTCGACGCAACGAAGCATCCGCGTCGTCAGCGAGCGTATTTCTACGCGAAAAAGTGTGCGTCCGAAAGTAACGAAAGTCGCTCAGCCTTTATCGACGCGCGGGAACGCCGCGCTGACGAGTCATCCGGGATGCGGAGCGGTCATTCATGCACCACCATGTCACCATGCCATCGGAAGAATGCCAGTGATGGCCGCGCTCGCAGCATCTTGGCTTCGGCGTGCGTCCGTCGTGTTACCTCATCTCTCCGCGGCAACCGCAACGGTCGAACCGTAAGGAACGTCGGATGCTGGACGAGACGTCCCGATGCGCGGCGATGGACAAACAACTCGAGGCACGCCTCGCCGTCGTGCGCGGGCGCTTTTCGACAAGACTGACCGAACGGTTGGAGCAGGCCGCCATCGACCTGCCGCGAATGACAGGAGATCAGGCCACCTCGGCGGAGCTGGTCGCGAAGACCTATTGCTGGATCCACGACATCTGCGGGATCGCCTCGACGATCGGATTTGGGGCGATCGGTCAGGCGGCGCGAGCATGCGACAGCGTTCTGCTCGGGCCTTATCGCTCGCGGCGAGGATTGGAGACCGAAGAACTCAATGCCTTGACTACTCATTTCGAACGGCTGCGACTTGCCGCTGAAGCCGCGCAATGCGGCACGGATGCGAGCCGGGGGACCTGATACTACAGTGACGGGGGAATATCGTGTCGTATGTCGTGCGTTTTGTCCTGGCTGCGGCTCTCGCAATCCAGGCGTCGTCAGTCCATGCCCAGCAACGCAGGCCGCCAGCCGCTCCGGCGGAGCCGGCGCGGCCAGCCGCCTTCCAGCCGTCGCCGCTCATGGCCGCGCTCCCGGCGACGATCGTCGAGACGACACCCAAATCGCTGCGAGTCGGTATTCCCATCGCCGATGCCGGATTTCCCGAAGGGTTTCGCTTGTCGAATCTCGGCGGCCGGCGCGAACTCTATATTCGCGTTCCGCAGGGCGTCGAACTCAATCTGGCCGAACTCGTTCTCGCCTATGACGACGTGAGCGCCCACGAGGCGCGCCGCAGCCTGGAGATCCTGGCGAACGATCGTTCGATCGCCGCGCTGACCTTGGATGGGAAGGGTACGGGGCGCACCGCCCGCATCTCGCTTGCGAATGCGTCGGCACGCGAAGGCTTTCTCAAGCTATCGTTCGTGTATTCCGGCGCAGCGACGCAGGATCGCTGCATCGATGTCCGCTATGTCGGGGACAGCGTCACCATCCGCCCCGAAACCATGGTCGACTTTACCCTGGGACTTTCGGGCACACCGAACATTGCGGTGACCGCGGCGCTGATGCCCCGGGACGTCGGCATCCTGCTGTCCAGCGCATCGCCGCCTGCTGCCGATATCGCGACCGCGCTGACGATTGCCCGATCCCTGAAGGCCGGCGGCCGGACCGTCAGTTTTCATCACGGCAGGAACGCCATGCCGGACCTGGTCGACCAGGACAACAGGGGACGCTGGACGCGTGGCCTGATCGTCGTCGGATCGTTCGATGAGATCGCGGACCGGCTCGATGGGCCGGCGGCAACATTGGTCAACTACGCGCGCGGCGCGCGGGCCACCAACACGCTTGCGGCAGGTCGGATCGGCGGCGTTCCGGTTCTTCTCGCCTCGGATTCCGGCTCGTCTCAGATCGGAAGACTGCTCGGCGATCCCTCGCTCCTGGCGCTCCGTGATACGCCGACGGCGTCGATCGGAACGATCTCGGTCGCCAGAAAGCCGACCGATCGAATCAGCTTCAACGACCTCGGTTTGACTGCGCCGCGCGTCGATGTGTTCGGCCGCGCCGAGCTTCCCATGACGATCGCGAGCCAGTCGCTGCCGGCGGGCACCCGCCCCTCGCGCCTCGTCCTCGATGTCATGGTCGCTCCCGACGGTGCCGGCGAAAAGGCCGTGGTCAGCGCCTTCGTCAACGAGCACCTGCTCGCCAGCACGGTCGCCGCGATCGGCGGACCGACGCGGCTCGATTTTGCCCTTCCGGACGGACTCGTCGGCACGATCGCGAATATCAGAACGGTGGTGCAGCGTCGCAGTTCGCAGGGCGACTGCCGGTTCGAGCCGCAGGGCTACCCTGCCGAGCTCCTCGGCTCGAGCCAGGTGATTCTGTCGCCGATCGGCCCGGCAGCACGCGACTTCTCCGACCTGGTGAGCTTGTGGGGCGACGGCATCCAGATTCACCTGCCGGCATCGACGGCTGACCGCCCACTCTCGGTGCTGGCGTCGTTATCCGGCGTGGTGAGCGGGTTGTCGAACAGGACGACGCCGATCGAGGTGACCTATGTCGACGCCAAGGCCGCGGCGTCACCGTCGGCGCCCTTCATTTCGGTCAGCAGCTCGCCTCCCGCCGGAGCCGATCAGCGCGTGCGGTTCGATCGCGGCCGCGTCGCCATCACCGATCGCAACGACCGCGTTCTGCTCGACCTCGGCGGGATGACCACCGGTGCCGTCGCGCAAATCGTGACTGCGAATGGCTTTCCCGGACTATGGATTCGTTCGCTGAGCGGCGACGGATCATTGTCCGCGGCGCCCGCCATCAATCTCGACCGCGGCGACGTCGCAATTCTCGACCGGAGCGGCGTCGCCCTCGCGCTCTCCAGCTATCGCGACACCCTTCTGCGCGTCACCTATGCCGACCAGCAGTCGTGGACAGCCAACCTCGATCGCGGCTGGCCCTGGATCGTTGGCGTCACCTGGGTGATCGCGACCGTCGCGCTGCTGATGCTGGCCCAGCGCATGTACCGCCGCCGTGTATCTCGCCGTGCCGGCGAATAGGTTCTGCCATGCAGCCCTTGTCAGCTTCCGATCGCGCCCTCGGCGACATCCTCGTCGCCCGCCGCGTCCTCTCGCTCGGCCAGCTCGACGAGGCCATCGCCCTCGCCGAGGCCTGGCACGTCAGCCTCGGCAACGCCATCCTGTCGCGCAACTGGGCGGAGCCGGCGATCTACTATCAGGCCGTCGCCTACCATTACGAATTGCCGTTCGTCGACCTGATCCGCGATCCACCGGACCTCGCACTCCTTCGCGAGGGGGAGGCGGATATCTACGCCCGCATGCTGATCATGCCGTGGAAGCAGAGCGACGGACGGTTGATGATTGCGACCGCCGAGCCCGGGCCCGAGACGCTGCTGTTTGCGAGAAAACGTTGGGGAGCGAACATCGGCTTCGTCGTCGCGACCAAGTTCGACATCGTCTGGGCGGTGCAGGCCGCGTTCGACGACGCATTGTCGGCGCGCGCCGTCTACGAACTCGCCGACCTCAATCCCGAGCTCTCGGCGCAGCGGGTCTTCACCCCGCAACAAATCGCCTTCGGCTACGCGCTGCTCAGCCTGATCCTGCTCGGCCTGGCGCTATCGCCCCTCACGACGCTGATCGCCCTCAACGTCGCCATGAGCGTCTTCTATCTCGGCAATTTCGCCTTCAAGGGCCTGCTCGTGCTGTTTGGCGGCGTGCGCATGGCCGACGAGACCATCGCGATCGAAGCGCGCGCGCTCACGGACGACGAACTGCCGGTCTTCACGGTGCTGGTGCCGATGTACAAGGAGCCGGCCATGCTGCCGATGCTGGCTCAGGCGCTGCGCGACCTCGACTACCCCCTGGGAAAGCTCGACATCAAGCTGGTGCTGGAGGCCAGCGACCACGAGACGATCGAGGTCGCCAGCAAGCTCGGTCTCGAAGGCATGTTCGAGATAATCCGGGTCCCGCCATCGCTGCCGCAAACCAAGCCCAAGGCCTGCAATTTCGCGCTGCAGTTCGCGCGCGGCGAATTCCTCGTGATCTACGATGCCGAGGACCGGCCGGAGCCGGACCAGCTTCGCAAGGTGGTCGCGACGTTCCGGAAGTCCTCGGCCAATACGGCCTGCCTGCAATGCAGCCTGAGCTATTTCAACGCGAGCGAAAACTGGCTCACGCGCATGTTCACGCTGGACTATGGCCTGTGGTTCGACCAGATGCTGCCCGGGCTGGACCACCTCCGCATTCCGATCCCCTTGGGGGGCACGTCCAATCATTTCAAGATCGACGTGCTGCGCGAGTTGCACGGCTGGGATCCGTTCAACGTCACCGAGGACGCCGATCTCGGCGTGCGCCTGACCCAGCATGGCTATCGCGTCGGCATCGTGGATTCCACCACGTTCGAGGAGGCAAGCTGCCACGCCGGCAACTGGATCAGGCAGCGCTCGCGCTGGATGAAGGGCTACATGCAGACCCTTCTGGTTCACACCAGGCGCCCGCTCCGCTTCATGCGCATGATCGGACCGCTGGGTTTTCTCGGCTTCGTCTTCTTCATCGGCGGCACGGTGCTGTCCGGCCTGCTCAACCCGGTGTTCTGGCTGCTCTATCTCGCCTGGATGATCGCCGCGATCAGCGGGCTCGAGGCGGTGTTTCCGGAACCGCTGCTGTTCCTGGCCCTGTTCAACCTTCTCGCCGGCAATGGCGCGTTGATGTTCCTCAACATGCTGGCGCCGATCCGGCGCGGCTGGCTCAATCTCATTCCCTATAGCCTCACGGCGTTCGGCTACTGGGTCATGCTCTCGATCGCGACCTATCGCGGTCTGTGGCAGTTGCTGCGCAATCCGTTCTATTGGGAGAAGACGCATCACGGCGTGTCCAAGCATGTCGCGCGCGAACTGGCGCAGGCGCAGGAGGCCGCCGCATGAGCCGCCTGTTGCCGCTCGGGACGTTGATGGCCGTCGCCTGCGTGGCCGTCTTCGTCGTCTCGCTCAGCGCCGTAACGGCCGGCCTCGTTCCCAACGATGCCGTGACGTTGTGGGCAAGCGCGATGACCGCGGGCGAAGGGCAGATGCCGATCGGGCGCATTCTGGCGGCCTATCCCACCATTCCCTTCCTCGCCACGACGCTGCTGCAAGTCGTCACTCCTGCCGGGACGCCCACCCCCGTTCTCCTGACCGGCGTCGTCCTCGCGCTGCTCGCCGGCAGCTTGCTGACCTCTTTCCATCGCATCGGCATCGCCGCCACCCTCGCGCCGTTGATCGTCGTTCTGATCGTGATGCATCCCGCGATCCTGCGTGCCGCGATGGCCGGGCCGTCCGAGATGATCTTCACGGTCTTTCTGTTCCTGCTCGGCTGCGCCTTGTTCAGACTGCGCGCCCGCACCGGCGCGCCCGAGGTGATGGCTGTCGCGCTGTCGCTGCTCGGATTGACCTTCTCGCATCCGATGGGCGCCGCAATCACTTGCGCCGCCGTGCCGTTTCTGGTTCTCGCGATCCAGCCCGAGCAGCTCTCCAGGACGGCGTTGAACCTGGTGCTCGCCTTGCTGTTTCCGACGGCGTTCTGCGTCGCGGCCTTCTCCTACATGTCCTGGATATTCCCCGGCAGCGGCTGGACCTTCCTGGTGGCGCCCGCCGAAGGGGTCGCCACCTGGGCGGCGGGATTCTTCACCCTGTTCGGCCGCGGAGTGTCCGGCTCCCTCTCGGTCGACGCCGGCCTTGCGACCATGGCGGCGATCCTGATCGGCGCGCCCATCGCGGGCTTCGCGATCGTGTCGATATGGCGCCAGCGGCCTCTGCTGGCGCCCATGCTGATGTTCATCGCGACAGCCGTCGCGGCAGCCGTTCTCGCGGTCACGACCGGCCTGTTCGGTGATCCCGCGGCGCTTGCGGTGATGCCGCCGGTCCTGGCGGCGATCGTCATCATCCACATGCCGCCGGTGCGCAAGCGGTTGGAGATCGTGATGGCATTGCTCGCGCTCGGTTGGGTCGGCGGCGTCGCTGGCCTGGCGATCGCGGATCCCAGCGGAGCCGTCAATGTCGCCATCGCCCTGGAGGGTCGTCACGTCGACGCGGAGCGGAGCGCGGCGATCGATCTCGGCCAGGCCAGCGTCGGACGCGATGGAATTCTCGTCGACACGCTGAACGCTCCCGCGATCGTCATCGGGCGAGGCAGCGCGCGCGGATTGCTGTCGCCATCCGACGAGACATTCACGCTCGGGATTCTGTTCTCGCGGATCGACGCTCCGTTCGTGGCCGTTCCCGATCCGGACATCGGCAGCGGAGCGCAGGACCGGCTGAACAAGGCCTTCCCTCTGCTCTATCGGCGGGGAGCCGCGGGCTATGAGCTCATCTACGACAAGGCCGGCTGGCGACTGTTCGGGCGGACGAACGTCATGCCCGGACAAACCGCCAGCCGGCTCTGATGTGAGGACCATTCGAGGGAGTTCACCATGCGTATTCTCGTTGTCGACGATTCCGAAGACGGGCGGGACATCACCGAGGCGATGCTGCTGGCCGCGGGCTATGAACAGGTCGTGACGGCGGGGTCGGCCCACGATGCCTACCGGGCGCTCGGGATCGGCGCATCGTCGGCAGATCCGGTGACGGTCGATCTCGTGCTGCTCGACATCGTCATGCCCGAGGTCGACGGCATCGAGGCCTGCGCGCGGATCCGCAACGACCCGCGCTACGCCAGCGTGCCGATCATCATGGTGACGGCGCTCGGCGATACCGCGAGCCTCGGCAATGCGTTCATCGCCGGCGCGACCGACTACATCACCAAGCCGGTGGACAGGGTCGAACTGCTGGCCCGCGTGCGATCGGCGCTCAAGCTGAAGGCGGAATTCGACCGCCGCGAAGCCCGCGAGGCCGAGTTGACACGACTGGCGTCGGGATCAGGCGACCGTCGCGCATCGAACTGGATCGATCGCAGCACGGGTCTGTTCGTCGGCGAAATGGCCGAGGCGTATCTACTCGCGGATGTGAACTTTCCGCCTGGTACAGAGACCTCCATCATCGCGCTCGCCGTCGATCGGCTTTGCGTGCAACTGGAGACCGGGAAGGCCGCGGAATCCGGCATCATGGCAAGGGTCGCAGCCGCGGTGCGCGCGGCCACGGCCTCTGTCGGCGTGGTCGCGGCCATCTACCGCGACGGACTCATCGTCCTCATCCTCCCCGACCAGTCGCGCGCGTCAGCCATGAAGCTGGCCGAGACGTTGCGCGCCGCGATCGCAGGTCTCAGGATCTCCAATCCGGAAGCGATCGCGGCGCATCACGCGACCGCAAGCGTTGCCGTCGTGACCGAGCGCGTCAATGGCGCAGGCCGCATCCATCTGCTGACCCGCGCCATCGCAGCAGTGTCGGACATTGCCGCAACCGGCGGCGACCGTGTCGTGCCGCAATGCGCCTAGCTCTTTGCACGGCCCGAGCGTATGCCGCGACGTCCCTCAGCGCGCTGGCCGGACGTTGGAAGATCCTGTGCCTCATCGCCATGATCTCGGCGGGCTGCGCGGGCCAGGCGTGGGCCGGCGCCTGGACGCTCGATGCCGGAACAGGCGCCCTGGTGTTCACCGGCACCGCGATGCAGTCGACCCGCATTTTCGACAGCGGCAGCGCGCTGCGTCGCATCCCGCGCTACAGCAAGGACGAAGCCCAGCTGCTGGTCGAGTACGGCCTCACGGACTGGATCACCGCCATCGTCCAGCCCTCGCTGCAGCACATCGACATCGCCTCGCCCATCGGAGCGCAACGCAGCGGCCTCGGCTACACCGACCTCGGAGCCCGGGCCCGTGTCTGGTCCGACTCCTCCTGGGTGTTTTCCGTCCAGGCGATCTTCCGCGTGCCCGGCACGTCCGACTCATCGAACCTGGCCGCGATTGGCCAGACCGACCGGCAGATCGAGCTGCGCGGCCTCGCGGGCTACAGTTTCAAGGCTGGAACGCTTCCCGCCTTCGTCGATCTCCAGATCGCGCAACGCTATCGCCTGAACGGCCCGCCGAGCGAATTCCGGACCGACATCACCTTCGGCATTCGCCCAACCGAACGCTGGCTGCTGCTCGCACAGTCGTTCAACGTGCTGTCCGAGGGCGCTGGTACCACAGGCTTCGGCAGCTACGCCTATCACAAGGCCCAGCTCAGCGCCGTCTACGCGTTGACTCCGGCGCTGTCGCTGCAGATCGGCGGCTACTCCACCTATTGGGGGCGGAATGCCCTGCAGGAGAACGGCCTCGTGGTCGGAGCCTGGTACAGGTTCTGACTCAGGGTTTGCGGCATACGCCGGCCCATGCGCAGGACAGCACGGCTTCTGCCGGCTTACCCTGCACGGTGAAGTCGGTGTCGGCGGTCCCGCCGGCGGCCGGATCGGTGAACCAGCGCCAGACCAGGACGCCCACGACCGCCGGGCGGCCAAGCACCGCGAGCCAGTCCGCGATCACGTCGGCCTGCAACTGCATGTCCACGGGCGCGGCCCTCTCTTCGGCGCTTTCCCAGGGTTTTGCGGCAGCGCCCTTGGCCGAACGCAATCCGATCTCGGCCACCAGCACGGGCTTGCCCCAACGCTCCGACAACGCGTCGAGACGCCTGGCCTCCGCTTCCATCGCAGCGATACGGCCGCCACGGTCGTCGTCGGGGCCAAGGGGCGGATACAGGGATACGCCGATGACATCCAGCAGCGGCCAGAAGCCGATCGCTTCGGCTTCGTCCGCATTGTGCGCGACGTAAAGCAAGGTTCGTGGAAACGCCGACCTCACGGCCTTGATCACGGCGCTCCATTCGGGACGCCGCGTGGTCTTTGCGAGCTCGGTGCCGATGGCGAGGACATCGGCACCTTCGTCGGCTGCCATTCGAGCCATGCGCTCGAGCTGCGCCTGGTACCGCACGAACCAGGCTTTCCAATCCTGCTCCGATGCCGGCTCAACGGCGCCGGCCCAGCTGTCCGGTACCCAGACATGTGGCTTGACGATCACCGTCAGACCGAGCCGGCGCGCCTGCCGGATTGCCGCGCGCAGCGCCTCGTCGGACATGGCGCTTCCCGCGATGATGTCCGGTGCCGACGGGGTCGACTGCCAGAGAAACGGAATCACGGCGACAGAATTGGCGCCAAGCCTCTTCGCCATCGACAAGGCCTGCTCCGCTGTCGCGGTGCCAAACGGATGGTCTGGTGTCGCTACGACGTTGAAACCGTCCAGGCGCCTGCCCAGCGCCGGACTATGTAAGAGGTAGCCGGCGAACGCGCCCCAGACCAGCGATCGAACTAAGAGCTGCATTAATCTGCTACGCATTTGATTCGGCCTGTCGATATTCTGACAACGGTTCTCACATCAACGACTTCCTGCACAACTCGGAGTCGAAACTCGATGTCGGCCAAGCACCCGATACCGTCACGCTCCAGACCTCGATCGAAGCGCTTCTCTCTCGCCAATCGTTTTTGCACAGCCTGAACAAAGAACTCCGCAAAACTCCGGATAGCGCCGACAACGACGGCTCCGCAACAGCATCAGCCCGCACTTAGCTGTTTATATTCGTGATGCAATCGTCTAAGTTACCGCTTTAGGTAGCATTACGCACGTCAGCGAAACTCACCTTTTATGCACGTCGTCTATTAGTTGAGAGTTATCATCGGCATCTGGTCCGATGGACAGCGTATTCACTTTCATCACTGGATGTTGGTCGACATCGACATGAATGTGCAATTCCAGCTGCGCTCAGTCGACGTATTGCATGTCGACGACGACGCCGACGCCCGGGAGATCGTCGGGACGGCCATCGCAGTCGACTCGAACTTCAATGTGCGGAGTTGCGCCTCCGGCGAGGAGGCACTTGCCGCAACCGTAAAATGGTCTCCTGACCTCATCCTGCTCGACCACAACATGCCAGGCATGGACGGCCCCACGACGCTGGCGCGTTTGCGGGAGCGACCACAGACCGCAGGCATTCCCGTTATCTATGTCACCGGCACCACGAGCGCAAAGGAGCTGGACGACCTTCGGCGCGTCGGCGTCGCAGGGGTCATCGCGAAACCCTTCGATCCCACCTCGCTCTGCTCACAGATCAACGGAATCCTCTGCAAGAGCCACCGCGAACTGGAAAGAGCGAAGAACGAGCTCGAAGAAAAGGCCGCAATCGCCGATGCCCTCCTCGACTCATCGGAAGACGCGATCGTTGCCAAGGACCTCTCGGGTACGATCTTGTCATGGAACGTCGCGGCCGAGCGTCTCTTCCAGTTCCGGCCGAACGAGGTCATCGGCCGGAGCATCCGTATCCACATCCCGCCCGAGCAGCTGATCCACGACGACTACATCCTCGATCAGGTGAGGCAGGGTCGACATATCGACAATCTGGAAACGCGGCGTTTGCGCAAGGACGGCACCGCGATCGACGTGTCGATCAGGGCCATCCCGATCCGGCGGCGTGATGGCACGATCATCGGCGCATCGATCATCGAGCGCGACATCAGCCGGCAGAAGCGGGTCGAAGACCAGTTCCGGAAGAGCAATGTCTCCCTCGAGCAGGAGGTCGCCGCCAGGACGGCGGAGCTCAAGACCCTCATCGATGCCGTGCCGAGCGTCATGGCCTATTGGGACCGCGACCTTCGATGCCGCTTCGCGAACTCGGCCTATGCGGAATGGTTCGGCCGATCGCTGGAAGAGCTCGTCGGTTGCCACGTCACGTCGCTGCTGGACGCGACCCTGTTCGCCGAGGCCGAGCCTCATATCCAGGCCGCTCTGTCGGGCCAGCCGCAGAACTACGAGCGGATGCTGAACAAGGCGGATGGAAGCATCCGCGACACCTGGACCAACTACATTCCGCATCGCGACGCCAACGGCGACGTGATCGGCTTTTTCGTACTCGTCACCGACATCACCGAGATGCGCGAAGCACAGCGCATGATCAAGGAGAGCGAAGCCCGGTATCGCATTCTGGCCGATAACAGCTCGGACCTGATCATCCAGCTCGATCGTGACCTTCGCCTCCGCTATGTCTCGCCAGCATGTCGGGACATCTTGGGGGTGGATGAAAGCGAGCTGCTGGGCCAACAGCCGTACGGCCCGATCCACCCCGAGGATGTCGAGCAGTTGCAGACGACCCTCAATTCGCTGCTGGCCGACGAGGCCGAGCAGAGTTCGATCTCCATCCGCGCCCACGATCGGAACGGCCGCCGGATCTGGCTCGAAGCGGTGATGAGATCGCTCAAGGATCCGGCTTCGGGCGAGACGACCGGGATCGTCGGCGCGCTCAGAGACATATCGGCGCGCAAGGCCGCAGAGGAGCGATTCCGTCTCGTGGTCGAGTCCACCCCGACCGCCATGGTCATGGTCGACCGCTCCGGTCTGATTTCGCTGGTGAACCGGCAGACTGAACGGCTGTTCGGCTACGACAGCGACGAATTGCTCCGGCGTCGGATCGATCTGCTGTTGCCGGCCGCCGAACGAGATCGGCACCATGCCCACCTCGAATGGTATTTCGCCAGTCCGGTTCTCAGGGAGTCGTTGCAACGCGCGATGGGTCCGGGGCGCGAAGTCTATGGCCGGCGCAAGGATGGCAGCGAGTTTCCCATCGAGATCAGTCTCACGCCGATCGACACGGACGAGGGCGTCATGGTGCTCGGCGCGATCGTCGATATCACGCACCGGAAGCTGGCCGAGGAGGAACGCCGTCAATTCAATGAAAGGCTGGAGCAAGAGGTCGCGCAACGCACCGCCGAGCTCGAGGCCGCGAACAGGGAGCTCGACGATTTTGCCTATGCGGCATCCCACGACCTCAAGGCGCCGCTGCGGGTCATCGACAATGCTTCGAAATGGCTCGAAGAGGATCTTGCGCCGCACCTGACCGGCGAAAACCTGGTGAGCATGCAGCTCCTGCGCGGCCGCGTGAGACGGCTCGAGAAACTGCTCGACGATCTCCTGGAATTCTGCCGCATTGGCCGCGAGGCCGCCGGCAGCGAGATCATTTCCGGTGCCGAACTCATGGACGACGTGCTGGCCATGATGACGCCGCCGGATGGCTTCGAGGTGATCGTGGACCCCGCGTTCGGCGCGATCGAGGTCTTTCGCATGCCCTTGCAGCAGATCATGATGAACCTGATCGGCAATGCCATCAAGCACCATGACAAGGCGGCTGGTCGCATCGAGATCTCCGTGGTCGATCGCGGGTCGCATCACACCTTTGCCGTCAAGGATGACGGTCCCGGCATTCCGGCTCAGTTCCACGACAGGATCTTCAAGATGTTTCAGACCCTGAGACCACGAGACCAGGTCGAAGGCAGTGGCATGGGTCTCGCCATCGTACGCAAGCAGATCGAACTCTCGGGCGGCTCGATCCTCCTCGAATCGACCGTCGGCGAGGGCACGACCTTCTATTTCACCCTCCTCACTCCCAACGCGGCGAAGGAACGGAAACGATGACGGCCGACGCCGAACGGGCGCGCGATGTGACGATCCTGCTCGTCGACGACGACGAAGGCGACGCCAGATCCGTGCAACGCGCATTCAAATCCGCACGGATCATCAATCCGCTGCTGAGAGCCAACGACGGCGCCGATGCGCTCGACATCCTGCGCGGCACGAATGGGAAGACGAAGCTGAGCTCGCCCTACATCCTGCTCGTCGACATCAACATGCCGCGCATGACCGGCATCGAGTTCGTCAGTGAAATCCGGCGGGACGACGGCTTGAAGCGCAGCATCGTGTTCATGCTGACGACCTCGAGCAGGGACGAGGACAAGGTTGCCTCCTACAACCTCAACGTTGCCGGGTACATCCTCAAGGAGCGCGTCGGCGAAAATTTTCAGAAGCTCGTCGAGTTGATGCAGGGCTATTGGCGGATCGTGGAGTTCCCATGAGCCAGCCACATGCCGCCGGTGATGCCGTGACGATCCTGATCACGGACGACGACGACGCAGACCGCAAGAACGTCATGCGCGCCCTGAGGCGTGCGGGGATCTCCTGCGAATGCGTCGAGACCGACAGCATCGACATGGCGCTGGCCACGTGCGAGCGGCAGTCGTTCGATGTTGCGGTCGTCGACTATCAACTTCCGGGACGCGATGGGCTCGACGGCGTGGAAGCCCTGCACCGGAGCGCCCCGGGAATGTTCATCGTCATGGCGACGGGCCAGGGCGACGCGACCATCGCGACCGAGGCGATGAAGCGTGGCGCATCGGACTACATCGCGAAGGAACACATCAACGAGCGATCCATCGGCCGCATTCTCCGCTATGCGCGCAAGAAAGCCGCCATGCAGCTTGCGCTGGATCAGCAGCGCGAGGAACTGGAACGGTTCGCCGACGTCCTCGTGCACGATCTGAAATCGCCGATCTCCTCGATCCGCGGATTTGCGTCGATCATCAGCCATGCCGTCAAGTCGGGCAATGCCGACCCGGCCAAGATCAGCGACTATTGCGGACGCATGGTCCACCTCGGCGAGCGCATGGTCGCGTTGCTCGACACCCTTCACGAATACACCAAATCGGATGCGCATGTCGTGTTCGAGCCCGTCGACATGAATCTTGTGGTGGAGGACACGCTCTCCAATCTGGGACAGATCATCAGCAACAGGGGAGCGAAGGTGACACGGGGCGATCTTCCGATCGTCTTTGGCCACGCACCGCTCTTGACACAGCTGCTCCAGAACCTGATCGGAAACGGCATCAAGTATTGCAAGGCCACCGTACCGGCATTGCACGTGTCCGCCATGCCAGAGAAGGCGGATTTCTGGCGGATCGGCGTTCGTGACAACGGCATCGGCATCGCTCCGGAATTTCACCGGCAGATCTTCGAACCGTTCAAGCGATTGCACGGCCGGGACGAGTTCGAGGGCACCGGCCTCGGACTCGCGACGTGCCGGAAGATCGTGGACCGTCACAATGGCAAGATCTGGTGCGAGTCCAATCCTGAGGGAGGGACGACATTCAATTTCACGCTTCCCATTCCAGCTTGAAGATCCGCACACGCAAGCCAACGACCACGTTGCAGACTGGCGGCGTGACAGACAGCCGCAACTCGTCCTTGTCGCTGCGCAGAACGTCGACATAGCGGCGATCTCGAGTCTGCACCATCTGCGACCGGCATGCTGCGGCGCAGGCGCCGCGCACGGCCTGAGACAGCGGCCGAGCCCGCACCGCCGCCGCCATCGCTCCGCCTGAAATGCGTCGGAATAATCGCTCGGGCACGGAACCGTGCGCCACGGACCACAGTTACTTGAATCCAGCAGAGTCCCACCGCCGAAGTCCGAGCGTTCATCGCGGCATGGGCCTATGCTTGAGATCGAATCGTCGCGTCGAGACGAAGGGGACGGTAATGCGCGGCTTGATCCTGGCATTGTCCATCATTGCGATGGTCGACAGCGCACACCTTGCCGAAGCGGGGCTGAGCAGCAAACCTCGTGAGACGTCGGCCCCTGCCACCACGACGATGGCCACCGACGCAGCGTCCCAGGAGACCGAGGATCAGATCGGCCTCACCCGGGCCAAGCGCCGCGACGTGCAGCGCAGGCTCTCCAGCCTCGGCTTCGAAACCAAGGTCAATGGCAAGTTCGACGAGTCCACGCGGGCGGTGATCGCGCGCTGGCAGGAGGAGCGCGGCTACCCCGCCACCGGCTTCCTCAATGCCGCCCAGCACAAGGAAATGGCGAGCGCTGCAGCGGAGGCGCGAAGGGCCGATCGTCCATCGCGACGTCGCGTCGCGGGGCGTCCGCGCTCGTCGCCCGGTGTCGGCGGCCCCATCGGCGCGATCGGCGGCGCGATGCACAGGGTGGTCGGCGGAATATTCCGACGTTGACGTCCGGGCTCGCCCCCTCGACGCTTCCCATCCCCGCTCGAACTGGGCTGTGATCGCAGGTCCCGCCGTTTCGTTCTGCCGCCTCGACGGGGAAGCCTGACGGGGTCGCGCGTCTCGCGCCGGATCTTGTCGATCCAACCTGTCCAGCCAACCCGCTAAAAAGAATTCTCTTTCTATTTTTCGGAAACAATGGTATCTATCTTCGTCCCGCCTCGCCATGAGGGGCGCTTCGCGATCGTCACGACGCGCGGGGCTGGGATGCGGTGGGTGCGAGGGTCTCGCAGCGTGGCTCAAGGCCATGCGGACGAACGGGACCGCGCGCCGGCGAAGTCGCATGGTCCTGGTCTCCCGATGCTGAGGCCAAGCGGATGGTGATGATGATCCGTCCGTGACGGGGGCAAGACAGCCCGGTCCCCGGGGAGAGTGCGTATAAGCCGCCCAACCATCGCGCGGGGAATGCCGGGATGTCTCGGCTGAACCTGTGGTGACTGCCGCCTGCTTTTTTTCTGCAGGCGGGCCATGGGTGCGGCCAGCGCCCGGCATTCCTCGCGCCCTCATGATCCCGAGGGCCAAGGCCTCGATCAACTCGGACGCTCCTGGCGTCGCGAGACGGTGATGCGTATGCCGCAGCTTCGCGCCACGCCGGACGCCGGGGACACCTCGTCACCGGCCCGGTCTTCGCTCATCGCTCCCGAGCTCGACTCCGGCCAGCGCCTCGCTGAGCTTTGCCAGCGCCGTGTGATCCTGCCCCGGGCCGAGCAGCGCCTGCGCGCTGGCGCTGAGTTCGCGACACAGGTTGGAGAACGGCGCGGCGACGCCGCTCGTCCGCGCCACTTCGAGCGCGATCGACAGGTCCTTGACCATCAGGTCGAGGCCGAAGCCGCTGTTGAACTGACGCGACAGCACGAACTGCCTGAACTTCTTCTGCGTCGAATTGTTCATGCCGGTCGAGGCATTCAGCACGTCGGTCATCAGGCCGGGATCGATGCCGAACTGCTGGCCGATCAGCAGCGCCTCGATGCCGATCAGGAATCCGCCGGCGGAGACGAGGTTGTTGAGCGCCTTCATCGCCTGCCCCGAACCGAGGCCGCCGATGCGATGGATCGTATTGCCCATCGCGCGCAACAGCGGCTCGACGCGGTCGAGCGCGGCGGCGTCGCCGCCGGCCATGATCGCGAGCTCGCCGGTCTTCGCGCGCGGCACGCCGCCGCTCACCGGCGCATCGAGCATGATGACGCCGAGCGGCGAGAGATCAGCCGCGATCGCCTGCGTCGCCGCCGGGGCGCCGGAGCTCATGTCGATCAGGATGTGCCCCTGATTCAAGCCGGGTCGCAGCGCGGCGACGGCCTCGGCGACATGCTTGCTCGTCGGCAGCATCGTGATGATGACCTCGGCCTGCGCCGCAGCCGCCGCCAGATCGGCGGCTTCCGTGCCGCCGACCTCGCGCACGAAATCCGCGGCGCGCCCGGCGACCGCGTCATTGACGACGACAGTGTAGCCGGCTTTCAGCAGCTGCGCGGACATCGGCCAGCCCATATTGCCGATGCCGACGAACAGAACGTTTGTCGGCGCGCTCATGCGCCGTCCTTCTTCGGGATCGCGCCTTCGGCGATCAACACCTCATGCGCCGCCTTGAACGCTTCGAGGCCGGCGGGAATGCCGCAATAGACCGTCGCATGCAGCAGGATCTCCTTGATCTCGTCGACCGTCACGCCATTGGTCAGCGCGCCCTTGACGTGCAGCTTCAACTCGCTCGGCTTGCTCAGCGCCGTGAGCATCGCGAGGTTGACGATGCTGCGGGTGCGGCGATCGAGACCCGGGCGGGTCCAGGCATAGCCCCAGCACATTTCGGTGGTGATGTGCTGGAAGGCCATCATGAAATCGTCGGCCTTGGCGAGGCTGCCATCGACATAGCCCGCGCCAAGCACCTCGCGGCGCACCTTGAGGCCCTTCTCGAACAATTCCGTTTCGTCGCTCATCGGCACGTCTCCTTCACTGCAAAGCTTGTTGCATTTAACGCTTCGCCGCGCCGAACGACAACGACGCCGCGCGTCCTTGTCGCTCACGTCCGCACGGCGGAATTGACCGGAGCCTCGGCCCTAGCCGTGCTTGACGATCAGGGTCTTCATCGCGCCGAACTCGTACAGCGCCTCGAAGCCCTTCTCGCGGCCATGGCCGGATTTCTTCATGCCGCCGAACGGCAGCTCGATGCCGCCGCCGGCGCCATAGCCGTTGACGAACATCTGGCCGACCTTGACCTTGCGTGCGACGCGCATCGCGCGCGAGCCGTCGCCGGACCAGACGCCGGCGACCAGGCCGAAATCGGTGCCGTTGGCGAGCCTGATCGCGTCCGCCTCGTCGTCGAACGGCATCGCCGCCAGCACCGGACCGAACACCTCCTCGCGCGCGAGTTCGGAGTTGCGGTCAACGCTCTGATAGAGCGCCGGCGCCACATAGAAGCCTTCGCTCGGGGCGCCCTCGGCAATCCGGCCGGAGGCAACCCGTTTGGCACCGCCGCTCTCGGCGCGCGCCAGTATGCCTTCGATGCGCTTCTTCTGCACAGCGCTGATGACGGGGCCGAGATCGAGATCCATCTCCGGCGTGCCGGCGGTGATCTTTTCAAAGCGCAGCTTCAGCTCGGAGAGGAAGCGGTCCCACATCGACCGCTCGACCAGCACGCGCGAGCCGGCCGAGCAGGTCTGCCCGGCATTCTGCACGATCGCCGCCGCGACGGATGTCAGCGCCGCATCGAGATCGGCGTCGGCGAATACGATCTGCGGCGACTTGCCGCCGAGCTCGAGCGTACAGCCGATGTGATTTCGCGCCGCCGCCGTCTGCACCAGGGTGCCGACCTCCGGGCTGCCGGTGAAAGAGATGAAGTCGATGCCGTCATGCGCCGACAGCGCCGCGCCGGCTTCCTCGCCAAGGCCCGGCACGACGTTGACGGCGCCCGCCGGAAAGCCGGCTTCCGCCGCGAGCTCGGCAAGGCGCAGCGGCACCAGGCAGGCTTCCTCCGCGGGCTTGATCACGGTCGCATTGCCCATGGCGAGCGCCGGCGCCACGGTGCGGCCGAACATCTGGCCCGGATAGTTCCAGGGAATGATGTGGCCGGTGACGCCGAGCGGCTCATAGACCGTGGTGACGAAGAAGCCGTCGAGGAACGGGATGGTGTCGCCATGCACCTTGTCGGCGGCGCCGCCGTAGTACTCGAAATAGCGCGCGACCGCGACGACGTCGGCCTTGGCCTGCTTCATCGGCTTGCCGGTATCGGCGGCCTCGAGCTTCGCCAACTCCTCGGCGTTATCCTCGACGAGGCGGCCGAGCTTCGACAACAGCCGCCCGCGCTCCACCGCCGTGAGCCGGCCCCACGGACCTTCGAGCGCGCGGCGCGCCGCGGCCACCGCGAGATCGATGTCGGCCTTGTCGCCGGCGGCGATCGCGGCGATCACCTGCCCCGTCGCCGGCGCCAGCATCGCGATGCTACGGCCCGATTGCGCAGGTTGCCATTTGTTGTCGATGAAGACGCCCTTTGCAGCGGGCAGTTTGACATTGGCGTTCATGGCAGCTCTCCGACTTCTTGCGATCCTTCGATGTGTCCCGCTCTGCGCGGCCCGCCGAGGGCGCGCGACACAGGCAACATGCTCGTTCAAACAGACGCTCTGCAGCTCCTCCTCGGTCATCTCCGATGGCGGCGCGTGCATCGCGATGCGACCTCGCGACAGCACATCAGCGTCGGAGGCGATCGTGAGCAGCCGCGGCATGGTCCGCTCGCGTCGAGCACGCGCTGCACCATCACCGGAGACAGGCCGAGACCCGGCTCGTCTAGCATCAGGAGCCTGGGATTGCACATGATCGCCAAGCCGATCACCAGCATTTGCGGCTTTTCGCCGAACAGCAGTCCCGTTTTCCGGTCCATCATCTGGCGCAGGAAGGAAGCATCATCCCACCCGCTCAGCGCGCGTCGATCGCGTCGGCGGCGTCCCAGGCACTTTCCGCTTGCCTCGCGGTCAGATCTCTGTAAATCGTTTTACCGGCTGAGTTCAGCGCGCATCAAGGCGCACGACAAGGGACACCACCGGACACCCCATGGTAGATAAGCCGCGATCCATCAACGATGTGGCCAGGCTCGCGGGCGTGTCTCCGGCGACGGTGTCGAACGTTCTGACGGGCCGCAAGCCGGTCAGCCCCGCGCTCGTCGAGAAGGTCGAGGCCGCGGTAAAGGCGCTCGACTATCGCGCCGATCCGCTTGCCTCGATGCTGCGCTCGGGCGACGCGCGCATCATTGCCGTGCTCGTTCCCGAGCTCGACAACCCGTTCTTCACCTCGATCGTCTCGGCGATCGAACAATGCGCGGGCGGCGACTCCTATGAAGTGATCATCGCGAGCTCGCATGACGACGAGGCCACCGAGTTGTCCAGGCTCAAGGCGCTGCTGGCGTGGCGCCCGGCTGGACTGATCGTCGTCCCCTGCTTCGACGGCTTTGCCGGCCGCGACGTCATCGAGGCGTCCCGAACGCCCTACGTCATTGGCGACCGCGTCACCGACGCGTTGAATGCCGACACCGTGTCGCTCGACAATTTCGAAGCGGGGCGCATTGCGGCGTCACACCTCATCGATCTCGGCCACGAGCGCATCGTCATTGCCGCGACATCGTTGCGCCTCGCCAACATCCGGCAGCGTTGTGACGGCGCGGCGGAGGCGTTCCGCGAGCATGGATTGCCCGCACCTGAGATCGTCGAGCTCGGCTTCGATCCCGACATCGAGCAGCGCAGGCTTTCGGACTGTTTCGATCGCGCGCCGGCGCCGACCGCGATCCAGGCGCTCACCAACTCCACGACCCTGACGGCCTTGACGACGATCGCCGAGCGAGGCCTCAAGCTGCCGCAGGACGTCTCATTGATCGGCTTCGACGACTATGCCTGGATGCGCGCGCGCGCCACGCCGATCACGGCGATCGCGCAGCCGGTCCGGGAGATCGGCCACATTCTCTGGGAGCGGCTGAGTGCGCGGATCAAGCGAGACGCGTCTCCTGCCAAACACGTGCTGTTGCCGTGCGAGCTGAAGATCCGGGATTCCTCGGCTCCGCCACGTCGGCCAACGACATCGAAAGGACCTGCGGGGCGCAGCGCCCTGCCGGTTCGAAAATGAGCGACTGACACCAAGGAATTCTGGGCCGGAATCGGTCCAGGGCAGACGGATCTCTCGATCCGCAAATGCGCCAATGAGCGCAATTTAGGGAGGGTAGTTAAGGTCATGACGACATTTTCAGCTTCACGACGTGCCCTGCTCGCAAGTGCGGCCCTCGCGGCCGTGCTCGCCACCGGCTCCTTCATCCACCACGCCGTCGCGGCCGACAAGCCGACCATGGGCGTCGTCGTCAAGATCGGCGGCATCCCCTGGTTCAACGCGATGGAGACCGGCATCAAGGAGGCCGGCGCCAAGGAAGGTGTCGACGCCTCGATGATCGGCCCGACCAGCGCCGACCCTGCGCTACAGGTGCGCGCGATCGAGGACCTCATCGCCAAGAAGGTGAGCATCATCGGCGTCGTGCCAAACGACGAGAAGGCGCTCGAGCCCGTGCTGCAGAAGGCGCGCGGCGCCGGCATCAAGGTGGTGATCCACGAAGGTCCGGGCATCCAGAACAAGGACTGGGATTTCGAACTGGCCTCGGCCAAGGGTTTCGGCGAGGCGCATGCCGATCTCCTGGCGAAGTCGATGGGCGGCAAGGGTGAATATGCCGTCTATGTCGGCTCGCTGACGGTGCCGCTGCACAATGCCTGGGCCGACGCGGCGATCGCCCATCTCAAGGCCAAGTATCCGGACATGAAGCAGGTCGGCGAGCGCTACGGCGTCGCCGAGAACGTCGACGACAGCCGCAAGACCGCGCTGGATCTGTTCTCCGCCAATCCCAACCTGCGCGGCTTCCTCGCCTTCGGCAGCCAGGGCCCGATCGGCGCCGGCCGCGCCATCGAAGAGAAGGGGCTCACCGGCAAGGCCTTCGTGGTCGGACCGTTCTCGCCCGGCCAGGGCCGCAAGCTGATCAAGGCGGGCGCGATCCTCGGCGGCTACATGTGGAATCCGGCGGAGGCGGGCCGCGTCTTCGTCCGTGTCGGCAAGCTGCTGGTCGACGGCAAGGAGATCACCGACGGCACCAATATCGAGGGCCTCGGCACAGTGCGTCCCGATCCGAAGACGCGCAACATCATCACCGACAATCTGCTGCCGATCAACAAGGAGACCGTCGACAAGCTCGCCGACCTCGGCCTGTGATCGCGCCGTTCGTTGTTCCGGGTCATCCGCGCGCAACATGGTGACAGCTATCGAGAGCGTGGATGGGCCTGGACCATCGCAACGGGCAGACGGTGTGAGGCGAGATGCCAATTGCGCGCGTGCCTCACACCACGGCCTGTGGATATGGATTCCGGGCTCGCGCTGCGCGCGCCCCGGAATGACGACGGAATGCGTTGCTCCTTGCTCGGTCATTCCGGGGCATCCGCGCGCAACATGGCGAAGCCATGTTGGAGCAGCGCGGATGAGCCCGGAATCCATGACCACGGAATGATGTTGGGAAGCGAGATGGCAACTGACAGCCTGCCTCACATCCTCGACGTGGTGATGGGTTCGGGGCTCGCATTGCGCGCGCCACGGACCGACGATCCGATTCCTCTCCGGACTCTGGCTTGATCCATGACCTCTGCAACGGCTCATTCGTTGCCTGATCCATCGGACGCGATCCGCTTCGAGCATGTCTCGGTGCGGTTCGGCGGCGTGCGCGCGCTGGACGATGTGTCGTTTTCCGTCGGGCGCGGCGAGGTGCATTGCCTGGCCGGCGAGAACGGCAGCGGCAAGAGCACGCTCATCAAGGTGATTGCCGGCGTCTATCAGACGGCGCCCGGCGCGCGCATGGAGTATTTCGGCGAGCGCGTCGAGGCGCCGCATCCGGCGCTGGCGCGCCGCAAGGGTGTGGCGGTGATCTGGCAGGACCTCGCGCTGTTCCCGGAGATGACGGTGGCCGAGAACATCGCCTTCGACGGCTTGGTCGGCGCGCCCCGGCTCGTCCGCTATCGCAGCATCCGCGAGACCGCGCGGGCAGCACTTGCGAAGCTCGGCGTGGAGCTCGACCTCAGCGCGCCGCTGCGCAGCCTGCCGATCTCCGGACGGCAGCTGGTGGCGATCGCGCGGGCGCTGGCCTGCGACTCCAGGCTGATCTTCATGGACGAGCCGACGGCGTCGCTGACGCAGGCCGAGACCGATCATCTGCTGGCGGTGGTGCGCACGCTCTCGGCCAACGGCGTGGCCGTCGTGTTCGTCAGCCACCGGCTCGCCGAGGTGCTGGACATCTCCAGCCGCGTCACCGTGCTGCGCGACGGCCGGCTGGTTGGCGTCTACGACGCCCAGGGCATGACGCAGTCGCGGCTGACCGAATTGATGACCGGCCGGACCTTCGATCATGCCGTCACCGCCCGCGACGTCGGCGATGCGCCGGTCGTGGTGCAGACTTCGGGCCTCACTCGCGCCGGCGAGTATGCCGACATCGACCTCACCATTCGTGCCGGCGAGATCGTCGGACTGATCGGGCTGATCGGCGCCGGCCGCACCGAGCTTGCGCATACGCTGTTCGGCATGACCCGCGCCGAGACCGGGACGTTGCGCATCGCGGGCCAGCCCATCTCCTTACGCAGCAACCGCGACGCGATCGCGGCCGGCGTGGCCTATGTCTCCGAGGACCGGCTTTCGCTCGGCCTGGTGCAGCCGCAGTCGATCGCCGACAACACGGTCATCACGACGCTGCAGCAGCTCACCGGCCCGAGCGGACTGATCTCGGAGACGAAGAAGGCGGCGGCGGTCGCCAAGGGCATTGCGGAGTTCGCGATCAAGATCGGCAGGCCTGAGGATGCCGTCTCGACGCTGTCGGGCGGCAACCAGCAGCGCGTCGTGCTCGCCAAATGGCTGGCGACGGCGCCCAAGCTCCTGATCCTGGACTGCCCGACCGTCGGCGTCGATGTCGGCGCGCGCGACGGCATCTACCGGATCGCGCGCGCACTCGCCGAGAGCGGCATCGCCATCCTGATGATCTCCGACGAGGTACCGGAGGTGTACTTCAATTGCGATCGCATCCTGCACATGGCCGACGGCCGCATCGTCGCGGAGATCGATCCGCGCAAGGTCTCGATCGCCGAGCTGGAGCGTGCCGTCTATGCGTGACTATCTGCTCAAGCACGAGGGCGAGACGCGACTGTTCATCGTGCTGGCGCTGCTCGTGCTCGGGCTCGGCGTGGCCGCGCCGAGCTTCCTCAGCGCCGGCAACATCGCCTCGCTGCTCAACAACAACGCCGTCAACGTGATCTGGGCGGTCGGGCTCCTGGTCGTGCTGATCGCCGGCGGCATCGACATCTCCTTCGCAGTCGGCGCATCGGTCGTGCAATATCTGACGGCGATCGCGCTCGGCAAGCTGGGCGGCGGCAACTGGATGCTCGGGCTGGTGCTCGCCGGCAGCATCGGCATCGCGCTCGGCTGCATCAACGCCGCCTTCGTCGCCGGCTTCCGCATCATCTCGATCGTGGTGACGATCGCGACCTTCAATGCCTTCTTCGGCCTCTTGATGTTCGCCACCTCCGGCAAGTCGATCTACGACCTGCCGGACTGGTGGACCGACCGTGTCGCAGTGGCCTCGCTGGGCGATGGCGGCGCGCTGACCCTGCCGGTTGCTGCGATGGTCGCGTGCATGGCGGCGACCTGGTTCCTGATCGACCGGACCACGATCGGCCGCCAGCTCTATGCCTTCGGCGACAATCCCGACGGCGCACGCCGCGCCGGCGTGCCGACTGTGACGATGCAGTTCATCGCCTATGGCTGGATGGGGCTGATGGCCGGCATCGGCGGGCTGATGCAGGTCAACCTCGCCCAGGAGGTCGTGCCGAATGCGCTGATCGGCCGCGAGCTCGACGTGCTCGCCGCGGTCGTACTCGGCGGCGCGCGGCTCGGCGGCGGACGCGGCTCGGTGCTCGGCTGCCTGCTCGGCGTGCTGCTGGTGGCCGTGGTGCAGAACGGGCTGAACCTGCTCGGCGTGTCGCCCTACGCGTTCAAGATGGTGATCGGCCTGACCATCCTGGTCGCGATCTCGTTCTCGAATGTCGATCTGTTCGCGCGCCTTCTCGGGCGGGCCGGGGAGGCGCGCTGATGTCCAAGCCCATTCATGCCCTGCCCCGACTGATCGGCCGCGACACGGCCGGCCTGCTCGGCCTCTACGCGCTGACGCTGCTCGTGTTCGGCCTGTCGGCGCCGAAGTTTCTCAGCGCCGCCAATTTCGAATCGATCGCGTTCCAGCTGCCGGATCTCGGTCTGCTGACGCTGGCGATGCTGGCGCCGATCATGGCGAACGGCATCAACCTCGCGATCATCGCCATTGCGAATCTCAGCGGCCTGACGCTGGCCTGGATCCTCAACATCAATGGCGGGGCGGATGCGGGCGTGCTGGCGTTCGCGATCGGCGTCATCGCGGCGCTCGCGGTCGGCGGCGCCTCCGGCGCTGTCATGGGCGCGGTCATCGCCTATTTCGGCGCGCATCCAATCCTGGCGTCGCTCGCGATGATGATCTTCCTGAAGGGGCTCGGCGAGTTCCTGACCCGCGGCGGCGATATCTCCGGCTTTCCGGATTTCCTGCGCGAATTCGGCCATGGCGCCATCCTCGGCGTCCCCGTGCCGATGCTGGTGTTCGTCACTGCGGCGATCCTCTGGCACCTGCTGCTGGCGCGCACGCGGCACGGCTTTGCGGTGGCGATGATCGGCTCCAACCCGCAGGCGTCGGAATATTCCGGCCTGCACGTCAAGCGCACGATCACGCTGCTTTACGCGCTGTCCGGCGTGATGTGCGCGCTCGCCGGCATCGTGATGCTGACACGCTTCAACTCCGTGCGCGTCGGCCATGGCGATGCGCTGTTGCTGGTGACCGTGCTCGCCTGCTTCCTCGGCGGCGTCGATCCGTTCGGCGGCTTCGGCCGCGTCGCGCCGGTGTTCATCGCGCTGGTGATCCTGCAGACGCTGTCATCGGGTCTCAATCTGCTCGGCGCCAACCAGCATCTGTCGACCGCCGTCTGGGGCCTGTTCCTGCTCGGCGTCATGGTGCTGCGCTCCGGCTCACCCATGATGCGGCTGCTGCTGGGCTTCATACGGCCACCACGGGATGCGCCGGAGGCTCGCGAGCAGAGCCCAGCGCTGACGGACAGTCCCGCCCCCGGTCATCCGCGCTCGTGAGCCAGCCGTCATGATGACCCGTTCGCCCATGCCGCAGCGCCTCTCCCTCGACGACCTCGTGAAACTGATCAGGACCCGCGAGGGACCGTCACGCCTCGTCGTCGCCATCGCCGGTGCGCCGGGCTCGGGCAAGTCGACGCTGGCCGAGCAGCTCGTTGTCGCGCTCAATGCCACGCAGCCCGGTAACGCGGCGCTGCTGCCGATGGACGGCTATCACTATGACGACGGGATCCTGATCGCGCGCGGCCTGCGCGCCCGCAAGGGTGCCCCTGACACGTTCGACGTCGGCGGCCTGCTCCACATGCTCGACCGCCTCAAGCGCAACGACGAGGACGAGATCGCCGTGCCGGTGTTCGACCGCGACCTCGAAATTTCCCGCGGCAGCGCGCGGCTGATCCCGCGAGCTGTCCGCACGCTGGTGGTCGAAGGCAACTACCTGCTGCTGGACCAGGCGCCATGGTCGCGCCTGCACGCCTTCTTCGACATCACCGTCGCCATCGACGTACCCGAGGAGGTGCTGCGGCAGCGGCTTGTCGCGCGCTGGCGCGGCTACGGCCTCGGGCCGGACGAGATCGAGGCGAAGGTCGAGGGCAACGACCTGCCGAACGGGCGCTTCGTGCAGGCGAACAGCCGGCCGGCCGATGTCGTGATCACTGGCCAGGACAGAATTGATTGACAGGAGGCACCGATGAAATTCGGCATCTATTATTCGTACTGGGAGCAGGAATGGAGCGCCGACTGCCTGCGCTATGTCGAGAAGGTCGCCAAGCTCGGCTTCGACGTCATCGAGATCGCCGCCCATCATCTCAACACTTACAGCCCGGCGCACATCGCCGAGATCGGCCGCGCCGCCAAAGCCAACGGCATCGCGATCACCTCCGGCCTCGGCCCGTCGCCGCAGCGCAATCTGTCCTCGGCCGATCCGGAGATTCGCAAGGCCGGGCGCGCCTTCTTCGAGGAGACGCTGACCAATCTCGCCAAGATCGACGTCCACATCATCGGCGGCGCGCTGCATTCCTACTGGCCGATCGACTATTCAAAACCGGTCGACAAG
Source organism: Bradyrhizobium sp. HKCCYLR20261 (assembly GCF_051168435.1). NCBI lineage: Bacteria > Pseudomonadati > Pseudomonadota > Alphaproteobacteria > Hyphomicrobiales > Nitrobacteraceae > Bradyrhizobium > Bradyrhizobium sp. HKCCYLR20261. The sequence goes on from NZ_JBNPUZ010000010.1 coordinate 166,364, forward strand.
GCCGGCGACCGCGCGCGCGGCCTCGAAGGCATCGCTGGTCTCGCTGATTTCGCCGCCGATCTCGGCATCGATCTGTGCCTCGAGGTGTTGAACCGGTTCGAGAACCACGTCCTCAACACCGCCGAGGAAGGCGTCGCCTTCGTGCGCGAGGTCGGCAAGCCCAACGTGAAGGTGATGCTCGACACCTTCCACATGAACATCGAGGAGGACAGCTTCGCCGGCGCGATCCGCACCGCCGGCCCGCTGCTCGGCCATTTCCACACCGGCGAGAACAACCGCCGCGTCCCCGGCAAGGGCAACCTGCCCTGGCACGAGATCGGCGCAGCGCTCCGCGAGATCGGCTACGACCGTGCCGTCGTGATGGAGCCGTTCGTCAAGATGGGCGGCGGCATCGGCAACGACATCAAGGTCTGGCGCGACCTCAGCGACAACGCCGACGAGGCACAACTGGACGAGGCCGCGCGGCGATCGCTGGAGTTTTCGAGGTTCGTGATGGCGCCTTAGCCCGCGGCTACTGCATCGCAAGATGCAACGCGGGTGAGCGGGGCTCTCCGAGCACAACGCTCCTGGTGAGTCCTCCTCACCCGCCTGCGCGAAGCACAGCCTCAGGCGCGATAGCGCTCGGCGACATCGGCGTTCGACAGATGCGGCAGCATGGTCTGCCGTGCCGCGTCCCAGGCCTCGAACTCGGCGCCATTGGCGAGGGAGGGCACGGTGGCGAATTCGCCGCGGTCGAGCCCGCGCAGCGCGGCATCGACCAGATCGGCTGCCGACATCACCCACTCCTTCGGCAAATTGCTCGCCGGCAGTCCTGCGATGTCCCAGAACTCGGTGCCGGTCGCGCCGGGCAGCACCACCTGCACGTGCACGCCGGTGCCGGCGAGCTCCTTGCGCAGCGACTGGCTGAAGGCGAGCACGAAGGATTTGCTGCCGCCATAGACGCCGTTCAGGATCTCCGGGCCGATCGCGACGATCGAGGCGATGTTGATGATGGTGCCCTGTTTGCGGGCCACGAATTGCGGCACCGCCGCATAGGTGAGTCGCATCGGCGCGGTCACGTTGATCGCGATCATCCTCTCCATCTCGTCGACCGAGGCTTTCGCGAGCGGGGCGGCGCTGCCGAAGCCGGCATTGTTGACGAGATGCGTGATCGACGCGTCGCTCTTCAGCACGTTCTCCACCTCGGCAAGCCCGGCGCGGTCGGTGAGATCGGCGACGAGCGTGCGCACCTTCACGCCGTGGCGCGTGGTGAGCTTGTCGGCGAGCCCGGAGAGGCGGTCCTGGTTGCGGGCGACCAGGATGAGGGCGTGGCCGCGGGCGGCGAACCGCTCGGCGTAGACGGCGCCGATGCCTGAGGAGGCGCCGGTGATGAGGACGGTCCCGGTGGTCTGGCTGGTCATGGCGAAGATCCTTTCTCGTGCCCGCGCGGTCGCGGGGCGTGTTGCGTGGCGAGAAACTAGCCCTGGACGGTCATGTCTCAAATGTCGTATAAACGTCAAATCGAGACACAAGGACCGACGTCATGCGTCAGATCGGCTTCATCATGGAGGACGGCTTCCAGCTCATGGGCGTGGCGGCCGCGACGGCGTTCGAATTCGCCAACATCCAGCTCGGCGAAGAGGCCTACCGGGTCAGCGTGATGTCGGAGAACGGCGGGCTGGTCCGCTCGACCTTGGGCGTGCATGTCGAGACCAGCCCCCTCGGCGACTTTCCCGACACATTGATGGTGGTCGGCGAGCTGCTGCCGCGTCCGATCAGTCCGGGGCTGCGCGCCTATATCGCCGAGGCCGGACAGAGATCTCGCCGGGTCGCCGGCGTCTGTACCGGCGCCTTTCTGCTCGCCGAGGCCGGGCTGCTCGACGGCCGCAGCGCGACCACGCATTGGGCGCATGCGAGCACGCTGCAGGAGCGCTATCCCGCCATCAGGGTCGATGACGATCGCATCTTCGTCGCCGACGGCAACATCTGGACGTCGGCAGGCATGACGGCGGGGATCGATCTCACCCTGGCGCTGATCGAGGAGGATCACGGCGCCGAGCTGTCGCGGGCGGTGGCGCGGCGGCTCGTCGTCTATCACCGCAGGCCCGGCGGCCAGTCGCAATTCTCGGCCCTGCTGGAGCTTGAGCCGCGGTCCGACCGGGTCCGCCGCGCGCTGACTTATGCGAAGGAACATCTGCGCAACCCGCTCAGCGTGGAAGAGCTGGCCGAAGCCGCGAGCCTGAGCCCGCGCCAGTTCAGCCGCATCTTCCGCGAGGAGACCGGACAGTCGCCGGCCAAGGCCGTCGAGCGCCTGCGGCTCGAGGCTGCCAAGGCCATGCTGGAGGACGGACGACATTCGATGGACGTGGTGGCGCGCGACACCGGCTTTGCCGATCGCGACCGTATGCGCCGGGCCTTCCTGCGCTTCTTCGGCCAGCCGCCGCAGAGCCTGAGGCGCAGCCTGCGGCTGATCGAGGGCGAACCCGAGCCGGCCACTCGCCTGCCGCTCGTGTCCTGAATTGACGCTTCTATGTCATTTGAGACGTGACCGGCGTCTCCTACGCTCTCCTCATCGCAATGTCGAGGAGAGCGACCATGAGCAATGACGAGACCATCAAGTGGCTGGACACATCGCGCGGCCGGCTGGCGTGGCGCGAGGACGGACCCACCAGCGGCGTGCCCTTGCTGCTGCTGCAGCGCTTTCGCGGCACCATGGATGACTGGGACCCGGCCTTCATCGCGGCGATCGCCCAGGACCGCCGCGTGATCCGCTTCGACAGCGCCGGCATCGGACGCTCCGCGGGCGAGGTGCCGGACAGCATCGGCGGCATCGCCGCCGTCGCCGCCGAAGTGATCAGGTCGCTGGGCTTCGGTCAGGTCGACGTGCTCGGCTGGTCGCTGGGCGGCGTCGTCGGACAACAGCTGGCGCTCGACGCGCCGCAGCTGGTGCGGCGGCTGATCGTGGCCGGATCGAGCCCTGGCCCCGTCCCTGACGGACCGCAGGCGCATCCACGCGTGGCGCAGGTCATGACCAAGCCCGAGAACGGGCCGGAGGATTTCCTGTTTTTGTTCTATCCGGAAACCGAAACGGCGGTGGCCGCCGGCCGGGCGTCGCTGGCGCGTATCGCCGCTCAGCCGCAGCTCGGTCCGAAGGTGACAGCGGCAGCGTTCATGGGCCAGGTCAAGGCGATCTCGAGCTGGCCGGGCATGCTGCACCGGGCCAAGGAGCTGCGGCTGCCGATCCTGGTCGCGAACGGCGCGCATGACGTGATGCTGCCGGCCTATCGCTCCTACGTGCTGTCGCAGCAGGCTCCGGATGCGAAGCTCGTGCTCTATCCCGATGCGGGGCACGCCTTCCTGTTCCAGGAGATCGACGACTTCGCGGCCGAAGTGGACAGATTTCTCGCGCACTAACAAAGAAGCATCCCGGCACGCCGTGCCGGGATGCAGACTTTTCTCAAGCTGACAACTCGTCTCAAACGCCGAGCTTCGCCTTGGCCAGCGGCAGGCTGCGAACGTGCCGCCCCGTCAGCGCCGCTACCGCATTGACCACCGCCGGCGCGATGCCGGGCAGGCCCGGCTCGCCGACGCCGCCCATCGGCGCGCCGCTCTCGATGATCTCAACCTGGACCTTCGGCATCGCGGCGCGCGACAGGATCGGATAGTCGTCGAAATTATGCGACTGGCGTTGGCCGTCCTTGTAGGCGAGCTCCTCGAACAGCGCCGCCGACAGGCCGAGCGCGGCCGCCGATTCCACCTGCGACTTGACGATGGCGGGATTGACGATGCTGCCGGGATCGAACGCGACCCAGAGATTGTGGACGCGCACCTCGCCTTTCTCCAGCGAGACCTCCGCAATGGTCGCCGTCTCCGAACCGAACGGCGAAGCCAGCGCGACGCCGCGGGCGCGCTTGCCGCCCTCGGCATCGTAGGGTCCGCGCTTCCAACCGCCGGACATCTTCGCCACCGTCTCGAGCAGCTTGAGATGGCGCGGCTTGTCCTTCAGCAGCGCCAGCCGCAGCTGATACGGATCCTGCTTGCCGGCATCGGCGATCTCGTCGAAGAAGCCCTCGTAGAAGTAGTCGTTCATGGAGTGACCGACCGAGCGCCAGAACGCGATGGTCACGGGGTGCGCGAACTTCACATACTCCATGCTGCGATGGGCGATCGCATAGGGCTTCTCGACGATGCCTTCGACCGCGGAGCTGTCGACCTTGCCGCCGGCGGTGACGCCGAACCAGCGCCCCATCGGCCCCTCGCCGACCGTGCGGACCTGGATCGCGATCGGTTTGCCGTCCTTGTCGAGCGCCGCCTTGAAGCGGCTGAAGCTCAGGGGACGCAGCGCGTCCATCTTGAACTCCTCCTCGCGCGACCATAGCACCTTGACCGGACGCTTGGTTGCCTTGGCGAGCAGGATCGCCTGCTGGAACGGATTGGACGAACCGTAGGCGAAGTGGCGGCCGAAGAAGCCGCCGAGGATCGGCGAGTGCAGGATCACCTTGTCCGGCGCGACATCGCCGACCTTGGCCGCGATGCCCTGGAACAGCTCCGGCATCTGGTTGGGCACCCACAGTTCGAGCGTGCCGTCGGCATTGAAGCGCGCCATCGAGGACGGCGGCTCGAGCTGGCCATGGACCAGATAGGGCGCGTCATACTCGGCTTCGACGATCGTCGCAGCGCCGGCAAAGGCCGTCGCGACATCGCCGTCCTTCTCCGCGGAGACGCCGCTCGCGTTCGACGCCTTCAGCGCCGCGAGCAGACCCGCCGAGGAATAGTCGGCCGCGACCGCATCGAAGCCGCTCGCCGGCGCCTTGGACCAGGTGACATCAAGCGTCTCGACCGCCTTGCGCGCGCGATACCAGCTGTCGGCGGTCACCGCGACGGCGCCGGGCAGTCGATGCACGGCATGGACGCCGGGCATCGCTTTGACGGCTGCCTCGTTGCTCATGCGCTCCGGCTCGGTGCCGAGCACGGGCGCATGCTGGATCGCCGCATACAGCATGCCGTCGAGCTTCTGGTCGATCGCATAGACGGCCTTGCCGGTCGACTTGGCGCGGACATCGAGCCGCGCCATCGGCTGGCGGATGTAGCGGAAGGTCGCGGGATCACGCAGCGCGACGTTGGCGGCCGGCGTCAGCGCGAGCGCCTGCTCGGCGACATCGCCATAGGCCACGCGGCGGTTCGAGGCGGCGTGAACGACATGGCCATCGTCGGTCGTCAACGTGTCCGGCTTGACGTTCAGCTTCACTGCGGCCGCGCGGATCAGCATCTCACGCGCGCTGGCGCCGAGCTTGCGCATTACCTCATAGCTCGACCGGGTCGAGAAGCTGCCGCCCGTCAGCCGCAGACCGTTGATGATGGCGTAGTCCGGACCGGGCGGCGCACATTCGACCTCGAACCGGCTCGGATGCACGTCGAGCTCCTCGCCGACGATCTGCGCAAGGCCGGTGTTGATGCCCTGCCCGCCTTCGACGAAGGGACTGAGCAGTTTCACCGAATTGTCCTTGCCGATCACCAGAAACGCCGGCACGCGCGTGCCGGGCTTCACGGCAGCAGCGGTCTGGGCACGTGCGCCGAGCGCCGGCAGCAAGGTGCCCAGCACGACAGCGCCGGCGCCAATTCCGAGCAGGCGGCGGCGCGACAGGTTGGTTACACCCTGAACGGACAGCAGCGGCAGAACGTTCGACAGATCGGTCTTGAAGAGCGCGTTCATCGTGATGTCTCCTCAGGCCTCGGCCGCGCGACGGACGGCGGCGGCGATGCGGTTGTAGGTGCCGCAGCGGCACAGATTGGTCATGGCGTCGGCAATGTCGGCGTCGGACGGCTTCGGATTTTGCTTCAGGAGCGCGGTGGCGGCCATCACCTGCCCGGACTGGCAATAGCCGCATTGCGGCACCTGGTCGGTGACCCAGGCTTCGACGACCTTGCGGCCAATGCTGTCCTGCTCGATCGCGTCGATGGTGCGGATGTCGGCCGTGCCGATACTGTCGAGCGGCACCTGGCAGGACCGCGTCGCCTGCCCGTCGATCATGACCGTGCAGGCGCCACACTGCGCGATGCCGCAGCCATATTTCGTTCCGGTCAATCCCAGCGTATCCCGGAGCACCCAGAGCAGCGGCGTATCCGCCTCCGCCGCCACCTCGTAGTCCCGGCCGTTCACGTGAATTCTCGTCATTGTGATCTTTACCTCGGTCTGGAGCGGCAGGTTTGCGAGGGAGCGCGCTCGGATGGGATGACGAACGTCCGTCAATCTCGGACATGGCTTTGGGACGTGGTACGATCGGGGGCGACCTCGGGCAATCCATACCTTGTCATGGGGTGAGAAGCGCCACAGCGGAACCGCGATCACGATTGCGGTGTTGGGTCCGTGATGGCCCGGTCTTCCGCTCCGCTCAAAGCAGCAACATCGGCAACCGCGCGGGCGCGACGACGACTGCCGTCATCCAGCGCGCCGCTGGGACGCCTTGCGCTCGATCTGCTGCAGCAATGGCAACGGGCGGCGCCGAAAGGTCTGGTGTTCGTCGCGAGCAACGATGCGCGCGCCGAGCATCTGGCGGCGGTGATGCATGCAATGGATCCGGACTGCGACGTGCTCGTCCTGCCACGTTTCGACACTCCCCCCTTCGATGATGCCGAACCGTCGCGGGAGGTTTCCGGACGGCGCGCTCACGTGCTGCGACGCCTTGCTGAAGACGCGGCACGGCCGTTCCTGGTTTCGACGGTCGAGGCGCTGCTGCCACGCGTCCCCGCCCGGCGTTACTGGAGCGACGCCAGCTTGCCGATCAATGTCGGACAGCCGATCGACGTCGAGCGGTTTCGCGACGCGCTGATCGGTCTGGGCTATGAGCCTGATGATCCGCCGGACTATCCCGGCGGTGTTCTGTTTCATGGTCAAACCACGGAGATCTTCGCAGCCGGCGCGCTCGGACCGGCACGGATCAGCCACGCCGACGGCGTGATCCGCGGCATCCACTTCTTCGATCCCATCAATCAGGCCGAGATCGCAGCGACGACAATGCTGACGATCGATCCGATGTCGGAGCGGCACCCCGGCCGCGATATGGCCTCGGTCGACATTTTTGACTATCTCGATGGTGCCGAGCTCATCGCCGACGCCGATGTGTCGCACCGCGCAGAGGTCCGTCATGCGGTCATCGACGAAGCCGCGGTCGATGCCGACCGGCGCGCACGCGCGTTCATGGGCCGCAGCGCCTGGGATCACGTCATGCGGAGGGCTACCATTCTGCCTCCCTCGGCGGATGAGGAGCAGGTCCCGAAATTCGCCCTGCAGCGATCGCCCTCTACAGCGCTTCGGCGCTACATCGCCACGTGCAGGCAGCGGAAGGCCCGCATCATCTTCACCGCGGGCACCGAGAACGATCTCCAGCGCATGGAGCGCATCAGCGGCACGACGTTCCCGCGGCGTGCCGACTGGTCGATGGCAACGCGAACACGCGGTGACGTGATCGCCTCGCTGCTGGTCGATCTCGAGCGCGGCTTCACGATCGACACGCCGCGTCCGCTGGTCGTGATCACCGCGGCCGAGGTTCTCGGCAGCCGCGCCCGGCATCTTCAGCCGATGGCGCGGCGGCAGGCCATTGCGGTGGAGCCCGAGATCAGTCCCGTTCCCGGCAGCGCCGTCGTTCATCTCCAGCGCGGGCTCGCGCTGCTTGAGGGGCTTGAACTGGTCTCGACCACGGATGTCAGCACGCGCGAACTGATCCGCCTGGTGTTTGCCGACGGCGAAGCGATCCTGCTGCCGGTCGCGGAGCTCGCGCTGATCTGGCCCTATGCGCGAGATCCGAGCGGGATCAGGCTCGACGACGCCGAGGGCCGCTCATGGGCCGCACGCTGCCTCCAGGCAGAAGGTGAGATCGACCGCATCGCCGGGCGGCTGTCGGAGCTGATCCGGGCGCGCCGGCACAGCAAGGCGCAGCGGATCGTCGCGCCCGCCGTGGACTATGAGCGTTTCGTGGCGCGCTTCCCCTATCTCGCCACGCCGGATCAGGCCGCCGCGATCGAGGATGTGCTGAAGGATCTCGCCTCGGGACATCCGATGGACCGGATCGTGTGCGGCGATGTGGGCTTCGGCAAGACCGAGGTCGCGTTGCGCGCAGCCGCGGCCGCGGTGTTCGCCGGACGGCAAGTGGCGCTGATCGTTCCCACCACGGTGCTCGCAGCCCAGCACGTCCAGACCTTCACGAAGCGCCTGGCGCCGTTCGGGATCGAGATCGGCCAGCTGTCGCGGCTGTCGTCGGCCGCCGATGCGCGCGGCGTCAAGCGACAACTCACGGACGGCTCGCTCCGGCTCGTGATCGGCACCACCGCGCTCACCGCGGAGGACGTTCGCTTTGCCGATCTCGGTCTCGTCATCATCGACGAAGAGCAGCATTTCGGGGCCGCCGAGAAAGCCAGGCTCTCGGCATTGCGGTCCGGTCTCCACACGCTGACGATGAGCGCCACGCCGATCCCGCGGACGATGGCCGGTGCGATGGCAGGCCTGCGCGATCTCAGCGTCATCGCGACACCACCGGCACAGCGCCTGCCCGTCGTGACCAGGATCGCGGCGGCGCTCGATTCCACGCTGGCGATGGCGTTGCGCCGGGAACATCGGCGGGGCGGCCAGAGCTTCGTGATCTGTCCGCGCATCAAGGATCTGGGCCCGATGCAGGAGCGCCTGCGCCAGGCCGTGCCGGACCTCAGCATCGCCGTGATCCATGGGCGCATGCCGGCCCGCGATATCGACGCACAGCTGATGAGGTTCGTCGCCGGAAAGGTCGACGTGCTGCTGGCCACCAACATCGTCGAGAATGGCCTGGACATTCCGCGCGCCAACACGATCCTGATTTCCGGCTCCGAGCAGTTCGGGCTTTCACAGTTGCATCAGTTGCGCGGCCGGGTCGGACGCGGCGGCACCAGAGCCTTCGCCTATCTGCTCACCGAGGCGCCAAGCGAAGCCGCCGAGAAACGGCTGGCGGCGCTCCAGGAGTTGAGCTTTGCCGGCGCCGGATTCCAGATCAGCGCCCGTGATCTCGACCTGAGGGGCGCGGGCGATCTGTTATCCGAGCAACAGGCAGGCCATGTGCAGATGTTCGGCCCCGCGCTCTACCACGAGCTTCTGGGACGCGCCCTGAAGGGCCGGCCGCATCGCGCCGCCGACATGTGGACTCCGGAGCTGCATGTCGATGTTCCCGCGTTCCTGCCGACCGACTACGTGCAAGACCAAACCACGCGGCTGGAGGTCTATGCGCGCCTCGCACATGCCGAAACCGCGGCCGAGATCGACGACATCGCCGATGACATGCAGCTCCGCTTCGGGTCTCTTCCGCCCGCAGCCGCCAATCTGATCGCGACGACACGGATCAGACTGGATTGCCGCGCGCTCGGCATCGCCCGACTTGACGTCGGCAGCGGAGGCATCGCCGCGCGCCTCAGACGTTCCGATTCAGCCGCCGCGAGCGCGCGCACAAACAACCAGATCCGCTCGCGCCTCGTCTACAAGCACAAGATCAGCCGACAGCAGATGCTGTCCGCGGCTGTCCGGTTCCTCGCGGCGCTGAAGCAGAAGGGCATGACCGGACCGCGCGCGCGATCGAGGCCGGATCAGAAATCCGCGACCTTGGTGGACCGCGCGCGCGCGAAACGTTCGGGCGAATAGGACGCGGGGTCGACGATCGGAACCGCACCGGTTGCGAGATCGGCGATGAGATGGCCGGCGCCGGGACCGATGCCGAAACCATGTCCACTGAAGCCGGCAGCCACGATCAAGCCGGGCAGCGCGGCGAACTCGCCGATGGCAGGCACGCCGTCGGGCGTCGAATCGATGTAGCTCGCCCATGCCGCCGTGATCCGGCTCTGCTTCAGCGCCGGGAGCAGTTCGAGCGCACGCGCATGCGTCAGGCTGATCGTCGCCCGATCCGGCGCGGGATCGAGGATACGATTGTGCTCCATCGGCGTCGGCTCATCGAGGCGCCAGCGCCCGACGGTCTCATGTCCGGCGCGCAGGCCCTCGAACCCGCCGGGCAGCAGGCTGCGCCATCGCTTGGCGAACATCGGCAGAAAGTGCGGCGCGAAGCGGAACTGCTGCAAGGTCGGATCGACGCGGCCGCGCCCGCTGATCGCGAGCGTGTGGCCGCCATCGCCGCGCCGCGTGATCGAAACGGCCGCCGTATGCAACGCAGGAGGCAGCGGCTCGGCGGACGGCGACAGCGCGAGGGCTGAGGCGCGGATCGAGGCGATCGGCAGCGCCGCACCGATCTGATGACAGAACGACGACGCCCACGCGCCCGCCGCCAGGATCGCCAGCGGCGTGCGGACGGTGCCGCGCTCGGTGATCACCGCCGACAACCGGCCTCCGCTGGTTTCAACGCCGCGCACGGCGCACATCTGGTGCACCGAGCCGCCCTGCTTCAGGATCGCACGCGCCACCGCGGGCGCGGCATCTGCGGGACTCGCGATGCCATCCGTCGGCGAGAACACGCCGCCCTTCCAGCTGCGTCCGGTGGCTGCGCCGCGCTCGGTAGCCTGCCGGCTATCCAGCATGAAGGTCGTGACGCCGGCGGTCTTGGCGAATTCGCCCCAGCGTGCCCAGCCGGCAAGCTCCGCCTCGTCATTGCTGAGATAGAACAGACCACAGCGCGAGAAGCCGGTGGTCTCGCCGCTGTCCGCGGCAAAACGCTCCCACAGATCGAGACTCAGCGTTGCCATCGGCAGCTCGCGCGCATCCCGGTTCTGCTGCCGGCACCAGCCCCAGTTGCGGCTCGACTGTTCGGCGCCGATCCGCCCCTTCTCGATCAGGGCGACGGCAAGCCCGCGACGCGCGAGGTAATAGGCTGCGAAGACGCCGACGATGCCGCCGCCGATGATCACGGCATCTGCACGTTCGGGCAGCGCGGGCGACGTTTCGACGTGCACCAGGGGTGCGGGCATGCGGCTTCTCCAGCTTTTCGGCTGGCACAGGTTAGAGCGGTATCCGCCACTCCATGTCCCGGATTCGGCTGTCCGACGGCATATCATTCTGCATTCGCCCGCTCGCCCGGCGTATTGTTTCGCACCGCATATTCCTCGGGCATCGCGGCCGGATCACGCCAGAAGCGAGAAGACGGCACATCCGCTCGATCGAGCTTGTGTCGCTCGCACCTCGGAGGCTGCAACCGTCTCGCTGAGCGATCTTCACCGGGAGATGCGTTCAGGTGGCGCCAGTTGCCAGTGCAGACCGAATCCAGCCGTCGACCTCCGCGAAAGGCATCGCGAGCTGTTCCTCCGCGGTCAGGCGGCGACCATTGGAGGTCACACCACCGGCAGCGACCTCGAGGACCTTCCGGATATTGTCCTGCGTCCAAAGCTTTTCCCGAACCAGGCTGGCGGCGTTTTCATTGTGAGCGAGCTTGTACTTTTCGATGACATAGATGAAGCCGTGCAGTTTCTGCCACCACACTTTGACATTGGTGAGCGCGATCCAGGTCGTCTCGCTGTCGGAGTCCACCGAAACGATGGGCACGATCGCAACCGGCGCGCCGCTAGTCTTCAGATAGCCGACGATGTCGAAATCGACGCAAAAGTCGAAAACGTCCATGCGTTCGAGCAGGCCCAGGAGATACTCCCGTTCGAACATCTTGAACGGGCAGGTGACGTCCCCAAGAAGCAGGTCGAAATCCAGCAGCGCGTGGACGCGCTTCAAGATGTAGTTGGCGTAGGATTCGCTCTCGCGCGTCGTCTGCCATTCGGAAATGCGCGTGGCCCGGCGGTCGCCGATCGCCGCCTTTTTTCCCTTGCCCGACAATTCGCGCAGGAAGAGCCCGATCTGGCCCAGATGATTGCTGTTGTCGCAGTCGGTGTACATGACATAGTCGTGCCCGTCCTTCGCGGCCCGCTGCAGGCCATGGAGGATGGCCCCGCCCTTTGTCGAGGACATGGCGCCGTCGAGCTTGGACAGCGGCAGCTCCGAGGACGGCAGTGCGTCGCGGAGCTTGAGCAGGACGATGTTCTTCCATCCTGCCTCGTCGACGATTGTCCGTGCGACCTCGAGGCTTCCATCGGGACACTCGTCGTCGACGATGTAGATGCTCCAGGTCACCGGCGTGTCGCGAAACAGCCACTCCAACTCCGCCACCTTGGCGCGCAAGGCGTCTTCGCCGGTCGGATTGTCCGCGGAATAAGGCTGGAGTCGCCGAACCTCCTTCCACACGGCAAAGACGATGCCGATGCTGAGCCTGCGGTCGATAGTCCGGACGAAGCGCCGCGCATCCGCAAGGAAGGCGACGAGTTCGGCGAGCACATCGTCACCTTTGGCGACGCCGAGGATGGATGTCCGGTCCGTGATGTCTTCGGCCACCAGCAGATCGGCCACTCGGAAGGCGTTGGCGCGGTAGGTCCAGGAGCCCAGGAACCGGACGACATAATCATTGTCCGGCACGATCTTGGCGGTGCTTGTCGCGGCCATGTCAGTTCTACACTCCAATCGGGCGATTCATTGCGATGGCTCGATGTGCTGTGCGAAGGGCGGCTAGAACGGCGCGTGCCGCAGATCGAGGTCTTCCGTCCTGTCGAGCATGAGGCTCAGGACACGTGGCGGGGTCAGCGGCAGCTCCTGCACTCTCTTGCCGATGGCGTTGGCGATGGCGCAGGCGATCGTGCCGCCGACATTCAGGATGGGCACTTCGCCCGCTCCCTTTGTCCCGAACGGCCCCATCGAAGGCGCGCCTTCGTGCAACGCGATCTCCACGGGGACCACGTCCTGCGCCAGCGGGACCCTGTAGCTGCCAAAACCCGACTGCGCGATCTGCCCCTCGGGATCGATGGTCACCTCTTCGTGCAGCGCGTAGCCGAGTCCCTGGATCACGCCGCCCTGAATCTGGCCGTGAATGGCGCTCGGGTTGAGCGCCCGTCCGACGTCCTGCACCACCCGATAGCTGAGGACCTCGACATGTCCGGTATCCGGATCGATCGCGACTTCACATTCGTGGACGGCAAAGACGGGAATGTCGACGGCATCCAGGAAGTGCCCCGCCGCGCAACCCATCATGGCGGGCACTCCCGCGCGAGTGAACGAGCCGCTGCCGGAGATCGGGCCGCTGACCGACTGAGCATGCTCAGCGATCCTGGCGAGCGAGATGCCCCCGCCAGCTCTCCCGATAATTTCCACATGGCCATTCTTCAGTACCAGCTGGTTGGGGCTGGTCTGCAGCATCTTGCTCGCGACCTCGAGCAGCTTCCGACGCACCTCGTCGCATGCGACTGAGGCGGCCGCGCCAAGTGACACGGTCGTCCGCCCGCCGCCCACGCCCACGTCGAAGCCCGCCGCATCGGTATCGGCGGCATGGACCACGACGTCGTCGGGCCGAATGCCGAGCCGGGCCGCAACGATCTGCGGCAGGGATTGCATCATGGTGCCCTGCCCGATTTCCACCCCGGCCGTCACCAGCGTGGCGCTGCCATCGGGGTTGAGGTTGACGGTGGCCGCGGAGGGCCCGACAAACACGAACCAGGTCCCCACCGTGGTCGCCTTGCCGTAAAGGCGCTCCCCTGCCTCGGCTCGCTTGGATGGCCGGGAGCGGGACATTGCTTGCATGCGGTCCAGCATCGGTCCGAGGACATGTCCCTCGAACACCTGCCCCGTCGATCCGATGTCGCCGTCGCCAAGCACGTTGCGGCGCCTGAACTCCAGCGGATCCATGCCGATGGCGCTGCAGATCTCGTCCGTGTGACGTTCGAGCGCGAAGACGTTGTAGACGCCGTTGCAGGCGCGGAACGCGCCATTGGGCGGGGTGTTGGTATAGACCGCGCGGCTGGTCATCTTGACCGCGCCGAGGCGATAGGCCGATCCCAGCGTATGCGCGGTCATCGTCGTCAGATAGATCTGCTCGCCGCCATAGGCGCCACAATCCATCAGCACCGTGGCCTCGCGGCCGACGATATCTCCCGACTTGGTGACTGCTGAACGGATGTGGATCTCGGCGTTCTCCCGGCACGGGCAGGTCTGCAGTTCTTCCTGCCGTGAGTTGATGACGGCGACGGACCTCCCCGCCACCAGCGCAAGCGCAGCCGCATAGGGCTCGATCGAACAGCCGTACTTCACTCCGAAGCCGCCACCGACGGGCGGCACGGTGACACGAACCTGGGAGGGAGGAAGACCGAGTGCACGCGCGGTCACGTTCTTCACGGTCCAGGGCGCCTGCGTCGAGGCGACCAGGTGAATCCTGCCGTCCTCATAGGAGGCGATAGCCCCGCGCGGCTCGAGCTGCATGTGGCTCTGCCGGCCGACCCGGAAGCTGCTTTCGATGATTTCGACGTCGCTGCGGGCAAAGGCCGCCGCCGTATCTCCGCGTGCAACCGTCGCCTCCCAGGCGATGTTGCCGCCTCGCCTGCCGCCTTCGGCCTCGAGCAGCACTTCGTAGCGCTTCCAATCGCGGTGCACGAGATGCGCATGGCTGGACAGGGCCTCGGCCATGGTCAGGACCGCAGGCATCGCCTCCAGCCTGACGCCGATCGCGGCCGCCGCTTCCCGCGCCTGCCGAAGCGTATCCGCAGCAACGGCCGCGATCGGCTCTCCGTGATAGCGCACGACGTCGCTCGCAAAGAGAGGCTGGTCGGCAATGCCGATGCCGAACCTGCCGGGCGCATCCTCCGCGGTGACGATAGCTCTCACGCCAGGCATCCTGCGCGCGGCGGACGTGTCGATGCTCACGATCCGCGCCGACGGCATGGTTGCGCGCAGGACGAAGCCGTGCAGCATCCCCGGCCGGACCTGATCCACCATGTAGCGGGTGCGTCCACGCAACTTGTCCCGGGCGTCACGCCTCGCGAAATTGACCACCGCAGCCAGGGCTTCTGCTTCAGACATCTGTGCGCCCCTCGTTCCTCGCAAGCGTCAGCGCGGCATCGACGATGCGCTCGTAGCCGGTGCAGCGACAGACGTTGCCGCAGAGCCCACGCTTGATGTCGTCGCGCGTGGCCAAAGGCTGCTGCGCGAGCAGGTTCGTCAGGCTCATGACGATGCCGGGAAAGCACATGCCGCACTGGACGGCGCCCTCCTCCTCGAGGGCCCGCTGCAGGGGAACAAGATCACCTTCATCGCCGAGCCCCTCGATGGTCAACACGCTCTTGGCGTCGACCAGTCCGACCGGAGTCAGACAGGAGATCACGGGCACCCCGTCGACGTGGACCATGCAGGCGCCACAGAAGCCTTCCCGGCAGACGTCCTTGGCGCCGGTCAGGAAGAAGCTGTTGCGCAGAACATCCAGCAGCGGCGTCACCACGTCTCCGTCGAAACTGCGCTCTTCGCCGTTCACCTCGATGCGGACCGCCATGTCTTTCCGCTCCTGCTAGTGTTGCTGCAGCTTTGCGAAGGCGCGCCGCACCAGGGTCGGCAATACCTTGACGCGATACCATCCGGGCACCTCGGGTCCGTCCCGACCGACAAACTCGTCGGCCAGATCGAGGGCAAGCTGGTGGATGCGCATCGCATCGAGCGGCAGCCCCTCAACCGCCCGTTCCAGGCCGCGCCATCGCCGGGCGACAGCTTCGACCGATCCAACGGCAATGGCGGCTCCTCGCATGTAACCGTCTGGCCGACGTTCGACGGCAACACTGACGATCGCCACCGGATAATCTCCGGCCTTCCTGAGCGGCAAGCGCGCATGGGCGGAGGCAAGTGGGCGCCGCGGGACAAGCACGGACACGAGCAGATAGGCGCTTTCAAGCATCTGCCGAAGGCCAAGGAAGGCATCGAGGCTCAAGAGCTCGCGACCTTCCGTCGTCAAGATCTCGACTTCGGCATCGTGACAAAGCAGTGCCGGGACGAGGTCCGCGGCAGCGAAATCCGCCGTACACAGATTTCCGCCTACGGTTGCTGCCTGACGGACGGCAGGATTGGCGGAATCGCCGGCCGCCGTCACCAGCCCGCTCAATTCCGGAAGCGCTTGTAGTTCGCGTACGAGCCTTGCGTGGGTGACAGCACTGCCAATCCTCACATGGGTTTGCGTCACCTCGATGCGATGCAGTTCAGGAACCTGCGCGAGCGAGACATAGGCCGGCTTCATCGGTTCCCGACGAAATGGCGCCCGCATGATCCATGTGGCTCCGGCCATGATCGTCCCGCCCCCCAGATCGGAAAGCGCCGCAAGCGCTTCCGCAACCGTCTCCGGCTTGTAAAGACCGGTTCTCTGCTGAGCTCGCATGTCCTCCTCCAGGCGAATTTCCGGTGCATTGGCGATCGCGGCGTCCCCGCCGCTGACCATCAGGCGGGTTGCCGCAGGTCGTGTTGAAGGTCGATGGCAAGCAGGCGTGACGCCGTTTCGGCGGCGGCTGGCGCGGCAGCCAGGATCGCTCCGTCCTGCGCGCCGCTTTCGATGAAGCTCTCGATCACCCCGCCCGCCTCGCGCACCAGGACCAGCCCGGCGATCACGTCCCAGACGCTGGTCCGCGCGTCGGCATAGCCGTCCAACCGACCATCAGCGACCTGGGCGAGCATCATGGCCGACGAACCAAACCGCCGGTACTCGCAGCCATGTTCGAGGATGTGATTGATCTGCCGGGCGTGTGCTGCAGCGCTCTTGCCGCGAGTGAAGCCGACGCCGAAGACGGACTTGCCGGCCGAGTTCTGCATGTTGACGGTGATGGGCTCGCCGTTGCGCGTCGCGCCCCGACCCGCCGCAGCGCTGTAGAGTTCGTCCTTGACCGGATCGTAGATGACACCCAGCACCGGTTGGCCTTCGATCGCAGCCCCGATCGAAACGCACCAGCTCGGGCGATCGCGCATGAAGTTCGAGGTGCCGTCGATCGGATCGAGCACCCAGACAATCCGTTCGCCTTCCCGATCGAGCCCAAACTCCTCGCCAAGAATGGCGTGATAGGGGAAGGCCTCCTGCAGGCGCTTCCTAATCAGCAGCTCGACGGCCCTGTCGACCGCTGTGACGAAGTCTTGCGGACCCTTGGTTTCGATCTCGAGCGGCTTGTTCTGACGCAGATAGGACAGAGCCAGGCGGCCGGCCGCCTGTGCTGTTGCTTCCGCAACAGACTGCATCAATACGAGGGTCTGCTGATCCTGGTTCGTGAAGGAAAATCCCATCTTGCTCGCCCTTCGTTGCGTGTCACGATGCGCGGAAACGATACTCCGTCACCTGCCGATAGGTGTCGCCGGGCCGCAGCACGGCGTCGGAGAAGTGTCGATGGTTGGGGCTGTCAGGGTAGCGTTGCGGCTCGAGGCAGATGCCGCAATGGTTGCCGTAACGCGCGCCGTCGAGGCCGACGGCCGGCCCCTTGAAGCTGCCGCCGTCGTAGAGTTGGAGGTGCGGCTCGGTCGTGAAAACGTCGAGGGCCATTCCCGTTCGTGGCCCGAACAGCGTTCCGGCATGGACCAGATCGTTGTCCGGCACGGGCTGCCGGCGCAAGACGAAGCCGATGTCATAGGTGACGTTGTCCGGATTGCGCAGCGGTCTCTGGCGGTGAAAGTCGAACGGCGTGCCGGAGGTCGACCGGATTTCGCCGGTCGGAATGAGATCGTCGTCGACCGGTGTGTAGAAATCCGCCTCCGCCAGGAATTCATGGTCGATTGCGTTCGGCACGGCCGCATCGGCAAAGCCGGGCGCCAGTTCGAGGTTGAAGTAGCCATGGCTCGCAAGGTTGCAGAGCGTCGGAGCATCGGTCGTGGCAGTCAGCTCTACCCGCAGGGTCGCCGGACCAAGCAGCCGATAGACGCAGCGAACGTCGAGATTACCAGGAAAACCGGCGTCGCCATCCGGAGAGCGCAGCGACATCGTCACCGATGATGGATCATGGGTGTCGAGCATCCAGGGCCTCCGGCTGAAGCTCTGACCGTCGCCACCTCCGTGCAGCATATGCTTGCCGTCCTGATTGAGAGGCAGCTGGCAGACCAGGCCATCGAGGTCGAAACGGCCGTTCCTGATCCTGTTGGCGAAGCGCCCCGCAATCGTCCCGGCATAGGCCGTGTCGGCGACATAGTCGTCCAGCGTGTTGTAGCCGACCACCACCCTTTGCCGGCCGCGAGCTGTGGGAATCAACAGGTCCCGTACGGCCGCGCCCCATGTCAGGATCCTGGCCTCGATGCCATCGTCCGAGCGCAGGGTGACCTCGTGGATGTCGACGCCGTCGACATGTCCAAAAACCCGGTTCTGCATCTCCCCACCCGTCTTGTTGCTTAGCCGTCGGCGCCGTTTGCGTCAGACCAGATACTTGTTCGGACTCCGCCTAGCGCCCCCTCCGGCGTTTTCGCTGCCGCGCTCATCCAGCCCTGGATTGCTCGGCACGAGCTTCTCGATGGCGACGGTTGCGATCGCGTCGGCGTCGTCGATGAATTCGTCCCACACGCCCGGCTCGATCACGCCGACATGCAAGAACCACCTGGCAGCCTCCGTGGGGATTCCGAGCACATGGATGCGGTCCTTGACTTCGCCGTCCCTGGTGACCGGATGGAACGGCTTGGCGGTGACTTGGACGCCGCCGCTGCCCATGAAGCTCCTCAGCAGTCCGGCATCGGCCAGCCTGCGAATGGCGGGATTGTCGTCGACGTCGACATTCGGCACCGGCACATATGCGTCGATGAGGACATCGACGACCGCGCTGTAGTTCTCGACCGCATTCGACGAGGCGATGAAGCCTGCCACATCCGTCTCGCGAAAGCTCGCACCTGGACCAAGCAGTTCAACCAGGCCGCTTTCGATCAGCGCGAGCAGTTGCCTGGCCCGAGTCAGGGAAGGTCCGGTCGAGAGGAAGGCGATGGTCGGGCCGATGCTGGTGATGAATTCGCAGTGGGACGTAGGGGTCAGCCCGCCCAGGTCCACCGCCTTGCGGATAAGGGGCCTAATGAAACGCAGAACATCGAGACCGGCCTTGACCGGATCGGTGAACTCGCCCGCCTCGGAGCGGGCGACATCCTGGCGAACCAGCGCAACCACCGCCCGCCTGAAGGCGTCCTGGCTCGGGAACGACATGCCCTTGAACGGCGCGGCGATCGCTTCGAGGTCGAGCAGACCTTCCACGCCAAAGGAGCGAGCCAGCTCCGACATCAACGGCATGATGGTCGCGGTGCTGACGTCACACGCGTCAAGCTGCTTGCTGAAGCTGTCGAAGCGATCGGGCCCGAGCGTCTTTTCGACATAGGCGAGGTTCACTTCAGCCGTGAGCCAGGGCAGGTAGCTGGTGCGGAAGCATGCCGGCCCCTCGGCTCTGATCTTCGCGATGCGTGTCTCGGTAAAGAATCGCGGCGCAAAGCCGACCCCTGCGGGACGATCGTTCCTGCCGCGCATGGGCAGCGGGAAGCCGCTGCGTGATCCGGCGACGATCAGCCGCGGCTCGCGGCCGCTTCGCACGTATCGGATATCCCCATCGTTGCCATGCGCAAACCGGCCGCCACGACCGAGGGTGAGTTCCGACAGCACGTCATAAAAGGAAAGACCAAGCCCCCTGAGACCGATGGTCTGCCCCGACAAGTCCGCCGGGAGAGACAGGCCGCTTTGAAAGGTCTCGAGCACGTCGAAAGAGGTCAGGTGCCGTGATGACGCCGTTGATCCCTGCCTCGCCGATTTCGCCTTGCTGACAGGATAGCCAGAACAGATGACGAGACGGTCGACACGGAGACTGTCGCGCCCGGATTCGAAGCTCAGCACATACTCGCCGGCATGCTCGGCGATGTCGGTGACCCTGTCCTGCACCCGTTCGATGTGCATCTGCTCGGGCATGTTCAGTTCGACCACGTCGAGGACGAACTTCAGATACTTCCCGTAAAGCCCCCGGGGGGCCAACCCCGAAGGACCGGGATAATTGACGTCGATCTGCCGCCACCATTCCATGAATGTCGGTCCATATCCCGCGCGCCAGGCCGCTCCGTCTGGCGGGTTCGGGAACATCGTCACGTTCTTGCAGCGCGTGTTCATCAGCAGCCAGTCGGGCTGGTCGGTGCGCCAAAGGCGGCCGCAACCGACCTCCACGCTGTCGATCGCATAGACCACCAGGGATCGAAGCGTTGATCGCTCAGCGAGCCTGCCGGCGAGCCGCTCGATCACGGAAATTCCTCGCGGCCCGGTGCCGATGATGGCGATACGCTCCGGCGTCACGCTCCAGCGGTCCGCTGTCTCCGACATGTTGAGCATCGGCTGTATCATCGGTACCTCATCCCAAGCAGCATTGGCCGCTCCAGCGGTTTCCGAAAAAGGATCGCGTAGATCGAAGCCGACCGGGGCCGGCTCTCCGGCAGCCGGCGTCAGGCCTTGCCGTCGTGCAAGTGGAAATCCCAGCCGAGATAGTTGCGCGTGGCATCGACGATGACATCGCTGGCCGAGCAGAAGTTCGCGGCGACGTGATGCTCGAAGCCATTCTCGCAGATGTAGCGCAGCAGCTTCTGCATCTCGGGGATCTCGACCACACCGGCGCCGCCGAAGGTCTCCAGCGAATCCTCGGTGAACTTGCCCTCCCCGACATATCCGCAGATCCGTCCGGATGTGTCGTCGGTGCTCACGCGGATAAAGGTCATATGGCCGGACTTGATCGAGCCGTCGACCGTTCCGTAGGTATTGTCCTTGCCGACGGTGCCAGCAATGATTTCCTGGAAGTCCATCCGGTAGTTCCTGAAGAACTCCTTGGGCAGGTTGCTGCAATGGAAACACACGGCCTTGTTGGCGTTCGAGCCATAGTTGTTATTCCAGTCGAGCAGTGCGCTCGGTGTCCCTGAGGCCAGGGCCAGCATGTGCATGCCGATCAGCCCGCAGACGTCCACTTCGCAAGCGCTGGACATCAGCTTCGAGCTCATCATGCTCATCATCGTGCAGGGCACGACGCCATAGTTTTCCTCCAGCGAGGTCCAGCATTGGATCGCGCTGATGGACACATCGGCCTCACGCATCCACTCTTCGGTCACCGCTGCAAGCTTTGCCTGCCTGAGAATGGCGGCGTGGGGCACGCCCGTGATATCGATATAGCTGCGAATCGCATCGAGCTTGTCGGTGACGATCGCGTGGTCGTCGGTCAACCGCGACACACGGCCGAGGATTTCCGAGAGGTCCAGCGTGATGACGGAAATCCCCGCTTTCTCGAGCAACTTTTCGCTGTAGCGGACGGTGTTGAAAGCCTGCGGCCGCGCGCCGATGGCGCCGATCCGCAGCCCGCGCAGCCCCCCGACGACGCGGCAGATCGCCGAGAAGCGGGCGAGATCCTCCTGAAACTCATCGCTCAGCGGATCAACGCAGTGGGACTTTGTCAGCGAATAGCGGATGCCGTACTGACGGAGGTTGTTGCAGGCCGACATCTTGCCGCAGAAGCTGTCGCGGCGCCACTGGATCGACATCTTGGACGGATCGTCGGGGGTCGCCTGGATCAGGACGGGCACATTCAGGCCGGACAGGCGCAAGGTGTCGGCGATCGGCCGTTCTTCCCCGAAATTGGGGAGCGTAACGATGATGCCGTCGATGTCGCCAGCGCGGCTCTTGAACAGTGCGGCGCATTTGCGGGCATCCTCGAAGGACTGCACCGCGCCATGTTCGGTATCGCCCGTGCTGAGAACGACGCAGCCGTGACCGGCCCGCTCGAGCGCGCGGATCATGTGCTCCCGGCCGGTCGCCGCAAGATGGCCCGGAAAGAAACCGCGACTTCCAACGATGATGCCAAATTTCATGGACTTCATTTTGATGCTTCCAACCTTTGGCGGCGCACCATCGATCTGCCGCGCATGAGCGATGGGCTCCAGCGTGTTTCGACGTGCGAATGTCGTCGGGTGGGACCGATCAGCCTGGCGTCAGGCGGTCAGCGCTGCGCCGGCGTCGCAAGTCAGCACGGCATCGAGGACCGAGATCTGCTCGGGCCAGGTCAGCCCCTTGCCGAAAGCCTCGTCGAACAAGGCAGAGCCGATGGTGAAGCCCCAGGGCCTCAGTTTCCGCACCTGCTTGAGGCGCTCGAAGGTGTTGATGCTACCGCTGACGATGGTCGCGTGAGGGCCAACTGACTTCAGGACTGCCACCCCGAGGTCATGAGGATCGCCGTCCTTGTAGCGGTACATCGACAGGCAGATGCCGTCGGCGCCACTCGCAAGGACGCGCTGACCGTCCTGAACGACGTCCTCGGTGCTGCCGTAGAGATAGCGCGGCACTCCCGCGCGACGCCCGATGGTCGGGAAGTACACCACGGGCGATCCCTGCAGAAGGGCGACCACGGAGGGATGGAATTGGCAGCCGATGAGATATTTGCACTTGTTGCGGATGGCGAATTCGGCTGCACGCAGACAGTCGTCCTCCAGCTCGCCGAACGATTCGAAGACGATCGTCTTGCCTTTGTCCGCGATCACCTTCGCGAGCTCGCCGGCACGATCAGCCGAGATGCCGGTGTCCTTGAACCCCCAGAACTGGGTCGGGGCATGATTGGACGCCTCGAACATTTCCCTGGCGTTTTCGACCGTCAGATCGTTGTTCGTGAGCATCGAGATGATTTTGACCATTGGCGCTCTCCCCGCATTTTTTTGTAGATCGTGCGACACTCGAGAGCCGGCGCGACCACGCGCCGACGCAAACGACATCCTCACCCGCAGGCCGGCGCGAAGCCGGACCGCCGGCCACCGATGTGACATCGAGAGCTTCGGCCTGCCGCAGCCCGAGTTCACACAGCGCTTCCCACCCCGACGATGCCAGCCGCCTCGTCTTCGGCCTGATCAGACCGCGAGACGGCTGCGACGACATCGGCTCAAGACACGCGAACACTGAAACGTCGCACCGCCACCTCTGGACGCCCGCCCCAAGGGGGACCAAAGCAACGCCGCACAATCAGCGACCGCACCGTCATTTATGCGGTACGTACCTCATTCCGATACAGGTTGTCAATTGATTATCTTGCTCTATCTAGTTGCCGTTCTTCGGAAGACAGGCGCAGCAGCGTGAGCAAAGCACCGAAGGCCTTCGAAGCACCCGCACAACATCAATTGGCTATTTCTATAGCATCTGCGAGCATTCCATCGACTGGAACGATGTTGCTGGCGGATCATGCGCGCTCTCCCTATGTGGAGCCGACGGATTTATCGTGCGGCCGACGTCAGAACATCGAAGCGATCGGGGATGCCAAATTCTCTTGATAATGCGGTGCGCACCTCAAATTTGTCCGATTTGAGGTTCGCTGATCCGGACTGCCGCACGCTCTCCTCCTCGACAGGCCGGCGCTGGCAGCGGCTGCGGGGCGGCGCTAGGCACGATTCTCGTTCAGGCCGACCACGCCGAAGGCGATCCAGCTCCAAGTCGCATGATCGAGCAGGCAACCCTGCAGCGTCGGCGCGATCGTCGCCGGGGCGACGACCGAGCCCAGCGCGAATCTCGTCAGCGCTGAAAGACGATCCTTCCTCCGACGAGCGTGATATCAGCCTTGATGTCCTTGATCTGCTCGTCCGGGACGGTCATGTAGTCTGCCGAAAGGACCGTGAGATCGGCGAGCCTGCCCGGCTGGATCGTCCCCTTTCGCGCTTCGTCGAACGTGTAGCGCGCAGCCGCCGACGTGTAGAGACGAAGCGCCTGCTCGCGACTGATCGCCTCCGCCGCGCCGTAGACCTTGCCGCTCGGATCCTTCCGCGTCACCATGATGTACATGTTGAGGAACGGGTTGATCGGGTTGACGGGAAAGTCCGATCCGGCACCGAGGTTGTCCAGCCCCATCGTCTCGATCAGGGTCTTTGTCGGTACGGCGCGATCGGCTGTCGGCCGCCCCAGGAAGCGCTCGACGGTCGCAGCCTTGTCCCACATGAAGACGTTCTGGAAGTCGACCCTGAGCCCCAGCTTTCGCGCACGCTCCATCTGCTCGGGCCTGATCAGGCTCGCATGGATCAGAACGAAACGACGATCCTTTATGGACCTTTCCTTGTCGGCCGCCTCGAAGGCGTCGAGCACCTGGTCGATGCCGAGATCGCCGACGACATGCACGCCGACGCGCCAGCCGTGGCGATGGCAGATCGAGACGAGTTGCGCCAGCCGCTCGGGCGTCTGCTGCGCGATGCCATGGTAATTGTCGTGGGAGTCCGGGTAGACGTCACGCATCAGGGCCGTCTTCAGCGTCATGCCGCCGTCGTAGAAGATCTTGATCCCGGCAAACCTGACCCAGTCGTCGCCGAAGCCGGACGATACGCCGTTCCCCGACATGATTGCATCCCAGGCGTTGAGATCAGCGGGCGGCTCCGGCCTGTACATCAGTCCCGTCCGCAGCGTCGCTCGTCCGGACGCGGCGAGCTTCTGCAAGGTGCTGATGTCGCGCGCTTCCGTGGCGCCTTCGACGACGCTCGTGATGCCAAAACTGTTCAGCGCGCCTTCGGCCTGCGTGAACTGCCTGATTTCATCCTCTTCGGTCCATGGCGGAACGGCCTTCTCGACCCGGTCGATCGCGGTCTCCAAGAGGAGGCCGGTCAGTTCGCCGGCGGCGTCGCGCTCGAACGAGCCCCCGTCCGGGTTCGCGGTGGTCTTATCGATGCCGGCCTTCTGCAAAGCCATTGAGTTCGCCATCGAGAAATGCCCGACGGTGCGCAGGTAGACCGGATTGTCCGGCGCGACGCTGTCGATCTCCTGCCGCGTCAGATAGCGCTTCTCGGCGAGCTGTGACGGCGGATGCCACGCGCCGCCAACGATCCACTCGCCCGGCTTCCTCTTGGCGACGAAGGCCTTGATGGCCTCGAGCGCGTCCGCGACCGTCTTCGCCCGGCCCATCACGACGACATAGTCACCGAGGCCAGCCGCCTTGAAGTGCGCATGGGTATCGATCAATCCTGGAACGACGGTCTTGCCCGCGACATCGAGCACCTGCGTGCGCGCGCCGGCCAGCGCCCGCATCGACGCGCTGCTCCCGACCGCAAGAACCTTTCCGTCCCGGACGGCGATCGCCTCGGTCACGCTGGATTGCTCATCGAGGGTCAGAACCTTTGCATTAACGAGGACGAGGTCGGGCGCGTTGACCTCCGCCTGCTGGGCTATGGCAGGCGTCGAGCCTGCGAGCAGAATTCCCACACCGATGAGCGCGAGCGCCGTCGATCTGCAGACCATTCCAACCTCCAGATGATTGCATTCGGTAGATGAACATTTGGTCTCTCTTCAATGATAGCCGCGCGCATCGAAGCGGTCCAATGATCCGGCGCGCCGTCTGTCTGCTTGCCATTTCGAAGCTGCTGATCATCGCGCGGCATCGCGATCATCTCCTGTCGGGTGAGATAACCGATGCCCAGTCAGCGGACAGCACCCTGAGGGATTCGTCGGCGATGCAGCACCTGCGGTCCGCGTGTAGCAAACAGAGCACGCAGCAGAACCACAGGCTCAGATCCGCGCGGATGGCCCGTCGGCTGCATCATCATGCAGTTGATCAGCGACATCATCACGGCGCATCGGTGTCGGCGTGCTTGCCCGCGACGTCGACCGCGTCATCGGAGGCGCCTCTCCAGGCTGTTGAAGATGCCCTGGGAGAAGAGACTGACCCCACGTTCGTCAGCCATGACGATACCTGCCAGACGCTGCGTCGTCACACTTCGAGCCACTCCTGGCGCACCGCGGCGTCGGCCTTGAGCTGGTCCGGTGTTCCTTCGAACACGACGCGGCCGTGGCCCATGACGTAGACGCGCTTGGAGATGCGCATCGCGATCGAGAGCTTCTGCTCGACCAGCAGGATCGCGACGCCGGCCGCAGCGATCCGCGCAATCAGGTCGCCGACCTGCTGCACGATCAGCGGCGCCAGACCTTCGGTCGGCTCATCGATCATGATCAGATCAGGATCGCCCATCAAGGTCCGGCAGGTGGTCAGCATCTGCTTCTCGCCGCCCGACAGGACGCCGGCGGGCGTATCGGCGCGCGCGGCGAGATTGGGAAACATGTCGAGCATGTCCTGCAGGCGCCACTTACCCGGCCGCCGGATATCCTTGATGCCGAGCACGAGATTCTGCCGCACCGTGAGGCTCGGGAAGATGTCGCGATGTTCGGGCACGTAGCCCAGTCCGAGCCGGGCGATCTTGTAGCTCGGCAGGCCGGCAATGTCCTTGCCCTTGAAGCGGATCGTCCCCTGCGGGCTGACCTCGCCCATGATCGCCTTGACGGTGGTCGAGCGTCCGACGCCGTTGCGCCCGAGCAGACTGACGACTTCTCCGGCGGCGACGTCGAGATCCACGCCCTGGAGAATGTGGCTCTTGCCGTAATAGGCGTGGAGGTTCCTGACTTCGAGCATCAGTGGACCTCCTCGCCGAGATAGGCTTCCCTCACCTTCGGGTCGCGCCGGATCTCCTCCGGCGTGCCCGACGCGATGATGTGACCATAGACCAGCACCGAGATGCGATCGGCAAGGCCGAACACCACGCTCATGTCGTGCTCCACGATCACCAAGGTCCGCCCCTCGGTGAGCCGCCGGATCAAGGCCACCGCGCGCTCGGTTTCCGCGTTGCTCATTCCAGCGGTCGGCTCATCGAGCATGACGACGGTCGCGCCGCTCGCGATGGTCACGCCGATCTCGAGCTCGCGCTGCTCGGCATAGGTCAGCAATCCCGCAGGGACATCGCGCCGGTGGGTGAGATGAATGTCGTCGAGGATTTGAGCGGTCCTCTCGCGCACTTCCGGCAGGCTGTCCACATTCTTCCAGAACGCATAGCGATGCCCCGTTGCCCACAGCACGGCGCACCGGACGTTCTCCCACACCGTCATGCGGGAGAACACGTTGGTCACCTGGAACGAGCGCGACAGGCCGCGGCGGTTGATCTCGAACGGCCGCAGGCCGGAGATGACCGCCCCGTTCAACCGCACCTCGCCCGAGCTCGGCCGGATGTGCCCGCTGATCAGGTTGAACGTCGTGGACTTGCCGGCGCCGTTCGGGCCGATGATGGCGTGGCGCTCACCCTTGGCGACGCTGAGATTGAGGTCGCGGATGACGCTGACATTGCCGAAGCGCTTTTCAACGGCGCGGACTTCGATGGCTGTGGTCATGCCAGATGCCCCCGGTCACGCGCCACGGTGGCGGCCCCGTCCCAGGCGCTTGCGATCCGCCGCCACGTCAACCGTGCGACGAAAAAGCCACCGACAACCAGTCCTGCGGCGACAGCCCACGTCACCGGAGATTGCGGATTGAACGCCACGCCGAACAGGTTGATCGCTTCCCCACCGGAGTAGCGCGCGACCGTCTCGATGGTCAGGATGACGCCCCAGGCAAGCGCCGCGGTCGGTAGGACGGCAACGAGATAGGACGGGATCACCATTCCGAGTGTCCCGGCCCGGATCAGCGGCCGGTGCATCATCAAGAGGCCGGCGATGCCGCCCGGCGAGAACATGACGATGCCGATAAAGATGATGCCGAAATAGAGCTGCCACACGCTGGTGAGGCTCGTCAGCCCGAGCTGGAGATAGGTCACCAGGATGGCGCCGAGGATCGGACCGAAGAAATAGGCGGTACCGCCGATAAAGGTCGAAAACAGCACGAGGCCCGACTGGATCGCGCCGAGATAGGCGGAGTTGGCGATCTCGAAGCTGATGCCCGCAAGTCCGCCGGCGATGCCTGCGAAGAAGCCGGCGAAGCAGTAAGCGAGATAGCGCACGACGTGCGGATCGTAGCCGATGAACTGGACGCGCTCGGGATTGTCGCGCACCGCATTGCTGATCCGCCCCAAGGGCGTCCGGGTCAGCGCGTACATCGCGATCGCCGAGAGCACCAGCCAGAACGCAATGAGGTAATAGACCTGCAGCTGCGGCCCGAAGGTCCAGCCGAACATGCGCGGCAAGGCCGTGCGGTCCGTGGTGATGCCGGCTTCGCCGCCGAACACCGAGCGCAGGATCAGCGACGACGACGCCACGAGCTCGCCGATCCCGAGCGAGATCATCGCGAACACCGTGCCGGCGCGCTTGGTCATGACCCAGCCAAGGAGGACGGCGAAGGCAAGCCCGCCCAGCCCGCCGAACAGCGGAATGAACGGCAGCGGAATCGGCCAGCCATGCGCGACCACCGCGTTCATCATGTGGCAGGCGGCAAAGCCGCCGAGGCCGTAGTGAACCGCATGACCGAACGACAGCAGCCCGGTCTGGCCGAGCAGGATGTTGTAGGAGAGCGCGAAGACGATCGCGATCCCGATCAGGCTGAACGAGGTCAGCGATCCACCCGAGCTGAACAGCAGCGGAAGAATGATCAGCACGGCAATGCCGAGCAGCCAGATGGCGTAGAAGCGAAGGTGGGAGCCGGCCGGCTTCGCCGAAACGGGCGAGGCCGAAGTGACTGCTGCGGTCATGATTCACGCGTCCCCATCAGGCCCACGGGGCGCACGATCAGCACCAGCACCAGCAGCAGGTAAGGCACGATCGGCGCGACCTGCGCGATCGTGACGTTCCAGATGTCGGTGAGCACCGACGGTCCGGCGGAGGGATCGAGCGGGCCGAAGGCGCTCGCCAGCGAGCCGTTCAAGGCTACGGCGAAAGTCTGCACCAGGCCGATCACCAGCGAGGCGATGAAGGCGCCCGGCAGCGAGCCGAGGCCGCCGAACACGATGACCACGAACAGGATCGGCCCGAGCGCCGCGGCCATGTCGGACTGCGTCACCAAGGCAGGCCCGGCGATCACGCCGGCGAGCCCGGCCAGCGCGCTGCCGACGCCGAACACCACCATAAAGACGCGTCCGACATTATGGCCGAGATGGCCCACCATGTGGGGATGCGTCAAGGCCGCCTGCACGATCAGGCCGACGCGGGTGCGCTTGAGCACGACCAGCAGCACCACGAAGATCGTGACCGACACCGCCAGCATGAACAGCTTGTAGGCCGGATAGTTGGTCGAGAAGATCGTAAACGCCGGAAAATCCAGCAACGCCGGCACGCGATAGTCGAGCGGCGTCTTGCCCCAGATCATCGAGACGATCTCCTCGATCGCGAATGCGAGGCCGAAGGTCAGCAGCAGCTCGGCCACATGCCCGTGCTTGTGCGTATTGCGCAGGCCATAGCGCTCGACCGCCATGCCGATGGCGCCGACAAGGAGCGGCGCCAGCAGCAGCGCCGGCCAGAAGCCCAGCCATTTGGTGAGCTGGAAGCCGAAGAACGCGCCCAGCATGTAGAAGCTGGCATGGGCGAAATTGAGCACCCCCATCATGCTGAAGATGACGGTGAGCCCGCTCGACAGCAGGAACAGCAGCATGCCGAACAGCACGCCGTTGAGGGTGGAGATGACGATGAGTTCAAGCACGGCGCACTCGCGAATGTCGGGCTTCTATGCCCTGGCCGCTCATTCCCGGTCAGATCGGCGAAAGGCCTCCCGCTCGGTTGGGCCGTGCGGGAGGCCTGCGCGGATGGTTACGGCCGCGTCATCTTGCAGGTCGTCGACACCATGGCCTGGGGCGTGTCGACCTTGGTGACCAGATGCCATCCCCAGCCGGTGTTCTCCTCGTCGAACGGCTCGTTTGCCGCGAGCTTGCCGAAGGACGAGACGTAGATCGGCTGGAAGAACTGATGGTCATCCTTGCGCATGATCCCGGTGCCGCCGTCCAGAACCTCAAACTTCAGATCCTCGAGCGCCGCGGCGACCTTGACCGGATCGACGGAGTTGGCCTTCTCGGCCGCCGCCTTGAACATGCGCATCTCGTTGACCGCGCGCGGATACCACAGCGACAAATTGACCTTGGCGCGGAATGCCTTCTCGTAGTCCATCGCCGCCTGATTGCCGGAGTTGGCGAAGCCTTCCGTGAGCTGGAACACCTGATGATCCAGGCCAGTCTGCTTGATCGCGGTCGGACCGCCAGCGCCGCCGGCGTAATACGTGTACCAGTTGACCTTCAGGCCGGCGTCAGCCGCGGCCTTGAGCAGCAGCGCGATGTCCTGGCCCCAATTTCCGGTGATGACGCTGTCGGCGCCGGACGCCTTGATCTTGGCAATGTAGGGCGAGAAGTCCGTGATCTTCAGCAGCGGATGCAGTTCATCACCGACGATCTGGACGTCGGCGCGCTTCGCGGCCAGCATCTTGCGCGCGTCACTGCGGACCGACTGGCCGAACGAATAGTCCTGGTTGATCAGATACACCTTCTTGATGGACGGGATGTCCTTCATGTAGTTGGTGAGCGCCTCCATCTTGATGTCGGAGCTCGCGTCCCAGCGGAAATGCCAGTAGCTGCACTTCTCGTTGGTCATGCTCGGATCGACGGCGGCATAGTTGAAATACAACACTTCCTTGCCGGGATTGCGGGTGTTGTGCTTGGTGACGAAGTCCTCCAGCGCGAGCCCGACCGACGATCCGTTGCCCTGCGTGATATAGCGAACGCTGGCGTCGATCGCCTTCTGAGCCTGGACCAGACTCTCCTGCGGATTGGTCTTGTTGTCGAACGGTACGATCTCGACCTTGCGGCCGAGAATGCCGCCCTTGGCGTTGAGCTCGTCGGCCAGATATTGGAACGTCTTCAGGCCACCCTCGCCGACGCTGGCGCCGCCGCCGGACAGCGGATCGATGTAGCCGATCTTGATGCTGTCCTCGGCCTGTGCGGCATGGCCGAGCATGGGAGCGATCAGGGCAATGGCCAAAGTTAACTTGCGCATATTTGTTTCCTCACTGGCTGTCGACTTCAGTCGATCGATCGATGCGCATGATCGCGCAATTTGAGAAGGCACTGAGCAGAATAACGGCCGGAACACAAGCTCAAGGATGGAGAGAAGGCATGTTGCAGTTCCGACATGCACGGCAGCAGCGCTTCGCTGCTCGAACGTTTCATCGCGCGGAATGTACGCGGCTATGGCCAGCCTCCTCCCCGACAGGACGCGCGCGGCAAGGTCATGTCGTCTGTTCCGCCATGTCGGACAGCGCCGCATAAGTTCCACTTTGAAAGATCGGCAGAGCACGGCGGCCCGCAGCGCCGCGCCCGGTCGCAATCGTGGCCCCTATTCCGGCCGAGACCGGCACCTGATGCTGGATCAGATAGATCATGATAAGGTCGTTGACGGGATCGGCCTGCCACCACGTGCCGAAGATGCCCGGCCAGGTCATCGATCCCGACGCGCCGCAGGCATAGGGATTGCCGACCGACGTCTCCACGATCGCAAGTCCGAGCCCAAACCCGCACGTCTGCCACAGCGGCATGCCGGCGAAAGGGACCTGCCGCTGCGACGGCGTCAGACGGTTGGTCCGCATCAGGTCGACGGTTTCACGCCGCAGCAGCCTGACGCCGTTCAGCTCCCCTCCTCCGAGCAGCATACGCGCGAACCGATGATAATCGGGCGCGGACGAGATCAAGCCGCCGCCACCAGGCGTGTAGGCGGGCGGCGCGTCATACATCACCGGCTCGAGCTTCGCGAGCCGTCCTGCCGCCTCTTCATAGCTGTAAAGGCTCGCGAGACGATCGCGCTTGTCGTGCGGCAACCAGAAATCGGTATCGGCCAGGCCGAGAGGGGTGAAGATTCGCTCTCGCAACACCTCCCGGAACGGCTTGCCTTCCACCCGACCGAGCAGGAAGCCGAGCACGTCGGTCGAATGACCGTAATGGAAACGGTCGCCGGGCTGATACGCGAGCGGCAGCCTGCCAAGCGCGGCGAGCCATTCGTCCGGCGTCGACCGGTTCATGGCGGGATCGCCAAGCGCACACTCGTAGGCGGGTTTGAGCGGGCTGTCCGAAAAGAACGCGTAGGCGATTCCGGAGCGATGCGTCAGCAGATCCTCGATCGTGATCGCGCGGTCGGCGGGCACGGTGTCGTCGAGCGGGCCAGCGGGGTTGCGCAGCACCCTGACATCGGCGAGCTCCGGAACCCAGCGCGAGATCGGATCCGCCAATCCGATCCTGCCCTCCTCGACCAGCATCATCGTCGCTACCGACGTGATCGGCTTGGTCATCGACGCGATCCGGAACAGCGTGTCCGGGCGCATCGGGCTCTTGGTTTCGACATCGCGCCAGCCGATGGTCTCGGCGTGAACGACCTCGCCGCCCCGCGACGTCAGCGACACGATACCTGCGAGCTCGCCGCGATGGACGAACTCGGCAAGCGCTGGACCGATCGCAGCGAGCGCCGCGGGGTCGAAGCCCCGGCGGCGGCGAACGGCTTCACTGGTCATACGCGGCGCTCCGATGGCGGAAGTTCTGTGGGCAGACGTCGGCGCAGGACGGCCGGCGGCACGGCTCGCAACCGGCGCAATGCCGAGGCGAGACGAGATGACCTAGTCCGCCTTGAAGTCGTCGGTCAGGATCGGCCCCGAGATGACCCAGCGCTGGCCGTCGAATTTCATTATCTGAAATTGCTTGTTGATGCGGTAGTCATCGGACGTCGTCGTGATCGACATCCCCGGCAGCCCCAGATCCGGCACGAAGCCCTTGATGTTGGTCGCCTGCTTCATGATGTTGGCCCGCGTCAGCTCGTCGCCGCACTGCTTGAGGATTTGGACGAGCAGCGCCGCGGTCGAGTAGCCATAGGTCGCGTAACCGCTGTTGGCGTCCTCGCCCGGCGCGTACTTCGCCATGAACGCCTTGTAGCGCTTCATCCCCTCGTCTTCGGCCCATTGCGGGTCCAGCGGATCCTTCCCATAGGCGACGGAGATGATGTCCTTGGCGTTTTCCGGGCCGGCAGGGACCAGCACTTGACCGACCCCCGTCGCATTGACCTCGAGGATGTGCACCGGCTTCCAGCCGAGCTCGGCGGCTTTCCTGATCGATTGCGCTGCGAATTTCGGCGTCGACATGTTGTAGAACAGGTCGGCACCCGACGCCTTCAGCGTCACCAGCTGCGAGTCGACGGTCGGGTCGGACACCTCGTAGGAGAGCTCCTTGACGATCATGCCGGCCTTGGCGCCGAGCCCGTCCTTCAGCCCCTTGACGTAATCTTTGCCCAGATCGTCGTTCTGATAGAGGATGCCGATCTTGGCATTCGGAAAGTTCTCGAGAATGTATTTTGCGTAGATGTGCGCTTCCGACTGGTAGTTCGGGTTGGCGGAGATGGTCCACGGGAAATTCTTGGGATCGGTGAAGCGGGACGCGCCGCTTCCGGCCAGCAGCTGCGGCACGCCCTTGCTGTTGAGATATTTCTGCACAGCGGCATTCGGCGGCGTGCCGATGATCTGGAACGTGGTGAGCACCTCGTCGCTTTCGACCAGCTTGCGCACCTGCTCGACCGTCTTCGGCGGGCTGTAGGCGTCGTCATATTGAATCAGGCTGATCTTGCGTCCGTTGACGCCGCCCTGCTCGTTGACCATCCGGATATAGGCCGCTTCCGCCCTGCCGATCGCGCCGAAGGTGGACGCCGGCCCGCTCGTCGGATTGGTCTGACCGATCTTGATCTCGCTATCGGTGGCGCCGACGTCGTATTTCTTTTGTGCGAGCGCCGGGGCTGAAAGGGCCGCGCCGAGCATCAGCAGGGCGGCCGCCGTGGACTTGATCCGTGTCATGTGTCCTCCCGAGTGCGGCCGATCGATCGCCAGCCTTCGTTGATGACGTCAGCGCACCGAGGGCCGCAGCTCGGGCTGCTCACCTGCTCGGAGATCACGTCCGTCACGCTTACAGACCTACCGTCCGGCCAACGTCCGGTCAAGTTCATTCATTTAGCACTAAATGAAATTGTTGGAACGCCGAAGTCCCGCTTGACCGGGAGCGCCCGTCCCCGCATCGTCGAGACAGCAATGGCGCCGCGCGCCGATCAGGGATCAGGGAGAGCATGGCAGCACAGCCGAAGCCCGAGGGGCGCCGCACGCGCGCGGAACAGCGCGCGACGACGGTGAAGCTCATCCTCGACACCAGCGAGGAGCTGTTCGCGCAGCTCGGTTATTACGGCGTGACGATCAAGGACGTCGCCGACAGGATGGGCATCCATCCCGCGCTGATCCATTATTACTTTGATGGCAAGAGGGCGTTGTTCGATGCCGTGTTCGAGCGCCGCATGGAATACGCGGTCACGGTGCGCACGGCCGGCTTGGATGCCTACGAGGCCAAGGTCGGAGATCGCCCGACCGTGGAAGGCGCGCTGCGCGCCTATTATGACGGTGCGTTCGACGTCTACGTCAACGAAGAGGACAACTGGCGGCACTTCGGCCGCATTTTCGCGCAGGTCGCCAACGCGCCGGGCTATGGCGTGGAGATGTTGGACGCCTATCTCGATCCGATGGTGCTGCGTCTCATCGGGCTGCTGCAGAAGGCGTTGCCCGACGCCGCGCCCGAGGACCTGTTCTGGAGCTTTCAGTTCACCTCCGGCGCCTATTCGCTGATCCTGTCACGGACCGGCCGCATCGACCGCCTGTCCGGCGGTCTGTGCAAGTCCGACGATTTCGTGGCCGTCCGCGAGCGGTTTGTGACCTTCATGGCCGGAGGCTTCAACGCGCTCTACAAGCGGCGCAAGCAGAAGTCGAAATGAGCGCTGCTCGGCGTCTCCGTACGATGCAAACAAGCCGGAATGAATGATGACAGCTCCCTACGTCCCGCAAATGGCTCTCTATCGGCGATGGCTGAGGGACAATCGCGGCCTCCACTTCGAAAACTTCGAGGAGATGCGGCAATGGTCCATCCGCGATCTCGATGGCTTCTGGCGCAGCATCTGGGACTATTTCGACCTGCAGTCGCCGACCGCGTTTTCATCCGTGCTGGTCAAGCGCACGATGCCGGGAGCCGTCTGGTTCCCCGGTGCTTCGGTCAACTACGCACGGCAGGTGTTCCGTCACGTCGACCCCGCCGAGGCCGCGGGCCTGCCCGCGATCATCAGCAGTGACGAGGATGGGACGCTCAGGGAAACAACCTGGCGGGAGCTGCGGCGAAAGGCAGCCGCGCTGGCGCTACATCTCCGCGAGCAAGGCGTCGCGCCCGGCGACCGGGTCGCCGCCTATCTGCCCAATATCCCGGAAGCCATCATCGCGTTTCTGGCCTCCGCTAGCATCGGCGCGATCTGGAGCGTTTGCGCGCCCGACATGGCCGCGCCTGCCGTGACCGACCGGTTCAAGCAGATCGAACCCAAGGTGCTGATCGCCTGCGATGCCGTGACTTACGCGGGGCGCCGGCACGACCGGCGCGACGTCGTCCAGGAGCTGCGCCGGTCATTGCCGACGGTGAACCACGTCATCCTGCACAGTGACGATGCCAGGGCGCAAGCCGACGGGGACGTCCGTCTCGCGGAGATCCTGACAAGAACAGATCCGGCCATCGACGCCTTCGAGCCGGAATGGCTGCCCTTCGATCATCCGCTCTGGATCGTCTATTCGAGCGGCACCACCGGGCTGCCGAAGCCGATCGTGCATGGCCATGGCGGCATCATCATCGTCACGCTGGCCCTGCTCGGGCTGCACAACGACATCGGCTGCTCGTATCAGCCCAATTCGTTCGGCGAGCGCTATCACTGGTACAGCTCGACCGGCTGGATCATGTGGAATAACCAAGTCGGCGCGCTGCTCAACGGCACCACCTGCTGCATCTTCAACGGCAGTCCGGCGGGGCCGAAGGACAAGCCGGACTGGACCACGCTGTGGCGGTTCGTCGCGAACTCCCGCTCGACCTTCTTCGGCGCCGGCGCGGCGTTCTTCGCGAGCTGCGTCAAAGCGGACATCAACCTGGCGGACGCCGGCGATCTGTCGCATCTGCGCTGCCTCGGCTCCACCGGCTCGCCTCTCAGCGCCGATACGCAAGCCTGGTTCGACCAGCGCTTTGCAGCCCTCTCAAAGGTCAATGGCAGCCGGGCGCAAGCCGAGATGTGGTGGTCCAACATTTCCGGCGGCACCGACTTCGCCGGCGCCTTCATCTGTGGCCATCGCGAATTGCCGCAGGTACCAGGAACGATGCAATGCCGCGCGCTCGGCGCGGCCGTCGAGGCCTTCAACGACCAGGGCGAGCCCGTCATCGGCGAGGTCGGAGAACTCGTCTGCACCGAGCCGATGCCGTCGATGCCGCTGCGGTTCTGGAACGACGCCGGGAACGCGCGCTATCTCTCGAGCTATTTCGACACGTACAAAACCGGCGACGGCACGCCGGTCTGGCGGCACGGCGACTGGCTCAAGGTCGATGCAGATGGCTCCTGCATCATCTATGGCCGCAGCGACGCCACCATCAATCGCCATGGCCTGCGGATGGGAACGAGCGAATTGTACTCCGCGATCGAGGCGCTCCCGGAGATCCTGGATTCGCTGGTCGTCGATCTCGAATATCTCGGCCGCGACAGCTATATGCCGCTGTTCGTCGTGCTGCGCGACAACGTCGCGCTCGACGATGCCATGAAGCGGAAGATCAACATGGCGGTCGAAGCCAGCCTGTCACGACGCTTCGTGCCCGACGAAATCTTTGCGGTGGCGGAGATCCCGCGCACGCTGTCGGGCAAGAAGCAGGAGCTCCCGATCAAGAAGCTGCTGCTCGGCCAATCGCTGGACAAGGTCATCAACCGCGATGCGATGGCCAATCCTGGTTGCCTCGACTGGTACATCGCGTTCGCCAGCGCTCGCTTGCACGGCACTTCAGGCGAGGCGCTCTGATGAACAAACCCGGAAGAAATGTGGGGACCAGCAGCATGTCCTTGGAAGGCTTGGTGGGTGCCCTAGGGCTCGAACCTAGGACCCGCAGATCAAGAGGCGCATGATCTGCCAGTAAGATCGATGTCTGTTCCGACAAACGTACCCTCAACTCTGCATTGAATCACCAACAGACCTCAGGATCGTGTCATATTGAGTGATGATGCATAATCCAGCGCGAGCTTTCCGGCTACCGCCGCCTGACCAGCCCGGCTCTCGCCGCTGAATGCCGCGATCCGCCTGGGTGGCGACTTGGATCGTGCAACCGGAACGGTTCGACCTGCGCAACCCGGCGTCAGAACAGCAACACGCCATCGTCTGCTTCGACCTCATCGACGTCTTGCGAGGGCGCACTCGCAACGAGGCCGAAGCTGCTCAGGAACCTCCGGTGAACTTCGCGCTCCCGCTCCATCGTATAACGGCCAAGGGCATCGTCGAAGGCTGCCTGATCGCTCGCCGTAGGCAAGGCGCCTTGCGCGCTCGCACTGCTTGCGTTCAATTGCGCGGCAACACTGGACAATTCGGCCGTGCTCTCGTCGAGATGGGATATCAGCTGCCGAACCGATCCCATGAGCTCCTCGAATTCGGCGCCCTCGCGGATCAGGCGGTCGACTATCGTCCCGAGACGTGCATTTCCGGACTCGACCCCATTGATCGCATCGAGGATCGCCGGCTCCAGCCCGGCGAGTTGGGCAGGCTCGCCTTCGAGGCGAAGCGCCCGGAGCTCGAGCGCCAGGGTTTCGATGACTTCGAGGGCCGTCTTGAGCCGGCCGGCGCCAGCGGCAACCAAATCGGCCGTAGCCCTGAGTTCGTTTGCGATCACGACGAAAGCGCTACCTCTGCTACCAAGGTGACCCGCCTTGAGGCTCGCATTCATACCGATCAAGGTAATATCGAGGACTGCCTCGAGCAGAGCTGCAACGGCGACGCGAAAGCGGCCCAGCAGCTCTTCGACCATGAGGAGCGCGTCGTCGACCGACGTGCCCGCTCGTTCGCAGGTGGCAATGAGGGTCGAGGCCTGCGCCAGCACCTGTTTGGTACGGGCAAGAACGGATACGGCATCATCGCCCTGATCACCATAGAGCGACCTGCCTTGGCCGATCACGCCGGTCGCATCGCTCAGAATGCTCGACAGCGCGTGCAAGATCGCCGCGGTATCGTTCTGCAGCTCGCGCTTCGCATCATCCAGCTGCATCGATTGCAGACGGCACAGAAGGGTTGGCAGTGTCGCCAGGTCGTGGCGCGATTCCGGATCCGTAACTCCTCGTTCACGGCCGGCAAGTTCGAGTCCCCAACGGATGTGCTCCAGCCGTTGCCGCGTACTGTCTCCGGCCTGCAGCGAGACGATCGAACGAGCGACGGCCTGGGCGATCTTCTGCGTACTCCCGCCTGCCGACTCCGCAAGCTTAAGGCTGTTGCCCCGCCGCTCGTGCATGACGGAGTAAGCGGCGATCAGCTCTTCCCCGGTCGCGAGAAGCTGGGTGCGGTAGCGCTGGTCGAAATCACTCTGCCGATCGAGAGCGGCCTCGACCGCCTTTGCGAGCAGGTCTTGATCCCGCGCGCAGGCGTCGAGCAATTGCTTCACTGAGCCCGCGATCTCATGCGCCTGCCGCGTAAAGGCTAGGAAGTTGTCCCGGTCTCCCTCCAGCGATGCGGCCTCGATGCGCGCGCTCCGCGCGATGATCGAGATAGTTTGGACATGCTTGAACAGAGTCCTGAGTTGGCCCGCCGCTTCGGCCGCGCTTTGCCGGAGGCGGCCGAGCAGCGCCGTCTCAGCTGGCAACGCCTGCGCGAGACGATCGAGTCGGTTGGCGATGTCACGAACGGCACTCGACGCCTGCTCGATCTCGGTGCCCGACATTCCGCTGGCCAGCGCTGCCAGATCGTGATTCAGCTCCTGAAAGATCGCTTGTCCGCGGCCGAGCCGCTGTCCCGCCTGCAAGAAGGTTTCTTCGATGTACGACGACACGTCATCGATCGCGGCGAGGGACGTTCTGATCGCTTCCCGTGGGCAAGTTTCGGCCATCACGGACCTAATCCGCCAGGAGCGGCTGTCCCGCCTGAGACCAGAGCATGATCTCGCGCGGGATCTGGTTCAACGAGACCACTTTCTCGACGGCGCCGCGGGCGATCGCCTCCTTTGGCATACCGAACACGACGCAGCTTTCCTCATCCTGCGCCCGCGTTGCCGCGCCCAGCTTGCGCATCTCCAGAAGTCCCCGCGCCCCATCGTCACCCATGCCTGTCATGATGATGCCCAGTGCGTTACTGCCGGCATGTTGCGCGGCTGAGCGGAACAGCACGTCGGCCGATGGACGATGCCGCGACACCGGCGGACCGTCCTTGATCGCAATGACATAGCGGGCCCCCACGCGCTGCAGCAGCATGTGACGAGCACCAGGCGCGATATAGGCACACCCCTGTTGCACCGGCTCGCCATCTTCGGCCTCCTTGACCTGGATCCGGCAGATGCCGTTCAGCCGCCGCGCAAACGCGGCCGTGAAACCCGGCGGCATGTGCTGCACAATCAAGACGCCGGGGCAATTCGGCGGCAGCACCTCGAGCACCTCATTCAGCGCCTCTGTCCCTCCGGTCGAGACGCCGATGCAGACGATGCGTTCCGTCTTCCGATGCCCGCGTCCCTCGATGGGCGGCGGGATGATGGCATCCGCCGTCAGCCTCTTCTCGACGACGGTCTTTCGCTGCGGCCGCCATCGCACCTTCGCGCCGGCTGCCGACTTGACCGCATCGCGCAGCCGGGTCGAGCATTCGAGCAATGCCTGACGCGTGTCGATGCGCGGCTTGGGAATGATGTCGACCGCGCCGGCCTCGAATGCCTCGAACATCAGTTCCGAGCCTTCGTCGGTCAGCGACGAGCAGATGATGACGGGAATCGGATGCTGCGCCATGATCTTGCGAAGGAACGTGATGCCGTCCATGCGCGGCATGTTGATGTCGAGCAGGATCACGTCGGGCAATTGAGCCTCCAGGCGCCGCGCGGCCGCATACGGGTCGGAGGCCGTAGCCATGATCTCGATCTCGGGATCCTCTCCGAGGATCGCCGTCAGAATCTGGCGGACCGACGCCGAGTCGTCCACGATCAGCACGCGAACCTTCTGCCTTGCCATCGTGCCGCGTTCCGCTGCTAGACTTTGAAGATCGTCGGCTGCACCTGCTTCAAGCCGGGTACAACGCTGTAAATCATCGATTCGGAGTGTCCAACCATGAGATAGCCACCCGGCCGGAGGTGCGTGCACAGGCGCTCGATGACCTTCCGCTGCGTTTCGCGCTCGAAATAGATCAGCACGTTGCGGCAAAAGATCATGTCGACGTCGCGGTCGACCGGGTAGCTGGGCTCCATGAGATTCATGCGCATGAACCCGGTCAGGCGGCGCAGCTCGGGCACGACACGCACCTGATCGCTCTCGCGGTTTCGCGACATCATGAAGTAGCGCTTGATGAAATCCGGCGGCACCGGTGCCAGCACGTCGGTCGTATAGATCGCGGTCCTCGCTGCATGCAGCACGACGTTGGAGATGTCGGTGCCCAGGATCCGGAAGCCGAATCGCGATCCTCTCCGGTTCATGTCGTCGAGCACCATGGCGGCGGTGTACGCCTCCATGCCGGTGGAGCAGGCTGAGCTCCAGATCTTCAGATCGGCGCGACCGCGAGAATTCAGGAGCTCCGGAACGGCGACATCGCGCATGAAATCGAAATGTGACGGCTCTCGAAAGAAATCCGTCTTGTTGGTGGTCACGACATCGATGAGATGCGCGATCTCGTCCTCGAACTGGCCGTCATGAAACAGATTGTCGACATATTCGTTCAGACAGGAGTAGTTCAGCGCGCGAACACGCTTGTGCAGCCGCCCCTCGACCATCAGCCGCTTGGCCGCCGGCAGCTTGATTCCGACCTGTCCCTCGATCAGCTTTGAGATGGTTTTGAAATGACGCTCTGAAAGATGCAACGCACTCTCCGGCACAGCCGAGCTCCGGACGCTCAAGCCGCAGCAGCGGCGGCCGGCGCCGCCGCTGCGGACGGCATCCCCGAGGGCATTCCTTCGTGGGCCATCAGACGGATGAGATCGAAAATGATGACGAACTCTTCGCCTTTGCGTCCGATGCCCGCGATGTAGTCGGACTTCCAGCGTCCGCCGACATCGGGCACCGCTTCCATCGTGCGATCGTCGATATCGGTGACTTCATAGACGCAATCCGCGACAAACCCGACGCCGACGATGCGGTTCTCGAACGCCACATCGAGAATGATGATCCGCGTGGCATCGGTGGCGGGCGCGCTGGGCAAGTCGAGCTTCAGGCGCAGATCGACGATGGGATAGCCGCTGCCGCGCACGTCGATCATCCCGAGCAGGAATGCGGGCGCATGCGGCAGACGGCAGATCGGCCGCATGTCCAGGATCTCGCGGACGTTGCGAATGCTGATGCCGAATGTCTCGCCGTCGAGACCGAGCGTCAGATATTGCGTCGATTCGGCCATGTCGTTCTTTCCGAGCAGTAAGGGTTCGTCGTCCGGCGCGGCCGTCCCGCGGCCGCCCGCGTGTCACGCCCTGCG
Source organism: Bradyrhizobium sp. HKCCYLR20261 (assembly GCF_051168435.1). NCBI lineage: Bacteria > Pseudomonadati > Pseudomonadota > Alphaproteobacteria > Hyphomicrobiales > Nitrobacteraceae > Bradyrhizobium > Bradyrhizobium sp. HKCCYLR20261. Next base: position 207,329 of record NZ_JBNPUZ010000010.1, read on the forward strand.
TTGAAATTCGGCGTCGTGGTGGTCTCCGCCATCGGCCAGATCGAAGGCGAAGCCGCCGGAGGCAGCCTTGACGGCGCGCGCCGGCTTGGCCGCGACCGCCTTTCTGCCGACCCGGTCCACGGCCGCCATCGTCGCGGCCTTGGCCTTGAGCTGGCTGACGGCCCGCTCGATCGGCGCCGGCGCGCTGCCATGCGCCCTGGCTCCGTCATCGATCCTGAAATAGGCGATGGTGGACTGCAGCTGCTCGGCCTGCGAGGCGAGTTCCTCCGAGGTCGAGGACACCTGCTCGGATGCACTCGCATTCTGCTGCCCGACCTTGTCGAGTTGCTGAATGGCCTGGTTGATCTGGGCCGACCCGATGTCCTGCTCGCGGCACGCGGCCGTGATCTCCACCACCAGCTCCGCCGTCTTCTTGATGTCAGGCACCAGCTTGGACAGCATCCCGCCGGCCTCGCGGGCGACCTTCACCGACTCAGAGGACAGCGTGCCGATCTCGGCTGCCGCCGCCTGGCTGCGCTCGGCGAGCTTGCGCACCTCGGAGGCGACCACCGCAAAGCCCTTGCCGTGCTCGCCGGCCCGCGCCGCCTCGACCGCCGCGTTCAGCGCCAGCAGGTCGGTCTGGCGGGCGATCTCCTGCACGATCGTGATCTTCTCGGCGATCGTCTGCATCGCCTCCACCGCGCGGCC
>NZ_JBNPUZ010000011.1:0-206992 GCF_051168435.1 Bradyrhizobium sp. HKCCYLR20261
ACCTTGAACTCGGTGTCCTCGTTGCGGCGGGCGATCTCGAGCAGCTGGTTGCGCGTCAGCACGAGCTCCGAGACCATCGTCATCAGATGTTCGAGCGTGTCGACATTGACGCGGATCGACTGGTTGGCGACCTTGTCGCTCTCCTGCACCTCGCCATCGGCATTGGCCTTCGGCCGCGCCGCCTTCTTGGGTGCTTCAGCCTTGGCCTCCGCCTTGGCCGGTTCTGGCTTGGCCGCTGGCGGGGTTGCCTTGGTTTCAGCCTTGGTTTCGGCCTTGGCCTCGGAGGCCTGCTCGTGCGCCGGCGGGGTCTCGATGGCGGTTTCGCGGAAGGCGCGCTCCAGCTCGTCCAGCGACACCTCGCCGGGACGCAGCGGACGCTCCAACGTCTGGTCGATCAGGGTGCCCTGGGTGGCAGCCTTGGCCGCAGGCGCGGCGGGAGCTTCAGGGGCAAGCGGGGGCGCGGCCTCGGCTGCGACTGCAGCCGGCGCGCCGGCCATCGCGGCCATGCCGCGCTCGACCATCGCCTCGAGCTCGCTGATGAGATCGCGGTCTTCGCCCTCGGGCTCGGACTCATTGGCCTCGAGCTGGGCCAGCAGGTCCTTAATGCGATCGATCGTGGTGAGGATCAGCGTCACGGCCTCGCCGGTGACCGGCATGCCGTCGCGAAATTTGCCCATCAGGGTTTCGGCGGCATGCGCCAGCGCTTCGAGCCGCGGCAGGCCGAGGAAGCCGCAGGTCCCCTTGATCGTGTGCACCAGCCGGAAGATGTTATCCAGGATCTTGGCGTTGTTCGGCTCCTGCTCGAACCGCACCAACTGATTGTCGACGGTATCCAGGCTCTCGCTGGTCTCCGTCAGGAACTCACGCAACAGATCGTCCATGAAACTGGCCTTCCAAGAATTGGTGCGGCGATCGCGGGCGACCGCTGATCCTGTCAGAGCGACGGTTGGTCCGGTGCCTTCGCCATGCAGCGCATACCCAACCGCCGTCTGGCTCGGCTCAACGGACTTTCCTCGTTGCCATCGTTAGGCCGGGCTTTTATCCGTCCCGTTAATTTTAGTGTCCGTGCTAATACGGAACTTAACACCGGCGCCGAGGGCGCTCCGGCGGGGGGCTCAGGGCGCAGCTTCGGCGTGGACGGCCGGGCAATCCTCGCGCTCGAACAGCGTCCGAATCTCCTTCAAAGCCTTGTAGAGGGAGCCTTCCGTGACATGGCGATCGACCACCTCGGCCTGCCCCGCGGCATGGGGAAGTGCCCTGCGCAATTCGTTCATGCAGGCGAGATAGGACGCTCGATAGCGGATCGTGTCATTCTTCAGATACATCGTCTGGACGCAAAGATAGAGACGCTTGGCCGGTGTATCGGCCGTTTCGGCCGTCACGGTGTCTCGCTCGCGGAGAATGGGCGCATCGCCCTCGACGATGAAACGGGCGCGCGTATTCGAATTGACGATGACGCTGTCGCCGATCACGATCCGTTCAAACGGCTTCAGCTCGACCCGCAAGGGCATACGCAGATCTCCTCTCAGGAGTCTCGCCCGGGAGGCTCCTCGCGGGAGCGGCGTCGTCGGCAGGCTGGGTCGGCGCGATACGACGTTGCTCGCGTGCTTGGCTTCTCGGCTCATCCGCCGCACAGGTCGATGCGTGGCGACGTCATGTCCGGAGCTTGGAGCCGAAAGCGGCGGGGAAAGCCCCGCCGCCTCCGATGTTGATGAGTGCTGACCGCGCCTTAGCGCAGGAGCTGCAGCACGCTCGCCTGCGACTGGTTGGCGAGCGACAGCGCGGACACCGCGATCGACTGGCGGGTCGACAGCGCCTGGCTGTTGGCCGCTTCCTCGTTGGTGTCGGCCAGAGTCAGGTTCGACGAACCGGTCTGCAGCACGTTGATCAGGTTCTTGTTGAAGTCCTGACGAACCTGCACGACCGAGAGGTTCGAACCCAGCGTCGAGGCCTCGGACCGCAGCGTGGAGCTGGCGGTGTTGAGGACGCCGATCACCTTGTTCGCCGAGTTGTTGTCGAGGAAGTCGGTGCCCGAGGTCAGGCTCGAGAGGCCGAGGCCCGCCGAGTTGAACGTGACACCGGTGATCGACAGCGTCGACTTGCCGGTCTCGTTGAAGGTCAGCTTCAGCGTATCGCCGTTCAGCAGGTTGATGCCGTTGAACGAAGCGTCGGCCGCGGTCGTGTTGATCTGCGCAAGCACGTTGTTGTACTGCGAGACCAGGCTCGAACGCTGCGACTGAGCCGTGGAATCCACGACGGGAGCCGCAACGGTGGCGCCGTTGAAGGCGTTGCCGCTGACGGAGAACGCCGTGCCGCCGATGGTGCCGATCGTCGACGACGCCGCATCATTGGTGGTCGAGATCGTCAGCTTGTTGGTCGACGAGTCGAGCGTGGCCTGGAGGTTGTTGGCCGCGAGCTTGGTGTTGAGGTCGCTCAGCGACTTCACCTGCCCTGTTCCTAGTCCGAACGTGAAGCTGGTCGCCGTTCCTCCGCCTGTCGCCGCGATCGTCAGCGTCTGGCCCGCCAAGGCGTTGCCGGTGGCCGACAGGCCGAGCTTGGCCAAGGTGCCGGAGCTGCCGGAGACGGTCAATCCTGCCGCCGGCGGCGTCAGGGTGATCGCACCCGCGGTGACCGAAGCGGTCACGCCGGCCTGCGTCTGGATCGCCGACAGCAGGTTGCTGACGGAATCGCCGATACCAATGCTGGTGCCGGTGGAGGTTGTGCCGGTGACGAAGGTGAAGGTGGTGCCGTTGACGACCAGCGTTTCACCGGAGGTGATGCCGGTGGCCAGGTTGTTCGACGCCGTGCCTGCGGTGCCGGACAGCTTGGTCGAGCCGGTGATCGCCGAGGCGGACGAGGTGTTGTCGTTGTTGACAACCGAGCCCGTCACTGCGGTCGCGCTGGAGCCCAGCAGGTCGCTGGCGGTCGCGCCGGTCAGAGCCGAGGAGACGACGTTCGACTTGGTGGAGTAGCCGACCGCGCTCTGCAGCACCTGGTTGGCGATCGACTTGGCGCTGTCGACGAGCTTCTGCAGCGAGGTGATGCCGGTGTTGGCGGCCTGCAGAACCTGCACGCCGTTGCCGATGCCGTCGAGCAGATTGGAGATGTCGGAAGCGCGGTTGTCGAGACCCTGGGCGGTGAAGAAGTTGGTCGGATTGTCGAGAGCCGAGTTGACCTTCTTGCCCGTGGAGAGGTTGTTCTGCGTGGTGGCGAGGAGCTGAGCCGTCGACTGGAGCGAGAGCAGGTTCTGGCGAACCGACGCAGAGAGTACGATACCTGACATTGTCATTCCCTTCTGGATGAACACGAGTAGACATCGCCGCACCATTCTGTCGGCGATATGCGACACTGGGCCGCGGAATCCTACCCGTTCCTTAAATCGATCCAGGAACTGCGACGCGAGGCACCCGCCTCCGCCGTTAATCCTAACTTGCTGCTAATCGGCTTGGTAAAATACGAGAAAACGGCCGGAATTCGCGTCTCGATGGCACAGTCTTGCGCAGGCGGGCCTGGCCGCGCGATCGCGGCGCGACGCTACCGTTAGGGCGCCGCTAACCATGGCGCGGAAGGACCTGCCGGCTAGGAGGGCTCTCGGTCCATGCGCGGAAGGACGATTTCGACACACGCCGTCCGGTCGTGCGGCTCCTTCAACGCCAATCGTCCGTTCGAGCGCCGCACGAAGTCGTCCACCAGCTTGATCTCGGAGAAGATCGGCTCGGACGGAGAGACACCGTCCGCGTTCACCGATGCGGTGAGCACGATCAGCACGTCGGCGCGAGGGTCTTCGCCGGCCGCGCCGCCATCGCTGATGCGCCTCGCATCGATGTCGATCCGGCCGCCATGTTCGAGCCGGTGGCGCGCGCCGATGGCAAGACACAGCAGGGCCGCCATCAGCTGGCCGGGGTCTGCGTACACGGACGGTACATCCGCCGCCACCGAGGTCGTCACCTCGACATCGGTGCCCAAGGTCGGACGAAGCAGACGGCCGACATCGACCAGAAGTTCGTTCAACTCGACCGCACATGGCCGCGGCGGCCGGCCCCGCGCGAAAGACAAGAGCTGCGACGTCAATCGTGCGCCGCGCGTGGCTGCCTCATCGATCAAACGCGCGACCGCTGCGAGTTCGGGTTTGTCCTCGACCGCCTCGGCGAGAATGTCGATGGTGCCTGTAATCACCGTGAGGATGTTGTTGAAGTCGTGCAGCAGTCCGCCGGCGACCTGACCGACGATGGCCATTCCAGGATTGACGCCGGACGATTCCGACTCCGACACGTCGACACTGCTGCTCGGCGACGGCGATGACGAGGCGGACCGTTGGTGGGAGCAAGAGGCCATGAAATCCTGAGCTACCTGTTTGGGAAACGGCGGACCTGCCGGGATGACGCGAACGAACCAAGGCGATGGCGGCATTCAGCCTCGATGCGGAGGAGCTCAGCCTCGTTGCTGACCATCGATCGCGCTCCGCGCCGGATGCGCAATCAGCCCCCTGCTCAAGTCCTGCTGTTGCAGGACGACTGCTACATCATCGTCGGTCGCCGAACCTCGGCCGAAGCCGCCATTCAGGAGCACAGGGTTGCATCGGACATGAAAATATCCGTCAACGAATCAGCGCGGTTATTAGCGATTTTGGCTTCAAGATGTCGGCTGTCAATCGCGGTGGCATGCCGCCGTGCCGCGGCGAGGGCGAGAGGACGCGAGCCATTCGAGCAATCATGCGCTTCGAGTGATGACGAGGGAGAGAAAGCTTGGATGCGATCTGTATACAAGCGGCACTCACGTAGCTGGCTCTCCGCCGCGTTTTTCGGCGGACCAATCTTCCACGACATTTTCACGCACATCTGCACACCAACGAGCACAGAGGGAACCATGGCGCGTGACAGCTTGTTATTTCTCTTGTCAGCCGATGGGGCGCAGTTTTAAGGAACCTTGAGTGCATCGAGATCTGCGAGGCTCAGTCGCTGCAATGCAGGAGATGGCTTTGGACCCCAGCTTGCGTTCTCCCAACGGCTTCCTGTCATCGCTGGTTGACGAGGATTTCGAGCTCATCCGCCCCTATTTGCGGACGGTCGATCTCGTGCAGGATTCCGTTCTCGCCGAAGTCGGCGAAAAGCTGACGCGGATTTATTTTCCCCATCGTGGCGTCATCTCGCTGGTCGTCAATCTCGCACGCGGAGAGCGTGTGCAAGTCGCGATGATCGGGCGCGACAGCTTCTTCGGAGGCATGTCGCTGCTGGGCGGCGGCGACCCGCTCGTGCTCAACAGTGCGGCCGTGCTGGTGCCGGGCAGCGCGTCGGTCGTCGATATCGACAGGGTGCGCGCCGCCGCGGAGCAGAGCTCCACGTTCCGCGCGGCCATCCTTCGCCACGCACTCGCCATTTACGTGCAGAGCCAACAAACCGCCGGTTGCAACGCTGCCCATACGGTTGAATCCCGCCTTGCCCGCTGCCTGCTGCAGACGCATGACCTCTCCGGCGGCAACAAGCTCTACATCACCCAGGAATCGCTGGCCCAGATGATCGGCGCCCGGCGGAACAGCGTGTCGCTGGTGGCGAGCACGCTGCAACAGGCCGACTTCATCCATTACAGCCGCGGTCATATCGAGATCATCGATATCGACGGGCTGAAGAAGACGGCCTGCGAATGCTACGGTGCCGTCAAGGCTCAGTACGAAAAACTGGTGCGCCCGCGCCCGCTGCCCTGAGAGGGCTTTTTTCCGGCGATCAACTGCCGGGCGGCCCCGCCTCCGTACAACTACGGCCTTACGCACGATCCGCCCCGTTCGCCCGCACGGAATTAACGCGCTGTTCAACGGGCGCTGATAATTGTCGATGTGCTGACGAGCGCGAGTTCCAAGAAGCGTCGAATCATCTTCGTGCTGAAATATCTCGCCCGTGTTCGGCTTTTGACCAAACGCGCGGAGTAATGACATGGCCTTTGATCTGTCGATGCCGATTCTGGTGGTCGATGACTATGCCACAATGATTCGGATCATCCGCAACCTGCTGAAGCAGCTCGGATTTGAAAACGTCGACGACGCCAGCGACGGATCGGCCGCCCTCGCCAAGATGCAGGCGAAGAAATATGGGCTGGTGATCTCCGACTGGAACATGGAGCCGATGACCGGCTACGACCTGCTTCGCGAGGTCCGCGCCAGCCCGGAACTGTCGAAAACGCCGTTCATCATGATCACGGCCGAATCGAAGACCGAGAACGTCATCGCCGCCAAGAAGGCCGGGGTCAGCAACTACATCGTCAAGCCGTTCAATGCGGCGACGTTGAAGACCAAGATGGAAGCCGTGTTCGGCCCCGCCGACTGATCCGGCTGCCCCCCGAATGATGCGCAACGGCCGGACCTGTCCGGCCGTTTCCTTGTTGCCGGGCTGAAGATCGCACGGCCTGCGATCGGCGCGCGTGGCGGCCCCTGCCTTGCTTCCCGTAGTTGTACGGAAACCAAAATTTACGAGGGGGTCAGAGGCGCCCGTTAGACATGGCCTGCTTGCCGTCAAATCCTCCAGGATGGCAAGGGGACAGGGCTTCATGCGCAACGAACTCCTCGTGATCGAAGACGCCGACGTGCATCAGTCGATCTTACGGAAGATCGCATCCCAGTCTGGTTTCAACACCACGGGCGTGAATTCCGTCGATGCCGCCTCGAGCGTTCTGCAGAAGAGGCATTTCGATTGCGTCACACTGGACTTGTCGCTCGGCGAACGGTCCGGGACCGAGGTTCTCGATCGTCTCGCCGAGCTGAAGTTCCGCGGACCGGTGCTGATCATCAGCGCGTCCGAGAAGGATGCGCTCAACGCCTCGGTTCGTATCGGGAATTTTCTCGAGCTGAACGTCTATCCTGCCTTCTCCAAGCCGATCGATGTCGTTCGTCTGAGGGAGACGCTGAAGCAGATCGCGCAGGAGACCGATCTGCGACGGATGGTCAGGACCGCGGGCTGGTAGCTGGTGATGAGCAACAAGAAACGTTTTCTGGGAGCGCCTGCGGCAATCGCGCTCATCCTCATCTGCGTCATTGCCGGCAGCAACCTGTTCTTCCTGTCCAATCTGCGCGAGAACGCGCTTCAGCACGCCGAAGAGGATCTCAGCCGGCACAGCCTCACGCTGGCCGAGAACGCCGACCGCTCCGTCAAGTCGGTCGACCTGGTGCTCACCAGCGTCCGCGACTATCTGGCGCGCGGCGGCGCGATCGACGCTGTAGCCTATCACAAGATCGCCTCCGACTATCAGACCCATCTCCTCCTCAAGGAAAAGATCGCGGGACTGCCGCAGATCGATGCCGTGACCCTGATAGATGCGCAAGGCAAGCTCCTGAACTTTTCGCGCTACTGGCCGATTCCGGACGTCAACATCTCGGACCGCGACTACTTCAAGGCGCTGAAGGCCGATCCCGCGCTGCAGACCTTCGTCAGCAAGCCGGTCCAGAACCGCGGCGACGGCACCTGGAACATCTATTTCGCCCGCCGGCTGGATGACTCCGCCGGCGCGTTCATGGGCATGATGCTCGGCGCGATGTCCGTGCCCCATCTGGAGAACTTCTTCGGCTCGACCGCGCTCGGCCTGGATGCCTCGGTGTCGCTGGTCCGCGACGACGGCATCCTGCTCGCGCACTTCCCGCCGACGAGCGAGATCGGGCGAGCGACCTCCGGCTTCGGGCAGCGCGCACTCTCGGCCGGCGGCGTGCTGCGGGAGCCATCGACGCGGACGGGCGAGATGCGTCTGCGGGCGGCAAAGATGCTGCCCAACTATCCGGCCATGATCGTGGTGTCCGTGCCCGAGCAGCACGTCCTGAAGGAATGGCGGGCGATGGCCATCCTGCTCGTCATCACCTCCCTGCTGACCGCCGTGGCGGTGCTGGCCGCGGCCGTGCTGATCTCGCGCTGGTGGGAACGGCACGAGCAGTTGATCAACGCCGCGGAAGCCGCCAATGCCGCGAAATCGACCTTCGTCGCGATGATGAGCCACGAGATCCGCACGCCGATGAACGCGGTGCTCGGCCTCGCAACGACCCTGCTCGAGACCAATCTCGATCCCGAGCAGCGCCGCTCGGTCGTGGCCATCCACAATGCCGGCGACAATCTGCTCGAGATCCTGAACGACATCCTCGACTTCTCCAAGCTGGAATCCGGCCAGCTGTCGCTCGAAGACATCGCCTTCTCCGCCGAAGCCCTCGTTCACAACACGCTGAGCATCATCGGGCCGCGGGCGTCCGCCAAGGATCTCAAGCTCCGCAATGTCAGCGATCCAGCGGTGCCGCCCGCGCTGGTCGGAGACGCCGGCCGCATTCGCCAGATCCTGCTGAACCTCGTGTCCAACGCGGTGAAGTTCACGTCGTCCGGCGAAGTCGTCGTCACCACGCGCTGCATCGACAAGGACGCCGAAAAGGCAACCGTGGAATGGACAGTGACCGACACCGGCATCGGCATCGCCGCCGACAAGATCGGCTCCCTGTTCGCCAATTTCGTCCAAGCCGACAACTCCATCAGCCGCCGCTTCGGCGGCTCCGGACTCGGACTTGCCATCTGCAAGCGCCTCACCGAACAGATGGGAGGCGAGATCAAGGTGACATCGACGCTCGGCAGCGGCTCGACCTTTTCGTTCCGGCTGACCTTGCCGATCGCAGAGACGGTGGCCTTGCCCGAGCAGAACGACGACAGCATCTACGCCTCGCTGCAGAACAGGATAGCGGCCTTCGGCCGGCCGCTGCGCGTGCTTGTCGTCGACGACAATCCGACCAACCGGCTTGTCGCGACCAAGATGCTGAAGGATTTCGATGTCCAGACCGACACGGCCTGCGACGGCACGGAGGCCGTCACGGCGGCCAGCCGCTTCAACTACGACCTCATCCTGATGGATGTGCGCATGCCGGAGATGGATGGCTTCCAGGCGACGCGGACCATCCGCGCGCGCGGCGAGCGCCGATCCAACGTGCCCATCATTGCCTTCACCGCGAACGCCTTCATGGAGGACATTCGCGCCTGCCGCGAGGCCGGGATGAACGACTTCGTCGTCAAGCCGGCGCGCAAGAAGGCGCTGGTGGAGGCGATCCTGCGCGTGCTGCCCCTGCCTGCCCCGGCCATCGAGCTGGCGGGCGCCGAGACCGCGTCACTGGTTCCGGCGGATCCGGACGCCAGCGGGCCCGACCTCTCTCCCGAAACGGACGTCGCTCCCGAGCCGGCGCTCGATCGCGACGCCTATGCGGAGCTGGTCGGCGAGATCGGCGACGACGCGGCGCAGGAAATCCGCGACGTGTTCCTCAGCGAGACGGACGCCCGGCTGAAACTGTTCCGGAAACTGTCGCTCGACAGCGAGCGTATCAAGATCGGGCGCGAGGCGCATTCGCTGAAGAGCGCCGCAGGCACTTTCGGCTATCGAAGGCTCGCCAGCTATGCGCTGACGCTCGAGAAGAACGCACCACGCCTCTCCGAGGGAGAGTACATCGAGCTGCTGGACAATATCGACGCCGCCTATGCGGCCGCCCGCGCTCAGGAGCTGCAATATTGAGAATGAGGCCGTTCGTGAACGTGCCGCCGAGTATCCGCCGGTCTCTGCGCTTCTGGCCCCGACACGCGTCCACGGTCCGCGTAGCGACATCACAATGACCGCGACGATTTTCGACAACTTCAAGTCGACGGATTCGCGAAGCGCAATGGGTATATTCCCTTACAATGAGTTGACGCCGTACTTCTACGGCTCATGATTTTCACGATCAACTAATCATGAGCTGCGAGACTTGGGCTCACATAGGAGATGTGTCCCATGTTTACCTTTGAAACCGCCGACCAGAAGGAAGTCAGGCGTTTCCGAATTGCGCAGTTCAACGGCCGGACGGCGACCGTGAAGTCCGGCGGATCAACAATCACCGGCCACGTCCGTTCAGTGATGGAAAAGGAAGCGAGCGTTCCGCCGCGCTGGACCATCACGATCGTGCCGACCCCTCCCAAGGCGCAAGCGCCGTTGCGGCCGACCTCGCGGGTTCGCCCTTTCGCCGAAGATTATTTCTAAGCCCACGGCCACACAAGCAGCCGCTGTCCGATCGGCCGCCTGAGGCGGGCCCGATCGGATAGCGGCGCGTGTCGTCATCGTTCGAATAGATCAGCCGGCGGCGATCGGCCGCCTGCACGTGCCGCGTTCACCCGATCGGATTGAGAAGGGCCGCGCGGACCAGTTCGGCGGTGTTTCGCGCGCCCAATTTTCGCATGGCCTCCGCACGATGGCTCTCGAAGGTGCGCGGGCTGATGCCCATGCGCAAGGCCCCTTCCTTGTTGGAGTGACCTTCGCTGATCAGCTTGAGAACCTCGCGTTCGCGGGGCGTGAGCGACTTGCTGGCGCGGCCGGGCTGTCGGGCCGTGCCCTGTTCATCGACCGGCGGCGTCTGTGAAGGCGGGGCGAACTGATTCTTCGCACCGGCCATCTGATGAACCAGGGCACAGACCCGTTCGGTCTGCAGCAGCGCATTGTCGACCACCAATTGGACATGCCGCCGCTCGCCGGGCGCCTTGGCGATCTCGTCACTGCGCTGCTTGATTTCGCCCATGTAGAGCATCAGTGCGGTAAGCGAGCCGTTGAGCTGGCGCGCCAGGGCGACCACGTCATGCTCGTCGGAATGGTTGGAGCGCAACGCGCCCTGACGGGCGGCCGGAAAGCCGGGCTCGTTAACCCTCTGGCCGCCGGACAGGGAGGCGGCGCGATCGTCCGAAACGCTGTTGCTCAGCTGTGTCATGCCCCATCCTGGCCCGCCGGCAACTTTAACATGGTTAACATTGCCGTCCGTAACAATACGGGATTCTTCCGCAACCTCCCGCAAGCGTGGAGAAATTCCCCCATAAGTTGCGATCGAAAACGTTAACCCGGCGAAAGCGCGAAAGACGTTCGCCAGGCGGCCGCGCACCCCTGACGATCCAATCCACGACAGCGTGCATTTCTACGATTGTTTACTGATATTAATTCGGCACCAACTGTTTCGTGATTCCATGCGCCCCGTTCTCGTCCGTGGAGATGAGCACTCATGATTGACAGCCGATAGCCTGACGCCGATGGGACCGGTCGACCGGATCTGGGAATTCCTGCAGCGGTTATCACCGTTGACGCGAAGCTGTCTGCTCAGCGAGCTCGAGCGGCTCGAACTGAGCGGCGTCGACATGCCGGGGTCAGCCGACCTGCAGGCGCGGCTGCGCGCGGAGATCCGCAACAACAACGGCGCCGGCGGCCACCGCGTCATCAATCCCTCTCGCTACTTCTTCATGCCGATCGAGCAGCTTCTGATCGACGGCTCGCCTGAACATGCCAACGAAGGCCGCATCGCCCGAGGCTCCCTGACGCCGATCTGGGAATGGATCTCGCGGGATCTGCTCCCGACCATGGCGCGGGACTATAACGCGCAGATGCGCGAGCTGATCGCCGGGGACAAGCAGCGTGAATGCCGGCAGGTCGCAAACGCATTCCAGACCAAGGTGACGAAGTCGTTGGAAGGCACCCTGTCGCGGGCCGACGGCATCGAACAGGTGCGCGAGAAGCTCAAGGCCTACACCGCCTCGCCCTCCGTGTTCGACGACGTCATCAAGCTGATGAAGGCGCTCCGCGCGCGCGAAGAGCTGGCAAAGTTCGCCGACTCGCTGCCGGACCGGATCGCCGAGTTCGACGATCCCCAGGTGAAGAAGATGGCGCTGCTGCTCGACGGCCTGCGCAAGAAGGAGCCCGAAGCCGTCCCATTCGCGCTAACGCTCGTCGCCAAGCGCCTGAAGGAGCCATGGCAGGTGATGCGCCTGGCCACCAAGGCGGCGCGCTCGAAGAACGTGGCCGATGTCATCACCGCGCCTTACGCCCTGACGGTGCCGATGGTGCTCGACCAGCTCGAGGACAAGCGGCTCGCGCTGCGGATTGCCTTGAAGAACAACCGCGTCGTGACCGCCAAGGAAATCCTGACCAGCATCTACGATATCGAATACGCCATCCAGGTCCGCATCGATCGCATCGAGGACTCGGATTGGGGCACGCGCCTCGCCACCATTCTCAGTAACACCGACAGGATGGTACAGGCCGAGATCAAGCGCTTCCCGGCCGAGGTCGGACACGTGCTCGGGTCGAACAGGCTGCGCGGCCATCGCTCGATCGGCGACCGCCTCAGCTATTTCGCCTGGAAGGGCCGCGACGCGATCAAATCGGCGCTGCGCTCGGCGACCGGCTGAGGCCCGGGCACGCCGGCACGTCCCTCCCCAAGCGGCGCCGCGCGCCGACCTCGGTCGGGCTGCGCTCATGCGAGCGCTCTTTCGCCGCCGCAGGATCCGGATCATCGCTGGACGGTTTCAGTGAAGCGTGGTTGAGCTGCGCGGCATGTCACATGCCCGATGACGCGGTCTCGTACCCTGTTTCGGTCGGCAAAAACAATGGAGAGACACGTGAAAGCGAGCAAGATGTTGCTGGTTGCGCTGGCGCTGGGATGCGCCGCGCTTGTCAGTTCCGACGGTGGCGCACAGAGCGTCGCGGAGCCCGCGACCGCCGCGCCGACGGCCGACAATGCCGTGCTGCTGACCGTCTTCCTCAAGCACGATCAGTCGCGCCCCCTGAGCGAGCTCAACGCGCAGCTCGAGCGCCAGGGCTTTTACAAGGCGTTCCCGCCGGCCGGCGTCGAGGTGGTCAGCTGGTACGTCATGATGGGGGTTGGCCAGGTGGTGACGCTCCGTCTCGCGGCCTCGCGCCTGCGCGAGGTCAACCGCATCTTCGAAACCACCGCCTGGGGCGCCTATCGAACCGAATTCTATCCGACCTATGACTACAAGGCGGTGGGGCTCGGGAATCACGACAAGGCGCTGCAATAGGCTGGCTTGGCCGACGCGTTCGGATCGTCGCGTCATCCCCTGGCCAGGCGCTCACGCGCCGATTTGAACCCGGCGACGAAGCGCGCCAGGGTGTCCGAGGTCTTGCCCCGCGGCAGCATCACCTCGATCAGCGAGAACTGTCCGCGCCGCTGCACGGCGCGCTGCAGCGCCGCCACGAGTTCGGCGCGCGTTCCGACACGTTCGCCGGCCCCACCGATGGAGTTGGCAATCTCGGCGTAGTGCCAATCGTCGAGGTCGTTGAAGCGCGATTCCGGCTGGAATACGCGCAGCATTTCCCAGCTGCAATTGTTGAACAGCACGACGATCGGATCGAGCCCGTAGCGGCGGCAATTGCCGAGCTCCCAGCCGGTCATCTGGAAGGCGCCGTCGCCGACCAGGATCAGCGGCCGCAATCCGGTGGCGGCCACGCCGATGCCGGCGGGCACGCCGAACCCCATGCCGGCATAGTAGCCGGGCGCGGCGAGTGCGGTGTTATCGATCTCCATCGCCGTGAACAGGCAGTCGCCGATATCCGAGGTCATCGGCATGCGGCCGTGGCGGTCGAACATGTCGTTGATCGCGGTGGCGATGTCCGAGGGCGCGATGGGCTGGCTGTCGGCAACGAGGCCGCGCGGATAGACGGAGCGCTGCCGGAGCGGTCCGGGGCTCGGCGCACGCGGCGTGGCGCGGGCCTCCAGCGCGTCGATGAGATCGCCGAGCGGCATGTCGCGATAGGCGTGATGGCCGATCTGCACCTCGCGGCTCGCCGCCAGGATCATGCGGCGCGGATCCGGCGCGCGGTTCGACAGCGCGAAATTGGTGTCGGAGAGAATGACGCCGAGCATCAACACCAGGTCGGCGTCCTCGACCAGCTGGGTGATCGCCGGATTGCCCGCGGCGCCGAGATAGGTGCCGGCCACGACGTCGTCGGCCTTGTCGAGCAGCCCGCGGCCCATGAAGGTCGTGACCAGCGGCAGGCCGAGCTTGCGCGCCAGCGCCGCGATGCGGTCCTCGACGCCATAGCGGCGGATCTCGACGTCGACCACGATCACCGGGCGCTCGGCACGGCGGATGCGCGCCAGGATCTCGTCGACGCATTCGTCGAGCGCCTCGCGATTGGCGCGGCGCGGCGGCAGCGGCACCACCGCCTCGACCTCGGCGTCGACCATGTCGCGCGGGAATTCGAGATACACCGGCAGCGACATCTCCCGTGCGCTGCGCAGCACGCGCGCGATCTGCGCCGGCGCTGTCGCGGGATCGCTGAGCACCGCCTGGTCGCAGGTGATCTCCTTGAACACCGCGAGCTGGGTGTCGACCGTGCGCGCCTGGTGATGCAGCAGGAAGCCGGAGACGCGCTCGCGCGCGCCGGGCGCGCCCGCGATCACCACCACCGGCGAGCGCTCGGCATAGGCGCCGGCGACCGCGTTGACGACATTGAACGCGCCGGCGCCGTAGGTGACGACCGCCACGCCAAGGCCGCCATGATAGCGCGCGACCGCATCCGCCGCGAAGCCGACCGCCGGCTCATGGCTGAGCGTCACGCTCGGCAGGGTGTTGCTCTCCTCGATGACCTTGAACAGCGGCAGCACGAAATCGCCGGGAATGCCGAAGATCTCCCGGGCACCGTGATCCTTCAGGGCGGCGAGCAGGACAGAAGCGAGAGCGGGCATCCGACGTCCCCGTGTGCATGACATCCGCCCTGGTGCTACACGAGGTCAGCCGCGCTGCCAATTGCCGAACCAGTCATGCGCGCGCAGCTTGAAGGGCCGGCGGGACCGAGCGGCACGGGCGCATCAATGTCCCGTCATCAGCGATGCCTGGACCAACAGTGCTGACGATCCGACCGCGTGCGGGATGACGAGGGTGGCCGCAAACAGAAAGATGGCAGCCACCATCATGACGACCTTCATCACGACGGTTCTGCGATCGGTGATCGGCAGGAACAGAAAGAACAGCAGCACAGCCGCCAGCGTGATCTCGAAGACATAGGACATGGCTCA
The DNA here is from genome assembly GCF_051168435.1 of Bradyrhizobium sp. HKCCYLR20261. NCBI lineage: Bacteria > Pseudomonadati > Pseudomonadota > Alphaproteobacteria > Hyphomicrobiales > Nitrobacteraceae > Bradyrhizobium > Bradyrhizobium sp. HKCCYLR20261. The sequence goes on from NZ_JBNPUZ010000011.1 coordinate 14,825, forward strand.
TCTCCTCCGTTGCCCGGACACGATGAGCCATGCCGATCACATGGACTGTGGAACGCGTCACACAGACCGGCGCGATCCGCGCCGAAATGCGATGCGCGCCGGCGCGGCTGCGAACCAGCCGCGAGCGGACGGCCATCCGCTCAGGGCTTTGGGCATTCCGAGTAGAACGTGCCGTTCGCGGCGACGAGCCGCTCGAGACATTGCCGCTTGTCGGTGACCGATCCAGCGACGGAGAAATCAAACGCCCGCGCCTTCAAGACGAGCGCATAGCGGCCGGGACTGAACTGCAGATCGGGATCGCGCGGCGTGAGCTCATACATCTGCGGATCATCCTTGAGCGGCGACGCACGAAAGGGGATCGAGATGTTGCGGATGACCCAGGTCTCGTCTTCGTTCGCAACGACCGGCTTGCCCGAAGCATCGAAGCTCGTCGCCTGCCGGACGCGCGCGACGATCCGGGCCTCGACCTTGTCAAAGGCGTCGGGAGCAGCGTCGCGCTGGAAGACGACGAAGCGCAGGCGGCCATCCGGAAGAATCGATTCGCTTGGCTTGGTGATGGCGGCCGAAATCGCGACGCGCGGATCCGGCACGCGGCCCGGCAATTGCTGCAGTTCAAACATGCGGCCATTGCTGTCGGCATAGACACCGTAGGCGGTCGGCAGGCGCGGATCTCTCGTGGGTGCGGCAACCGGAGCGCTTGGGGCAGCGGCGGGCACCGGAATCTGCGGCGACGGCACGGACGTCGCCACCGCCCCCGCGGCAGGCTCGCGCGCGCCGGCCGGGCTGCTTGGCCGGGCCACCATGTCGCCACGGCCACGTTGAACCAGAGCGACGACCACCACGACGACCACGATCGACAGCAGAACCGCGGCAACACGCGCGGGCATTGACTCGAACAGGCGACGGACTTGCCAGCGAGAGCTGGTCACCGCCGTTGCGTGGCTCTCTCTCAAAGATGGAACGCCAGGGTCGACGGCGGATTGGGAGCTCTCGATGAGCGAGACCGCAAGACGGCTGGGCTGCGGCGCCACTATGCCCGTCGGCCGCGGCAGAGCTTGTGGACCTGCCTTGGCGACGTGCGTTTCGACGCCGGCAATCGCCACTTCGAGCGCCTGCATCAGGCGGGCTTTCTCGGTGGGATCGTCCTCGGACAGTTGCTGCAGCTTGTGACGAGCGAGTTCGTAGACTGCACTACGCAGTTGCTCGGGATCTCCGCTGACAGCGTCGATCGTGCGTGCCAGGACGAGCGCAAATTCAACCTCGGGATGAGCAGCGGCGATGTCCTTCACGCGCGGGAGTGCCGAATCCGACGTCATGACTCAATCCAGCCACACATGAAACTTCACACTCGTTTGTTAATTCGCGGGCGAATGCGTGCGGTCCGGCCCATCAAAAGCCGACACAAGGGCCGGAAAGGACGGCAGCGCCGCATGACATCGTATCATTGCAACAGTCTCATTCATTAACATTTTCTCGGACGGCCGGCACATTTACCTTGCAACGACCGCCGAACAAACCGGCTACCCAAAACGGCCGAGTCGTGACATAGTCGCGTGCATTGTACGAGGCCTCGCGTAATTCGGGTGACGGACACCTTGCCGTCATGTGTTTGTTCGAGGCTGCCGGTAAATCATTGAACATGACGTCTACTATTAGTTGCCTTTCAGACTTGGGATAAGAATTGGGATAACAACATGAAGCTTAGTGACATGAACTCTTTGGACGACGCCCATGACGATCAGGGCGGACTGCGCGGATCCGGTTTCCACCTGCAGCAACGAATCGCTGTCCTGATGGACGAGAACGAGAAGCTGCGGCGCATTGCGTCGGAACTCGCCAGTCACAACGGCCGTATTCGCAGGTCGAACCTTCGTCCGAACTGAGGTCGGACGACAAGCGCTTCCCTCAGCGCAGCAGCGGCAGCAGATCGGGCCGCGTCTCGGCGACGGCGCCGATCAGAAGTGTACGGCCGGCGTTCGATCCATCGCGATAGGCCTCCGAAATCTCCGCGGGAAGACGGGTTGATCTCACCCCTTCCCGCTGCAGCAGGAGCATCGTCACGTCGGTGCGGATCAGATCGGCGAGTTCGCGGTCGTCCAGCTTCTTCAGCCGCGTCGCGACACGCAATCGTTCGCCCGCAATGGTTCCAGACGCTGACGACGTGAAGTAGACCATCTTCATGCTCTCGGCGATCCCGCCGTCTTCGGCCTCCGCGCGCTGCAGCAGCGCCACGCGCCGAAGCCACAGGCCCGGCTGCAGCGGCTGCGTGCTCAGCGCGCGAGCGATCGATTGCTGGGCATGCTCGAGACGGAACACCAAGCCGGCGCGATCGTCGCTCGCAGCCGTCAAAGCGGCGTCGGCCGCCCTGGCCGTCGCGGCGGCGTCCGGCGCGGCGTCGAGCACCGCGAGCGCGTCGGACGGCACCGAGCCTCGGGCCGGAAGCGCGACGAGGTTGCGGGATGCGAGGCCCAGCCAGGCATTTCCAGCTGACGCAGCCAGCACCGCGAGCAGCACCAGGGCCAGGCCGGCGCGCAGCATCTGCCCGCGGACGGTCCGCCATACGAAGCGCTTGGCGTTGCTGGCAACGACCGGCACGGCGAACTACACGGATCGGCCGACATAGCGAATGTCGATCTCGTGCCCGCGAATGATGAGCACGGCTAGGCGACCGGTCGCATAGGCGCCGACATCGATGTTGATGCGATGGTCGCGAATGTCGGGCTCGCGAACCGGCGTGTGACCATGCACCACCACCTTGCCGAAATCCTCGGCGCTGCTGAGGAACGGCTCGCGGATCCACATCATGTCGTCCTCGCTCTGCTGCGACAGCGCAACGCCTGGGCGCACGCCGGCATGGACGAAGAAGAAGTCGCCGCAGGTGAAGGATGGACGCAACGCCGCAAGAAACTCGCCATGCGCCCGCGGCAAGGCCTGCGCCAGCGATCGGCGCAGCGATCCGGCATCGACATTCGTACGAGGCACGAGAACGTCGTAGGACATCAGCGTGGTCGATCCACCCAGCCGAAGCCAGTCGGCGACGAGATCGTCACGATGCAGCACGTCGCTCAGGATCGCCTCGTGATTTCCGCGGACGAACGCGCTCGGATGACGGCCGGCGCGCGCGATCAGCAGATCGAGCGTGCGGCGCGAATCGGGACCACGATCGATGTAGTCCCCGAGGAAGACATGGATGGCGCGTGCGGGACGGCAGCGAGCGATGTCCTCGTCGATCAATGCGAAGGCGTCGGCCAGGAGACCAGCACAGCCGTGGATGTCACCGATGGCATAGAGCGTGAGGCCGTCCGGAATCCGCGCGCGTTGATCGACGCGCGACAACAGACGGCTAAACATGCGAGGCCACCGGCGGGCCGATCATCAAAACGTGCCGCAGGTTCGGGTCAGCGGTACCAGCCCGTATAGGCGCCCCAGTATCCGGGACCACCATAGGGACCGTAGGCGCCGTACAGCGCCATGCAGGAGTAGCGATCCGGGCAGCCCCAATGCCGGTGACGGATGGGACGCGAATAGACCTCGCGCTCGGTCACGACCTTCACATACCGAGCCTCGCGCCGGGGGATCGGCGCATCGGCGGCAGATGCGGCCGTCACGCCGGCGATGCCGAACAACGCCCAGATGGCCAAGCCACACGCGAGCGACTGGCGAATGGAAGCGCGAAACGGCATCTGGTCCTCCTTGACGAGCGGGGCTCTGCTCTCATCGAACGTTAACATAACACTATCCGGAAATCTAACTCCGCGGCGGCCGGAGCGGCGCAGCCTGGTCCGCGCGGGTGGCGGGCGCAGCACGCCGCCGCCCCGACTTGACGCGCTTTGCTGCGAGGGCCACTCCGCCGGACCGCTTGCCGCTCTTGGCGGGAGCCTGCTCCGACTTCTCCGCGGCTGCCGCGCCGCCCGACTTGCCGCGACGTTCCCACGAGGGCAACACACGGCCGGGCCAGAAGCGGCGCGATGGCGGCGGCGGCGGCTCCGCCGTCAGCAGCCCGCGCATCCGCGGCACGCAGACACGCTCCGCGTCGAAGTTCTCGATCACATGGCGCCTGGCCGCATCGCGCATCGGCTGCATGCGTTCGCGATCCTTGAGCGCTGCCGACACCCGGTCGGCAAGCTCATCGACGGCGTGGAACGGCACCAGGATTCCGTTCTCGCCATGCTGCAACACCTCGCGCACGGGTGCAGTATCGGAGCCGATCACCACGCAACCGGCGCTCATCGCCTCCAGCATCGACCACGACAGGACGAAGGGATAGGTCAGATAGACGTGCGCGGAGGACAACTGCAGGGTCGCCAGGAAGGCCTCATAGGGCACACGCCCGAGAAAATGCACGCGGGAGAGATCGAGCTGTGGCCTGACCTCGTTCAGGAAGATCGTCTTCCAATTGGTGCCGGGAGGCGGCGCCAATCCGTAGGAAAGACCGTCGCCGCCGATGATCACGACATGAGCCTTCGGTCGCCGCGCCAGGATCTTCGGCAAGGCGCGCATGAAGATGTGATAGCCGCGCAGAGGTTCCAGATTGCGCGCAACGAAGGTGACGACCTCGTGGCTTCGATTCAGCTCGCGTCCGTCGGGCAGGCGCAGGCGCGCGAGCGGATTCGGCTTCACCAGCGACGTATCGATCCCCTCGTGGACGATCTCGATCTTGTTCTGATACTGCGTCGGGAACGTCGAATGCTGCCACGACGTCGGCGAAACGCCGATGTCGCAATCCGCCAGCGCGAGCAGCGTCGTCGCGTTCTTCAGGTGAAGACCGATGTGGCCATCCAGGCCCGGTGTCGGAAACTCCGGATCGAAGCCGAGATCGCGTCCTTCCGCGCCATAGAAGAACTCGCAATAGAGAATGATGCGGGCCTTTGGAAACATCGTCCGTAGCGGCAACGTCTCGCCCCATCCGGGATGAGCGAGGATCACGTCGGGCGCGAAACCGGAAGCTGCCAGACTCGACAGGCTGTAGAGCACCTGCTCGGCCCGGCGGCATTCGAGGTCGAAGCGCCGAGCGAACGGATGCGTCGTCGAGACATCCGCTCCGGCGAGCGCGTATTTGAGCAGCCGCACGGACGGAAGCATCTGCGCATTCGCAGCGCCGATCGCGACGAGCTCGTTGCCTGGCTCCTTGGCGAGCGCCATCGCGAGGTTGCGATACTGCGCCGGAAAGTTGTTGTGTACGAACAGAACTTTCATCGGGCCGCCTCCACGCGAGCGCGCCCGATCCAAAAGCAGAGTCGTCGCTGGAGTCCTGCAATCACCTGCAAAAACGAATGCCCAAATATTTCGCCCGCACCTTCACTATAACGAACATTTCCAGGCGCGAAGTGTGAAGTATGTGATATTATGCAATACGGTAAAGCAGCATGGTGGATTTGTCATGCTGATCGGACGCTGCGTGAAATCGAGATATTCGCACGAGCGGGAGTAAAAAATGAATCGCGGCACAGACCTTGACCAGCAGAAAGTCGTCCAGCTCGACCGGGGCCTGTTCTTCGTCAGCTACAAGAGCGCCGAGGATGTCGCGGCGCCGCCTCGTGTGATGGTTTCCCCGGCGCCGGGTCACGAGCGCCGCATCGAGCTGGTTCTGCATCCGGACGCCGACGAAGCCGTGCTCTGGCAGCCGAACTCGTCGCTGGTCGTGCGCGTCGAAGCGCCGGCGACTCTCATCGTCCAGGTTCTGCCGATGCGCCACGGCGGCTCGCGGGCCGCGGCCGTCCGCATCGAGCCGATCACTCCGGGCAGCCCGCCGACGCTGACACGCACGGCCGCGGCCTATGCGCCGACGGCGCCGTCTCCCGCGCTGACGCAGGATGTGGGTCCGGGATTGCGCATCCTGGCCCATGTTGCGGGTATCGGCGATGTCATGGTCGGCCAGAATGCCTGGATCGCGGGCCCGTCGGCGCCTTCGCGCGTCGAAGGCATCATGCTCGACTGGCCCGACATGCCGCCGGGCGTGGACATCCGCTATGCGGTTCAGTTCGCCAACGCGCCGGCCGGCAATAGCAAGATGGTGCCGCTGGGGACCTTCGCGGGAACCCGGGGCCGCGCGCTGCCGATCACGGGCATCGTGCTCGAGATGCACGGCGCCAATGATCTTCAGTTCGCGGCCGAAGCCGTGTTCCTCAGCGCCCCGACGCTGCGGGCCGTCGGCCGCCGGGTCGTTCTGTCGGGTCCGACAGGACGCGAGCCGCTCGTCGGACTGCGCATCAATGTCGAGAGCACCCAGCCGGCCGAGGACGCCGTGCCGATGGCTCCCGAGCCCGCCAAGGTAAGCCGTAAGGAGGCATCGTCCGGCCGCGTCCGCGTGTTCCGCAGCCGGCCGCGCCAGGACGTTCCCGCGACGGGATCAGCACGCTCGTCTCATCCATGATCTCTGGGACTTCAGCCTGACGGCTAAAGGTTATCGTCATGGACGGGGCCATTTCCGAGCTGGCGAAGCCAGCTCGGCATCATTTGCGCCTGGAGCGTCTGGCCGCGAAGGCGCTTGCGGCCGAGGACTACGCTTCGGCGTTCAAACATGCCGACCGGCGCTGCCGGATCGATCCGCCGGCGCCGGCGCATTGCTTCGTGCTGCGCGCAGAGGCCGCCTGGCGCCTGGGCCAGCGCGATACGGCCCTCGCGGATCTTGCCAGAGCGCTCGCGATTGCCCCTCATGACATCGGCGCCAACCGGCGGTTGCTGGCCTGGGCCGATGACGACGGCAGACGCCAGGCGGCCCGAGAGCTGCTCGCGTCCGATACCGGCCACGCCAGCCTGCGTTCGGCCATGGCCATCCTGCGGGATGGCGGCGAAACCTGCTGGGCGGCGCTGTCGATCTACGATTCGGAGATCGTCGGCTGGGTGGCCTGGAGCGGCGATGCCGAGCTCGAGGCCCGCCTCACCACCGCGGATGGCTCACTCACCAGCCTCCTCGAGGCGGACCCCTTTCATCCCCTGGCGACTGGCAGGATCCAGGCAACCGCGGTCCGCCTGCGTCGGCCGAATGCGGCCTCGGCGCAAACCCTGACGCTGCGGCTCGATGGGCGCATCTTCCGAACGTACCGGCTGCCGCCGATTGCCAGCAGACCTGTCCTTGCCCGCCCCTCCGATCCGCCCGTTGCTCGGCAGGACCGGGGCATTCCGACCGTCATCGTTCCCGTCTATGGCGACGCCGATGCAACCATCGCCTGCCTGGACAGCCTCTGTCGCGCGCGCGCCATGGGCACCCAGCGCGGGGCCGGATCGCCGTTCCAGATCCTGGTGGTGGACGATGGAAGCCCGGAACCCGCGCTCAAGGCTCACCTGCAGGCGCTGGCGGCCCTCCAGGAGATCTCCCTGCTCGTGAATTCGACCAACCAGGGCTTCATCGGCGCGGTCAACCGCGCCCTGGCGAAAACCCAGGAAGGGGATGTGGTGCTGCTGAACGCGGACACCGTCGTGCCGCCGGGCTTCGTCGAGCGCCTCGCCGCCACAGCGTACTCCGCCCCGGACATCGGAACGGTCACACCGCTCTCCAACAACGGCGAATTCTTCTCGTTTCCGCGGCCGGACACGCCGAATCCCATGCCGGACGAGCAAGAGATCGGCGCACGGGACAAGGCCGCGGAGCAGGCCAATGCAGCGGCGGCCGTGGACATGCCGAGCGGCATCGGCTTCTGCCTCTACATCAAGCGATCCGTGCTGGACCGCATCGGCCTCTTGTCCGAGAATTTTCAGCGCGGCTATCTCGAAGACGTCGATTTCTGCCTCCGCGCCCGCGCCGCCGGCTTCCGCAACGTGTGCGCACCATCCGTCTATGTCGGGCACCACGGCTCGCTGTCGTTTCAAATGAGCAAGCGCGCGTTGGTGCTGCGCAATTTCGACATTCTGGATCGGCGTTTCCCGAGCTATCGTGACGAGTGCCGCGCCATCGAAGCGGCCGATCCGCTGCAGCCGGTTCGCGCGGCGATGGAGGCCGCCCTTCCGGCCAGAGAACGCAGCCCGGCGCTGCTCGTTGCCGGGCGCGGTGCGCTGCGGCCGATTGCCGAGGCCCGCGCGCGCCATTTGATCAACAGCGGCGAACATGCCGTTTTTCTCAGCCCTCAGCAGGCCAGGCTCAGCTTTCGGCTGGAGGCGGCAGACGGCGACGTCCCGCAATCTCTGTTGCTGCGCTTCGATTCGCCGACCGCCATCGCCGAGGCCGAAGGCGAGATCGCGCGCCTGCGCCCGACACGGATCGAAGCCATTGACCCCGCAATTCCGCCGGCCCTGACGGACATTGCCCGCCGCCTCGGCGTTGCTCTGGACCGCTGGATCACGACGGCTGATGTGCCGGTGCTGCAGGCACACCCTGCTGAGCGGCTTCTGGCGCCCACCCAGGCTGCGCTTCGCTATGCGCAACGGCGCGCAAGCGAAGGCCAGCGGCCCCGACGTGACGAACCTCAGGGGCGCATCACCCAGCTCAACGGATGGTCGGTGCACCCGCTGGCGCTGGTCGATGCAGTCCCCGAACGGCCACGCGCCCTCGTGATCATCCCAACCGGACCGACAAGCCAGGCCTGGCAGGCGGTCCGGACCGTCGCGCATCACATTCGCATGTCAACCAACCCGGTCCCGATCGTGGTCGCCGGCGAGACGCTCGATGACCGGCGCCTGATGTCCTTCCCGAACGTCTTTGTCACAGGCCCGGTCGCCATTGAGGAGTTGCCGGAGCTGCTGGCGCCGCATAATCCTGGCTGGATCCTGACGGATTTTGAAGCGCCCCTGTTCGGTCATCCTCTGATCGAGGCGGCCAGACTGGCGCCGCGACCCGTTGCCTATCGAAACTGGGCAGGCGAAGCGCTCGAAGCGCGCGCAGGTGACCTTGCCCTTCCCGGCACGGACGATGACGAAGCTCTAGCTGCAGCGGTGACCCGCTGGATCGCAACATCATGACCACCTTGCGTAGGCACAACACATCGCGGCGGCCGGCTGCAGCATCCAAGATCGAGGGGCTGGCCGAGACCAGCCGCCTGGCCCTTCTGGCCGACGGGACGCTGGCGGGCTTCGTCCTCGATCCGAACGATCTGGAGCGCCGCTTCACGGTCGAGGTCCTGCTCGACGGCATCGTTGTCGCAACGGCGCATGCCGATCATTTCGTGCCCGAGCTGGCCGGACTGGGACTCCATGACGGCGCCTTCGGTTTCGTCGCGAGCATCCCCGCCGTCAAGCTGGCGGCTGCCAGCCGCGTTGAGGCGAGGCTCGCCAATGTCGGCACGGCGATCGGCCACCCGATCGATCTGACGTCCGTCGAGGACGGCGTCGCGGATCCGCGGCCCAAGGCGCGGCTGCGCTGGCACGGCGGCTTGCGCGTCTCCGGGTGGATCGACAGCCAGACCGAAAGTGTTCTCGAGGTGATGGTCGATGGTGAGGCCGTGGCTCAGGTCCGCGCGGCGATCTGGTCGCGTCTCGACGACCCAGCCGACCCGTCCGGCGGGCGAAATGTGCGCGCCTTCGACCTTCATCTGCCCGAGCGTTTTGCAGACGGGCGCGTCCATCAGCTCACGATGCGCAAGGAGTCCCGGGAGCCGATCCCGGCCAGCACGATGTTCGTCGCCCATCCGGACGGACTGGCCGGCCTGATGGAGCGACTCGGCGAGTTGCCGTCCGAGCGGCTGCGCGGCGAGCTCTACGACCAGATCATCCCATCATCGCTGCCGCTCGCGAGCTACGGCGCCTGGCGCGAGCGCTTCCCGCTGCCGGCGCCCCCCGAAAGCCAGCTGCAGCTCTCTGTCATCATCGTTGGCCAGTCGGGCGCCGAGCGCACGATCGATTCGCTGGAGGCGCAGAGCTATCCGCACTGGACGGCCGGCATCCTGGAAGCACCGGCGCCGGCACTCGATGCCGATGCGTTCGAGGAGTTTCTCGACGAGGTCGCCGCGGATTCCGATGCGATCATCGCGCTCGCCGCAGGCGCTCTGCTGGCCCCGGACGCTCTCGCCCGCATCGCCGCCGCCTTCGATCAACATCCGGACTCGGTCGCCCTGTACGGCGACGTCGACCTCGTCGCCGCCGACGGGCAGGTCTGGCCGCTGGCCTTTCCATCCTTCGACTATGAACGCATGCTCGAGCAGGGCTATTGCGCGCATCTGTTCGCCCTGCGCGCGAACGCAGCGCGTGTCGCGCTGGTGGTCAGGCCGGAGAGCCTCTACCGGCTCTTCAACGCATCGTTCGACGTTCCCGGTCCGGCGGCGGCCGCTCCCGTGCTGCATCTGCCGGGCTCGCTTGGCACGGTCGAGCGTTTCGACGTCGCCGCAGCCAGCCAGCACCTGGCCTCGGCCACACGGCTGCATCTCGAGACCCGCGGCCTGCCGGCAAGGGTGAGCGTCAGTGACGGCGACCTGTTTCCGGCCGTGCGGGTTCGCCGCGAGACCGAGCGGCAGAGCACCACCGTCGTGATCCCGACCCGCGACCAGTTGCCGCTGCTGCGGGCCTGCCTCGACAGCATCGCCCCGGCCGTCGCTCGCGCAAAGGCCGACATTCTCGTGGTCGACAACGACAGCTCGGATCCGGAGACGCTGTCATTCCTGGCCGCGCTGCCCGACCGGGGCATCGCGACCCTGAAGGTCGCCGGCCCGTTCAACTTCGCCCGGCTCAACAATCGCGCCGCCGCGTCCCTCGATAGCGACATCCTCTGCCTGCTCAACAACGACATCGAAGCCAGCGACGATGGCTGGCTGGAGGAGATGCTGACCCGACTGGCCGAGCCGGATGTCGGCGCAGTCGGCGCGGTTCTGACGTGGCCAGGCGGCGTTGTTCAGCACGGCGGTATCGTGCTCGGGACCAATTTCGCTGCAGCGCATGCGTTCACCGACCGGATGGCCGACGATGGCGGCTATCTCGACCTGCTGCGCGTCAGTCACGAATGCAGTGCCGTGACGGCCGCCTGTCTGGTCACGCGACGCAGCGACTATCTCGACCTCGGCGGCATGGACGAGATTCGTTTTCCGGTGGCCTACAACGACGTCGATTATTGCCTGCGGCTTCGCGAGGCCGGCAAGCGGATCGTGCTGACCCCGCACGCAAGGCTGGTCCACGCGGAATCGGCGAGCCGCGGCAAGGACCGCCGCGCCGACCGCCGCGATCGCTATGAGCGCGAGCTGGAAATGCTGCGGGCACGTTGGGGCGAGCATCTGATCGCCGACCCGCTCTACAGCCCGCTGATGTCCCGCAACGGCGTGCCCTATGGCGCACTTGCCTGGCCGCCCGGCGACCGCGAGCCGCGCCTCAACGAGCCGCCGATCGCACGCGACCTGCCGTCCGGCATCTGAGCAAGGCGCCCTCTTTCGCAAAGCGCTCCAAAAAAAAACGGGCGGCGCAGATGGCGCCGCCAGTTCTCATATCTCGAGGCTGGAGCCGGCGGCTCAAGCGGCCGCGCTGTCGTCCTCGGAGCTTGGCACCAGGGCCTGGGCCCGCGCGGCCAGCATCACCCGCGTGGCGACCGGCACCTGACGGTGCGACTTGGCGCGCGGATAGGGCAGCTCGTTGATCGGCTTGCCGTTGGGATAGAGCGCCTCGTGCTCAGCCCAATTGTCGAAATGCAGGCGGTCGATGTTATCGACGAAGGTTTCCGCCGGAGTGTTCTCGGCCAGGATCAGCGAGTGGTCCTCGACCTCGACATGGTAGTAGGTGAACGTCGTCGGCACGTTGGTCTCACGCACGATCGACGTCCCATTCACCAGCGCACCGGCGTGGATCAACGCACCCTCGACCAGGATGGCGTGATCCGGCGAGACCAGCAGGTCGCGCGCCGGCACGTTGTCGCCGAGCGCACCCGCCTTGATGCGGATCGGCAGCACACGCAGCTTGTCGGCAAAGCGCAGCGAGATCGTCTGAACGCCGAGCCAGTCGACCGTCGCGATGCGGCCGTCGTGGGTCAGCACCTGGTCACCGCGCTTCAAAGTCTCGACCGCGGCTTCGCCGTGCGGTGTCCGAACAAGCGTGCCGGCCATGAAGCACAACGAAAAATTCGTAGGGTTCGTGTCGACGTTCTTCAGCGTGCCGTTGTTGCCGTTCAAGTTGCCGGAATAGGGCTTGTCCGTGAGGAAGAAAAGATTGCCGCTCTTGTCCGCGATAATGACGCCGCTCTGTCCCTGGAGCTTGGCCGTTCCGATAAATTCATACTTGGAACTTGTACCGAGCGAGCCACTCGCCGTCTCCGGCACACGGACCGTATCTGAGTGATTCAAAAAGCCGCCGTCGGGGTCGCGAAGCTTCACGCCGTCCGCGACAGGATTCACGCCAGGAGAGCCCGGATTGGCATCTACCAACTTATAGGTGTTACCGTTCTGGATGACAGAGTAAGCGTAACCAAAAGTCTCAGTCGTTGCGGCCATGAAAACACCCCCTACTCGAAATCGGTTGCGGGGATTTGTTATCAATGTGATAAAAACTGAGCAATTAACATACGCACTCCGTAAACGATTTGGTAACAATCTGAGACGAATTGCAAAATCAGCGGCCACCACTTACCTCGTATGGACCTGACTTATTGCGCCGAGACCCCTGTAGAGCCGATCTCCAGCGCGCTTGGTGCTGTGCGCTGGCGTGACGATCTGTTTCCGGTCTTTGATGTTGCTGAGGAGTGCACTGCGGCGCCCGGCGACCAGTTCAGCGTGTGGGCAAGCCAACGTGGAGCGCTGAGCGTGTGCCAGGGTGGACCGCAGGAATGGATTCGCGTCCCACGCTTAGCTAATGGCCGCGCATTCGATCAGATCGGCATTTGCCTCGTTCGCTCGGGCACGCTGAGTGTGGAGGCGCAGGGTGACCGCCGGCCCTGCGCGGCTGGAGGCATCGTTGTGTTCAGCCTTCGCTATCCGTTTCGTCTTCGCTGGGACGATGCGGAAGCGGAGCGGTCCTGCATCACTCTGTGGCTCGCGCAGGCAAGACTGAACGGCGTGTCCGACAACCAGGTGCATGGACGGGTGCTGCCCGCGAGCGCCGCGGTGGCCGTCTTTGGCGCTGCTTTGCAGACGGTCGCCGACGAAGTGGCGCGCACGGGCCCGCAAGCGCTGGACGCCGTGACCGACGGAGTGGCGTGGCTGGCGATCAACCTGCTCTCGACCGAGGGCGGACCGGCGGCCACGCCCCCCTCCGAACTCGCGTCCTTCGTGACGATCCGCAACTACATCGACGCCAATCTCAACGTGCGCGATCTCAACGCAGCCACCCTGGCTCGCGCCTTCGGCCTGTCGCGCGCCTCGCTCTATCGCCTGTTCGAGCCGGTCGGCGGCGTCGCCAGCTACGTCCGCGCCCGCCGTCTCGAGCGCGCGCGTGAAACAATCAAAGAGCCGGGCCTCTCCAACAGAAGAATAGCCCCCGTGGCCTACGGCACCGGCTTCAAGAGCATCGCCTCCTTCAACCGCGCCTACCGCCAGGCCTTCGGCGAAAGCCCGCGGCAGTCCAGAAAGGGAGCGAGGAAAGGACCCGCGGATGGGCGGACCGCGGACCACTTGGGCGTGCTGGCGCGCGGGTTGATCATGATTGGGTAAGCTGCGCAGGATTTCCCGCCATCGACATCTCAGCTTCAAATTCCATTTTGAAGCTACGGCAATTCAATAGGAAGCTCAGACGACGCAAAGTGCGAGCGACAGCGTTCCTTGTACCAATGGATCAAAATGACCGAACAAGCTAGCGAACTCGTCGCGCACGGGAGGCGGTTGCGGTCTACGGGCGATCGATCCTCATGCCTGCAAGCATTTGCAAGAGCGTGCGAGCTTGATCCAACTCATGTCGTTGCATTTGTGGAATGCGGCCACGAGTTCTTGCACCTGAAGCAAGTCCAAGATGCCATAGACGCGTTCGCTCGCGGTCTCGCGATCGAGCCCGACAATATCCCTTCACTCGTTGGTTTAGCCGCCGCGCAGCTCCAGGGGCAAAAGTTTGACGAAGCGGAACGCCTGCTCCGCAGGGCGATTGAGCTTGACCCTCAAGGCCCGGAAAGTCGCCTGAGCTTAGCGCGCCTTCTGAAGCAACAGGGACGAACAAGCGATGCCATAGATGCATACAGACAAATTGCCACCGACACACCTACACATTTTACAGCTCGGATAGAGCTTGGAAATCTACTGCGTGAGAGCGGCGCGATCGACGAGGCCGAACATGTATTGGCCGATGTCCTGAAGGACGCCCCTCTTAACGTGGGAGCGCTGAATGCGCTGGGGACCGTTTATTGGAGAAAACGCAAGCTAGACGAAGCCAAAGCAAAGTTTGAGCGAGTGACCGAAATTCAATCTAACAACGTCGGAGCACTGAATGCTCTCGGTATGATCGCGAGGGAGCAGGATGACCTCCTGACTTCGTTGAGGCACTTGGCTGCTGCACGCACGGCGGATCCGAAAAGCTTGAATTCGCGCATGGAGCACGGCAAAGGCCTCGCTCTTTTGAAACGTTACGACGAAGCAATCAATGAATACAATTCGATTCTCACTGAGAATCCTGCGAGTGAAGCCGCGATCCTGGGACTCGCTCAAACGCTCCGCGAGGCCGGACGCTTCGATGAGGCTATTCGCGCTCTCGAGCATCGTGCGACCCTCTCGCCAAAAAGCACTGAGGCGAGGCTCGCGATTGCACGTATCCTGAAGCAGCAGGGGAAGGGGCCCGACGCAGTCGCTGCCTATCGGCAACTCGTGGAAGACGCTCCATCGCATGTTACGGCAAAAATTGAGCTGGGAAATCTGTTACGCGAAAACGATCTAGTCGATGATGCAGAGCGAGTCTTGTTGGAGGCCTTGGCGCAGTCTAGCGACAACATCGGGGCGATGAATGCACTCGGCACAGTTTACTGGAGAAAAGGGGAGATCGAACTCGCCCGCAGCCAGTTCGAACGAGTCTTGGCCAATCAGCCTGAAAACTTTGGCGCCTTGAACGCCCTTGGCTTGATCGCGCGAGAGCAAGGAGATCAGGCGACGGCGCTGCGTCACTTTGCGGATGCAAGGGCGAGAAATCCCAAGAACGCTGCCGCTCGCACCGAATACGGCCTAAGCCTTACGCTCATTGGTCAGCACGATCGAGCAATCCAAGAGTTGACGTCTGTCGTCGACGAGTTTCCTGACCATCGG
The DNA here is from genome assembly GCF_051168435.1 of Bradyrhizobium sp. HKCCYLR20261. Taxonomy (NCBI): domain Bacteria; kingdom Pseudomonadati; phylum Pseudomonadota; class Alphaproteobacteria; order Hyphomicrobiales; family Nitrobacteraceae; genus Bradyrhizobium; species Bradyrhizobium sp. HKCCYLR20261. The sequence goes on from NZ_JBNPUZ010000011.1 coordinate 29,884, forward strand.
GCGGCCTATCTTGGGCTTGGGCGGAGCCTGCGAGAGATTGGTCGCCTCGAAGAGGCTCTGGCCGCTTTCATGGCGGCCGATCGGCTTGATCCCAATCATCCGAGTGCGACCATTGACACGGGCCACCTGCTTCTGCAGCTTGGGCGTTCATCGGATGCAGAAGAGTGCTTCAGACTCGGACTGGAGCGTGGACCGCGCAATGTCACAAAGCTTGTCGGCCTCAGCCATGCATTGAGTCGACTGGGTCGGCTCACCGAGGCCGAGGCTTCTCTTCGAGAAGCTCTAGCGCTTCAGCCGTCAAACAGGAGCGCGGCTATCGCGCTTGGCCATTCGCTAGAACGCCAACACCGGCTGCCGGAGGCAGAAGCGCTGTTTGCGAGCGTCATTGCTCAAGGCCAAGAGATTCCGGACGGTTTGGCTGGATTGGGTTACGTCCGTCGCCGTCAAGGCCGACGCAGCGAAGCGTTGACACTTTTCCGTAGAGCGGCCGCGTCAGATCCCAAGAGCGGTAGGCGTCTCGCGGACGTGGCTATTGAGCTTCGTGAGCTCGGCCGCCTAGAAGAAGCCGAGAGCCTGCTCGCGCAAGCGGTCTCGGCGGAGCCGGCCAACATATGGATCCGGTTGCAGCAGATCGAGCTGTGGCGAAGAAACGGGCGGTTGAAAGAGGCCGTCAGAGAACTACAGCTGCTTCTGGAAGCGGACCCGGACAATGTGGGCCTGATGACGGAGCTTGCCAGCGCCCACCGCGACGCTGGCAACCCGTTCGACGCGGAGTCTTGGCTCTCACGAGCCCTGGCGTCGGATCCCGGGAACCCGTCGGCCTTGTGCGGTCTCGGGGATTTGGCCCTTCAGCGAGGTGAGCCCGAGCTCGCCAAAGGATTCTTCGAACGGGCGGCAGCGACTTCACCCACAAGTGTACCCGCGCACCTTGGGATTGCTCGATCGTACTCGGATATGCGGGACTACGACGCAGCATTCGCCACCCTTGACCGAGCGATGGAGAGGGTTGGGGGCCTGCCTGAATTCATCAGCTTGAAGATCGATTTCCTCAAGGACAGACGGGACTGGCCCGCGGCGGCCGCCACCCTCGCCGCCGCACCTGATCATCTCAAAGGGCATTTCGGGCTGTGGGCGCATGGGGCGCAGCTCGCGGTTGCGACGGGGGAGATTGAAGAGGCGGCAGACGCGCTGAAGGCATCGACCGCGGAGAGAACCGTGGAGGTCGCCCAGGTCCGGTTCATCGAGGGGCAACTCGCCGAAGCATCGATGCAATACGCGGCCGCGGCGGACCATTATCGCGAAGCCACGCGGCTCAACCCGGCGAATGTCGGGGCTTGGTTCGAGCTGGCGCGCGTCGGCCTGCTGAACCTGGATCTCGATACGGCAAACCGGGCGCTCCGGGAGTCCAACCGGCTGAGCCGCGCCGCTCTGCTGTTGCGAGGCCAGTCACTGAGCCCATCGCAGACCCATGTCGGGCAGCTGCTCGACGAATACGCGCTCGATGCCGCGGCCCTGGAGGCATTGCGGACCGCGCGCCGTCTGACGGCCGCGGAGCGGCTCGAGGCGCTGCGACGAACGATCAAGAACCATTCCGACTACACGCCGGCGGCGGTGGAGCTGGTGCTGGCCCTCCGGCAAGAAAGTCTGCAGGAAAACCTGCAGGCAACCCCATCTTCAAAACCGGAGGACGGCCTCACCAGCGCAATCCCGCCTCGCATCGTCCAATACTGGACCGACGATGTGCCTGAGGATGTGGGGACGCTGATGGCGACCTGGCAAGGCCTCAACCCGGATTTTCAACGGACCCTGTTCGATGACGAGCGGGCCGGCGATTTCCTCGACCGGGAGTACGGGCCGGACATCGCGCGGGCCTATCGCAGGGCGAGCGTGGCCGCGCAGAAGGCCGACATCTTCCGGCTGGCCTATCTGGCCGCGCGCGGCGGAATCTATGTCGACGCCGACAACCGCTGCCTGGCGCCGGTGGCGGGGCTGCTCCGGCCGGGCGCGAACCTCGTCGTGTACCAGGAGCGCTGGGGCACGCTCGCCAACGATGTCATCGCGGCGACGCCGGAGCATCCGGTCATCATCCGGGCGCTGGAGCTGGCGGTCGCGGCCGTCAACCGCGGCGACCACGATTTCATCTGGCTCGCGACCGGTCCGGGGCTGCTGACCCGGGCCTTCGCGCAGGAATGGGCGGCGCAGACCTCGGGCGGGCTGACGCGCCGGACCGAAATCCTCGATCTCGGCATCGTGCAGCGGTCGATCGGGATCGGCTGCCCGCTGAAATACAAGTCGACGCAGCGGCACTGGGTGCAGGCCAAGAGCCGGCGCGAGATTCTGAGGGCCAAATCCGTCAGCTCTCCTCCCGATCAAGCGCCCGATCAAGCTCCGCAGCCAGTGCCTCCCGCCAATCCGGAGGCGTGAGGCCGAACACCTGACGCAGCCGCGTCAGGTCGAGCCGCGAATTGAGCGGGCGGATCGCCTTGGCGCCGAACTCCGCGGTCGAGATCGCGCGGATCTCCTGCACGGCCAGATCCATCCCGCGCGCGCGCATCCCGGTCACGATGGCCTCGGCGAAGCCGTGCCAGCTGGTGACGCCGGCATTGGCGACATGCACCACGCCACCGGCCGCGGCAAAGGCGGCGGCGAGATCGGCGGCGCCGCCCTCGACGATCGCGGTCAGAACCGCGGCCAATGTCGCGGCCGAGGTCGGCGCGCCGACCTGGTCGGAGACGATGCGCAGCTCCGGGCGCTCGGCGGCGAGGCGCATCATTGTGCGCAGGAAGTTGCGGCCGTGCGCGGCGTAGACCCAGGAGGTCCTGACGATCAGATGCGGGGCGCCGGCGGCCTGGATCGCAAGCTCGCCGTCGCGCTTGCTGCGGCCATAGACCGACAGCGGGCGGCAGGCATCGTCCTCGCGCCAGGGCGTCTCGCCGCTGCCGTCGAAGACGTAGTCGGTCGAGAAATGCACCAGCGGCACGGCGCGCCCCGCGGCCCAGCGGGCCAGCGCGGCGGGGGCCTCCGCGTTGACGGTGAAGGCGGTGGCGGGATCGTCCTCGGCCTGGTCGACGGCGGTAAAGGCGGCCGGATTGATGATCAGCCCGGGCGCCCAACCCTCCAGCGCCGCCGCCAGCGAGGCCGGCCGGGCGAGATCGAAATCGGCCCGCCCCGGTGCGATCACCTCGTGGCCGCGCCGGCGCAGCAGCGGCAGCAGCGCGCCGCCGACCTGTCCGCTGGCGCCGGTGAGCAGGATGCGCATCACATCCGCCCCATCACACGCGCCCGTAATCCGGCAACCGCGCCGCGTCGGCCAGCAAAGGCGCGGCCGCGTCGCGCGGCGACAGGGTCGGCGCCGTCACGCGCCAATCGATGCCGAGCGCCGGGTCGTCCCAGCGGATCACGATCTCGTCGGCCGGGCTGTAGAAGGCGTCGCATTTGTACATCACGTCGGCGCTCTCGGAGAGCACCGCGAAGCCGTGCGCGAAGCCGCGGGGCACCCAGAGCTGGCGGCGGTTGTCCTCGCTGAGCTCGACGGCGACGTGACGCCCGAAATGGGGACTGCCGCGGCGGACGTCGACCGCGACGTCGAGAATCCGCCCGCGCAGCGCGCTGACCAGCTTGCCCTGGGTGTTGGGGATCTGCAGGTGCAGGCCGCGCAGCACGCCATGGGCGGAGCGGGACATGTTGTCCTGGACGAACGGGCCGGGAATGCCGGCCTCCGCGTAGCGGGCGGCCTGGAACAGCTCGACGAAGAATCCCCTGGCATCGCCGAACAGCCTGGGCTCGACGATCAGGACCTCGGGCAGCGCGGTGGCGATCACATTCATGCCGGGTCCGGGATTAACGTTCGAATGATAAGCAACTTGTGCCGCCTGCGGTATCGGGTCTAAATCGCCGGGTCAATCGAGAGGTGCGCGGCCCATGAAGGGCATCATCCTGGCCGGCGGAACCGGCTCCCGGCTCTACCCGGTGACCGCCGTGGTCTCGAAGCAGCTGCTGCCCGTGTTCGACAAGCCGATGATCTATTATCCGCTGTCGACGCTGATGCTGGGCGGCATCCGCGACATCCTCATCATCTCGACCCCGCAGGACCAGCCGCTGTTCGCCCGCCTGCTCGGCGACGGCAGCGACATCGGCCTCAATTTCAGCTACGCGACGCAGGACAGCCCGCGCGGGCTCGCCGACGCCTTCATCGTCGGCCGCGAGTTCGTCGGCACCGACCGCGTCGCGCTGGTGCTCGGCGACAACATCTTCTACGGCCACGGCCTGCCGCAGCTGCTCGCCGCCGCCTCGGCCCGCGCGACCGGCGCGACCATCTTCGGCTACACCGTCACCACGCCGGAGCAGTACGGCGTGATCGAGATCGGCAAAGGCGGCCGGGCGCTGTCGATCGAGGAGAAGCCGCGTCAGCCGAAGTCGAACGTCGCCGTCACCGGCCTCTATTTCTACGACAACGACGTGCTCGACATCGCCGCTCACATCCGTCCCTCCGCGCGCGGCGAGCTCGAGATCACCGACGTCAACCGCGCCTATCTCGCCCGCGGCGACCTGCATGTCGAGCTGCTCGGCCGCGGCTTTGCCTGGCTCGACACCGGCACGCATTCGTCGCTGGTCGAGGCCAGCCATTTCGTGCAGATCCTGGAGCAGCGCCAGGGCCTGCGCATCGCCTGCCCCGAGGAGATCGCGCTGCGCCAGGGCTACATCTCGCTCGACGCGTTCGAGCGGCTCGCCCACCGCAACGGCCGCAGCTCCTATGGCGACTATCTGATGTCGGTGCACCGCGCGCTGAGCCAGCAGCCCGACGGACTGCGGGCCTGACATGAGCGCGACCGCTCCCTCCGCCCGCTTCGCCGGCCGCACCATCCTGGTCACCGGCGGCTCCGGCTTCATCGGCTCGGCCGTCATCCGGCATCTCCTGCGCGACAGCGGCGCGCGCATCGTCAATGTCGACAAGCTCACCTATGCCGCGAGCCCGGCCGCGCTCGCCGCGATCGAGGACCATCCGGCCTACGCCTTCCACCGGCAATGCATCTGCGAGGCCGACGGCTTGCGCGCGATCTTCGCCAGGCATCAGCCCGACGCCGTCATGCATCTGGCCGCCGAGAGCCATGTCGACCGCTCGATCGACGGCCCCGGCGACTTCATCCAGACCAACATCGTCGGCACGTTCACGCTGCTCCAGGAGGCGCTGCGGCACTATCGCGGCCTGCCGCCGCAGCGCGCGCGCGGCTTCCGTTTCCTGCACGTCTCGACCGACGAGGTGTTCGGCTCGCTCGGACCCGACGGCCTGTTCAGCGAGAGCTCGCCGTATCAGCCGAACTCGCCCTACTCCGCCAGCAAGGCGTCGTCCGATCATCTGGTGCGCGCCTGGCACGAGACCTATGGCCTGCCGACGCTGGTCACCAACTGCTCGAACAATTACGGGCCGTATCAGTTTCCCGAGAAGCTGATCCCGCACATGATCATCAAGGGCCTCGCGGGCGAGCCGCTTCCGGTCTATGGCGACGGCGGCAACATCCGCGACTGGCTGCATGTCGAGGACCACGCGCGCGCGCTCGGCCTGGTGCTGGAGCGCGGCGCGGTCGGCGCGACCTACACGATCGGCGGCCGCAGCGAGCGCAGCAACCTCGCCGTGGTGGAGCAGATCTGCGACGCGCTGGATGCGCTCAGGCCGGCCCCTGACGGCCGCTCCCGCCGCAGCTTGATCCGCTTCGTCGCCGACCGGCCGGGCCACGACCGCCGCTACGCCATCGATCCCGCTGGAATCGAGCGCGAGCTCGGCTGGTCGCCGGCCGCGAGCTTCGAAGCCGCGCTGCGCGACACCATCGGCTGGTATGTCGACCATGCCGATTGGTGGCGCGGCATTCTCGCCGGCGGCTATGCCGCGGAGCGGATCGGCGGCCACGCGGCGCCGCAGGCTGCGGACGCGTGAGGAGAGGCCGGACACCGATGCGCGTGACGGCACGACCGCCCGGGAAGCGAATGGCATCTGAGGTCATCACCTTGCGCCGACCGGCGGCGTCGCGTTCCACCTCTCGCGCGGCGCCTGCGGCGCAGCCGCGCGCGCTCTCGCGGCGCCTGTCGCGCCCGAGGGATGATCGTAGGTCACCCTCGCGAGACGAGGGTGCAGGGAATGCCGGGTGCTGGCCTCACCCATGGCCCGCGTGCGAAAAGAAGTGCACGCGGCGGTCACCACAGGTTCAGCCGGGACATCCGGCATTCCCTGCGCGATGGTTTACGTCTTATACGCGCTCTCCCCGGGGACCGGCTGTCTTGCCCCCGTCACGCACGCGATGCATCAGCATCGACGCGCGCTTGGCACCAGCGTCGGGATGCCAGGACCACACGATTTCGCCGTCCGCGCCGCGGGCCGTTCGTCGACCGGCCGCGTCACGTCCACCGCATCCCACGCCCAACGTCCGTAACGACGCGTCCGCCCCTCCGAGGGGCGCGGGACAGGCCGGAGGATGCGGGTGATTTGCCCGACGGCACAAGCACAGCGAGGTGCGACATGGTAACGCGACGGGCAAATCAGTCCTCAGTCATTGCGGTCTGCTGCGCGCTCGCTGCGCTCCTTGCGGTGGTGACGACCGCCATTGCACAAAGCGCCCCTGCCGTCGACAACTCGACACTCACCGGCAAGCTGATCATGGGTTATCAGGGCTGGTTCGGCTGCCCTGATCCCGCAAAGCGCCAGGGCTGGATGCATTGGAAGGCCGGCGATGCCGTCACCGTCGACATGATCCCCGATACCAGTGAACTATCTCCCGAAGAGAAATGCGATAGCGGGCTGCGGACGACCGAGGGCCGGCCGATCTATTTCTTCGACAGCGGCAATCCAAAGACGGTCGATCGCCACTTCGCCTGGATGCAGCAATACGAGATTCCCGGCGTCGCCCTACAGAAGTTCGCCAGCCAAATTCTGCGACCAGAAACCCAGGCCCGCGCCGACCTGATCCTGCACAATGTGAAGCAGGCGGCCGAGGCTCATGGCCGCGTGTTTTTTCTGATGTACGATCTCTCCGGCACGACCGACGACAAACTCGATGGCTTGGTCCAGGACTGGATTCGCCTCAATCGCGATGGTGTAAGCAGTAGCCGCGCCTACCTCCGGCACAAGGGTCACCCCGTGCTCGGCCTTTGGGGCATCGGCTTCAACGGCCGCCCGCTGACGCCAGGGGGCATCACCGCATTCATTGACAAGCTGCGTGCGGAGAGCGCTGCTTTCGGAGGCGTGACCTTCGTAGCCGGCGTGCCGGCGGGCTGGCGAACTGGTACTGGTGATGGCAGCGACGATCCCGGTTGGAAGAATGTTTGGCCTCGCCTTGACGTGATCAGCCCGTGGACCGTGGGCCGCTATGCCGATGATCGTGGATCTGATAACTACCGCGCAAAGTTCATCGAGCCTGATTTAGCTGAGTCGAGGTCTATCGGTGTAGACTACATGCCGGTGATTTTTCCCGGCTTCTCATGGTCAAACCTGATGCGGGCACGTCATTTGGATGACAAAGCCGTCCCGAACCAAATTCCACGACGCTGCGGCGCGTTCTACTGGAGACAGGCACGCAACGTACTAGCTGCAGGCGCAAACATGGCTTACAATGCGATGTTCGACGAGGTCGACGAAGGAACAGCAATGTTTAAGACTGTCACGTCTGTGACAGTGGACAAAAATCCAACTTCATTCGTCACCATCGACGCTGACAGTTGTGCCGCACCTAACGACTTGTACCTTGAGCTTGCAAAAACAGTAAGTCGGAGCATCCAAAAGGGCACACAGCTACCAATTTCATTTACGCCGATCGAACGATAGCCGACGTTCACACTGCCTCTGACCAAGCGCGCTCCCACAAGCGTCCCGATCGAAGTGGAACGCAAATACAACAACGAGCGATTAGCAAACGACGAATGATTCACGCCTTACTAACGAACCACATACCATTCGCCTACCTGCTCCTCATATTTGACGTGCTTTACGCCGGCTGCGTCTGGCTATTCGTGAAGAAAGCACCGAAAAATCCGGCGAAGTTTGTTCTTCATGTCTTTCTACTACCAATTGGAGTATGTTTTGCGCTCTTCACCTTTGCAGCGTTTGGCTACGGGCTCGCTTTTGGATTCTAGGCGAACAGTTGGATTGAGCCACCAAGGCAATCGCCGTCACTGCCGAACCGTCATTAGACGTCGACCCGAGCGACGGACGAAAGCAATCTCTAATTCAAGTATGGCGCTCTTTTCATCCGCTTCGAGGCCCACCATCTCGTGACCTCCTTGAAACTCTACAAGCTCGTAGGGAACTTTATTAGCTTTCAAATTCTGAACTAGCGCCTCCGATTGGGCCGGCGGAACGAGTTGATCGAGCGTCCCCTGAGCCACAAACACGGGAGGGAAATCTGCCCCCACTCCGTTCAGAGGGGATAGCGCTTTAGCACCCAAGCTTCTGTCGGCATCCGAAACGTCAGGAATGAGCTTACGAAGCGCACCACTTACGGGCGGAGGATACGTCAGGTCAACGACGCCCCAATTGTCCACGATACAAGCCGGCTTGAATTTTCGGCGGGTGGTCGGTTCGCCTGACCCGAGCATTAGAGCGATGTGCCCGCCGGCTGAATTTCCAAATGCGCAAATCTTTCCCGGATCCACATTGTATTGAGACGCATGCTCCGACAACCACGCACCCGCCTCTTCCACGTCATTAAGCTGAGCCGGCCAGGCCCCTATGCGCGAGCCATCTGCCAACTGATAGCTCACGGTGACCGCGACTATCCCCTTCGAAGCAAAAAGCTTGCACCAGGGCCGGAAGCTTTCCTTGGTGCCACCGCTCCATCCCCCGCCGTGGATCATTACGACGGCTGGCGCAAGAGTCGGAGTAGACGGTAAACACAGATCGAGCTTTTGCTGCGGCTCCGGTCCATAAGGCAGATCGTATAGTTCTTGCGCGCCCGCCAAAGCGGGGACCAATAAAATCCACGCAAACGACGACAGCCCCAAGATTCCTTGGCGAGCCGTATTGGTGACAGTCCACCTCACATGATTTGTCGACAACTCGCTTTACCTCAAGTCGACAGAAATCGTGACATGCGAAGGTATAGGCAGGGTGACGCGCAAATCTCGCTGCCAACCTTGCTCAACCTTGCTGAACCCGCTCCTTGAGTAAAGATCACGACACGGAAGATTCTTTTCCGTCTCGACAAACGCAGCGGACGCTGTAACGGCACCAGATTCATGCCACCTTTTGCAAAGCTCGGCAATTGCCGCAATTTCCACTTCGAGCCCCAACACTCTGCAGCTCATTACAAACTGTTCTATCCGAGCTTCCGACAGAAGTATAACGCCGACCAGTCCGTACTCCGTGAACTTATCGGCAACATCGAAGGCCAGAATTCGAAGACCGCCCTGCATCGCCTTCACGCACTCCTCATGCGTCCAGCGCCTTCCAGTTGTGTTGAACTGATTGGTCTTGTTGATAAGTTCGAACACGCGCGCGAACTTCGCATCCTCGGGCGACGACACTTCAAAGAGATTCAACTTCACTTCTAGAGTTGCAAGGAACTCTTCTCTTGAGAGCTTCTTGCGCTCGCCTTCGCGAACAACTTGCGCTCGCACCATCTCTGTGCGCTTCGAGGACTCATCAGTTATTTCGGCCACCTGCGTCTCGGGCGACCATAGAAGGATACGGCGCCAAGTAATGGGCGACCCGCCAAGAACTCGGATTTCTGGGAACGCCTCCTTGATTGCAGCGCGCTCAACGGGATTGTCATCGATATAGACAACGTTCCTCGGCAGAAGATTTACTTTGGCAAGCACCTCAGCCATATTTTGTGGCTTCGGGTCCCAATTGATCTGAACGACCGCGAAATCGTCCAGCTTCAATTGTCCCCGGAGTATCTTATCCCAGAAGCTTCTCACCCGTTGCTCGTCATTCTTACTGACGATCGCAAGAAGCACGCCGCGCCGCTTCAAAAACGCGAGCGCCTCCCAGAAGCCTTTCGGCCACCCCTCTGAAGTCGGGAACTGCTCAGGATCCAGTTCGGCGCTGATACCGCGCCACAAGGTGTCGTCCAGATCAATGACAACCAATTTCACCGCATCAGCCTGACGTACCGTCCGATACATCGAGACTAATTCCTGCCAACTCGCCTGAAAGAACGGCCAGACACGCTCTTCGAAGAGGTCCGTCGCCTTGTCTGACGGCTCAAGCCTCTGACTATCGTGATTGAAATCGTAATTGCTGATGAACGCACCGTGGTTCATGGCAGTAACAACATCGTCCTGCACGAACCGACGACCAAAGTACGACGCCATATCGTTAATATCGAAAAGATAGGCGTTCTTATACTCACGCAAATCAGCCGCCAGTTGTTCATTCAGGCGCTCGACAAAATAGACTGGATTCCTCAAATCGTAACGCGGAAGCAGCCGACCAACAGGATTCTGGACGGGTGCCAGAAAGGAAAAAACGAACGTCAATATTCCTCTATCTCTGTTCCAGAGCATTGCCCTTTCGAGATGCTGACGCATTGTGCCCACTGCGTGGTCAAATAGCCGCTCGTGCGCAGCCAAATCCGAATCCTTCAGTTTCGCGAATGCCATATCGGGCAAGACAAACCGAAGAGCCAATTGGACAATCTGAAAGTCGTAATCCTCCAAAGGACGCGGCAACACATCGATTGGCTGACCTAACAGGAAGAGGTCCGACTCGCACGGCACCGGCAAGTGCTTCATTCGATTGGCAAACCCCTCGGACAGACAGGAGCCGACAATAAGGACTCGCTTTGGCGGGGTGGGATTTACAGCCAGATCCTCTGGAGCGCGGAGTACCCTAGAATCAATAAGCTTCGACATTCTGCCTCCAAGAGCGAGCCACGAAATATTCAGGCATGTTTAAGAGCAAAGCGAGAGGTAGATAGCCGGCAGATCTAGCCAGCGTTGCGGATTATTCCACCAGATCCTTCCAGGTTGTTTCCAGCGGACTATAAGGCTCAAGCTTACCTCTGTAGCGAGCTTCAAGAAATCTGTCGGCAAACTGAAACGGATCCCTTAGATTGAACTGGTAAAGGTACTTCGGATGGTAGTCCCACCAATTCGTCTGTATTAGGAGGGAGCAGAGCACATCATCGAACCTCTTCTTGACAGGACGCGCCGGCACACCAGCGACAACGGTATATGGCGCAACATCCCTTGTAACGATGGAGCCTGCCGCGACGATCGCGCCATGGCCAATCACCACTTTTTGCGCGATCTTAACATCGTCCCCTATCCAGACGTCATTGCCGATATCGGCACCCAGGTATCCCAGCTCCCTCGGGTGATAGACTTCTTCATTACCGAGCAATTCGGCTCGCCCGGCAGCCACATGTGGATAGCCGATATTGTAAGTGAAATTTGACTGGGTCACCCATTCTGAGGGGTGCCGTTCGCCAAACATCTTCACACCGTTGCCGATTGAAGTGTATCGACCAACTCTCATGTTGTGATTTTCGTGGCTACTTTCGATATACGAGAAGCTACCAATCGAAAATAGCTGCTTCGTGAAGGCGAAATGGGAGAAGGCCTCCAACTTGGCATTCTTGGGCAGAATTAGAGAGCTTGGAGGAGCGGCGCCGGGTCGGGATATGAATATTCGTCTCGAAGCCAATTTCGCAGACAGCGCTTCTGAATATGACAGCTCAATGGCTTCGTCGTTCTCAAAGATTATCGTTGTCATCATTCTGTTCTGCGTGGGTGGCTACTGGGAATGCGGAGACCGGAACCCTATCCAAAGTCGAACTGCCGCTGAAGTAGGTTAGCCAAGGCATCTGCCGGCAGCAGACCTTCTCGCAAGTTCAAGGCGACTAGGCTCCCTTCCTGCTTTTCAATTTCGAAAAACTTCAGCACGTCCCGATAGGCAGGCCTCTCGTCAGAAAAATCGTGAATAAGGACCAGCGGACTGCGATCGAGATCTCGTCCCCCGCAAATGACGGCGACTGAAAAGGCGCAAGAAACTCGAAATCGTCCATCTATGTAGACGATGTCAGGGAGAGTTAGACGCTTTGCCCATTCGCGCCATCCCGTTGCGATATAGTTGGGCCACAGCTTCAGACTACTTTCATCTTGGGGATTTCCCCATTCCCGTGTAGGTCCGATGTTTCCGTGGAGAATGGTGGCTCGTCCCTGGTTGATGGCGTCTGCGAACTCAGCATGTCTCTTGACTGCGGACACCCAGGCAGGATCAGAGTCGACTGCAACGATTGCATCGAAGCTGTGGCGGACTGCCATGAGGGTAGACCCGCCAAGACCGAATTCGAAGTAGCGTCTATATCCGCGCTGAAAGACCTCCTCCAACAATGACAGCTCGTTTCCAAAGAGATGAGGCGGGCCGATTGAAACTGACATCCTCTCCTCCAGTGACAGAAAATTCAGCTAACGATACGTCCCCAGATTTTATTGAACTCGTCTGAAGCCATCAGGCTCGCAACAAAGTTCCAGACGGCCATCTTGTCGACCTGTCGGGCAAATATTCCGTCATCCTCTGCCTCTCGGTGCATCAGGATGTGATACGCCTCAATGATATCCTCGACCGTGCATGGCCGGAGCGGATCGAGGTGGCGCGCCGGATCGAACTTTCGCTCGGGCAGGCTCTTGAACTCCTGCGAGCTCAGAATGGAACGGACATAGACCGCGACCGGGGTCTTGCCGGCGTGGCGCTGGTAGATCTCGTCAGTCTCCGGCACGCGATGCAGCAGCAGGCGGTAGGCATATTCGATGTCGGTCTGGGTGCAGGGCCGCATCGGATTGAGGTAGCGGCCGAGGCCGCGGCGGAGATCGTCGATCTCGGTCTCGGCGATGCGCCGGAACAGCGCGCGCTGCTCCTCGATGTAGCCGCGCACCTCGGGCTTCGAGGGCCAGGCGAGATCGGTGACCGGCGTCTCCTGCGCGGTGACGCGGCTGAAGCCGATCTTCTCGAACAGCTCCTTGTCCATGTGGGCGCCGACATCGCCGGTGTAGCGCGCGAAGGGCAGCGCGGTGTTGCAGCGCCACAGCCCGAGCCGGGCGCAGGCATGCGCCTTGGCGGCATCCTGCGACGAGCCGCGCGGGCAGGAGCCGAGCGCGGCATACATGTCGTAGACGGCGCGGTGGTTGCGGCGGGTGTAGTCGTTGCCCATCACGATATCGAGATAGGGCTGGATCGCCTTGCGGATGGCGGCGCGGTGCTTGCCGAACAGGCCGAAGCCCCAATGATGGTCGAGCGGGATGACGGCGCGGGCGCGATCCTCGCTCAGCGACGGCGGCGAGTAATAGTCGCCATAGCACGCGAAATAGGCGATGTTGCCGCTTTGCTGGGCCTTGTGCTGCATCACGTCGAGCATGCGGACATAGGCCGGCGACAGCACGAGGTCGTCCTCGAAGAAATAGGCGCAGTCGGCCTTCAGCTCGTCGAACAGGAAATTCTCGGCGCGCTCGAAATTCTCGCAGACGCCGATATTGCCGTCGGCGAGATGCACGCGGCCTTTCGGGAACTGGCGCTTGAACACCTCGACGCAGGCGGCGACCTGCTCGTCCTCGGCATAGCGCATGCGGCTGTAGCGGTTGACCGCGTTGTCCTGGAACAGATGGACCTCGCGGCGCTCGATCTCGCAGTCCACTTGCGCCTTCAGCGACGCCAGCACGCCATCGAGCTTGTCCGGCCGCCGGAACGACATGACCGCAATTGGAGCCAGACTCATCGAATCAAATTTCCCCCGGCCATCCCGGCGTCATCGTGATACCGGACGACTGTCTATAACTGTTATAATGGGGGAACTTAACCACAAAAGATGCAACCGTTGAAGGCCGGGCCGCCGGGAACCGGCGGCCGTTTCGTCACAGGGTTACCCGCCCGCGCCGTGCGCTATTCGATCGGGCGGATCTGCAGCGAGAACAACTGCACACCGAGGGTGCGCGAATCCTGGCTGCCGAACTGGCTCGGGCTCGCCGCCTCCGGCGAGTCGATCGTCAGCACGTTCTCCTCGGCCTTCAGCAGGCCGGCATCGAACGAGAACACGACGGTCGAGCGCTTGGTGCAATAGAGCGAGCCGATGCGCAGGCCGTTGAAATAGAACATCAGGTTCTGGCCCTTCAGCTCCTCGCCGTGCTTGTAGACGTCGAGGTCGAGGATCAGGTCGCACAGCGCATTGGCGGCGACGCCTTTGGCGTCGAAGGCGAAGCTGAGCTCGCACCACTTGCCGCTGGACCACACGAAGCCATCCTCGGGACCCCAGAAATTGCGCAGGCCTTCCTCGGGCTGGACACCCTTGGTGAATGTCAGCGAACTCTGAAACGTCAGCATCGAACCAATGACCTTTGTTGTTATGGAGACCCGGTGTTTGTTAAGTAGCTTTTTTGCAGTGCGAAGTAAACCTCCCCAGATGAGAAGTGGGCGCATGGTGTATTTCGCGATCAACGCAGTGAGGCCTTTTGGGTTCGGCGGTGGTGCGAGTGCGCGAATGCGCTGCCCATGATTGCGCCCTCTCCCTCGCGGCAATCGCGAAGCGATTGCCTGGAGTGGGAGAGGGCTACACTGACGGTCGCTCTGGACTCACTCGGGTGAGGGGTTGCCTGCCACGAGCAACACTGCTCGTGTGGAAAGAGACCCCTCACCCGTCATCGGAGTGAAATCTTCCGTTCATCAACATGAAATGGCAATTTCAAAATCAAACAACATCAGATCGAGCAACATCAAAACGAGCAGCAACAAACAGTCATCAAACCCATCACCACATCAATCAATACACATTCGTCATACCAGCTTCATGAACGTTCAACGCGCGGTCACGCCGACACCCATTCGATGATCGGCTCGGCCATGCGGGCCGGGCCGAACAGGCGGCTCTGCGCCAGCGCGCGGGAGGCGAGCTCGGCCTGGAGCTTGGGCTTCGTGAACTCGGCGAGGCAGGCGGCGAAGTCGGTGGTCGAGAGCGGATCGAAATACAGGCCGGCGTCGCCGATCACCTCGGGAAAGCTCGAGGTGCGCGAGGCCAGCACCGGCTTGCCGAGGCTGAGCGCTTCGAGGGCTGGAATGCCAAAGCCCTCGTAGAGCGAGGGGAACACCAGGAATTCGGCGTTCTTCAGCAGGCGATACTTGATGAACTCGGAGACGAAGCCGGAGAACACCAGCTTCTCGCGCTGCTCCGGCGTGAGGTCGGCGAGGAACTTGTCGACCAGCCAGCCCTTCTTGCCGATGACGATGAATTTCAGCCCGGAGTCCGCGATCTCCGGCAGCGGCATGGCGTTGATGAGAAGCGTCAGGTTCTTGCGCGGCTCGATGGTGCCGATGACGGCGGCGTAGCGGCCGAGATTGAGCGGCGGCATGTTCTCGTCGAGCAGCGCGAATTCCTCCGGCCAGTCGACATATTGATAGAGCACGCGCGCCTTGTTGCCGACCGAGGGGAACGCCGACAGCAGCGCCTCGCGCGTCGCCTCGGAGACGCAGAATACGACCTCGTCGCTGGCAAGCTCGTTCTTCAGATGGTCGAGGTGATAGGCGATGTTCGCCTCCTCGTGGTTCTCCGGCATGAACAGCGTGCTCATGTCGTGAACCGTCGAGGCCTCGTGGCGGGAGACGTCCCAGGCGGGCTTGACCGAGGGAAAGAACAGATGGCTGCCGGGATCGACCAGTTTCGGCGCGCGCGCGGCGTTGGCGAGGCTGTCCTTGAGGAAGGCGCCGGTGCCGATCTTGATCGCGGCGTTGACGTGCTCGGAAGGGATCAGCGAGTAGTTGCAGCAGAATTCGAGCTCGACGCGGCCGTCCTGCTGCAGCGCCTGGATCAGGCGGCGGGTGAACACGGGGATGCCGGTCCACTGGTCTTCCAGCAGCGGCGCGACGTCGATCGTCACCTTGGGGCGAGCGGCTGGCTTTACCATGCGGCGATCAACCCGGTGTCGTTGGGATGCAGCGCGAGGTGCTCGAGCCAGTAGAATTCGGGCCGGCGGCCGAGCAGATGATCGATATATTCGACATAGAGCTCGCGGGTGTCGGTCGCGCGCGAGGCGGCGACCACGATGTGGTCGAAGCGGCCGTAATATTCCGGCGGATGCAGCCAGGCATCGAGGCTGTTGTGCAGCACCAGCTCGACGCGGCGGCTGCCCTGAAACAGGAAGCTCTCCGGGCATTCCTGGCTCGCCAGCACGATGCGGTGGCTGGCCACCGAGGGGATGCCGCCGGGAATGCCGCGCAGGGCCTCGACCAGGGTCTCGATGCCCGCCTTCATGTCGGATTCGGCGGTCTCCGCCGTCGGCAGCGCCAGGATCACGCCGACGGTGGGATCGAAGAAGGCGGCGGCGATCTCGCGCGCGATATAGCGGCAGAAGCCCTCGCTCTGCAGCGCGATCTCGCTGAGCGGCACGTAGATCAGGCGGCTGCAGCGGCTGAAATTCTCCGTGAGGTCGATCTTGCCGGACAGCGCGATCTGGTCGAACGTCGCCTGCACCGAATGCCGCACCAGGCAGAACGGCAGGAACGCCGGATCGAGGTTCATCAGCCCCTCGGCGGGCTGCAGGATCACGGTCGGGATGCTGGCGTCCGCGGGGAAGGTGAAGGCGGAGTTGATCTGCGAGGCAAGGCCGCGGATCAGCTCGGGGCAGCGCTTCTGCAATTTGACGAAGCGCTCGAAATTCTTCTCGACGCCGAGCCGCATGAAGAAGGCGTGGTTGGTCATGCCCGGCACGACGCGCACGGTGCGGCCGTCGCTGATGCAGATGTGGTCCTCGATGCCGCCGATGCGGTTGTGCAGCCAGGCGGTGGTCGGTCCGTTGGTGAACATCTCGGGCCGCGCCACCACGAGGCTGTCGACGCCGTGGTCCTCGCAGATGTCCTTGATCAGCCGGACGGCGGCCTTGAGGTCCTCGCGCAGCTCGAGCGCAAGCAGCTCCTGCGCCGGGAAGATCGAGCCGGGGACGCGGACCTTGGCGATGTCCGCGGCGGGAAGCGAGATCAGCGCGCCTTTGTCCTGGAACACGGCGATGCCTCAGGCGAAGGGGAAGCCGGGCGCGACCGGCGAGGTCAGCAGCCGCGGCCGCGAGCGGAATTCGTCGCTGTCGGACAGGATCTTCAGCAGCGCGAACGGCGAGATCTCGCCGCGCCGGAGCTTCTTGCCATACAGGCTGATACCGGTCGGATCGGCGGCGCGGCCGAGCACATAGACATAAGCGAGTTTCACGAAGCCGTCGACTCCGCGCTTGCCGATCACGGCATTGAACACGCCCTCGCAGCCGGCGAGCTCGTCGATGCCGCCGATCATGGTCGGATCGGTCTTCAGCAGCACCTCCACCGAGCTGATCGACGCCGCGCCGTCGGAGACGACATTGGGCTTCTCCACAACATGCAATTGCCGCTTCGCCTGGCGATCGACCAGGACCAGCGTCGCACGGCGCAGATTCGCCGCGCTCTTCAAACGCAGGCGAAATCCGTGCCAGCCGGTGCCGAGCTTGCCGGCGACGAGATCTGGCCGATAACGGTGCGCAAATCCGGTGGCATGCTCCGTCCCGTTGGAGTCGAACACCGATACCGCCCGCACGCTGAGCGGACGATGATCATCGAAGGCCCAGCCTTCGACATAACCCGACGACGTCAACCCGTCGATGTGCCCCCGCAGCATCGAAATCCTCGCGAATTCACAAGCTCAAATTTTATAACAAAACGGATCGATTCCAAGCCGGCCGATGGGTTAAACTTAACACTCGCGAGCCCTGGATCGGCGCAGCCAAGTCCCATAGACACAATTCCGCTCGCGTTCATCAAGGCTTTCTCAAGCTGACACAGAATTTGCATGACGATCTGGCAATGCGATCGTATTTGATCGCGATATCAGATCGGTCGAGGACATGTTAATGAAAAAGCTATTGCCAGTGATCATGTGCGGCGGTTCCGGAACCCGGATGTGGCCGGAATCGCGTGAGACCTATCCCAAGCAGTTCATCGCGCTGCTCGGCGAGCGCTCGACATTCCAGATGGCGCTGCAGACCGTCAGCGCGGACATGTTCCAGAATCCGATCGTCATCACCAATGCGGCCTACCGCTTTCTCGTGCGGGACCAGATGCAGGCGGTCGGCGTGACCGGGCAGATCGTCCTGGAGCCGGTGGCGCGGGATTCCGGCCCCGCAGTCGCGGTCGCGGCTGAGATCGCCGCCATGGCCGATCCCGAGACGGTGATCGTGATGCTGGCCGCCGATCACGTCATCCGCGACACCGCCGCCTTCCTGAGCGCCTGTGAGCAGGCTGCCACAGCAGCGACCCAGGGCGCGATCGTCACCCTCGGCATCACCCCGACCGAACCTGCCACCGGTTACGGCTACATTCGTCCTCAGCGTCACGACGGAGCGCAGGGCGGCGCAATGCGCATCGAGCAGTTCGTCGAGAAGCCGAACGCGGATCTCGCGCGCAAATACGTGGCCGACGGCTATTTCTGGAACTCCGGCAATTTCGTCTTCCGCGCCGACGTCATGCGTGACGAGATCGCTGCGTTCGAGCCCGAGATGGCCAAGGCCGTCGCCAACGCCGTGACCGCCGGTCAACGGGATCTCGGCTTCCTCGTGCTCGACCGCGCCGCCTTCGAGACGGCTACCAAGAAGTCGATCGACTTTGCGGTCATGGAACGGACGTCGAAAGCCGCGGTTGTTCCCGTGGACATGGGCTGGTCCGATGTCGGCTCGTGGGGCACGATCTGGGAACTCTCGGAGCGGGACCGAAGCGGCAACTCCATTCTCGGCCGCGGCGCCGTGCTCAATGCGCGCAACGTCCATATTCGCTCGAGCGAGCATCTGACGGCCGTCGTCGGCGTCGACGACGTGGTCGTGGTCACCACCCAGGATGCCGTCCTGGTGCTGCGGCGCGACCAGTCCGACAAGGTCAAGGATCTGGTGCAGCAGCTGAAGGCGAGCGAGCGCAAGGAGGCGTCCGAGCATCGCCGCTCGTTCCGTCCCTGGGGCTATTACCAATCGATCGATCAGGGGCGCCGCTACCAGGTGAAGCGCATCGTCGTGAAGCCCGGCGAGCGGCTGTCGCTGCAGAAACATTTCCATCGCGCGGAGCACTGGATCGTGGTCTCGGGCGTCGCGGAGGTCACGCGCGACGACGAGATCAAGATTGTGCACGAGAACGAATCGATCTATCTGCCTCTCGGTTCCGTGCACCGGCTGACTAATCCGGGCAAGATCGACCTCGAACTGATCGAGGTTCAGACCGGGTCCTATCTTGGCGAAGACGATATCATTCGGATCGAGGATATCTATAATCGGACCTGAACGCGGGCTTTGCCCGAGATGACCGGCGGCGTATCCGATGGCACCCCCGCTCGACGTGGTTCTTGAGGATTCCGTCGTCCGGGCGGTGTATCTGCTTTATGCAGGCGAGCGCGGACTGCGTGAAGATGCACCCGAGACGCTTGTCCAGTTCTGCTGCTGGCTGATCGTATCGGGGCGCCACGACATTGCGCATCCCATAGTCATCGCCCGCGCGGTCATCGTTGCTCTGACGACTCCGGATACGAGCGGTACGCACGCGCTGATGTCTTTCGTGGCGCGGGCACAAAGCCATCCACCGCCACCGGCCAAGCTTCCCGGCTTTTACTACACCCGTGCTGTGCCGGCTCTTCGGCTCGCACCTTTTCTCGGGCCTGGCGATTTCGCCAACCTGCCAAGCTTCGGCACGGATTCGCGCAACAACGACCCGGACGAACTGACCTTCATTCGTGAACTAGCGTCGGGCCCAATGCGCGCCGATTGCCCTTCGGTCTCCATCATCGGGTTTCACCGATCGGTTCTCGGGCTCGGTGAGGATGCGCGCAGCATGTTCCGCGCTCTGATCAGTGCGGGCATAAGCGCGGAACTAATCGATGTCTCTCCGCCATCCTTGGAGAGCTCGGAGGAGATCGAGCCTTACAAACCTTTCGAGGCGTCCAGGCCTAGCGGCGAAGCCCTCATCTTCTGCATGCCGCCCTTTGAAATGATGCGCACCATCGCCAACCTGGCGCTCGAGGCCGGGCGGAGCCGCCAATATCGGATCGGGTACTGGGCCTGGGAGACAACATCGCTTCGCAGTGACTGGCTGCTGGCGGCCGACCATGTCGATGAGATCTGGGCGATGAGCCACTTTCTGAAGGGGGTCTATGAATCCCAATGTGGAACGAAGCCCGTCATCTATATGCCTCCCCATATCGACGAGCCGAGTTGTCGGATTCCGGGAGATCTCGCACCGATGTTCTCCGGAGGCTTCAGCTTCCTGTCGATCTTCGACTTCAATTCACGCATCGAGCGCAAAAACCCGTTGGGATTGATCCGGGCCTTCAAGGCAGCTTTTCCTGACGGCGCAGAGCCCGTCAGATTGGTCTTGAAGACCCTCAATCAGGAAAAGCATCCTGAGCAATTCGCCGAGGTCATGAGCAGCATCGGCGCCGATGAGCGGATTATCCTGATCGACGGCCCCCTGCATCAGTCGGACCTTAACGGCCTAATCTCGCTCGCAGACGCCTACGTCTCGCTGCATCGCTCCGAAGGTTTCGGCAGAACGATGGCCGAAGCCATGCGCCTCGGGGTTCCCGTCATTGGCACCGGATGGTCGGGACCCGCCGATTATCTCGATGAAACCACTGGCTATCCCATCGACTCGATCAAGATTCCGGTCGCTGACCATCAATATCCATTCGCGGCGGGCGAATGGGCGGACCCAGATTTGGATCAGGCAGCCTCGGCCTTCCGCTCCGTCGTCGACAATTGGGAACAGGCTTCCGGGCGGAGCGAGAGGGCCAACGCGCGAATCAGTCAGCTCTACTCACGGCATGCTGTGGCAAACCTCCTCCGAGCTCGTCTGCTGCAAATTGGTACGCAGATCGAGGCCAGCTAGCGCTTTAACCCGTCATATCAATTTGTGCCGAATAGAAGCTACTCCTCGGAGGCTGGATTCTTGAATGACCTGATGAAGCGGCTCAGGAGGAAGACGGCGACGTCGCGCGGACCGCTTCCAATCGTTGCTTCGCGCCTTCATGACCCTGGGCGGCTGCGCGATTGAACCAGAGTTCGGCGGCTGCGGCATCCTTCGGGATCCCGTTGCCCGTCGCCAGGGCATCACCAACCGCAACCTGCGCGGCCGCCATACCGTTTTCCGCGGCGATTCTGAACCACTCGATGGCCTTCACTGGATCGCGCGCACAACCCTGCCCCTTTGAGGTCATCACAGCGAGGTTGTACTGCGCCAAGGTGTGACCGCCATGAGCGGCCGCCTCATACCAACCAACCCCCTTCTCGAGATTCTGCTCGACGCCGTTACCCGTACAAAACAAGACAGCGAGGTCGAACTGCGCGCCCGGATGTCCAGCCCGCGCAGCTTTTTCAAGCCACGCCAAACCAATCGAGGGGTTTGGGATCGCGATCTTGGAATCGAGGTACAGGCGAGCGAGGACGAACATGGCCTCGGCCAGTCCAGCCTCCGCGGCACGCGTGTACCAGACGATCGCATCAGCGACCCACGGCACACCGCCAAACTTTCCTTCGCGCAAATATCCGAGTTGCAGCGCCGCCGGCGCATGACCAGCATTGGCTGCATCCTCGAATAGTTTCGTTGCACGTGCCACGTTCGAGGGTGATTTTTCAGACTGTAGCAGGAACAGCGCCAGGGCAACCTTTGCTTCGGAATCTCCGCTGTCGGCTGCTTTACCGAGCCAACGCTCTGCTCGAGCCTGATCACGCTCCACGCCGGCACCGGCGGCATAGATGCGACCGAGTTGCACCTCTGCCGCGCGCAGTCCGCCTTCGGACGCCTTCTCGAACCATCGGATCGCAGTCGCTACATCGCGCGGAACACCAGTGCCGTTGAGATAAAAAATGCCGATGTTGAACGCTGCGGTTCCGTGGCCTCCCTCCGCAGCCTTGAGAAACCAGCGCGCAGCTTCCCTCTGGCTTGGCGACACTCCCGTCCCGGACGCGTAGAAGCGGCCAACGAAGAATTGCGCCTGCACGTCGCCGCGTTCCGCCGCGGCCTCGTACCAGCGCGCAGCCTCACGCATGTCTGGCTCCGAGCCCAAGCCCTTGGCGTAGAACTCCGCCAATCTTTGAATAGCAGGAAGATGTTCCTTCCGTGCCGCTCGCCGCAGTGCCGTCTCCGCGCGATCGATCGACTTTTCGACACCATCACCCGAAAGGTACATCAACCCAATGTTGTAGAGGGCGAGGGGATCATCATGGCGAGCAGCGTCAGCGAACAATCGAGCAGCCTCGGCAGAATCCTGATGAATGCCGATGCCCTTGAGATAACTGAAGGCGAGCGCGACCTTGGCGCGGACGTGGCCTTCATCGGCCGCCTGTCGGTACCAGCCGACGGCCGCCTCTGGATCAGCATCCACTCCGAGGCCTTGAAAATACACGTCGCCAAGCCCAAACGCGCCCGCAGCGAGGCCGCCGGCTGCAGCTTTCGCGTACCAACCGCGCGCCGCGGCCAGATCGACCTGGGCTCCTCCCCATCCGAACCGAAGGATATCTCCCATTCTGGCCTGGGCCTCGAGATGGCCAGACTCGGCCGCCTCGCATATCCACTTCAGAGCTTCTTGAGGATTCTTGTCGACTGCCAAGCCTGAGGGAAACAGCAAGCTTTCGACAGATTGGCGATCAACGCCGCGCGCAGAAACTGCGCGTCTCCAGAGTTCAGGAGCATTCAACCCGAGCGGCGCTTCGACCCCACCCTGCAGCAACAGTCCGAGTTGGTACTTGGCGTCGGCATGTCCCCGTTCCGCTGCGCAACGATACCACACCGCTGCGTCCGGGTAGGAACGCGCGACTCCCTCGCCATTTCGGTAGGCTTGCGCGA
This sequence comes from Bradyrhizobium sp. HKCCYLR20261, assembly GCF_051168435.1. NCBI lineage: Bacteria > Pseudomonadati > Pseudomonadota > Alphaproteobacteria > Hyphomicrobiales > Nitrobacteraceae > Bradyrhizobium > Bradyrhizobium sp. HKCCYLR20261. Next base: position 52,694 of record NZ_JBNPUZ010000011.1, read on the forward strand.
CACGAAAGGCAGCATCGGCGGAGCCCGCATCCGCCGCTCTCTTCCAGATGCGGACTGCATCCAGGTAAGCTCCGGCCCTATGACGCGCGTCTCCCGCTTCCACGGAAGATCCAGAAGGACCGAACTGAGGAAGGATGCCCGACAGCACCTGACTTATCCGGCTCATGATGCCGCGATCACCTACGGTTCGCGCATGGCCTGACCAACACCATGAATCATGCCTCCAAGCAGATACATGGCGACCGATCTGGTCCCGACGTTGACGTCGCCAGTCAGGGTCATACCCGGGATGAGCCGGAAATTGCCCGGAACGTCGTGAAACTTCGTCCCGTCGACTGAGCATCGGGCCTTGTAGAACGCATCGACAGGCTTGCCGTCCTCATCAACCGTAAACGCACCTTCGCTAATCCACCGCACCTTGCCTTCGGCTGTGCCATGCTCGGCCGCATTGAAGGCGTCGACCTTCAGGGTGCATGGATCTCCAGCTCTTATGAACCCGACGTCGCGAGACGAGATTTTGATCTCGGCCTCGACACGCGTCGAGATCGGCATGAGAGTGATGAATGGATCACCCGGCTTCAGAACCGAGCCCACCGACAGCTTTGCCATCGTGAGCACAACGGACGGCTCCGCCGCAGTCAACCGAACCAAGTCTTGATGCCTGATCGCCTTCTCATACGCAGCCTTTGCGGCGTCGAGGGAATTCTGCGTGGTCACCAGATCCTGGCTAAGCTGCGCATTCCATTGCTCCACGAAGGCCTTCCGGTCAGCCTTCAAGGATTCCAACTGATGCCTGGCTTCGGCCAGACTATTGTGAGTGCTATCCATCTGGCGCAACAACTCCAATCGGGTGTCTTGCGAGATGTAGAGGTTGAGCTTCGATCCGCTACCACTCTCAGCCAGGGTCGAGCGCATCGATTCGATCTTCTGCAGGACATCATCACGCTGCGCGTAGCGCTCGTCATCTTTCTGCAGTTTCTGTATCGTTGCCGCCGTCTGACTGATTTTGGAATCGAAACTCGCTATCTGCGCCTCGTACTGCGCCCTCCTCTGCTGGTAGAGAGCCTTCTGCAAGGCAGCATAGCTGGCGAATTCGGCGTCAATGTTTGCGGGAAAGACCAGAGCCGTGTTGCTCAGCTCGGCCTTGTCGCGCAGCACCTGTGCCGTGAGGCTTGCGACCTGAGACTTGTACTGTGCGACGTCGGCCTGCGTGAACGTTGGATCCAGGGTGGCCAGCAGTTGGCCAGTCGCGACCTGGTCTCCCTCCCGCACGTCGATACTCTTGATGATCGACGCATCGAGCGCTTGAAGAACACTCACGGAATCGAGCGGAACGATTTTTCCGCCAACGCTTGAAATGACCCGGTCGAGCCGGGTCAAGCACATCACGATGACCAGCGACACAACGAACGCGACCAAGACATAGAGCGTAGCACGAGCAACGATCGGCTCGGGCGCCTCGCGAATGGCAGCCGTCTCGGATTGGAACTGACGAACGGTCGCTAAGGACGCGGTGTTAGCTGACAAGGGTCGGCCCTCCGTATCCGGGGCGGCCGCGACGCGGCGCCGCCATGGCATGGCTGTTTTGCTGGTGCCAAAGGCTCGAATAGATCTCATTGCGCTCCAGAAGCTCTTCATGTCGACCGAGATCGTCGATGACGCCGCGGTTCAGAACCAAGATCGCATCGCAGTCCACCAGCGATGAGAGTCGGTGAGAAATGACGATCATCGTGCGGCCATGCGCGATACGGGCGATGTTGGCGTTGACGATCGCTTCACTCTCCGCATCGAGGGCGCTTGTCGCCTCGTCCAGGATCAGCATGGGCGGATCGACGATCAAGGCTCGGGCAATGGCCAGACGCTGACGCTGCCCGCCAGACAGATTTGGAGAGCCCTCGTAGATATACGTCTCATAGCCGCGCGGGAGCTTGTCGATGAATTCCTCTGCTCCAGCGAGGCGCGCCGCACGCGTGATTTCGTCGAACGTTGCATCGGGCTTGGCGGCGGCGATGTTTTCCCGAATCGTGCCGCTGAACAGGAAGTTTTCCTGAAGCACCACTCCGATGTTGCGACGAAGGTGATCGACATCGTATTCGCGGACGTCGACGCCATCGATCTTGATCAAACCCTGATAATCCGAGTGAAGCCGTTGGAGCAGGCGGGTGATGGTGGTCTTTCCCGAGCCGCTCTTCCCCATCACGCCCAGAGTCGTTCCCTGGGGAACTTCAAATGACAGGCCATTGAGCGCAGGAGAGACTGCGCCCTTGTACTTGAACGTGACACCCGAGAACTCGATGTGTCCTTCAAGCGGCTTTCGCACGCCATGTCCTGAGCGCCCCTCTTCGGGCTCCTGATTGACAAGATTGCCAACCATGCTGACGGCGGTCCGCGCTTCATCCAGCTGATTGACCAGCTGCGCCATCTGCATGAGGGGTGCCGCGACCCTTTGGGAAAGCAAAAGGAAGGCAAACAGTGCGCTGATGAACACCGGGTCGCCCGACACCAGCGCGAGATAGACACCGATCGCGTAAGGCGCGCTGACGGCCAAGCGCTCCAGGGGACGCACGACCGCCTGAATCATGGTCCCGACCATTCCCTCGGCCAGGCGCGCCTTTGCGACCCGCGCGACGAGAACATCCCAGAGGTGCTTCTGCCTTGCGTCGAGAGCCAGAGACTTCACCGTGCGAATGCCCGCGAGATTCTGGAACATGAAAGCGCCGAGTTGACCTTCGGCGGCGATAACAACATTCGATCGCTTGCGGTACACCGGCAGCATTGCGACCAACCATGCCGCGATCACCGCGACGAAGCCCAGCACGATGAAAGTCATCAGCGGGCTGAAAAAGAACATGACCGGCAGGAAGAAAAACAGCGTTGTCGAATCCAGGATCGTTCCGAACAGCTGACCCATCAAGAATGTTCGGACGCGGAAGATCTCACGCATGTCTCGCGCGATGATACCGACCTGGTTCCGCTCGAAAAAGTCAATCGGGAGGTTCAACACCCTCTCGAAGACATAGGTCGACAACTTCACATCGAGCCGGGCCGTGAGCTGATGGACCAGGAATTGGCGGAGGAAACCAAAGATTGCCTCGAAGGCAATGACCACGGCCATTCCGATACAGAGAACGGTGAAGGTATTGTATGCCTTATAGTAGATCACCTTTTCCGACATGAGTCGCCAGAACATGATCGGCGCCAGGCCGAGAAAGCCAAGGACAATCGCCGATACAGCGATGTCCCGCGCCATCCGCCGCTCCCTGAAGATCAGCGCTGTGATCAGGCCGAGGCTGAAGGGCTGGGTTTCGTCGGAGATCTCGTAGTCGCGCTTCACCAGGACGACGTCGCCGGTCCAGACGTCCTCGAGACGGAGGCGGTCGATCACCAGGAGGGTGTCGTCGTCGACATTGGGGTCGCGCAGCACGACGCGCGGGTTGTTCTCGTCGCCCTCCAGGCGCAGCAGCACCATGCTGCTGCCGTCCTTCAGGCGCACGATCGCCGGCAGCGCCTTCTTGAGATGGCTGAGGCCGTCCCAGTCCAGCTTGACGACCTTGGCGGTCATGCCGGAATTGTTGGCTGATTTCACGATCTCCGCGGTCGTGACCTCGGCGCCGGACAGCACGTTGTCATGGATCAGCTGCGAGACGGTGAGATGCAGGCCGTGCTGACGCGCGACGATCACCAGCGCGGCAAGCCCGGTCGGCGCGGCGCCGTCCTGCGCGGCATCGAAGCTCGAGGAGAGCGGCGCGGGCTGCGGGACGATCGCGGAGGATGAGGACATCGCAGAGATGCTCCTGAAAATTGCCGTTCGCAGCGACAACGTTCCGCTGCGCTAAACGAGCTATAACATTTCATTAGCATACCGCATAACAGCGGAGAAAGCCAACGCCGGTCCGGGGCTCACACGCCCTCTCGCACCCACGGCCGAGACACGTGATTAACGCGCGACACGCGTGCGGGCGAATGGCTCAGGCGGCTTCCCGCATATCGAAGCCGGCTCGGGCGAGCGAATCCTCGACATCGGCGACGTCGGCCTCCGGCATGAAGGCGAGCGCGCAGATCTCGAAATTCTCGCGCCGGACATTGATGGTCGGGAAGCCGGCCGACATCAGCAGGTTCCCGAGGCGCTCGGCCGTGAAGCCGGTGCGATGCGCCATATAATAGTGTCCCTCTTCGATCGCCCGCGTGTGCCCGTAGAGCATGTCGAGCGGACGAATCGGGCCGGCCGGCGAGTTATAGGCAATCGACGCGATGCCGTGATCGATGATGTGCTGGGCCACGGCCTCGATGTCGGGACTCATCACCAGCGCGAAACCGTCGGCGCGCAGCACCCGGTGAATCTGGCGCAGCGCAGGGTACACCTCATGCGCATAGAGATGCTCGAGCACGTGCGACGACCACACCGCGTCGAACGACTGGGCCGCAAAGGAGGAATCGAGCTCGGTGATCGAGCCGACGACATCGGGCTTGACCTCCGGATCGATATCGAGCCGCACCTCCTCCCAATGCTTCTCGGCGATGAGACGGGCGATGCGGTGAGCCGACCCCGGCCCAGATCCGGCATTCAGCATGCGCTTGAGCGTCGACGACAAAGACTGACCCACTCCCTTCGAGACGGATGCGGCAACGGACGGGAACCGCCGCCACCCTCAAGTTAACAGGTCTGTTAAGGCACGGCCAGTTAACGACCCGGATATCACCGAAGAGCGTAAATCCGTCGCCGGCGCGGCCGGCAAAAGAAAAACCCCGCCGAGGCGGGGTTTCTCCGTCAAGATGTCGGAAGACATCAGCTGAGCTTGACCACCTGGTCGGTGAAGTAGAGCTCCGACACACCAGTGAGATGGATCTGCTGGCCGTCGTTGAACACCAGATTGTAGCTGCCCGAGCCGGAGTCGTAGTTGAGCGACTGCACGTCCGAGAAGGCACGGTCCTTGAAGCCCGCGATATCGGTGCCGCCACCGCCGATGATGGTGTCGTTGCCGATCTTGGTCTCGATGTGGAAGGTGTCGTTGCCGGCACCGCCCTCGAGGGTCGAATTCGCGCCGGTGCCGCCGTAGACCCAGAAGTCGTTGTGCGAACCTGCGCCGCCGGTGTCCTTGAAGTAGTCGCCCTGCTGGCCGATGATCGTGTCGTTGCCGGCACCGCCGATGAGCGTATCGTCGCCGGGCGCCCCGTTCGAGCCGGAGTCGTAGAGGTAGGTGTTGCCGCTGCCAGCCTGCAGCAGCTGGTGAGAACCGGTGCCCGCCACCAGGAAGCTGTTGCCCGAGCCGCCGTACAGCGTGTCGTTGCCGCCACCGCCATACAGACTGTCGGCGCCAGCGCCGGCATGAAGAACGTTGGCTTCGCTCGAATGGGTGCTGCCCGAGCCCAGGATGTTCCAGCCACCAACGCCGCTGCCGGAGAAGAGCACCGAGTTGGTGCCGCCATGCAGCTCGCTGTGCCCCGTGCCGCCGTTCAAGGTATCGGCGCCATAGCCCCACAGCGTATCGTTGCCGCTGCCGGCCGTCAGCGTGCTGCTCCCGGACGAGATGTCGCGCAGGACGTTGTTGCCCGAGCCCTCAACCTTCAGAAGCTGATGCGCACCCGTGCCGGCCTGAAGGAAGTTGTTGCCCTCACCGCCGACCAGCGTGTCCGAGCCGCTGCCGCCGTAGATGCTGTCGTTGCCGTCGCCGCCATAGAGATAGCTGTTGCCGGCGCCGCCGCCGATCACGTCCGCGCCGTCGCCGCCGTAAACCGTGTCGTTGCCGCTGTCGAACAGGTTGACGCTGTCGTTGCCCTTGCCCATCGCGATGAACACGCCGTTGCCGGCGTTCTGGCTGTCCGTCACGTAGAGCTGGTTGCCGCCGGCGTCATCCATGATGATCGCCTTCAGCGTCGAGCTGGTCTGCACCGTCGTCGAGTTCGTCACCTCGAGGACCTGAACGATCGGGGGAACGGTACCGCCGGAATACGTCCCGCTCTCGACCCAGGCCTTTTTGCCGTCCTCAGCACCGGAGGTGTACACGCCATTCGATTCGAGCGACGAAATCAGCGCTGCCTGCACGGTCGGATCGAAATGCCCGGACGCCGTGAGGTCGGAGTTCAGCTCCGTCTTCGTCAAATAGGAAACGGTCATGCCAGGACCCCAAGGTTAAAATCCACACAAAAGCTCGAACGCACGCCAAAACGGTCGCGCAGATCCAACAGACGAATTCGCATCGAAATCAGCAGCCCCTGGAGCACGCCCAATAAATTGGCGCGATCCGACGTGTTTTGTTAAGTGAACGTTAAACGAGCAAACAGAGGAGTCAAGCGAGATAATTCATGAAACGGCAACTAAAACCGCGAAATTCGTGAAGAACGTCATACTCCGGTTAAGTCGATCTTCACCCATCCACCTACGAAACGCAGTACTGATGTTCCCACGCCTTCCGAATTCGCCGAGAGACTCCGCAGTCACCCAGCGAATTCAGAGCGGGTTCCCAAGTTATCGGCGTTAATACTTAGGGCGGCGCAATGTTGCCGCATGTATAGCTGGACACTTCTTCAGTTGCTGCAATGCAATGTACTTGCAACCAACTTCACGGGACTGATCGAACATATCTGATAACGTGTAATCTTGAGACCGATGGCAACGATAATCACTGTGGCCCAGCGTAAGGGCGGGGTCGGCAAGACCACCATGGCAATCTGCGTCGCCGCGGAGCTCGGACGGCGTGGGCACGACGTGGCGCTGGTGGATGTCGACCCGCAGCGCTCGGCCTGCCATTGGGCCGAACTCGGCAATCTGGAGATGCCGGTCTACGAGATGGGCCTCGATGAAATGCCGGTCGCGGCCTGGGCCCGCGAGATCCGGCAGATCAAAGCCAATCTCCTGGTGCTGGACACGGCGCCGACCGAGCGCGAGATGGGCGCGACGATCGCCCTGGCCGATCTGATTCTCGTGCCCTGCACCGCCTCGGGCCTCGACATCGAGGCCACCGCCCACACGATGACCATCATCAATGCCGTGCGCCGGCGGCGCTCCAAGCCGGTGAAGGTCCTGCTGGTGCCGAATCGAATCGATCGCCGCACCCTCGAGGGCCGGCAATTGGTCGAGGAATTGCGACAGTTCAAGGAGCCGCTGGCTCCGTCGGTGGCCAGCCGCTCGGCGTTCGTGCGCGCCTTTTCCGTGGGTCAGTCGGTCGCCAGCTATGCCCCCGGCCAGGCCGCCGACGCCGATATCCGCACGCTCACCGATGCGGTCGAAAAGGCCCTTCCGCGGCGCAAATGACGCCCGCGAATCAGAATTTCTCCACGAACTGGAAACGGAAATCCTTCTGCGAGGGCATGGTGCCGAGCACCGCTTCCTTGCGGCCGTAGCCGGGGACGTCCAGCGACACGCAGCCGCTGCCCTGCAGATAGCAGACCTGGATCTTGATCGCCTTGGGACAGCCGTTCTCCGCGTTCACGACGTGATCGAACAGCTTGGCATTGGTGACGAAGGCGCGGGCAAAGCCGCTGACCGACAGACAGGGCTTTCCGGAAAAATCCTTGTGGCGCTGTGTCTCCGTGCCGGTTCCGGTCACGGCGATCTCGGGGGCAATCCGCGTCTGATAGGTGCCGCCGACCTGGGGACGGCCGCTGAAGCCGCTGCCGGGCGCGCCGGCGGAGGTCTGTGCGGAGGCGGGCTGCCACGCCGCGGTGGGGCTGGACAGTGCGGCAATGACGGCACCGGACAGCAGAATTCGCAGCATGGGACTCATCGGGACCGCCTCTTTGCGCCAGCACAGCCACGCTCTTACGCGCGAATTTGTTCGAGATGTACCGTTGTTCGGGTTGTCTATGGTCAACAACCCGTTAATATGACGAATGTTAATCGACGCGATCATATGTTAATGGCGGGACCGAGCGGCATGCTGCATTCCCGAGGACATGCCCGGGTCGAAACGCTGGAATCGACGTCCGATAGAACAGCGCGACCCATCCCGCGGCTTAGCGCCGGCGGGCAGCCGGCCGGCTCGCCCGGCGGCGGCAAGCTGTCGCGCAGCGCCACGTCGGCGGGCAAGTTCATCGCGCTCGAATTCGGCACCGTCTCCACCACCGCCTATCTGACCAGCCTGTTCTATCACCGCCTGGTCGTGCCCGAGCTGCCGATCGCGGCCGAATATACGAGCGCGGCCGTGCTGCTGGCGGCGCTGTATTGCGGCGCGGCTCTCGGCCTGCGCGACTTCACGCATCTGCAGAATTTCCGCCACCGGCGGCTGCTCTGGAACGCGATCCGCGCCACCAGCATCGCGTTCGCGTTCCTGGTCTCGGGCATGTTCCTGCTCAAGATTTCCGACGAGTATTCGCGCGGCGCGTTCGTCGTCCAGTTCATCACGGTCTGCCTGGCGACCCTGTCGCTGCGCGGCGTGCTGATATCGCGGCAGCAGCGGGCGCTGGAGCGCGGCGAACTCTCGCTCCGCCGCGCCTTCATCGTCGGTGACCTCCGGCAATCCCGCGGTCTGTCGCAACGGCTGCGCGACAACGGGGTGATCACGGTGGCTCAATTCACCCTCGACCAGCTCGAACGGCCCGATGGCGTGCGCGCGCTGATCGACGCCTGCCGGACCGCCGGCGCGGACGACATCTTCGTGCTCCCGAGCGCGGATGAGATGAGCCGCATGCCGACGATCATCGACCATCTGTCGCAGTTGCCGGTGGCCGTCCACGTCATGGTTCCCGGGCTCGACGGACTCCTGTCAGCCTCGGAGGTCGTGGAATTCGGCGACGTCGCCGCGGTCCAGGTCCAGGGGCGCCCGCTCTCGGCCGTCGACGAGGCGCTCAAGCGCGGCTTCGACGTCATCGTGTCGGCGGTCCTGCTGATCGCCCTGTCGCCGCTGATGCTGGCTGTGGCCGCGCTGATCAAGGCGGGCGATCGCGGCCCCGTGCTGTTCCGCCAGGTGCGCCACGGATTCAACAACCAGGCCATCACCGTCCTGAAGTTCCGGACGATGCGCGTCAGCCCGGTGGAGGATTTCCGCCAGGCCACCCGCGACGATCCCAGGATCACCTGGCTAGGCGGCTGGCTCAGGCGGAGCAGCATCGACGAGCTGCCGCAACTGATCAATGTGCTGCGCGGCGAGATGTCGATCGTGGGGCCGCGCCCGCATGCGCTCGCGCACAACCGCATGTTCGAGGAACGCATTCCGCCGCTGTCGCGCCGGCACAACATGAAGCCGGGCATCACCGGCTGGGCGCAAGTCAACCTGCTGCGCGGCGAGACCGATACGCTGGAGAAGATGCAGAAGCGGATCGACTACGATCTGTTCTACATCGACCACTGGTCGTTTCTGTTCGACCTGAAGATCATCCTGCTCACGGTGATCATGCTGCTGTCGGTCAACAACTACCGCCAGAGCTACTGACGCTCGACGACTTGATTGCTCGAAGATTTGGTCGCCATGGCGATCAGGTTCTGGCTGTAGATGCCGTTCGTCATGTCGCCGGTTTCCACCGCGATGACGAAGCGCAGCACCGACCGAACGAGCTTCCAGAGCGCGAGCCGGATCATGCTCTTGAGGCCATGCGGGATCGGCGCGTCCTCGGCGCAGACGACATCGGCGAAGCCCGCCGCGCGCAGCAGGGCCCCGAGCGACTGCCGGGTGAAGGCCAGCTCGTGGGTGAAATCACCGTAGCGGATGCGGCCGAAGAACGGCGATTCGGCATTCGGCGCATGAATGATCCAGCGGCCGCCCGGCTTGAGCACCCGCAGCGTCTCCTGCGCCAGGCGCAGCAGGTCCTGCTTGGTGAGGTGCTCGATGACGTCATAGGTCACGAGCGCGTCGAGACTGCCGTCGGCGGTTCGCGCCAGCGCCTCGAACAGGTCGCCCTGCCGCACGCCGGAGATGCCGAGCCGCTGCGCGATCGCGACCTGTTCGGCGGAGCCGTCGACGCCCTGGAGGCGGCGGTAGCCCTCGCGTTGCGCGGCCAGCAGCAGGACGCCGTTGCCGCAACCGAGATCGAGGATCTCGGCGTCGCGGTCGGCGGGAAAGAACCGTCGGACGAGATCGCGCATCACCGGCATGCGCGGAGCCATGTCCTCCTGCGACGCCGGCGCGGGGCCGAAGCCGCCCGACGACACGTAGCGCTGATACATGAACTGATTGGGGTCCTGGTCGGGTCGGCGTGGAGCGGTCGAGTCCATCGGCGTCATCCTTCGACCTTTGCGGGCCGGCCGGCCGCGGCATTCAGTTCCGGAAACAGCGTCCGCAGCACGGGGCTTCGGCCGATCGCCTCGGCAAGCCGCGAGGCATTGTCGTAGCCCGACGATTGCGCGCGCAGCCAGCCCGCGCGCGCGATCCGCGCCCGCCGGGGCTCATCCGCGAGCAGTTGCCGAGCCTTGGCCGCGAGGTCGTCAATATCAGTGAAGAACACCGCCTCCTGCTCGTCGCGAAAGCTCTGCTCGAGGCGCGAGGCCCGCTCGGCCAGCAGCAGGCCGCCGCAGGCCGTGATCTCGAACGCCCGGTGCGACAGCTCCTCCCAATTGTCCTTGGTGATGAAGGAGACGCTGATGCGGGAGGCACAGATGGTCTGGCGATAGGCGTCATCCCAGGCGCCGTCCGCGACCGTGCGGAACAGCGGCTCATGGCCGCGGATGGCCCGTGACCAGCCGTGGCCGAACAGGCTCACTCGTCCCGGCATGCGCTTCGCCAGGCCGAGCATCAGTTCGGTGCGGTGCGGGCGAATGCCGCCGCCGTCCTTCAGCGCGGTGCCGATGAAGCTGATGTCGTGCTGGATCGCGACCGGCTGCCCGGGCGCGAAATGGCGCGCCGGCGCAAAACCGAAATCCACCACCGAGACCCGGCGCGCGCCAGCCCGCTCGTAGTTGCGCACCACGCTGTATTTCGGCGTCATCACCTCGTCGACCAGGGGCACCAGGCCGAGATGCAGGCGCCACAGGCCGCGCTCGTGCTCGCCCCAGGGATTGTCGTTGTTGAACAGGACGATTGCGCCGACGCGGTCGCGGATCGCCCGCAGCGTCGCGGGGCGAACCATCCAGCCCTTGTCGATCCACAGCACGTCATGGGCGCGCTCGGCCGCCGCTTGCATCAGATCGGCGTTGACCCGCGCGATCACCGGCCCGACCTGCAGCCGCGCACGCAGGTGCCAGTCGATGCGGGCAGCGAGGCCGGACAGCGCAGGCGGCGGCAGCCGCGTCACCCGCGCTCCGATCTGCTCCAGCGCATCGGCGCGATCACGTGAGGTGGTCCCCGCGCCGTTGTCGCCGACATAGAGCAAGGAAGGTCCGGACATCACGCGTCACCGCCGTCCGAGCACGGTCGCGGCCTGTCGGCGCAGCCTGGTGAAGGACCCCGCGAGGTCAGTCATCTCGCTCATGATGTCGCGAAACGGCAAGGCCAACCAGCCCTGCAGCGCGCGCCATAGCAGGAGGGAGATCGCGGCCTCCCCGATGATCCCGCCGATCAGCACGCCCGGCAGGCCCGCCACAGGCACGAGCGCGGCGCCGAGCGCGATCGAGGCCGCGGCCGTCGCCAGGGTGATGATCGCAACCTTGCGCATCGCGTTGACGCTGATCAGCGCCTGCGCCGCGATCCGCCCGGGCAGCCCGGCGCCGGACATCAGGAGATAGAGAATCATCAGCTCATGATGAAACGCGATCTGGTGCCGGGTCCATCCGTCGAAGATCAGGGGACCGAGGATCATCAGGGCCAGCGACACCGCGGCGAATGCCAGCAGCGACAGCTGAGCGACGAAGGCAATGAGACGCACGAGCTGCGCGCTGTCCTTGCGGCCGGCGGCGTGGCTGATCTCGACGCCGGCGGGCGCCATCACGGTCAGGAACAGCTGGTCGACCAGGCGCATCGCCGTGGCGTACACGGCGTACACGGCAACGGCCGGGCCGCCCAGCAGCGCGCCGAGCACGAGCCGCGGTCCCTGGATCATCACGCCCTGGGTCGCGAAATTGTAGCCGCTGAAGCCGAGGGCGGGCTGGAGCTGCTCGCGCAGCCAGCCGATGTCGAAGATGCGCAGATCCACGCGGGCCCACGGCGCCAGCCGGCGCGCAACGACGATGACGACGGCGAGATCGATCAGCGCCGTCGTCGCGGTCAGGCCGGCGACGTGCACGGGCTGCGCGCCGAATCCTGCAATCGCGATGATCGCGGCGGCGAGCTCGGTCAGCTTGATCGCGGTGGCGATGTTGTAGGCCGCACCGTACTTGCCATTGGCATAGAGCACCGCAGCCATCAGGCCGCGCAGCGTCTCGAAGCAGAGCTGGGCGGCGGCACAGGCAAACACCACCACCACCGCCCCGGCACCGATGCCGTCGAGATGGAACCAGCGCGACAGCGGCAGCGCGGCGAGCGCGATCATCACGACGACCAGAATCAGGGGCAAGGCGATCAGCGCCAGATTGCAGGACATCTGGAAACTGCGGCGCGCCCGGTCGCGATCGCCGGCGGCCACCGCCATGATGAGGTCATTGGTGGCCGTGGCGACCAGGCCCAGATTGACATAGGCCAGATAGGATGTGAGCGCGACCAGCGTGACCCATTGGCCGAACAGGTCGACGCCCCAGTGCGAGATCTGGACCGGCACCAGCAGGATCGGATTGAGCGCCATGGCCAGGCGCCAGACCCCCTGCCCGACCAGGCCGATGGCCAGCCGGCGCGCTAGCCCTGCCATGACGGCCGACACGGAAGACAGCCGGCCCGGGGACCGCGCTGCGCCTGGGAGATGAGGTTCATGTCGATCGTCACGAGAAAGGTCGGCTGCACCGCACGCTTCTAGCCAATAACCACGCGGCAGTCGCGCTTGCGCGCCCTTTTACCTTAATCGCCGCTTGCGTGGAGCGCACCGCCGCATATTCCCTCGGCGGCGCTGTTTTCGGCTAGAAAGCCGAGATTCATTCCGGGCGCAGACCACCGCGAGCATGCCTCATCCCAAGCGCATCCTTCTCATCGGCAACTACGCGCCCGACCGGCAGCATTCGATGCTGCGCTATGCGGACTGGCTCGCCGGCGCGTTGCGTGCGGAAGGATGGCAGGTCGACCAGATCGCGCCGGAGCCGCGCCTGGCGGGTTCGGCCCCGGGCCATCGCGCGCTGCGCAAATGGCTTGGCCTGATCGACAAGTTCGTACTGTTCCCGCTGCTGCTGCGGCGGCGCGCCGGACACGACGACCTGGTCCATATCTGTGATCACTCCAACGCGGCTTACGTGTTCGCTTTGCCGGGCCGTTGCGTCAGCCTGACCTGCCACGATCTCATTCCGATCAAGGTGCTCGGAGGCGAGGTCCCGGGCCAGGCCCTTGCCGGCACGAATGCCTGGCTGCAGCGCCTGATCCGGTTCAGCCTGCGGCACATCCGGAACCTGGTGTTCGTGTCCGAGGCGACGCGGAGCGATTTCCTGCGCCTCATCGGTCCGGTGAAAGGCGTTGAAGACGTGATCTTCAATCCCGTGATCGGCTTCGGAACGATGACGCCGGCCCGCGCGCGCGAGCTGACCGCGGCCGCCGGTATTCCGGTCGACCGGCCGTTTCTGCTGCATATCGGTAGCAATCTCTGGTACAAGAACCGGCACGGCGCCCTGGAGCTGTTCGACCGGCTGCAACGCACCGATGTCGCCGCCCTGCGCGATGCTCTGATGGTCTCGGTGGGACCGGCGTTGCCCGAATCGCTGCTCGCAGGGCGAAAGGGGCTGATCGTGATCAGCGAGGCGGACGACGCATTGATCGAAGCGCTCTACAGCCAGGCCGAGGCGCTGCTGTTTCCGTCGCTGGACGAGGGCTTCGGCTGGCCGATCATCGAGGCGCAGGCCTGCGGCTGTCCCGTCGTGACCTCGGATCGCGAGCCGATGCGCAGCGTCGCCGGTCCCGCCGCGCTCAAGATCGATCCGGAGCAATTGGACCAGGCTGCGCAGCTGATTGCCGCGCATTGGGACTGGCTGAGGACGCAGCGGCAGGCTGCGCGCGATCATGCCAGCCAATTCACATCCGCCGCGGCGGCCGCCAGATATGCCGCGTTTCTGACCACCATGGCCGCGGCCATGCCGACGGAGCCGGTCCGATGACGGCGGCCGCAACGATCGGCCGGCTGGGCGGCGCGATCCTGCTCCTGGGCTTCGCGCTGCTGCTGTGGCCCAGCCAGGTTACATTCGCCGCGGCGGCGTTCGTCGGCGCTGCGATCGGACTGATCGTGCTCTATGTCAGCATCGACGGCCGCGACCAGATGCGGATCTCATGGCTGCTCGCGACCGCCCTGCTGCTGGCCTATGACGGCGGCTCGGTCTCGACCTATCTGAACGCAGGTTCTGCCCAGGAATTCGCGATCCTCACCAAGGACCGTCCGATCGAAGCGATCTGCTCGGCGCTGGCGCTGGTTCACGTGATCTGCGGCCTGCTGCTGCTCGTGGGCCGCTGGGAAACGTCCACCAGCGGGACGATGGCCGAGACCACTACCGACAGCCGGTTTTCGCTGCTGCTGGCCTGTGGCGGCCTCGGACTGATCGTGCTGGGCTACTTGGTCGGCGATCTCGGCTACATGGGAATCCAGACCGACGAGGCCGGCCGCGTGTCCGTCATCGGCGCGGCCGCGAGCCTGATCGAAGCGCCGCTGGCGGGCGTGGCCGGCTTTCTCACCGCGCGCGCCCGGCAGCCGCTGTCGCGGCTGTTCTATGCGATCGTCGTCATGCTGGTGACGCTCGCAGTGGTCCCGACCGGTCGGCGCGCCATCCTGCTGGTGCTGCTGGTCGCAACCATCGGGTTCGCGCTCGGCGGCGGGTTGCGCCGGCTCTCGCTTGGCCAGAAAGCGGCAGCGGTCGCGGTCGGCGGCGTGTTCGCCTATGTCACGAGCTCCTACTTCTTTGCGCTGCGGCTCGCGACCTGGGAGCTCGGCAACACCGCGGCGCTGCCGGACCAGCTCTGGCTCGGGCTGGAGTTCATGCTGTCGCCGAGCCTGAAGGAGCGGTTCAGCACGCTGTTCTACGACAATGTGCGCGAACGCACCTTCGTGCTCGGCTATCTCTCCGACCTGATCGAGGCGGTCAGCACCTCGGGCCCGCTCCATGGCGACGCGCTGGAATATTATCTGCGGCTCTGCATCCCCTCGGTGCTCGATCCGAACAAGGACCAGATCATCGCCTATCAGATGGTCGAGACGCTGGTGCATCCCAAGCTCGGACTGCCGGTGATCGACGAAGCCAACACCATCCTGACCGACGGCGTCACCGATTTCGGGATCGTCGGCGCGTTCGTCTATGCCGCCGGCCTGGTCGCGCTGATGCGCGGCGCGATCTGGGCCATCCAGCGCATCGGATCCCCGATCACGGTGATGTTCGGGACCTTCACCATCATCAGCCTGGTGCTGAAACCGGAGCTGACGCTCGATGAATATCTCGTGCCCTTGCGCAACCTCGCCGCCTTCATTCCGCTGATGTGGCTCGCGGAGGCGCTGCCGTCGCTGTCGCGCGGACCTTCGACCGGCGCCGCCGGCATGGGCGCCCGGAAGCTGCCGGTGCAATGGCCGCAGCGCGGCGGCCAGAACTGATCGTTCCGGCCTCGTCCGCGGCGGCGACGCCATGATGAAAAGCCTGCAGAGCGAGAGGGCGGCGAGGACTGACGATTAGGACGACGCGTCCGGCAGCAGCGGACGCCGGCCGGAGCGGAAGCCGTTGGCCAGATAATAGCGGATGGCGTCGCGCAGATGGCTGCGCTGCGTCCGGCTTGTCAGCAGCGAGCGGAAGCCGCCCGCGCTTGCCCGTTTCCCATCGGCCCGGACGCGCACCGAGGATGTCAGGCAAACCCGCATCCCCTGATTCCACGTCGCCCGCCCCAATTCGACATCCGACATGAACAGGAAGTAGCGCTGATCGAGACCGCCGAGGCGATTCCACAGCGAGCGGCGGATCACGACGCAGGACGATTGCAACCAATCGACGTCGATGAGGTCCGTCTTACCCTCGGCGAGCGGATCGATCAGGTGGATCTCGTTGCCCCGCTCCGGCCACAGCCGGCGCTTCAGCTGATGCAGCAGCGTGGGAAAATTGCGGGCGGTTTCGACCAGGGCGCCGTCATCGCTCACCTGCAGCGGCGCAACCACGCCGATCGATGGATCGGAGGCCGCGATCGCGATGAGACGCTCGATGCTGTCCGGCTCGTCCCAGATGATGTCGGGATTGCACAGCACGACGAAATCCGTCGGTGCCAGCGCCTGGACGCCGAGATTGCAGCCCTTCGTATAGCCGAGGTTGAGCTCAGGGTTCACCAGCACGAAGCCGTGCTCGGCCGCCGCCTTGGCGAGCCGCTGATGCTCGCCGCT
Source organism: Bradyrhizobium sp. HKCCYLR20261 (assembly GCF_051168435.1). NCBI lineage: Bacteria > Pseudomonadati > Pseudomonadota > Alphaproteobacteria > Hyphomicrobiales > Nitrobacteraceae > Bradyrhizobium > Bradyrhizobium sp. HKCCYLR20261. Next base: position 68,972 of record NZ_JBNPUZ010000011.1, read on the forward strand.
GTCGGCCGAGTTCTCGACGACGGCGACGGTCATCTTCTGGGCGCCGCTCTGGCGCGCCAGGCTGCGCACGCATTCGACCAGCCGATCGGCCTTGAAGAAATTCACGATCACCACGGCAACCGTGGTCGTGTCCGGAAATGCCTCGATGACCGAGTTCGCCGAGCGGTGGCTACGGTCCGAAACCGAATTCTTGAGCGAAGACTGCGGCGAGGTCGCGCCCCGAAAGGCGCGGACAGGGGCGTGATCGCCATCCACTCGCTGCGGTAACATACGCATCCCGGCCTCTCATTGCCAGCTTAAGCCCGGCCAGAATCTCTGACGGGCTCCCAGTCCCCACCCTTAACATACAATTCGCGTCCGATATAAACTCTAACACTCCCAGGTTTTCGGTAACGATAACAGGGGTGCCATGCCATAACGCCTCCAGCGGCGTGAGGCCGAACGACTCGAAGCGGGTCGGACAGACGAAGAAGTCGATCTCATCATAGAACCGGTCGCGGGCAGCCCCGCGCAGCGGCCCTCGCCAGACGATTCGTCCGCGTTTGACCTCTTCTTCACTGACCCTGCGGATGCCCTGCAGGTAGTTTTCGGACGCAGGTCGCGGTTCCCCGGCGATATGAAGCTCTGCATCGGGACCGTCCTTGCGCTGCCAGGTGACGAATGCCTCGACCAGCTCGGCCAGGCCCTTGCGGGGCGCAATTTCGGCCATGAACCCGAAGCGGAGGGTCTTGGACGGGGATGGCCGGGAACCGGTCAGGTCAGGCCCGAGAAACGGTTCCGCGATCACCGTCGCCTTGGCGGCGAACAAGGGTGACAACAGCGAATGCTGCTGTTCCAACACCGAGGAGTAGATGATCCGGGCGGCCAGGGTCATCAGCGCCAGTTCCGCGGTCGCCAGATAGGGAAACTTTTTCACATCGCGCGGCCGCTTGAACTCCGCACGCGCCAGATTGCCTTTCGGACTGTAGATCACGCGAATGCTTCGACGGCGCGCCCGCACGGCAATCATGAGCGCCACGGGATTCCAGGCTCCCGCCACGAACACCGCGCGATAATCGGCCAGATCCAGGCCACGGATCACGTCGAACGCCAGCCCGCCGCCGCGCGGCGGCAGCGACGACAAGCGGCCCACATCGCGAATGAAGCCATCCTTGCTCAGGACATCGATGGTGATGCCGACAGCGCGGAGTTCGCGCGCCAGCAGCAGAATGCTTTCGGGCACGCCGCCGAAGCCGAGCGCGAATTGATGCGCGACCGCCAGCACAGCAGCGCGCCGCCCGGCGGCTACCGCTTCCATGGCTGATCGTCACTACGGTCGACGCCCGGGACGGGCACGCCGGGCATGACCGCATCGAGCGCGCGCGAGAACGGCTCGCGATGGATTTGTGGAACGTCGATCAGCCGCACCAGCAGCGCCATTCGGGCCTCCGGCCCGACCGCCGCATAGATCGCCGCCGCCTCGTCGTAGAGGCCGTTCTGGATCAGTTGCGCAAACTCGTTGACCGCCAATCCGGCGAGGTCGGAATCCAGCGCGGTGTAGCTCCCCAGCGCCGCCGGATTGCGCTTGAGGGCAACCCAGCCCTCGTTCGGTGCAGACACATAGGACTGCCGGAGGTCATCGAGATGCGCCGGCTGAATCCCGGTGCGGCTCTCCATCGCGAACAGCAGCAGCCAGAGATAGCCGTCCGTCGGACTACAGCGAAGTGCGGCGCGCAGGTCGGAGCGCAGCGCCGTCAGCGACTGATCCGCTTCGTCCCGGCGCTGCGCCGAGTTGGCGTCCTCATAGAGATAGAGGCGCAGGATCGCCTTGGCACGGCTCGCCGCCGGCTGACAGAGCCGCCCGATGGCGGCTCGGTCGACCCCTGCCATGGCTTGCGCGACCACTTCGCGCTGGAAGCTGCGCCCGCCGACGATCTGCGCCGCAATCCGTTCGGCATCGGCGGATCGCCAGAACGCCGGAAGCGCGAGGGCGGACCATGCCAGGAGAAGGCCGGCCAGGCAGATCGGGCCGGCGCGAACGAGGCCGGAAGCCGTCATTTACTCGGAGTATCCGTAACGCCGGTAGTAATCGTTCCGGTAATAGCCGCCATAGCCGTATCTCGACATCTGCTTGAGCTCGGCCTTGTTCAACACGACGCCGAGAAGCTGCTCGCGCAGATGCCGCGCGGAGTTCATGGCATGCTGCACGACATCGATCTTGGTGCGGCCCCATTCGACCACGAAGACGTAGGAGTCGATCAGGCCGGCCGTGGTGCGGACATCGACGACGGGCGCGAGCGGCGAGAGATCGACGACGACGTAGTCGTAGCGCTTGCGCAAATCATCGATCAGGTTGCGCATCGCCGCCGAGGCCAGCACCTCGCTGGTCTGGGCATGGCGCGACGGAATCACGGCCGGCAGCATGTCGAGCCCGATATCGGGCTCGCGCCACATCACCTGCGCCATGTCGCGCTTTCCGGAGAGCACCTCGAGCACACCGAACTCGGCCTCCGGCATCAATCCGCGGGTCAGCGAGGGATTGCGCAGATCGCCGTCGATCAGGATCGTGCGGGCACCGCTTTGCGCCAGGACTTCGGCGAAGCCGGCCGCGACCGTCGACTTGCCCTCGTTCGGCAGCGACGAGGTGAAGCCGATCACCCGGCCGGCACCGTTGCGCGCGGCAATGTCGGCCGCGACCTTGATGGCGCGGACGGATTCGGTGAATCCCGAGAACGGATTGTGCACCACGTGCCAGTACAGCCCGCCGTCCGGGACGACCTGTCGCGGCCCGCGCGGCGCGGTCGGCGCCGGCAGGCTCAGCTGCGGCTCGATCCGCGGCAGGATCGCGAGGCAGTTCGCCTGCAACTGTGCTTCGACTTCGTCGGTGGTGCGGAAGACGCGGTCGGAGAGGTCGCGCAGCCGCGCCAGCCCGAAGCCGAACAGCAGGCCCGCGGCGCCGGCGATCGACAGCACGATGCTGAGCCGCGGCGCGCTCGGCTTCAGCGGACGAGAGGCCTGGGTAATGATACGCGCCTCGGTGATCGGGAACGATTGCTGCTGCACCGATTCCATGTAGCGCTGCAGGAAGTTGTCGTGCAGCGCGCGATAGCTCTGCGACTTGCTCTCGAGGTCGCGCAGCGCGACCTGCGCTTCATTGGTGACCCGCGAGGCCGAGACGGCCTGTTCGACCTGCTTCTCGGTGCTTGCCGCGCGCTGCGTCGCGATCTCCAGATCGCTCTTGTAGGATTCGGCCAGACGCCGCAGCTCGTCCATGATCGAGCTGCGGATGCCCGCCATCTGGTTGCGCAGGTTGACCGCGGCGAGGTGGTTGCGGCCGTAGCGCGCCGACCAGTCCGCTTCGCGGGTCGCCAGGTCGAGATATTGCGAGCGCAGCTTGGACACCACCTGGCTGTTCAACGTGTCGGCCACGGTGCCGTCGACGGTCGATTCCGGATTGTCGGCGAGCAGCACGGCTTCGATCCGATCGAGCCGCGCCTTGGCTTCCGACACCTGGGTCTTGGCGACGACGAGCTGGCTGTTGAGCTCCGCCAGCTGCTGCTCGTTCATCAGACGGCCGCCGGACTCGACGATGTTGTTCTGCGCCTTGAAGTTCACCACCGTGCGCTCGGCGGCCGAGGCCTGCTCGCGCAGCTCCTTGATGCGGTCCTGCAGCCAGGACGTGGCGCGCTTGGTCGCCTTGTACTTGGCGTCGAGCTGATCGACGACATAGGCGTCCGCAACGGCGTTGGCGATCTGGGCGGCGCGGTCGGGAGACAGCGAGCGGAAGCCGATCTCGATGATGTAGGTCAGGCCGACACGGCGGACCGTCAGGCGATTGGCGAAGCTCTCTGTCGTCCGCCTCAGCCTGTCGAACTCCGAGCGGCTGCGGTCGCTGCCGAGCATGTCGCCGATCCAGCCGGTCACCGTCCCAATCAGCCCGGGCGCGCCGGCGAATTCGGGATCGTCGGTCAGGCGCAGGTCCTTGATGACCGCGAGCGCGATGGTCTCGGACTTGATGATCTGGACCTGGCTCTCGACCGAGGCGCTGTCGATCGGGATGTCGCCGAGCACCGACTGCTGCTGAAACAGCTGGTTCTTGCGGCTGTCGATGATCAGGCTGGCCGTCGCCGTATAGGTCGACGGCGTCGCCAGGAAATAGCCCGCGCCGAGGCAGAGGCTGACGGCGATAACGAGCAGAATGAACTGATACTGGCGGCGGAGAAAGCCGCTCAGGCTCGTCAGCATCTCGGCCGACGACACCACCTGCTCGGCAGCCGCCCGCGCCACCGTCGGGACGATGCGATCGAGATTAGGAAGAACGTTCATCGCGAACTCGCATGTCGTCGGCTGCGGACGGATCGTCCCGCTCGGCGGCTTGCCGCACCAGCCATCGGCGCTGGCGCTGGCGCTGGCACGGAGCAGCTTATGGCGAAGTGGTGGTCGAAATCGTAAACGTCGAGGTGGTCACCGACCCCGTGGACGACCCGGTGCCGGTCGTGTTCGGATTGTAGGTGAAGTTACCGGTCGGCGTGCTGCCGCCGCCGATATTCTGCGCCGAGCCGGTACTGGTCGGCGTGCTGCCCAGCGAGTTGGTCTGGCCACCCGCGGCACCGCCGGCGCCCGCGCCGCCGCCACCCGTCGCCGCCGTGCCCTGATCGTTGGCCCCGCCCGAATAGGCCAGGAAGACGTCCTGGTCCTTGGTCTCGGCGATCGCCGTCAGGATCTGATTGGCGTAGGCCTGATTGGTCTTCACGACCACCTTCGCCGCCTGCCCGAGCGCGTTGCCGATCGCGGTCTTCTGCGCCTTGTTGGCATTGGGAATCAGGCCGAGGATCGCGTTGAGGCTGCCGGGATCCGAGATCGCGACCTCACGAAGCAGCGACACCATCGCCGTGCCGCCATCGGGATTCTGCTGCAGGACTTGGCCGGGATTGGCGAGGAAACGCTGGGCAATGGTCTGCTGCTGGGCCATGGCGGCCACAGGAAGCATCGCGCCGGTGAGCGCGGCCGAGGCGAACGCCAGGGAGGCGGCTGCAACGATCGAGGACCTCACGTTTCTCAAAGCCCGTCTCCTTCACAAAAACCTAACATATTCATAACTTATCGGTTCATAACACGGGGGCTTCGCTCAGGCAAAGGTACTTGGCGTCGAGCGGCCCCGATCGCGGCGCAACGAAAGATTAACCTTTATGTCACCCCGGCGCGGCGACGCTGGGCCAGCCCGACCCCGACCAGGCTCAGTACAGGCACGGCAAAACCGGGAATCTGCAGCGAGAAGTCCACCAGGGAATGCAGGACCGCCATACCGCCGCAGACCAGGCCGGCGATGGGGAAGATGGCTCCGCTCCGGCGCTCGACCGCCCCGCGCCCGAGCAGCACGAAGACGACGATCCATGCGACAGAGATCATGCCCGCGAGCGGCAGCCCCAGTTCGGCTGCAAGCTCGAGAGGCGTGCTGTGGGCCCGGTCCCAGATCCCCCAGATCGACGGCTCGGCACCGCGATACCGCGGAAACACGTAACGAAACGACCCCAGGCCGGTGCCAAGCAGCGGGTGATCCCGGATCATGCGCCAGGTTGCGGCATAGGTCTCCAGGCGCCCGCCTCCGGTGATGCCATGGGCGCCGATGCGCTCCGTCACCTGGCCGCCGAGGAGCGCAAGCGCCGCCGCCATCGCCATCAGGGCCGAGCCCAGCCCCCAGACCAGGCCCCGTCCCGAGGTGATCTGCCGGCGCAGCAGCAAGGCGGCCGCAGCGAGCGCTCCCGCGAGCGAGAGCACCAGACCCGCGCGCGATCCCGTCAGCATGACGCAGACGAGGCAGATCAGCATGCCCGCGGCGGCGACGCCGAGCTTGCGGTCGAAGCTCACGGCCTGCAGCGAGCGCAAGCCCGCGTCGAAGGCCCGGCGCGCGGCCAGCCGCCGCAGCAGCAGCAATTCCCAGACGACGGCGCAGCAGCCGAAATACAGGGCGGCGGTGTTACGGTTCGGGAAGGTCGCATTCAGAACGTTGCGGTCGAGCACCTTGTCCCGCAGCAGCACGACGGAGGGATCGATCACATAGGCCGCGATGCCATAGACGGCATAGGCCAGGCCGGACCAGGCCACGGTCTTGAGCAGAACCTCCGCATGGGCCGGCGAGCTCGCGACGAAGAAGGCACAAGCCAGGGCGCCCAGGCAGGCGAGCGGTGCTCCGAGCGAAAACAGCGGCTGGTCGCGGACAAGTGACAGCGGCGCCGGCTGCTCCGCACCCAGCAATCGCGAGGTGGAGGCCCAGACGCCGTCCGGCGCAACGCCCAGCCACGGCTGCAGGCTCAACTGCTCATGAAGGACGACGGCTGAGAGCGCGACGATGAGCAGCGCCAGCGCCACCAGCAGCCCGTCGCCGCGCGCGCACAAGACCGGACGGCAGAAGGCGAGCGCGATGCCGAGCATCCCGACCAGGACGGCGATCGCGCTGGGGTCGGTGCAGGCGTAGGGCAGAGGCGCAAGGGCGATCAGTCCGGCAAGCAGCCAGCACGCCACGCGATTGCTGCCCCCCGCGCCGGGAGGCGCCCCGCGCGGGCGCATCATCCGTGTTGGGTCGCCCGCGGCGGACATGGTCCTGCCGACGCGCGGATCAGGGCGCCGTCTTGATCGCCGTCCGCAGGGCCGTTCCGTTCGCAGCGGCCACGATCGGATCGTTCACGGTGGCGGTCACGAGCCGGATGTACTGCATGATCTTGGCCGATTCGACGGCCTGCGCATTCGAGATGTACACCACGTCCTTGTTGCGCATCTGGAACTTCGTGGCCATGAAGTAGCTGCTGGGATCGCGGAAGTTCACGTTGTAGATGACGGGGACGACAGGTCCCGGGAAGCGGGCCGTGTCGATCCCGAGCTGCTGCGCTACCTCGCGGCTTTCACCGCGATACAGGAACACCGCCGCCGGATCAGCCGATGAATCGTTCAGGCCGCCGGCCTTGGCCACGCCCTCGGCCATCGAGATCCGCCAGGCGTCGAAGTTGAACTGGCCCTGCGCGCCGGAGGCGCCGAACGCCACGAAGGTCTGCGGCTCGCGATAGACGTAGATCGTATCGTTGGGCTGGATGTAGATGTTGTTGGTCGGCTCATAGACGAGCTGGCCGAACGGGATCGTGGTACGCCGGCCCTCGCGCTCGAGCATCACCCAGGTATCGAAGCCCTGCCCCTTCGGTCCGCCGGCGCGGGTGATCGCATCCAACATGCGTTCGCCGGCGGCATTGGCGGGGAAACGCGACGGCGCGTTGACCTCGCCGAGCACGCTGATCAACGACGTCCTCTGCTCGACCAGGGTCACCACGGCCTGCGGCTCGATCGCCCGGTTCTTGAGCGAATCGACGATGGCCTGCTGCACTTCCGCGGGGGTCCGGCCCTTGGCGCGGATCGCGCCGGCATAGGGGACCGAGATGAACCCGTTATTGTCGACGTTCTGGTTCGGGATCGTGACGTAGTTGCCGGGGCGAACACCGGCTTCGATCGGAATGAAGAGGCCGCCCGCCGCCGCCTCGAAGATCGTCACGCTGACGACGTCGCCGACCCCGAAGCGGATCTCCGACGGCGCACGCTTGAAGGACTGGGTGGGCGAGTCGGTCAGGCGCGGCGCGAACGATGCGAGAACGCGCTCGACCTCCGGAGTCACCTTGATCAGGGCGTAGGGCAGGCTCTGCTCGCTGCCGGCCTCCGAGGCCCGGACGGCATCCTGGTTGGGTCCGCTGGCTGGCATCAGCGTGCAAGCCGCGGACATCGATGCCACGGTTGCCACAATACCAGAACGCATAAGCCGCAAAATGGCCATCAGACCCCCAAAAACACGCTAGCGGTAACATGCCCTGTTCCGACTGAATAGATATCGCTGTCGCAGCAGGCCACCCCGTTTGTTATTAACAGATAAAACGTTGCAAAATCATCACAGGCCGCTAGCAGCCTGTTAACGATGAGAAAAACTCTCCCAGGGTGCGATTCGCCGGACGTGCCGCGGTACCATGATCGCCCTCTCGAGCGCGGGCCCTGCGGCCGCACCGATCCGTTGACGGCCGATCCGTCGACGCATGGGGCACCGCGATAGGATGATGGATTCACGTGACCGGCACTCAAGGCGCGCTCTTCCTGCTCGTGCTCGCGGCTCCCGCAACTCTCCTGGAGGGCGTGACCGGCTGGGTGTTCTGCGCTGCCGCCGCGGCGCTCGGCCTCATGGCCCTGCTGCTCAACAGCCAGGGTTCGCTGGGCCGCGCCTGGGACAACATCCGCCCGGCCGCCCCGCTCGCTGCGGTCCTGGTCGGCATCCCCCTGCTTCAACTCGTTCCTTTCGCACCCTCCTCCCTCACCTCCCCGATCTGGGACCAGGCCTCTCGGGCGCTTCAGGCCGACATCGGCCGCTCGGTCAGCCTTGATCGCGGAGCAACCGTCTCGAGCCTGGCCGGCGTGCTCGCTCTCGTCGCGCTCGCCGCCACCACGGCCCTCATCGCCCGTGACAGGCAGCGGGCGGCCCGGCTGTTTCAGGCGGCCTGCTTCGCCACGCTCATGATGATCGGGCTGCTGTTGGCCGGCGACTGGCTGCCACTGATCGGGAGCGATCGCGGCCCGGCCCTCGGCGTTCTCGGCAGCCTGGGCCTGGTGATGGCGGCCGCGCTGGGCAGCGCGGCTTTCGCGGGGCGGACCCGCGCCGCCTCCTCCTCGGTCGACCGGAGGGTCGGTCTCGTCCTGTGCGGATTGATGGCCGCGACCGGTTTGCTGGCGCAGGCGAGCGGTCTGCGTCTCGCTGGTGTCCTCGTCGCCGCCATCGGCATCGTGCTGTGCGTGCTCGCCGCGCGGAGTCCCGTCCCGCGGTTCGGCACGAGAACCGCGCTGGGGATCACGGCTGTCCTCACGCTGCTCGCGGTTGGCCTTGTGCTTCCCCCCGGACGGGATGCCGTCCTTGCCCTGGCGTCAGCGCAATCGGATCGGCCCGGCGCGACGATGGCCACGCAAGATGCGCAACGCATGTTGTCGGAGACGCCGCCGCTCGGGACCGGCGTCGGCAGCTTCGATACGCTCGCCGCCCTCTATGCGGCGCCGGCGTCGCGCACTCCGCCCTCGGCAGCGACCAAGGTCTATGTCGAATATGGACCCGTCGGCGCGATCATACTGCTGGCCGTGGGATTGTTCCTGGTCTTGAAACTGGTGGCAGGAGCGGCGCGGCGCGGCCGCGACCGGCATTATTCGGCGTGCGCGGCGGCGCTCCTCGTCGTGCTTGGTGCCCAGAGCCTCTGGAGCACCGGCCCTGCCAACCTCGCGCCGCAGATCGTCTTGGCCGTCCTGGTCGGGGTCGGCCTCGCGCAGCGCCGCTCGGCCGACGCCTGATCTATTCGAGGCGCGATCAGACCGTGGAGCCTGCCACGCTCGACCAATAGCGCGGATTGGACGGGGACTGGACCCGCACCCAGCGGTAGTTGGTCTTGGACCACGGCCGGACATTAGCATTGAGATTGTCGACCACGACATCCCCCGAGCGGGTCCGCACGACCAGCACCAGGTGATGCTCGCCCCAATTGGTGACCACCTCGGCCAGCAGCAAGGCGCGCGCCGGCCAGCCGCGCTGCAGCAGCGCATGCCGCTTGGTCACCGCGTAATCATTGCAGTCGCCATGTGACGGGCCGACCACCCATTCCTCGGCGGCAACGCCGCGGGTGTTGCGCGTCGGGATGATCGCGCGGTTCACCTCGGCGTTGACCTTCACCAGCTCCGCATAGCGATCACCAGTCAGCTCGATCGCGCCGCCGCGAAACACCATGCCGTTCGGACGGCAGTCCGCCGGATAGGCCATGCAGAATTTGATGTGGGCCATCGGCGGCAGCGCCGGCGCATCGAGCTTGATCCGGTCGATCTGATATTTCAGGTTCAGCGGCATGCCGATCATGGCCGCCTGGGCGCCTTGGCTGATGCTCAGCAACAAGGCAAGCATCGCCACTGCGTAGATTTGAAGCTTCCGTCCCATCGCAGAACTCCCCGCGTTCACACGGCAGAGTTAGCCTAGGCGCATTAGGATGACGTTCGGAGCCGGCGTGCAATTTGGCGCAAAGTCGAGGGTGCGGAGTTACGCTTTGTTAAGCAACGAGGCCGCGGGCTCGATCGCCCCACCGGAGGACAGACCGGCACTGTATCCGCGCGACCGGAAGGCTGGGGAGGGGAAACGCGGGATGACGATCAGTGGCTCTGATGCTCAAGATTGGCCGGACGGACAGGCGCCTGCTCCTCGATGCGCGCCTTCTCGAGCAGCAGATCGGTGACAATCTTCCGCAGCCGTCTGTTCTCCGCGGTCAGCTCATCCAGGATCCGGCGCATGTCTGCCAGCGTCGGCGCAGCCGTCGGCAGCAACGGCTCCAGCGGGGCTTCGAACGCAGGCACCTGCTTCGGCTCCGGGCCCCGCGACCGCAGCTTGCGCCAGCGATGGAAGGTCATGACACTGACGCCGAGCGCCTCGCAAATTTCCACCTGGGACTTGCCGGCCCGAACCATGTCGTCGGCCTGCGCAAGCTTTTGGATGATTTCCTGGTAGGAGTGCTTCTTCATGAGACCAATCTTTGGCGGACGCTTATCTTCTACAACCCGTCAGGCCGACAATCGACGCATCACTGCCAGAAGTTGCAAGCGGTAACTTATCACACTCCGGTAAAAATAACCATTCCGATATGGGTTTGAAGCGACCAATCCACGAGGAGATCGCGTCACTCGCGCGCAGGTCAGTCTGTCGCATCACGCGCATGATAAGTCCGGCGCAACGACCCGGCTGGGGATCGCTCGTCATCACGGTCGCTAACATCTCCGACACTCGCAAAGGATTGAGAATTGATCGCGGTTCTGCCACGGCTTGATTTTGCGACGCACCAAATACGCCTTCCACGACTTCGGCCAAATCAACTTTCCGGACGCTCCCCATGCGAAGACGTGATCTGATCGCTGCAGGTCCAGCTGCCGCCTTCCTGACGACGACGGCCGAAGCCGCGACTGCGCGATTGCCGGGACCCACGACCGTCGATGTCCGCCGCGACTTCGGCGCCAGAGGAGACGGCGTCACCGACGACTGGCAGGCGATCGAGAATGCGGGCCTCCACCTCGAGCGTCTCGGCGGCGGCAGCATGTACTTCCCGGCAGGCAGATACCGAATGACGCGGGTCGGTAAGAACATAACTATCCGTAACAACGTTCATTATTTCGGTGATGGACACGCATCTGTGATAATCGGTAGCAATGCGGCTTTCATAAGTCCGAACGGTGCCGCATTCGGACGTAGCTCCTACGACGGATATCGCTACTTCACAGTGCGCGACATCACAGCCGGTGACCGCGAGATCGAATTCGCGAACGCTGCCGACACAACTAATTTCAAGGCCGGCGACATCGTCATCGTCCGATCGAAGGATGCGATCGTCACACCCGGGGACGTGCTCCCCTACTATGTCGAGATGAACCGCGTCGTCGAGGTGAACGGCAATCGCCTCCTGCTCGAAGACGCCATCGACGATGGCTGGCGCGGCTTGATCGCCGCCAACGTGACGCAGGACGTCTGCCAGGGATACGGCATCGAGAATCTCCGGGTGGAATGCGAGGACGGCTATCCCTTCTTCATCCAGGGCAGCTACAAGAGCTTCATCCGCAATTGCTGGACCCGGGGCGTGGCGCTCGCCTGCTTCAACGGCTTCACGCGCAGCGCGGCGCACGACATCATCGCCGACGTCACGTGGCGCCCCGACAAGACCAGCGCGTCGGTATTTGAAATCGAGACCGGCTGCGTCCGGGCCAACTTCCACGACATCGACGTCCACATGGCCGGATCGGCCCGCGCCGGGCAGCGCTATCCGTTGTTCTATTGCCAGGAGTTCTCGCGCCGGACGGCGCTGCGCAACATCCGCATCGCGGCAGCCGGCACCGATCTCGGCAACGTGTTCGAGGTCATGAGCGGCGGGCACAGCTTCGATAACGTCGAGGTGGTGGCGAAATCCGTCGACAAGGTGCTGGACTATTGGGTGAGAGAGCCCGAACACTATCAGCTCGGCGAGCTCGGACTTGCCATGCGCAATGTCGTCATCGAGACATCAGACCCGGTGAAGGGCTTCAACCACGGCTTCATCCTGCACAACGACCATCCTAACGGTGAAGTCCAGAACGTAACGATCAAGGATTGTGAAATCCGCGCACGCACGGCTTCTGCCGAGTGCAACCTGATCTGGTTCTACAAGGGGCGGCAAACGAACATCCGATTCGAAGGGGTGCGCGGTGCGGGGCAGATTGCGATGAACACGTCCACCGGCGGGCGTCCGGGCGAGGCTGCCAGCAACGCGCTCGCCTTCCCGTTGAAGGACGTGGTGCTGCAGGACTGCGCCTTCACGTGCCTCGCATCGGCGGACCTTTTGGCCCAAGCGCGCTTCATCGACTGCCGCAGATTGAACGGCCCGAATGTCGCTGCCGCCGCGCCCGGCGCCGTCTGGTTGGCCGACCGGCCGCGTGTGCAAATGTCGTTCGCGATGCCGGCGGAGGCGTCGATCTGCTGCGGCGACGTCGTGTCGATCCGGATCTCGGCCTGGTCGGAGCCCCTGCCGTTTCCCGCTCATCTTCGCATCCGGATGATGGGAGCGGATGTGTTGACGATCGATCTCCCCCCTGCGAATTCCGCCGATCTCGAGGTCGATCTCGCCGCAACGTTCTTTGCTGGCCCGTTTCACCGGCCGGAGCGCTTCACATTATCGGGCCAGGTGAGGACGCGAGGCGGCTCCGGCCCGGGTTGGACGTCCGTGACCGGCAAGGTCGACCTTCGAGCCGCGGCCCTCGTCGAGGTGCTCGGCTGGATCGACAAGCCGGCGGGCCTCGCCGCGGGCATCACGATCAAGACCGCCCGCATCGCGTGGCGCGAGGTCGAACGCGGCGCCTAGGCGTTGTTTCTCAACCCCGCGCACACCGCGGATCGCTGCGTGTTCGTTAATCGATCGTGACCAGCATCGCGACAATTGAGGGCGAGGCTTCAGGCTCATCTCAAAAGTCTTCGGCTACGGTATTTGGCGGAGGGTTACCCGATGTCAAAATTTTCGCTCACGATCACCGCCGCCGTCATCGTCGCCAGCCTGTCACCGGCCCAGGCGGGTCTGCTGACGTCGCCGATTGGCCTGAAGCCGGCGGTCGACGCGATCCGCACCATGACCAAGGCCGAGCTTCAGGAGCAGCCCGACGCGTGCATGCTGCGCGGCGACGCCATGTTCGCTGGCCCGGTCAGACTCTGGACCTGCTGACCAGAGGATTCGCTCTACCGCTGGCGCGGCAGCGGCTGCAGGATCAGGCCGCCGTCATCCGACCGGCCGCGCAGCACGAACAGGCCCTTGTCGGTGGCGACGATGTCGCCCGTCTGAAGCGTCTCGTCGTTCAGCACCCGCTCGGTCGCGACTTGCGCGGCGGAGGGGCGCGCGGGTGGCGCCTCACGCGGGCGCGAGGCCGCCTCTTGGCGTGCCCGCTCGGCGCGCTCACGCGCCTGCTCGACCTTCTTCCGCCAGGCCTCGCGCGAGATCGTGCTGTCGGGCGACACTTGGTCGATCGACACATCGGTCTCCTCCGCCGCCTTGAGCGAAGAACCCGTCGTCAGTAGCAGGCCAACGGCAATACCCAGCATGCAGCTGCGGACGCCCAATCCCCGCCCGAAGAAAGCGGCCGCGATCCATGGGTTCGGGCGAGCGACCAACAGGGAGCGAGGCGCTGACGGTTCGCTCATGGGATCCTACCCGTCGAACAGCGCGGCCTCTGTGAAGGCAAGATCGCCGAGGCGGGGCGGATGGGGACCCTTGGCATATTTGCGGCCTCGTTTCGCTGAATACCATCCGATGAGGCCAGCCATGGGTTGGTTGGCATCGATGCGCACCAGGAGGCCGCCGCGGCGGGTCAGGAAGCGGCCTAGATTGCCTGCGAACCGCACCAGGTCTCCGAGATCGCGACAGTATAGCAGCCGGTCAATCGGGAGCACGTTCTTCACGCGGTGCTTCTGGAAGACGAACGGATGCGCCGTGCCGGAGTGGCGAACGACGACGCTCAGGCAGCCCCAAGCCGCGTGCTGCCGCAGCAACTCGGCCTCGTAGGAGCTGAGGCCGGCGCGATCGCCTCCATCGAACTGCGCGACTGTGACATCGGCGAGCGGCCGCGACAATGCCAGCGCGGCGTAGATCTGGCCCTTGCAATACACCTTGAAGCCCTGGGCTTCGACCTGCGGCCAGGTGTGCGGCGCCGGTGTGATGTTGAAATAGGTCACCGTCTTGTCGCGCGTCGCGGCACGCACCAGCATCGAGCTGAAGGCGCGGAACGCCGGCTCGACATACCAGCTCGACACGTTGGCGCGGACGATCGTCTGGCCGTCCTCGGCCTGCACATTGGAGAACAGCAGCAGGATCACGCCGACGGGCACGCCGCCATGATCGAGACAATAGCCGAAGGCGGGGAAGCCCGCCGGCCGCGCGCGCTGCGCATGGCGATCGAGCCCGCGCAGCCAATAGGCCTCGCTGCGAAAGGCAAATCCGCGTGTCAGCAGCGCGGCGACGGCCGGCAGATCGGCGGCCGTGATCTCGCGGATGCGTACACCCGTCACGGCCTGCGGCGTCCCGTCGTTCGCGATCTCAGCCTTCTTGACCGGCTGCATTCCAGCTTCACCCCAAAGAGGCGCTCGGCTCACGCCCGGTTCCATGATGGACCCATCATGACTGCAATTATCGTCAAATGATCACCGGACGCTGTGGTACCTGGGAGTGCCCTTACCATCGAGTTAACGAAGCGCGTGAAACCCGCTTCCCGGGTCGATCGCTCGAGGCGAACGAGACCTGCGATCGGGGGTGACGCTACGGCCTTGGCACGCGAAACATGTAGGTCTCATTGGCATTCAGGCCGTCGACGAAGAACCGGCCCGGCTTGGCTTCGATCCGCCGCTGCAGCCCGTCCCAGGCCCACACCTCGACGCTGCGCGTCCATTCCGGCAAATCGAGCTCGACCGCGCGGCCGGGCCGGTCGGTCCAGCCGGCAATGTTCTGCCACACGATCAGATCCGCGTCCGGCCCGCTCAGCCGGTACAGCGCCAAACGGCGGTCGATGGACACGATCCGCATATGTCCAGCGAGCTGAAGCACGGTCTTCGTCACCAGACTCCGGGCCTCGGGACTCCAGGGCTTCTCTCCGGCCGCCATCGCATAAGCGAGCCCATCGACGTCGGGCGTATCCCCGAGATTCCAGGGGAAGGCCAGCACGGACACCGGCGCGCGGCCGTCCTTCCCGACCACGGCGAGCTGGTCCCAGATCGCACTCAGAAACAATCTGGCCGCGACCTGCTCGTCCTCCCAGGCGCCGGCGCGCGCCACGTTGAACTCGGTCGCATAGAAATTGATCTCGCGCGTCAGGCCCATCGCCTGCTTGATGCGGTCGAAACAGGTCTGCACCGAGAACGCGCGGCCGCGGGTCATCGGATACCATTTGTCGTTGTAGTAGGTATGCAGATCGATGCCGTCGAGCCGGCCGTCCTCAAGCAGATCGGCGATCGCAGGACCGTAGCCGCGCAACGTTGCATCTCCGTGCGAGTTGCAGGTTGCGAAGCCGCCGGGAACGACGCGCAGCTTGGGATCCACGCTATGTATCCCGTCGGCGAGGCCCGCCAGCGCATCATGATAGTCCTTGCGCGGGATCGTCGCCTGCACGTCCGGCTCGTTGATCGCCGTGAAGACGGTGGCGCCCCAGTCAGGAATACCGTTTTCGCGGCCCCAGTCTCCGCCGGGCCGGAAACGCTTCGCCATCGCCTGCCCGGCGGCGAACCAATCCTGATAGGAGCCGATCGGCTGGGACGGATTGAGGAACTGATAGCTGCCCTCGTATTCGAGCAGGATCAGCGGCATGATGCCGTTCTGATGTGCCTCCAGCATCGCAGCATCGAAATCGTGCGGCGTGGGAACCCGCGTGAGCGTACGCCAGCCGTAGGAGTCCATGCGTCCGAGCCGGGCCCCGACGCCGTGCAGCGCCTGATACATCTGCGTGCTCTTGCCGGCGAGATGCGTCACCAGATTGCCGCCGCCGATCCGCTGGTTGACCCGAAGCTCAGCCGCTTCGGTGTCCCCGGCGCGCGCGCTGGACATGTATAGCAACAAGCCAAACGTTAATAGGGCTGTGCTAACGACCAACAGATTGGAACGAAGTCGCAATGTCTGATCCCATAGATTTTCGTTATGACGTTTGAGATCGTCCAGGTCGTTCAAGAGATAAGCAATGCCGGCGGCGTCGAAACCGTCGCCATCGAGCTGGCGCGCGTTTTCGGTCGACATGGTTTATCCAATGTCGTGCTGGCGAGCGCGGTCGCGGAAAACCTCGAGCACACGATCAAGGTCGAGCGCGTTGCGCCGTGGCTGGCGCGCATTCCGACGCGCGGACTGTTCCGTCACCTCGGCCGCGCCGTCGTCGTGCCGCTGTTCACGCTGGCCGCGACACGCGCGCTCGCGCGGCATCCCGACGCCGTCGTCGTCAGCCATGGCGACAGCCTGAAGGGCGACGTGCTGATCGTTCATGCCGTCAATGCGCAGAGCCTCGTCGAGAAGCGCGCGGCCGGCAGCTGGCGCTGGATGCTGAACCCGATGCATCTGTGGGTGAGCCTGCGCGACCGCTTCATGATCGGCGGCCTGCGCTATCGGGCGTTCGTGGCGGTGTCGTCGCGCGTGACAGCCGAATTGCAGCGCTTCTACCGTGTGCCGGATGCACGCATCCACGTGATCTCGAACGGCATCGACCTCGCACGCTTCCGGCGCGACGCCGCGCGCGGACAGGCTCTCCGCCAGGAGTTCGGAATTCCAGACGACGCGCGCGTGCTGCTGTTCGTCGGTCACGAATTCAGCCGCAAGGGATTGGCGCATGTGATCGGCGCGCTCGAGCAACTCGGCGGCGACACGTGGCTGCTGGTCGTCGGCTCCGACAATCCGGCGCCTTATCGGAGGATGGCGCGCACCGCCCAGCAGCGCCTCGTCTTTGCCGGCTCGCGGTCTGACATGCCCGCACTCTACTCGGCGGCCGATGCCTTCGTGCTTCCCACGAGCTACGAGACATTCTCGCTGGTCTGCATGGAAGCCATGGCCTGCGCGGTGCCGGTGTTCGCCACGCCCGTCGGCGGGATCGAGGATTATCTGCAGGATGGCATCAACGGCTTCCGCATCGCCCCCGACGGAGCCGACATCGCAACCAAGCTTGCAGCAGCCTTCGCCGATCCCATGCTGATGCGTCGGCTTCAGGACGGCGCCTCTGCGACCGCGCAGCGATACGGCTGGGACCAGATCGGCCTGCAATATATCGACCTGCTGCGGAAGATCGACGCCGCCAAACGCGAGTCCGGCCGCACCGCGGTGGCGCTGCCGGCGGAGACCTAGCAACTGGTCTGCAGCGATTGCGGGCGCCCGACGTGGGCGGACGATCGCGCCTGATCGGCGGCACGGCACGCCGTTTCGATCGCCACCGCAACGGCATCGTAGGTGAAGCGGCGGAGCACGTTCGCACGGGCCGCCTTGCCCCGCGCCGCCAGTTCGGCAGGCTCACCGCTGAGCGCATCGATCAGACCTGACAGCGCAGCTGGGTCCCGCTCAGGCACGATCCAGCCGCCATCGCCTACGACATCAGGAATGGCGCCGCAGGTCGACCCGATCACCGGAATCGCGCAGGCCTGCGCCTCGATGATGACGCGGCCAAACTGCTCGCGCACCGCGTCCGTCGTTCGCGTCAGCAGCAGCAGCGCATCGAGACCGCGCAGGAACGCTGCGACCTCCGCGGGCGGCGCCCATCCCTGAATCGTGACCCGCTCGCCCAAGCCAAGCTCGGCCACGCGCCGGCGCAGATGCGCCTCGTGCGGACCTTCGCCGAGGATGCTGAGCGTCGCCGCCGACCTGCTCCGCGCCAGCGCCTCCAACGCATCGTCGAGGCCCTTCTCGGGCACAAGCCGGCCGACATAGCCGAGCCGCAGAGTGGCGCCGGCGGTCCTGCGCGTACCATCACCCGCCGGCGTGAAGGTGGCGAGATCGACGCCGTAGCCGATCGGGGTGACCGGGCCGGAATAGCCGCGGGCCTGCACCACGCGGGTGGCCTCGGGGCTCCGCGAGAGGATGTGATCGGTCCGCCCGAGCACATATTTGCGGATGGTCTCGAACGGCGGAGGGAGCCGCTTCAGGATGTTCTGGTCGACTTCGAGCACCAGGGCGGCGCGCCCGCGCAGCAGCTGCGCCTGCAGCGCCACGATGCTCCACGGCTCCTCCCAGAGATGGATCACGTCGGGATCGAGCTCGCGCAGCAGGCGGTGCAGCGCCGGATAGAAATGCAGATACCATTTCATCGGCCCGGCCTCGGACAGCCGGATCGGCAGCCGGTGCACGGGAAAGCCGTCGTCGGCCGGTGGCGCGGTGATCGTGCGGCCGAACTCCTTCCAGACCTCGGGCATGACCAGATGCAGGTCGACATCCGGCCGCGCCGCGAGATGGCGGTAGCGCAGCCGTCCGGCCTCGCTGCTGGTGGCGGGATGCGCGATCGAGACGATACGCAGGCGCGACCTGCTAGACACGGCCCATCACCTTCGCCGCGGCACCGCTGAGACCCGTCAGATGCAGCTCCATCGCCGCGAGCGAGCGATGCGCGCCGTTCATGGTGTTGCGCGGGATCGAGAACGCATCCTGACCGCTCTGGAGCAGACCCTTCCGCGTCGTCGCCGCACTGGCAAACCCGGCCTGCCGTGCCAGCGCGAAGTCGCGCGGTCCGCAATCTCCGGCGCGCCCATAGGGGAAGGCGAAGTGCCGGACATCGATGCCGAGACGTGCGTTCAGGCGAAGCCGCGCCTCGGCGAGCTCGCGCAGCGCGGCCTCGGGCGGCAGCGACGAGATCCGCGCATGCGACACGGTATGCGCGCCGATCTCCACCAGGGGATCGCGCGCCAGCTCATCGAGCATGTCCCAGGAGATCGCGTGCCGCCAATGCATCGCCTCGATATCGATCGCGTTGGCGGCGCAGAAGGCCGCATAGCACGCGGCCGCCTGCGGGCCGTCCCAGCGCGATGCGACCTGCGCGAACAGCGCCCGGCGCTGCTCCGGGCTCGACAGCGCGATGCGCTCGCCGTCGATCACGACGTGATCCCTGCGCAGCAGCGCATCTTCCAATCCCGCGGCCCAGAGCGCCAGCGTATTGTCGGGAATGCCGGTGGTCACGAAAAGGGTGACGGGGACGTTGTGCCGGCGGAAGACGGGCACCAGCAGCTCATACGTATCCCGATAGCAGTCGTCGATGGAGAAATTGACGTAGCGGCCGCAGGGCTCCTGGCTCGCCGTCCGGCGCAGCGCCTCGTTGATGGTCACGACGTCCCAGCCCTGCTCGCCGACATAGCCGAGGAAGCGATCCAGGAAATCAGCATCGACGTAGAAGTCGCGATTGGGCAGCCGCTCCCACTGCTCCGCTGTCGCCGCGCGATGAAAGGTCAGCAGACAGCCGCGCGGACCGAGCACGCGGTCGGCCGCCTTGGCGAGCGGGAGCACGAACGCACCGGAGGCCGTGATGGCCTTGGCTGCAGCGAGGGCCAACAGGGTCAACTGAGCTCTCCCTTCATCTTGAATGTGCGGCGAACATGCCGAAGCGCCGCGCCCAACACACCCGGCAGCAGAATTCCGATGGCGAACGCGAGACAGAGAAGATAGGCCGCTCCGCCGGCGCACAGCCGCGGCAGCAGCCCGGGCACGGCGTTCTGGATCATCATGCCGAGCACGGCCATCAGCGCCGCCGGCAGCAGCGCCAGCCCGATCACGAGCAGCAGCCTGCGCGCATCGCCGAGCACGAACACCACGCCGGTCAGCAGCACCAGGCTGCGGATCGCCTCGCCGATTCCGAGCAACTGCATGCCTGCCGCCGGTGACGGGCTGAACAGCGGCATCAGAAGATTGAAGCCCATATTGGCGAGATAGGCCGAGACGATGATCAGCGCCGCGACGCCGTTGCGGCCGGCGCCGTTGAGCAGGCGGATCAGGATCCAGCCGAGGGTTGCCGCCCAGACGCCGCAGGCGATGCCCTTCAACGCGTGCGACGTCAGCAGCAGGGCCTCGTCGCCGAAGGCGCCGCGGAAATAGATCAGGCGGACGATGTCGGTCGCGAACACCAGGAGGAAGGCGGAGGCCGGCAGCGTGATCGCGAGCAGCGGCCGCAGCAGGGCCTCGGTCTGCGCGCGCGGATCGCGTGGCGCATGCTGCGACAGCACCGCCATGCCGAGTGGCTGGCTGATGAGCAGCAGCGCGCTTTCCGTCAGGGAGCGGGCGTAGTCGAGCGAGGCGACGGCACCGGTGGTCAGCCGCGACGCGGTGAAGCGCTCGATCCAGACATTGCCCTGCTCCGCCAGGGGCAGCGCCAGCAGCACGCGCAGCCGGCGAAAGAATTCGAACGCCTTGTCGACGATCATGCGGACGGTCAGGCCGGAGAAGCTCAGCTCGCCCTCGCGCCACAGCGAGAACAGGCCCCAGGCCGCGAGGCCGTTGAATGCGACCGTGAAGGCACAGGCGAGCATGTAGGGATCGCCGGACAGCACAAGCAGGCCGATACCCCCGATCACGGCGATGTTCAGCAGGCTCGCGCGCAGATTGGTCAACCGCGTCCGTCCGAGCGCGATCTCGCCGGCCGCGAGAACATTCAGCACGGCCGAGGCCGGCATGGCGAAAGACATCATGCGGACGAAATGCAGAGTGAGCTGGTGCGCTTCCGCCGAGAAGCCGCCGACCACCGCGTTCACCCAGATTTCGCCGAGCAGCAAGATCACCGCGGTCACGAGCGTCGAGACCGCAGCAATGACGATCGTCAGGGCGCCGAGACTGCGCGCGGCATCGGGACGCTGCAACGCCTCGCGATGCATCGGGATCATGATCGCCGGCACGCTTTCGTTCTGCAGGAAGGCCAGCGGGATCAGCACGGCGGTCATGGCGGCGCGGAAGCCGTCGGCGATCAGCGAGGCGCCCAGCACATGCGCCATCAGCACCTCGCGGGCGAAGCCGAGCATCTTGCTCGCCAGCGCACCGCTGATCAGCAGCGCGCTGAAACGCTTGAGCGACGGACGGGAGGCGCTCACGCCGCCGCCCCCGCGCGAACGTTGCGGATCAGAAGCCCGATGGATTCGAGCATGCGCGCGAGATTGTAGTGCGTCCGCGCCCGGCGCGACGCGTAGTCGAGCTGCGGCTTGAGCAGCTCCGGCTCGGCCAGCACATGATCCAGGGCCTCGGCCAGCGCGCCGACATCACCGGGCGGGACGAGCATGCCGGCCCGGCCGTGCTCGAGAATATCCGGAGCCGCGCCGGCATCGGTCGCGATCACCGGCACGCCGGCCAGCATCGCCTCCACGAGGGTGCGGCCGAACGGCTCTGGATCGATCGAGGGATGCACCATCGCGTCGACGGCCTGCATCAGCATCGGCACGTCGCCGCGATGGCCGAGAAAGTGGACGCGGTCGCCGAGACCGAGTGTGGCGACCTGGCGCTTCAGCTCGGCCGCATAGGCCTGCTCGCCGAACAGCGCGTCGCCGACGATGATGGCGTGAACACCCGGCAGCCTCGCCAGCGCCTCGATCAGGACATGCTGCCCCTTCCACTGCGCGAGCCGGCTGAAGACGCCGACCAGCGGAGCCGTCGGCAGGCCGAGCCGCTGTCGCAGCTCCTGCCGGGACACCGGCACCGGCTCGACGGCGAGGCCATTTGGTACGACCTCGACGAGGGAGCGCCGTCCGCCGGCGTCGATGAAGGCGGACGCCGCCGCCTCGGACGGTACGATGACCTTGGCCGCGAAGCTGTTGGCCAGGAACACCTGGATGCGACGCTGCAGCGCGCCGAAATGGGCGGGGCTGATGATGTCGTGCAGATGCCAGATCAGCGGCCGGCGCGCGGCGAGATTGGCGATCGCCGACAGCACGAACGCCTTCTGCGAGTTGGCGTAGACGACGTCGTGACGGCGAACGGCGCGCGCGAGCTCGACGGTGATTGCGGCCAATCGGCCGAACAACGGCAGCGCCTTGAGCCACGAGCTGTCGCGGCGGAACTGCGCCAGCCCACGGCCCCAGCGCGACGTCACGACGGGGACGCCACGCTCGGAGAGCGCGTTGCCGAGCGGCCCCGGCTCGAACAGGAAGGCGCTCGAATCGCTGCGGCCTTGCACGACGTCCAGCAGGATCAGCTCGGCGCCGCCGATCTGTCCGGTATGGTCGACGAACAGCACGCGCTCGGTCGACATCACCCGACCTCGGCGTAGGCAGGGGCCTCGACAACGGACACGCTGCGGGGCTCGGCATCGGTCATCGTGACGACGATGCCGACGTCGACGGCTCCGAGCGCCCGGCTCTTGTTCACCGTCGCGACCGCCGGCTCGATCAGCGAGCGATCGCTGCGCACGCAGACGATCACCCAGTCCGTGCCCGCCAGGAAGTCGTCGCGTCGCGACGGCAGCGGGGTGTCGACGATGACGGCATCATAGCCATCGAGACCGCCGAGCAGGTGATCGAGGCCGACCGCGTCGAGAATGTCGCCGACGGGACCGTGGATGGCACCGGCCGGCAGGACGTCGAGAGACGGATGCTCGGTGCGCAGCACGGCCTCGCGCAGCGGCGTGCCGTGCTCGAGCGCGCCCAGCCATCCGGCGCTCCGCGGCAGCGTCATGATCTCGGCGAAGCAGGCATGCGCGATGTCACACTCCACCAGCAGCACGCGCCGTCCGGCAGCCGCCAGATGTTCCGCCAGCGCGCAGGCCGTGGTGGTCTTGCCGTCGCCCGCATCGGGAGAGGTCACGACGAGGCGCAGCGGCCGTCCCGGCTGCTCGATGCCGAGCTCGTGGAGGAGGTCGTGCAACGTGTGCTGGAACTCGTTGTCTTCGGACGCGAGGCGCAGCACGTGCGGGATCGCGAGCGGCTGGTGCCCCTGCAGGATGGCGCCCAGCGCGGACATCTGGCGCAGCGACTTCAGCCGCGGCAGACAGGCCAGGATCGACACGTCGGCGACGCTCGGCAGGTGAGATTTTCGCTCCGGCGCCAACGGCGGCGCCTCCACGTCCGGAGACGCCGTGGCGATCGCGGGCGTCTCCGGTACGATGGCTGGCGCCGCATCGGCCTCGGGCGCAGCGACCTGAGGCGACGGCGCCGAGTCTACGTCGGGAACGGGCTGCCTGATCCGTCGCGCGCCGAACTGATCGGCGAGCAACGCTGCGCCGACGCCGAAGATCATGGCGAGCGTCACGCCGGCGGCCAGGAACGGCAGCTTTTTCGGGAAGAACGGCTTGCTCGGGAGTTCCGCGAGGCTGACGAGACGCGTGCTGCCGCGCAGAACGCGGCGCTCGGTCTCGAGCTCGCTCGCCTTCTTGTAGAGCTCGGCATATTGCTGGCGCTTGATCTCGGTGTCGCGCACCATGCTCTCGATCGAGGCTTCGTCCAGCGAAGCCGAGCCGGCTTCGGCTTTCGCCGTGTCCATCTGCTTCTTGAGCGAATTCACCAGCGCATTATTGGCGTCGAAGGTCTTCTGCGCGCTGGCCGCGATGGTCTGCATCTCCTCGACCAGGCGCTGCTGGATCGTCGCCTGCTCGCGCGTCAGCGCCAGGATCGACGGATGCTTCGGCCCGAGCACGCCGGCCGCGCTGGCGAGCTGCGCGCTCACCGTCGTGAGCTGCTGCTTGAGGTCGGCGATGGTGCGGCTCTGCAGCACCGATGGCGCATCTGTCGGTCCGCGCTCCTGCTCGGACTTGATCTCCTGCAATCGGGCCGCCGCCTCGGCGCGCGCGGCTTCCGCCTGCGACAGCTGCTGGCCGATGCTGGTCAGCCGCTCCGAGGAGATCGGCGCATTCGCGCCGCGCATCAGGCCCTTGGTGCGGCGGAACTTCTGGATCTTGTCGTCGGCCTCGCGCAGTTGCTGGTCGAGCTGCTTCAACTCCTGCCACAGCCAGGAGCTCGCGACCTCGCGGCTGTTGGCGCCTTCGGTGCGCTGGTCCTCCAGGAACGTCTGGGTCAGCGCATTCGCGAGCGTCTGCGCCACCTCCGGACTGCTCGACTGATAGGAAATGTTGATGACGCGCGAACGGCCCGCGGAGGCGACACTGAAGCGGCCGTCGACGTGATCGATGAAGGCGCTGACATCCGTCTTGAGGCGCTGGCACGCCTCCACCGACCCGAGCAGGCGACCGCGCTCGCATTCGCCGACCACGGCGTCGACCACGCCGGGCGCGGACATGATCTGTCGCAGCAGCCGCGGCGAGCGGATCACCAGCAGCTGGCTTTCCATGTCGGCGGGATCGCCGATCTTCTGCGCCCACGCGGCCGACGTGTTGGCCCCCGGCTCCTGCTCGGCGATGATCACCGAGGCGGTGGCGAGATAGCGCACCGGCAGCAGGACGAGCGCCGCGACGGCCAACGCCAGCACCGCACCCGCGACGAGCGCGAACACGCCGCGGCGGCGCCAGATCCGGGCTACGGCATCAAAGCCGGAGAACGCCTCGTTGAGAGCCGCCTGCCTCATGATCTGCACTCGCACCACATATCAACACTACGCAATCAGCCGCGTCGCGCGGCCCTGATGGCCGTCACGGAAACTGTCGAGCTCCTCGTTGACCGCCGCGACGAACTGGCTGCGGAAGCGCTCGGCCGAGAAGAAGCTGGCGCGCTGGCGGCAATCGAGACGCGAGATCGTCTTCTCCTTGGCCACGAACGCCCGCACGCAGGCGGCGATCGCCTCGGGCTCGGGCGTCTCGAAGAACATGCCGGTCGGCCGCGGTCCCGTCGTGAGGATCGACTCCCGCGCGCCGCCGCGGCCGAGCGCCAGCACCGGCGCGCCTTCGGACTGCGCCTCGACCGGGATGATGCCGAAATCCTCCTCCGCCGCGAACACGAAGGCACGCGCGGTGGTCATGAGATCGCGCAATTGCTTGTCGGGCACGAAGCCGGCGAACGTCACGTTCGGCCCCGCGATCGCCTTCAGCCGCGCCGCCTCCGGGCCGTCGCCGGCCACGACCAGCTCGAGATCGGGCATCGTGTTGAAGGCGCGCACGATCGGCTCGATGCGCTTGTAGGGCACCAGCCGGCTCGCGGCGAGGAAGTGGTTGCCGACGGGCAGAATCGCATCGCGCTGCGCGATGGTCACCGGCGGATAGATCACCTTGGCGTCGCGGCCGTAGATCTTCTTGATGCGGCGGGCGACGAATTGCGAATTGGTGAAGATGGCGTCGGGGCCGTGCGCGGTGCGCGCGTCCCAGATCCGCATCTTGTGCAGCAGGGCGCGGGCGATCAGGCCTTTGACCCCGGTCGCGTAGCCGCTCTCCTGCAGATACTGGTGCTGCAGGTCCCAAGCATAGCGCATCGGCGAATGCACATAGGCGATGTGCAGCTGCTCCGGTCCTGTCAGCACGCCCTTGGCCACCGCGCAGCTGCTCGAAATGACAAGGTCGTAGCTCGACAGATCGAGCTGCTCGATCGCGAGCGGCATCAGCGGCAGATAGGACCTGTGATACTTCCGCAAGCCCGGCATGTTCTGCAGGAAGCTGGTGTGCGACTTTTCAAATCCCAGCCTGGCACGGTCCTCGGGACGCAGCAGGTCGAACAGCGTGAAGACGTCGGCGCCGGGATAGCAGCGCAGGATCTCCTGCAGCACCTTCTCGGCGCCGCCCAGAACGTAAAGCCAATCGTGGACGATCGCGACGCGCATCCCGCTCTCCCAAGTCCCGGGGTATTTGAACAAACCCTTAAGGGAGGCGTTCACGCGCACAAAACCAATCCTAAACTTCTAGTTAATCGCCCTTCTCCTCCGATCCATCGAATCGACTGCTATCAAGTAAGGATCAGTTAAGGATCGGCAAGCCGCAACGCGTCTCATGTCGAAACAGGCGTGTGCCGGACCAGAACGCGAAACCAGACTTTGGTCCGTGATGGCACACCGGGGCACCCTAGGCGGTCTTGCTTAACAGGCCCTTGCCGATTGCAACGCCTGCGCGCGCCATGATCAGTGGAGCCAAACCGCGACGACGCGCCGCGGTCTGTTGGTTAACCTTTATCGACGCACGCGAACGTGACCGCGCGCACGTGCTCAGCCGGCGATGACGAGCTGCGCGACCGTGTAGCCGTGACGGACGACGCGGTTCAGCACGGGATCAGCCAGCTCGAACTCGAAGCGGTCGGCGGGGCGGATGCCGCCTTTGGCGGCGAAGGTGCCGCCGAACATCGCGGTGCCCTCGGGCAGCCCGGCCTCGCCATAGCGGCGCGCGATCAGATCGGACGGCGCCAGCATGCCGCTCAGCGCGCCCTCCTGGTACAGCACGCGCTCGCCATTGATGGTCGCGTAGGCGCGCAGCATCAGCCGATCCCAATGCCCCAGGACGTCGTCGACCAACCACAGCTCGGGCGCGACCGGCTTGTCGCACATCTGCTTGGAGACGGTGATGTTGTAGGTCTCGACCTTGCGATCGGTATGATCGGAGCCGACGCCGACCAGCAGCCGGCCGCCGGATTTCATCAGCACGAACTCGACCTCGCCGGAGGATTCGCCGCCGGACACCTCGATAAGATCGGCTGTCGTCAGCCGGCTCGCGGCGACCTCGTAGTAGATCGGCGTCGAGGCCGGGCGGGAAATGCCGAGCTCTTCCAGCTCGGCGATGTGCTTGTCGCGCGCGACCGGATCGCGCCCGGTCCAGCCGGCGATGACGAGGCGGTTCAGCGTGACCGGCTGCCGCGCCGCTGTTCCGTCAGCGCGAACCAGAAAGTCGATCGTCGTGCCGCTCATCGTCGCCTTGCCCCTTGAAAACCAGCCTGCCGCTTAGCCGCCCCTGGGCATGCTGGCAAGCGCCCTGCCCTCACTCCTTGCCCGCCTTCTCCGCGTCGTGGTCCTCCTTCAGATGCCGCTTGCGGATCTGGTGAGTGGTGAACCAGATCAGCGCGATCGCGACCGGCACGAAGGCGGCGGTGGCGAAGCTCGGCTCGACATGCAGGCCGGCATCGTGCGCGCCCTTGGCGAGGTAGCCGAACAGGCTGACGACGTAGTAGCCGATCGCAGCCACCGACAGGCCCTCGACGGTGCTCTGCAGCCGCAGCTGCAGCTTGGTGCGCTCGTTCATCGAGCGCAGGAGATCGCGGTTCTGCTCCTCGAGCTCGACGTCGACGCGGGTGCGCAGCAGGTCGGCGGCGCGCGCCAGCTTGCGCGACAGGTTGTCCTGCCGCCGCTCCAAGGTGTTGAGCGTGCGCATCGCCGGCGCGATGCGCCGCGACAGGAACGACGACCAGCTCGAATAGGGCGTGATCGGCTCGCCCTCGATCACGGTGAGCCGCGCCTGCACCAGGTCCCAATAGGCGCGGCTGGCGCCGAAGCGGAACAGCGAGCCGGTGGCGCCGCGCTCCAGCGACGCGGCGAGTTCGGTGAGTTCGTCGAGCAGATGGTTGTTGATCTTCAGCGTCTCGGCGCCCTGCATCTCCGCCAAGACCTCACCGAGCCGCCGCTCGATGCGGTCGACCTGCGGCGCCAGCTCCAGCGCGGCGGGCAGGCCCAGCAGCGCCAGGGTGCGGTAGGTCTCGAGCTCCAGCACGCGCTGCACCAGCGCGCCCAGCCGCTCCGGCGTCGGCCCCTCGATGCACACGAGGATGCGGGTGAAGCCGTCGGCATCGAGACGGAAGTCGGAGGCGAGCGCGCCGATCGAGCCCTTCACGGCGACGAGCGCGAGACTGCTCTTGTCGAACAGCGCTTCCGCACGTCTGACCGGATCGGTGACGCTCTCGACTCCGAGCTTGACCGCGACCAGCAGCTCGCCGGACAGTTTCAGCGATGCGATCAGCGCCTGCAGCTCCGGCGCGATCTCGCCGAAAGCGAGCTTCGGCGCGTTGGCCGGCGGGCTCCAGATCCAGGTGAAGGTCGCGAACTCGGAATGCTGCTCCCAGCGCAGCCGCGCGGCGCCGATGACCACCTGGTGATGCTTGATGCCGGGCTCGGGCACGGGCGCGCCATGCTTTGCGCAGAACGACGCGAGGCTGTCGCGGTCGGCGTTCGCGCTGTCGCCTTTCGCCATGACGGCGAAGCGGATCACGGAGACCGGCGGCGTCAGCGGCGTAAAGGGGCGCGCATGAACTTCGTTGAGCACGCTCTCGCGTAAGCCATGCTGGGTGAAGGCGGAGATGTCCAGCGTGGTCATCGGCGTGCTCCGCGGCTCACCATGAACCGGACAGATGGGGAGATTTGCTTTGCTGGTCCCACTGCGATGCGCGCCGCATCCGATGCCGTCACGCGTGAAAAGATCACCCCCGCCATCCGCACTCCGCCTCCTCCAGTGATCCCGCCGCGCAACTCGCGCACACCGCAATTGTTGCAGCCAGTGTAGCGCAATTCGATGACGACGCCACGCTTTGCCAGTTCGAGCCCGCATCTCGCGGCTCGCGCGGTGCAACCTCTCCCCGCCCTTCGCGGGGGCGCGACGAGCTTCGCTCGCGCTGAGAGGTCGGATTGCGAAGCAATCCGGGTAAGGGGCACGGCACATACGACGCCACGTCGCAGGCTCATCGGACTCGTAGGCCGGTGCCCACGACATACACCACCCGTGCGGCCGCCCCTCACCCCGACCCTCTGCCCGTGAAGAACGGGGAGAGGGAGCGCACTGCCGGTGGCGCGGCAGATCGACTCTCACGTCTTGCATCTCCAACAATCCGGTCGGCATCGCCGCCGTCCATCACCAATGCATCCCACATACACACACCAAAGCGTCCCGCGGCGCTGGCACACCCGAGATCATGTTCGGCAACACCCTCCGAAAAGGCCGAGGGCGCAGGGAAGGCCGGGCCTCGACTGAGGCCCGTGGCCCGCCTGCGGAAAAAATTGCAGGCGGCAGGTACCACAGGTCCAGCCGGACAGACCCGGCCCTCCCTGCGCGATGGGTTTAACGGCTGCTCCGAGCTCTCCCCGGGGACCGGGCTTGTTTGCCCCCGTCACCTCGTGACACGTCATGTCAGCGAGGCTTAGCGCCAGCATCGGGGCGCCAGGACCACACGGCTTGACCGTCCGCGAACTGCCAATCGTCCAGCGCAAAAGCACCTGACAGGCCCGCGGCCACCGCTCCCCGCCTCAACGTATCGTGACGACGCGTACGCCCCTCTGCATGAGGACGGGATGGAGCGAGTAGAGCATGATTTCGGAAATTTAGCAAGAAGAATCGTCGAGACGCCGAGAGCCGTCCGCCGCAGGCCGTCGGCTATTCACCCCGCCCGACCCCTCCACGCAACGGGGCTAGTTTCAGCACACATCTTGGCCGCGACGGGATTTACCTCGCCCCGCTTGCGGGGAGAGGTCGGATTGCATCGCCAGATGCAATCCGGGTGAGGGGGGCTCTCCGCACGGTCGGTGGGTGTGGCTGCCCCTCACCCCAACCCTCTCCCCGTGAAGGACGGGGAGAGGGAGCCTACCATCCGTGCATGAAGTGACTGAATCCGACTTCGAGATGTGTTCTCACGCTAGCCCCGCAAGGGAGAGAAGAGCATTCGCAGCTCGTATGGCCGACATTCGTGGCGGGTTCCGCAGCCCCCGTCCGCGACGTACGCAGTTGTCACGATGGGCATGGTAGATCATAACAACGTCGTCTTCCGCCATCGCCCGATGGCCACTCGCCACATCCGTCTGCCCAAGCCCGACAGGACTCCCATGACCACGCTTTCCTCCATCGTCGCGCGCGGTGTCGCGCTGGTTGGCAATGCGGCGCTGCAGTGGCGCAAGCTGCAAGGGGATACGCCGCAGCCGGCGTGGGGGGCGGCGCCGCAGATTCCGCAGGCGAAGCCACAAGGGATGCTGCCGACGTTGAAGATGCCGACGGCGCGCGGCTGGAAGGACGGCGAGAAGCCGGTGGCGGCGCCGGGGCTGAAGGTGAATGCGTTCGCGACCGGGCTCGATCATCCGCGCTGGATCTATGCGATGCCGGACAAGTCGGTGCTGATCGCGGAGGCGACGCAGGTGCCGAGCCCGGTGCGCAACATGTTCGGCTATGCCATGCAGGCGACGATGCGCCGCGCCGCGGCGCTCGGCGTCAGCGCCAACCGCATCACGCGGCTGGTCGATGCCGACGGCGACGGCACCGCCGAGAAGCGCAACGCGTTCATGGAGAATCTCAGCCAGCCGTTCGGCATGGCGCTGGTCGGCGACACCTTCTATGTCGGCAACACCGACGGCATCGTCGCTTTTCCCTATAGCGCCGGCGCCGAGCGCATCAGCGCGCAGGGCAAGCGGCTGACCACGTTCAAGCCGGGCGGACACTGGACGCGCAGCCTGCTGGTCAGCCCCGACGGCACCAAGATCTATGCCGGCGTCGGCTCGCTCAGCAACATCGCCGAGCAGGGTTTTGAGGTCGAGGAAGGCCGCGCCTGCATCTATGAGCTGGATATCGCCAGCGGCGCGTCGCGCATCTTCGCGGCCGGACTGCGCAATGCGGTGGGGCTGGCGTTCGAGCCGAATACGAAGGTGCTGTGGACCGTGGTCAACGAGCGCGACGGGCTCGGCGACGAGACGCCGCCGGACTACCTCACATCCGTGCGCGAGGGCGGCTTCTATGGCTGGCCCTATTGCTACTGGGGCAAGACGGTCGACGACCGCGTGCCGCAGGACCCCGCGCTGGTCGCGACCGCGCTGACGCCGGACTACGCGCTCGGCGGCCACACCGCCTCGCTCGGCCTGTGCTGGCTGCCCGCGGGCACGCTGCCCGGCTTCCCCGATGGCATGGTCATCGGCCAGCACGGCTCGTGGAATCGCAGCAAGCTGTCGGGCTACAAGGTGGTGTTCATTCCGTTCGAGAACGGCAAGCCCTCCGGCCCGGCGCGCGACATCCTGTCCGGCTTCCTCGCGCCCGACGAGAGCTTCTCCTACGGCCGCCCGGTCGGTGTCACGCTCGGGCCGGACGGATCGTTGCTGGTCGCCGACGACGTCGGCAACTGCATCTGGCGGGTGACGGGGGCGTGACGGAACCGGGGTGACCTCGGGCCGTTGTCGCCGGGACAACGGAACAGTCCCGAGGAGATCCCCATGGCCGACAACGTCAATCCGAACCAGAAGCAGCCCGGCGAGCATCAAGAAGGCAAGTTCCACTACAATCCCGGCAATCAGGCCGGGAAGACCATCGATGTCGGCAAGCCGGAAGGCGAGCAGGTCAGCAACAAGGACCGCATCGAGCAGCGCGAGGAGCCGCAGTCGCGGTAGGTTGTTGCGCTCGTGTGAGCCCAGCTCTCGCACCGACGACGGTGCGCTCCCTCTCCCCGTCCTTCACGGGGAGAGGGTTGGGGTGAGGGGCAGCCACGCCCACCGACCGTGCTGAGAGTCCCCCTCACCCGGATTGCATCTGACGATGCAATCCGACCTCTCCCCGCAAGCGGGGCGAGGTAAGACCGAGCAAGCCGGAAGATCTCGCGCCTTACGCTGATTGGGCTTGCTAACTACCCCTCCAACAAAAACGCCAGCGCCTCGTCGCACGGCGCCTCGACCTTCAGCGACAGCAGATCATCCGCCCGCGTGCGGCCGAGATTGACGGCGGCGATGGGGATGTTGCGGTCGGCGGCGGCGCGGACGAAGCGGAAGCCGGAATAGACCATCAGCGAGGTGCCGACGACGAGCATCGCGTCGGCCTGGTCGACGTGATCGCGCGCGGTCGCGACCACCTCGCGCGGCACGGTCTCGCCGAAGAACACGACGTCCGGCTTCAGGATGCCGCCGCAGGCCTGGCAGGCCGGCACGGTGAAATCGGCGAAATCGACGCCGTCGAGATCGGCATCGCCATCGGGCGCGTCGGCGGCATCATGCGCGAGCCAGAGCGGATTGGCGTGCGCCAGTTCGTCCTGGAATTCGGCGCGTGACAGGGTCGCGCCGCACCCCATGCAGCGCACGCGGTCGAGCCGGCCGTGCAGGTCGATGACGTTGCTGGCGCCGGCGGCCTGGTGCAGGCGGTCGACGTTCTGCGTTACCAGCAGCGAGCTCCTGCCCTGCGCCTCCAGCCGCGCCAGCGCGCGATGCGCGCCGTTGGGCTGGGCGCGGCCGAAGCGGCGCCAGCCGACCATGCTGCGCGCCCAATAGCGCCGGCGCGTCTCCTCCGCGCCCATGAAGGCCTGATAGGTCACCGGCGGCGTGCGCTTCCACTGGCCGTCGGTGTCGCGATAATCGGGAATGCCGGAATTGGTGCTGCAGCCGGCGCCGGTCAGGACGACGATGCGGCTGTGGCTGTCGAGGAAGTTTTTCAGCGCGGTGGGATCGACCATGGCCTCGCACATGTAGTCGCCGGAACCGGTCTGCGCCAGACCGTCGCAGCACGGACGCGCCGGCCTGAACCAATGCGCGCCGCAGCTCTTATCCCGCCGGGAGGACCTGCCATGACGCCACGCAATGGACACGACCGGGGCCTTTGGCCGCTCGACGAAGCCGAGGCCGAGCTTCCGCCGGAGGACGAGCGCGATCTCGCCACCGGCGAAGGCGGCGACATCGAGCTGCCGCTGACGCCGGACGATCTCCCCGAGGACGACTGAGCCTCAGCGCGCCGGCGGCACGTTCGCCAGCCAGTGCCGCGCGATGTCAGCGCGCGGCGCGACCCAGGCGGCCCCGCTGCCGGTGATGTGCGCGAGGATGCGGTCGAGCGCGCCGATGCGGCCGGGGCGGCCGATCATCCGCAGATGCAGCCCGATCGACAGCATCTTCGGCGCGCTGGCGCCTTCGCGCGCCAGCCAGTCGAAGGCGTCGATGACGTAGTCGGCGAAATCGGCGCCGCGGAAACGCGAGCCATTGAAGAACTGCATGTCGTTGCTGTCGAAGGCATAGGGCAGCACGAGATGCGGGCGGCCGGCGACGTCGAGGTAGTAGGGCAGATCGTCGTTATAGGCATCGCTGTCGTAGAGGAAGCCGCCCTCCTCCACCAGCAAACGGCGCGTGTTCGGCGAGCTTGCCGAGCGCGTGTGCCAGCCGAGCGGCCGATGTCCGGTGACGTGCTGGATGGTTTCGACCGTGCGCGCGATCACGCGCCGCTCCTCGGCCTCACCCATGTCGGCGTGGCTCTGCCAGCGCCAGCCATGCGCCGACACTTCGTGGCCGCGCGCGACCGCATCGCGCGCCAGATTCGGCGAGCGCTCCACCGCGCGGCCACAGGCGCTGACCGTGACCTTGACGCCATGGGCGTCGAACAGGTCCATGATGCGCCACCACGCGGCGCGCGTGCCGTATTCGAAATGGCTGTCGATGCAGGGATCGGCGCCGTCGAGCCGGTGCACGACCTCATAGATCGCCTCGTTGCTGGCATCGCCATCGGAGATGGAGAACTCCGAGCCCTCCTCGAAATTCACCACCAGCGACACCGCGACGCGCGCGGAGTTCGGCCAGCGCGGGTGCGGCGGATGGCAGGCATAGCCGGAAAAATCGCGACGGAAGGCAGGTTGCGAGCTCATCGGGTCAATCCGCGGTTCCGGCCATGCGGTGCAGGCCGACCAGCCGATCGCTGATCAGCAGCAGCACCAGCGTGCCGGCGAGAATGAGGGTGGAGAGCGCGGCGAGCGTCGGATCGGGTGCCTCCTCGATATATTGCAGCATGCGGATCGGCAGCGTCTTGGAGCGGACATCGGTGAGGAAGATCGAAACCGGATAGTTGTCGAACGACGCCAGCAGGCTGAACAGGCCTGATATCAGGAACGACGGCGCCAGCGCCGGCACCATCACGCGCAGCACGCTGCCGGCATAGGTGCAGCCCAGCGTGCGCGCGGCCTCGATCAGGGTGAAGTCGAACCGCGAGAGGCCAGCGATCATGGTGCGCGCGACGTAAGGAAGGGTCACGACGAGATGCGCGACGAGCAGCGCGCTCCAGGTCGCGGTGAAGCCGATCATGCGAAAGTACTGCAGCAGCGCGATGCCGAGCACGAGGCCGGGCATCATCAGCGGCGACACCAAGAGCGTGCCGAGCGCGGTGGCGCCCGGCAGCCTGCCGCGGGCGATCGCGATGGCGGCGAGCGTGCCGGCGACCAGCGACAGCGCGGTGGACAGCACGGCGATCTGCAGCGACAGCCACAGCGACGGCCAGAAGCCGTCGAGCCGTCCGATGCGGCCATACCAGCGCGTCGATGCGCCTGAGAGCGGCAGGTCGAACACCGGCGTCGGCGAGAACGATGCGGCGGCAATCACGACCAGCGGCAGCAGCAGAAACAGCGCGAGCCCGATCGCGAGCACCCAGCAGATGATGATGGCTGTGCGCGTCATCATTTCGGCTCCCGCGACAGCATGGCGCTGAGCGCCACGACGATCACCGCAATCGCCAGCAGCACCACGCCGGCGGCGGCGCCGAAGCCGGGCTCGCGCGCCAGCAGATAGGCTTTCGCAATGGTGGTGGCGAGCGTCGGGTATTTCTCGCCGATCAAGAGCGTCGGCACGACATAGGCGGAGACCGACAGCGAGAACACCAGCGCCACGCCGGCGATGATGCCGGGCAGCGTCAGCGGCAGGATGACACGGACGAACACGACAAGCGGCGAGGCGCCGAGGGTCGCGGCGGCTTCGGCATAGCGGCCGTCGAGTTGCGCCACCACGGCGTAGATCGGCAGCACCATGAACGGCAG
Organism: Bradyrhizobium sp. HKCCYLR20261; assembly: GCF_051168435.1. Lineage (NCBI taxonomy): Bacteria > Pseudomonadati > Pseudomonadota > Alphaproteobacteria > Hyphomicrobiales > Nitrobacteraceae > Bradyrhizobium > Bradyrhizobium sp. HKCCYLR20261. Next base: position 103,557 of record NZ_JBNPUZ010000011.1, read on the forward strand.
GAAGATGTTGACGGCGCCGACGATGAGCGCGGTCTGGGTGAAGATCATCCGGATCGGATCCTCGATGATCCCGAGCGCGATCAGCACGGTGTTGATCAGGCCGTCGCTGCGCAGCAGGATGGTCCAGGCGAAGGCCTTGACGATGACAGAGGCCGCAAGCGGCAGGAATAGAGTGGCGAGCAGGATCGAGCGCAACGGCCCGCGCGCACGCGCGAGCGCGAAGGCCGCGGGATAGGAGACGAGGAAGGCGATCAAGGTCGTCAGCAGGCCGAGCCGCAGCGAGTTCCAGATCACGCCGAGATAATAGGGTGTGCCGAGCAGCCGAACATAATGTGCAACGGTGAGGCCGCCCTTCGGGTCGAGCACGCTGACGCCGAGCAGCAGCGCCAGCGGCAGCACGAAGACCAGCGCTGTTATCAGCACCGAAGGCGCGACGAAGCCGAACGCGGCGAGCCGCTCGCGATCCGGCGCGGGCTTGACGACGGGCGCCGGCAGCACGGCGTCGGTCATGGCGATGCCTCCGCGGCGAAGGCGAAGGTCTCGGCGACCGGCCAGGCGAAGCGGACCTCGTCATGGACGCGCGGCAGCTCCGCCTCGCGGCCCGACAGCTCGGCCAGCAAGCTCGCGCCGGCCCCGGCGTCGACATCGACGAGAGTCCGCGAGCCCTGGAACACGACCGATCGCACGCGGCCGGCCGCGGAGTTCGCGCCATCGACAGCACCGAGACGCAGTTGCTCCGGCCGTGTCGCCACGATCACCGACGCGCCCGGCTGGAACGCGCCGCGCGCCGAGAGACGGCCGACAGGCGTAACGACGTCGACCATGCCATCCTGACCGCCAACCACCTGTCCCGCGATGCGCGTCGACAGGCCGACGAAGTTCAGCGCGAACAGGCTGGCCGGTCGCGCATACAGCTCGCGCGGCTCGGCGAGCTGCTCGATGCGGCCCTTGTTCATGACCGCGACGCGGTCCGACATCGTCAGCGCCTCGTCCTGGTCATGCGTCACGAAGATCGCGGTCGCCTTCACCTCCTGCAGCAGGCGGCGCAGCTCGACCTGCATCTCCTCGCGCAGCTTGCGATCGAGCGCCGACAGCGCCTCGTCGAACAGCAGCACGTCCGGCTCGACCGCAATGGCGCGCGCCAGCGCGACACGCTGCTGCTGGCCGCCCGACAGCGCCGAGATGCGGCGGCTGCCGAGATGGCCGAGCTTGACCAGCGAAAGCGCCCTCTCGACCGCGCGCCCGATCTCGGCCTTCGGCGTGCCGCGTACCTTCAGGCCGAACGCGACGTTGCCGGCGACGGTGAGATGCGGAAACAGCGCGTAGCTCTGGAACACGACGCCGACATTGCGCCGGTGCGGCGGCACATGGGTGACGTCGCGGCCGGCGAGCGCGATCGTGCCGCCGTCCGGCGGCGCGAGCCCCGCGATCGCGCGTAGCAGCGTGGTCTTGCCGCAGCCGGAGGGCCCGAGCAGCGTGACCAGCTCGCCGCGGCGGATCGTGAGATCGACGCGGTCGAGCACGGTCGCGGCGCTGAAACGCTTGGAGACTCCGCTGATGACGAGATGCGGCGCGGCTTCGCTCATGTCATCTCCTTGCTCCAGCGGTCGACCCAGCCGGCGCGGTTCTTGGCGATGAAGGCCCAGTCGGGTGCGAACAGCGAGGCCGGATCCGGATAGCCGGCGGGCAGCGGCGTCGCCTGGTTGGTCGGCGCGATGAAGGCGGTCTTGGCCAGGATGCTCTGGGCTTCGGGGCTGAGATAGAAGTCGATCACGGCGTCGGCGAGATCGCCGGCCGGAGCGCCCGTCACCTTGGCGATGCCCGACGGCATCGAGAAGCCGCCGTCCTTCGGGATGGCGAGATCGACCGGCGAGCCGTCCGCCTTGCGGATGAGCGTGTAGGCCGAGAACTGGCCGCCGATCATCCAGGCCTCGCCCTGCTCCAGCAGATTGATGGCCTGCGGCGCATTCGTGTAGACGTTCAGCAGATTGGCCTTCAGGCTCTTGATCTTCTTGAAGCCGGCGTCGATGTCGTATTGCGCTTCCTTGTAGGGCTTGCCGGTCTCGAGATGCGCGGCCGCCAGCAACGTCCAGAACCCTTCGGTGTTGGACAGCGACGGCACCACGATCTTGGAATCGTATTTCGCGTCCCACAGCTCGGCCCAGCTCACCGGCGGCGTCTTCACGCGCTTGGTGGAGTAAGCGATGCCGGCCCACGGCTTCTGGTAGTTGGCCCACATGCCGTCCTGGTGCACGGCGTCGCCGACCAGCTTGCCGAGATTGGGAATTGATGAGGACGACATCTTGGTGATCAGGCCTTCGGCCGCCGCGGGCAGCATCACCGGATCGTCCATGATCACGACCGAGATCTTCGGGCTCCCCTTGTCGGCCTGCATCTTCTGCAGATTGGTCAGCGAGTTCGTGCCCTCGTACAGCACCTTGCAGTCGAGCTTCTTCTCCAGCACCGGAAACAAATCGGCGTTGAAATACTTGGCGGCGCCGGCGGGACCGCCGATCACGATCTCTTTCGGGGCGGCGCGCACCAGCGCGGGCGCGGCGAAACTGGCGGCGAAGGCCGCACCGGTCTTGAGAAGGCTGCGGCGGGAGAAGGCGTGCATGAGGAAATCCCGTGTGAGCTGTCGCGTGGCTTGTAACGGGAGATCAGCAAGCGCCGTGCCAAATGTGCACATTTTTGATCTATCAGCTTTGTCAGAGGCTTGCGTTCCGCACCCGGTCAGGGCGCTGCCCGGCGCGAGGCAGAATGTGCACATTTTTTGGAGATGACCTGCCGCGCCTTTGGGCTTAGCAGTGGCGCATGACCATGGGCGTGCAGCGAATCGGAAAGGCCAATCCCGCCGAGGACGAGGCGGTGTATCAGGCCATTCTGCGCGCGCTGCTGGAGGGCAAGCTGAAGGCCGGCACCAAGCTCGCCGAGACGCCGCTGGCGTCGATCTTCGGCGTGTCGCGCGAGCGCATCCGGAAAGTCCTGCACCGGCTCGGCGCGGAGCGGCGGCTCGAGATGATCCCGAACCGCGGCGCCCGGGTGCCGCGGCCGACGCTCGAGGATGTCAGGCGGGTCTATGAGGCGCATCGGGTGCTCGAGGCCGGCGTGCTCAGCCAATTGGTGCTGCGGATCGACGATCTCCTGCTCGCCCGCCTCGACGCGCATCTCGCCGAGGAGCGCGCCGCCGCCCAGCGCGGCGACCGCGCCGCCTCGGTGCGGCTGTCGGGCGCGTTTCATGTCCATCTGGTCGATGCGCTCGGCAATCCCGAATTGTCGCGCATGCTCGGCGATCTGCTCAGCCGCTCCTCGGTGATGGTCTCGGTGTACGAGCCGGCGGCGCAGTCGATCTGCGCGGTCGACGAGCACGGCGCCATCGTCGCGGCGCTGCGCGACCGCGACCTCTTGCGCGCGATTGCGGTGTCGCGCGAGCATTTCCTGCATGTCGAGGGCCGGCTGCGGCTCGACGCCACCGAAAGCGCGGAGAGCGAGGATCTCGCGGCGGTCTTCGCACCGGTCAAGCCGCTGCGGCGCAAGACGCGATCGGCGCAATCGGGCTGACCGCGCCGGCGCATGGTCAGGTCCTCGACGGACCGCTCGGCGCGCACCAGGGCAGCGCCAGCCGCGGCAAATAGTAGCCGTTCCACTCGCAGATCGTCTCGGGGCCCTGGCGCTTCAGCGCCATCTTGACCGGCTCGGCCTGGCTGATGGCGACATGCAGCACCAGCAGCGTGGCGCCGATCGGATAGGCGAAGCGGGACAGGCGCAGGTCGATCAGGCGATCGAGCAGGATCATGCCGGCGATGACGATCAGGGGATCGGTGAAGACGAAGTACTCGACCTTCAGGCCGCGGCGGACGCCGAGCGTGTCGATGCCGATGGCCGCGAGCATCAGCAGCGTGGCCTGCAGCGCAGTCTGCCGCTCGCCGCGTCTGATAGCGACGACGATGCCGGGGATGATCAGCCAGGTCAGGAACACGGTGGGCCGGGCCGACGATTGCAGGATGAAGGTGTAGCGCCTGATCACACCGAGCACGCCGGACAGCAGCAGGCCGATGGCGCCGCTGATGCTGCCGGCGGCCTCGGGCGCGTCGACATAGGTGATCATCTTCTCCAGCGGATTGAGCACCACGACGACATCATTGAGGTCGTAGCTGAGATCAAGCGACAGCAGGCCCAGGCTTGCGCCCGCCACGGTCATGAGCAGGGCGGCGAGCGTCTCGGCCGCGCTCACGCGCCACAGCCGGGCGTACAGGACCATGCAGGCCGCGATGACCCCGAGCAGCGCGACCTGATAGACGCCGAAACGCCCCAGCAGCAGCGGCTTGAGGCCGGCCCCGGCGGCGTTGACAGCCGCAAGGCCTGTGGCGAGCAACGGCCAGGCGGCGGTCACCGCGACGATCGCCGCGAGAGCGGCGGCCAGCACGGCCGCCCAGGCCCGCGACGTCCGCCAGAACGCGACGCTGGCACTCGTCTCGCAGCCGAACGGTAGCAAGAGAACGGGGATCGCGGCGATGAGCAGGATCGCATGCACCTTGTTGGTGAGCCCGAGCATGCAGAGCAGCGCGGCCAGTCCGACCACGAGCGGGCGCGCGGGACCGGCGCGGCGCGCGGCGATGATCAGCAGCATCAAAGCGAGGATGCAGAACGACGCGGCGATCATCTCGCTGCGCAGGATGCGCAGATGCATCTGCACGCCGCCGGAGAATGCGAAGGCGGTCACGGCGAGCATGGCGATGCGCCAGTCCGACACGAGACGGCGCGCCAGAGCGGCGAAAGCGATGAGAATGCCGCTCGCGGTGAGCAGCGCGGCGACGCGCCCGGCATGGACCGCGGATGTCATGGCCGCGTCGAACGCGGCGCGATCCGACGCCGGCGGGATCGCCGACAAGGTCCAGGCATCGAGCAGGCCAAGACGGTGAAGACCGGCGAACCAGGCCTTGACCGAGAGGATGGTGAGGTAGGCCGGGTGATCGAAGAACGCCTGCGCGCCGCCGTCGTTCATGGCAAGCGCGTTGTAGATCACCATGAAGTCCATGTCGGCATTGCGCCAATAGACGGTGAAATAGCCGGCGGCGACGAACGAGACGATGGAGATCAGCAGCACGATCGCGACGCCGCCGCGCCAGCCGAACGGGGTCAGGCGGTCGAGCGGGTCCTTGCTCTTGATCATGCCGACATCGCACAAGCCAGGCGAGCGGGCGCGCCGCAAACGACGCACGATGTCACGTCCAACCGCGACGGTGTCGCGCGCATCGCGCCCGCCATGCTCAGATCGCCTTGATCTTGAAGAACGCGAACACGACCATCTTCAACAGCATCCAGCCGTGGCGGAAGCGGGAGATCTGGGTTTCGCCGTAGCTGCGCGCGGCGTAGCGGATCGGCAGGTCGATGGTCTTGAGGTTCAGTTTCGAGGCGCCGAAGATCAGGTCGAAATCGCCGAACGGATCGAAATCGCCGAAATAGGCCTTGCCGGCCTTGAGCCTGAGATAGTCGCTGCGGCGGAGCACCTTGGTGCCGCACAGCGTGTCAGTGTAGCGCTGGTTCAACAGCCAGGAGAACAGATAGGAGAACGTCTTGTTGGCGATCAGGTTGAGGAAGCGCATCGCGCCCTCGTCCATCGGATAGACCAGGCGCGAGCCGTTGATGAACTCGCCCTTGCCCGAGCGCAGCGCCTCGAAGAATTTCGGCAACTGCTCCGGCGGCATCGTGAGGTCGGCATCGAGGATCATCAGCACGTCGCCGCGGGCGGCGTCGAACGCGGTGAACACCGCATCCGCCTTGCCCTTGCCGGGCTGGCGCATCAGCTTGATGTCGTGATCCGGGAAGGCCGCACGGACCCGCTCCATCTCCTCATAGGTGCCGTCCCTGCTGTGGCCCTCGATGAAGATGATCTCGATATCCTGGCAAAACGCGGCGATGCGCTGCACCGCCGGCTCGATGTTGCCGCGCTCGTTGCGCGCAGGGATCACGACGGTGGCCGAGCGGACGTCGTCGCCGACGGCGCGCATCGACCTCGCCACGACGTAATGCCGCAGCGACAGCGCCCGCAGGCCGGGCAGCACGCTGAGGAAACGGTTGGCGAAGCGGCCGACGCCATAGAGCCGCAGCGGCGACAGCACGCGCTGCTCCGATTTCACCGGATCGAAGTCGGCGAGGACCGCAAGATTGCGCAGATCCGCCGGCGACAGCACGTTTTGCTCCGGCTGTGGCATGCGCCAGCCCATCGCCTCCGCGGCCTTCAGCAGCGGATACCAGAGGTGCGAGAAGTAGCCGATGACGAGCCGGGTCTCGCGCGTGCACAGCGGATGCAACTGTTCGATGAACTGCTGGCAATCATCCAGCGAGCCGATTGTGTCGAGCACCAGGATCGCATCGAACGGGCCTGTGACGGCCGCGAGCGTCGCCGGATCCTCGGCATCGCCGGCGACGAAGGTGAGATCGGGATGGCGGGCGCGCGCGATCGCGATCTGCGCCTCGCTGAAGTCGATGCCGACCCCGTAGGACGGCGCCAGCGCGGCCAGGGTATCCCCGAGGCCGCAGCCGATCTCCAGCACGCGGCTGCCCGGCGGAATCAGGAAACGCAGATAGCACTCGTCCTCGCCGTGGAAGAACGCGGCCTTGTCGCGCCAGCCCGCACGCTCGTCCGCGAAGCGGTTGGCATGGTCGAGGATGGCGGCCTTGCGCGGCGACAAGGCCTGTTGCGCCGGCGTCTGGATTGCTGCAGCCGGCGGTCTCGCGTGCTGCATGACTTCGTCGTCCAACTCCGCCACCTGATACCATCCTCGTTGGGAACTACGTCCTTCTAGGCCAGCCCGGTTGGGCGGAGTCAAGGCGATGCGGAGACGTGCTCCACGATGTTCGCAACGAGGCGCCGCAACAGGACAAACATTCGAAATGATTAGACATCAGCCGGCCACACCAGGGCAGCCGGCATCATCGATGCCGCGCCGGACGGGCCCGATCTCTTGCTTCTCGTTCGCGCTCGCAAATGCGAGGGCGCCAGGACCACACGGCTTGACCGTCCGCGAACTGCCGGCCGTCATGCGCAAGCGCACCGGAGAGGCCGCGGCCACGCTCCCCGCCCCCGCGTATCGTGATGACGCTCAGGCCCCTCGGCACGAGAACGAGATACGGGGATCAAACCGCAACTTCTGAACATGCCAACGTGAAATTTCGCCTGTTCCGAACCGAACGCCCAGCGCAGCTCAACGCCCGCAGCAGAATTTGTATTTCTTCCCACTGCCGCATGGACATGGCTCGTTGCGTCCGACCTTGGCCGGCGCAGCTGCCCGCTTCGGCTCGCTGACCACCGCCCGCGTCTCGCCCTCGACGAAGCGCCAGGCGCCGTCACCATCGCGACGGAATTGCGAGACCTCGTGATGCTCGATCGTCTTGCCGCCCTCGCGATAGGTTGCAACGAAGCTGACGACACCGTCGGCGTCGTTCTCCTGCCCGCGCGCCGTCGAGACCACGCGCAGACCGACCCAGGTCGCACGCGTCGCCCAGCCCTTCGCGGCGGCGGCATCGAAGGCGCCGCGCCGGTCGGCCGCGAGCGTGGCTTCGATGTAGCCGATGTCGCCGCGCGTATAGGCCGTGTAGCGCGAGCGCATCAGGGCTTCAGCGGTTGGCGGCGAGACATCGCCATTCAAATAGGGACCGCAGCAGCGATCGAAGGGAAGCGGTGATCCGCAGGGGCATTGCATCGCGCGAGGCTAGCACTGATGCGGCGCGATGAAAATCGAGGGCCGATGGCGACGCATCGGTGGCGGCAGTCGTCACCGGCGGCTCTGCCCTCAACAGATGGCGCCGCGTGATACCAAATACCTCCAGAGGTGCGAACCGGCTGCGAATTTGGCCGTCATTCCGGGGCAATCGTCGGTGCGCCGCGAAGCGCCTTCGCATTGACGATTGAACCCGGAATCTCGAGATTGTTGAGAACGGTCGCGAGCCAATCTCGGGATTCCGGGTTCAAGGCCTACCGGCCTTGCCCCGGAATGACGGGGGATGTGGCGTAGAATAACAAATAGCTTGGGGACCCGCATCTTGAACAGCATCGTGACCAGATGGGCCGCGGCAGCCCTTGCGCTGGTCGCCCTCCACGCCGGTCATGGCTCTGCGACGGAGCCGCCGCGTGCCAAACCGGACGCGCGGATCCAGCGCGCCGTCTTTGCCGACGAACGGCTCTGGCTGCTCAGCAGTGGCGGCCGGCTGTCAAGCATCGCGGAAGGCGGCCAGCGGACTGACGTGGCGACGCCGGATCGGGTGATGACGCTGTTCGTGCAGGATGGGCGGGCAGCGATCGTGACCTGCCCCTGGGCGTCCTACGCACCACTCGTGCCGAACGGACGGTGGACGGTGCGCCGCTGGAGCGACAACGATTGGGAGGTCGTTGCCGAAATCGTGTCGCGGGGAGATGCGCTGGTGGCCGCGGCTTCAAACATTGTGCTAACCGACAGTCGATTGATCGATTTCACCGACGGACAACAATCCGAGACGGCTCTCACCCTGCCGTTCTCCGCCATCTCGCAGCCGCTGTTCGATCCGTCGAAGCCATTGGACGAGCAGCAAGCCCAAGCGGCCTTTCCCCTTCCGCTGACCTACCTTTACCAGCTCGGATCAGGCCCCGCGAAGCCGCTGAAGCACTGGCCGGTCGAGGCCGTCCTGGTCACGCCGGAATATGTCTTCGTCGGCTACAACGCGGGCGAGTTTGGCGGTGGCCTGCAGCGTATCGATCGCGCGACCGGTGTGGTGTCCGATGTCGGCCGGCTCGACTCCCCTGTGAATGGCATCGCCACCGTGCCCTGGAAGCCGGACTGTGTCGCAGCCGCGATCGGCCTCATACACATGTTCGCATCTGGACAGCTCGTGGAGGTCTGCCACGACCAGGTTCGGCTGCTCTACGAACGCCAAATCCCGGAGCAGATCGTCAGAGACACGAATGGGCGGATCGGATCGATTCCGCAGCATACGACCGCCTTCTTCGGGCTGCAGCGTCAAGGTGAGGATCTGCTCGCAGTGGGCCATGACGGCCTTTACCGGATCGGCCCAGGCGACCGCGCCCACCCCATCCCGCTGCCGGAGTTCAAGAAGGTCGGCGGGGCCGGCGTAAGCTTCGACATTGCAAACCTCGTACTCGTGCTGACAACCGTCAACGAACGTCACTCCCTCAGTGGCAGCACACCCATACTTGTCCCGCGCTAGGCGGCACAGAGGGCCTCGGCGAGGACCTCGGACGACGTCAATAGGTCGCGGCCATGACGTTTCGTTCGATGATCGCACGAGGCTGCCGCTTGCGCGCGTAAGTCCGGACCCCGACGCGATTGCTCAGCTGCCGGTTGTGACTCCAAAGACGCAGGTCGCTACTCTTCACAACTGCTGTTCGCCCTACACGCGCCACGCGGTTTCGAAACCGGCGAATCCGTGTTAACCATTGGTTAAGAACAAGGGTGTTGGGCGCACGGCTGACCTGCCCGGCCCCGCGCGACCAAAACTTTCCGGGCGCCGCCTCATTACGTGGCGCCTGTGACCGCAGCCCACCGCATCATCGGCGGTGCGGGCGCGTGAGACGCCAACGATTTCTTCGCGCGACGCCAGCCAGGCCGCAAGAAACTGGGCCCGTCTTCCTCGGGCCGCTCTGCTCACCTCCCGATTTGATGTGCCCCGATGCCGGCGCGATGAGCGTTGCGTGCAAACGCAGACTCGTGCCCATCGCCAACCGCTGGAGCAGCCCCGATGGCTGAAGAGTCCGTCGCGTCGATCATTCCCTGGCGAGAGCCGAAGACGGCCAAGCCGCGCCCGAAGCGTCCCAAGGCCGTCAAGCCGCGCCCGAAGGCGGAGAAGGCCGACAAATCCGACAAGATCAAAGCCGCGCTCGATGACGAGATGCTGGCGTCCGAGACGCTGATCATGCCGGACTTCCTGGAGCTCGTGAACGAGCCTGCGAAGACGCCGGCGAGAACGCCCGCTGTCGCGGAGACGCCACGGACGGAAGCCGCCGCCAGCGCTGCCGCCGCGGCGATCTCCGCGCCGGTGCCGCCTGCCGCGGTGGCGCCGCGCGAGACGGCACCGCCGATCGACGGCGAGATCGTCCCAGCCACCGCACCCATCGCGCCGGCCAAGATCGAACGCCCGCGCCTCACCGTCTCCTCGGTGCTGCTGCAGCTTTCCGCGCTCGCGCTGGCGGCCGTCGGCATGGCCATGAACGGCTGGTTCGCGCATTCGCTGGGGTCGAACAGCACCGCCGGCACCATGTTTCTCGCGATCGGCGTGACTGCCGATCTCGTCGCACTGGTGATGCCGACCTGCACCGCGCGGCTGTGGCATGCGCGGCACCGCGCCTCGGCGCTGGCCGGCTGGACGGTGTGGCTGATGACCTTCGTGTTCGCGCTGACCGCGGGCATCGGCTTCGCCTCCACCAACATCAGCGACGTGACCTTGGCGCGCGCCTCGCGCGTGACGCCCGCCATCCAGACCGCGCAGACCGCGCTGAACGATGCGATGGCCGCGCGCGACCGCGAGTGCAAGGGCGGCGTCGGCAAGTTCTGTCGCGAGCGCGAGGCCGCCGTGGCGGAGCGCCGCCAGGCGCTGGACGCGGCGATGGCCACGGTGAGCCAGACTGCCGATCCGCAGACCCAGGCTGCGATCAAGCTGGTGGCGTGGGTCACGCAAGGGCGGCTGACGCCGTCCGCGGACGATTTCGCGATGCTGCGCCTGATTCTGCTGGCGCTGCTGCCGCAACTCGGCGGCATCCTGCTGATGGTGGGGCGGCGGGTGTGAGATCGACGGCAAGACCGCTCAGCCCTTCTCTTTGAGCGCATTCCCGTCGAACAGCCGCAGCGCGAGCAGCGCATGCGCCAGCGTGCCGCCGGCGCGCACGGCGGCCGCGATCATCGCGGTCTCCGCCAGCTCCTCGCGCGTGGCGCCCGCCTTGACGGCCGCCGCGGTGTGCACGTCGAGGCAGTAGGCGCATTGCGTGGTCAGCGCCACCGCAAGCGAAATCAGCTCGCGATATTTCGGCGGAATGGCGCCGTCGGCGCGTTCGCAGGCGTGATTGAAGGCCAGGAACGCCTTGGCCTCGGCCGGTGCCAGCGCCACCAGTTGGGGCACCGACTGGATGTCCGACGGCTTCTGATAGTCGGTCATGATCAGCCTCCGAGATATTCGCGCAGCAACTGGCGGGCGCGATGCAGGCGCGCCTTGGTGGCCTGCCGGGACAGGCCGAGCCGGCTCGCGATCTCGTCGATCGTCATCTCCTTGAGATCGCGCATCAGCACCACGTCGCGATAATGCGGCGGCAGCGATTCGAAGGCGGCGGCGAGATCGAGCCGCAGTTCGGCCTCCGGCCGCGCGGCCAGACGCGCAACAAGGGCGTCGTCATCGGCGTCGTTGACCAGGCCGAACTGTCGCGACAGCCGCATGCATTCGCGGCGGACCACGCGATAGAGCCATGACGACAGCGCCGCGGCCGCGCGGATGCGGCCGACATGCCGCGACAGCAGCCACAGCGCCTGCTGGGCGGCGTCCTCGGAATCGGCCGAACTCCGGCACGACGCCCGGGCATAGCGGCGGATGTCCGGCTGCGTCAGCGTCAGCAGGCGCACCATGGCGTCACGATCGCCGAGCCGGGCGGCCTCGAAGGTGGTCTCATCGGTGATCGGCATCGCGCTCATGACCGGCCGCCTCTCGCGGTCTCCGTGCCGATGCCGATGACGGCGCAGACCGGACAATAGCCGACCGCCCCTGACAGCGCGAAGGCGACACCGCCAGCCGCCGCCAGCCAGGCCGCCGCTCCGCTCAGGGCCGTGACCGCCACCGCGGCCGCGCCGAGCCCGACGGCGAGCCGGGCCCATCGATGCGGCCGTGCCAAATTCCTGCGAACCCATGCCATGACAATCCCTCCGCTGTGATCGAGACCGATGTCTCGGCGCATAAGAGGCGGCGAACGGCGCAAGGGATTCGCGAGTGGGACGATTTTTTTCGACCGGCGCAGTCAGCGCGTCTTTCTGGATCGCGACCGCTGCGGCGGATGTGCCGCGCGCCACGCGCTGTCGAGCACGGTCCGCAGCAGACCGGCATCGGCTTCCGCCAGCGTCACCGTGGTCCAGCCCTGGTCGCCCCACTTGTTCGGCACGCGGCGGAACACTCCCGGCTGCAGGCCGGCATAATGCTCCTGCTCGTCCGGCGTCAGCAGCACATTGGCGGACGCGCCATCGGCGGCGAGCGTGGCGAACGTCCGGTGCAGCTTGAACGCCGTGCGCTCGAAATGCGGCGCGGCTGTCGTGCCGGCGAACGACAGAGCAAGGGTGCGGAACTCGGAGCCGGTCATTGCGACTGTCCTCGTGACACGGGCGTCGAGCGATGATGACATTGGTCGGCCTGCGCGAGCCAGGGCAATTTCGCCGCGGAGACGCATCGCAGGCCGGCGATGGCGCATCCGTGGGGCACGAAGACGTGAACGCCTGGACCGCGCTGCTTTGATGCATATCAAAACGATACGGTAACGTTTCCCTAGGCTCAGCGTCAGACCATTGAGGGAGAGCGAGATGCCGGAACAAACCACCCTGAACCTCACCCTGAACTGGACGCGCGAACGTCTCCACGAGATGGATGCGGCGCTGGCCTCGCTTGCGGTGAGCGCCCCGCAGGCCGAGGCGGCCGCCAAGGTCAAGGCGGACGACCTGCTCGCTGACCTCAAGAAGCGCCGCAGCGATCTCGAAGTTCTGCTGAAGACCCATGCGGAGGCCGGCGAAGCCGCACTGGCCGGCGCGAAGACCGAGCTCGATGCCCACTGGGCCGGCTTCGAGGCGCAGATGAAGGCCTATTTCGACGGCGCAGGACAGCAGGCCGAACAATATCGGGCGACGTTCAAGGACATCGCGGCCGCGCAGGCCAAGGCCTGGAGCGACTCGGCCGAGCGGTTGCGCGAGGCCGCGACCAAGGCCGCGGCGATCGGGACGACCGATCTCGATGCCGTGCTGAAGCAGCTCAAGACCGACGCCGCGGCGGCCGGCGTCCATCTCGACACGCTGAAGCAGACGGGCAGCGCGTCCTGGTCGGTGCTCAGCGCCGCGCTCGGCGAATCCCGCAAGGCCTTCGACCAAGCCAACCAGGCCGCGTGGACGGCGCTGAAAGGCACCGCGACTAAGAATTGAGGCGGCGCGGTGCGCGCCAACTCTATGGCGCTGCATTGCGTGAGGCCCCATCAACCTCGCTTCGCCTTGCCGGCTGGCTGCGCGTGATCGACTCCCGGATTGATGGCGAGCGTCGCGCCCGCGGCGCCGCCGGCTTCATAGGCGTCCATCGACACCATCCGGCTCCCGCTGCGCGCGTTGCGCAGCTTCAGGTCGAGCTTGCCGAACTCGGCGTCGACCACCGACGTCTTGAGCACGACCAGGCCGCGGCCGGTGGTTTCGTTGGCCTGGTCGCGGCTCTTCTTCATCGCCACCAGCCGGTCGCCGATCGAGGTGATCATGCCGAGCGCGAACGACGCGTTGGCGAGATGCCGGTCCTGGTGCCGGAAACGGGCATAGTCCGTCGAGGTCTTGTAGCGGCCGAGCTCGGCGCGCACCGCGCCGTCGATCAGCTCGGCGAGATAATGCGCGACCTCGATGTCCGCGGGCAGGCCGAAGAACACGTAAGCGGCCTCGCCGGCGGCGTTCTTCTCGCGCCAGACCCGGCAGTCGCAGAACAGCGCGATCGCACCGATGCAATCGTCGAGCGGGATGCGCTTCTTGCGATGGGTCTCATAGACCTTGCGCTCGCATTGCGAGGCCCTGAGTTCGATGTCGGACAGCGACAGGTCGTGGCGGTCGAGCAGCTCGGCGACCTTGGCGGCGGCCGACAGCGCCTCGTCCTCGGTGCAGCCATTGGCGATGGTTTTCGCGCGCAGCGCCTGGATACGCGCCTTGAGCTTATCGAGGGCGATGGGATCGAAGGTTGACGTCACCGGTCATATCCGAGAATCGCCGGACCGACTCGCGCGGGACTGGCGGAGAGAAGGAGGAGACTGGTTGTTGCAGGGCGGCTCTCCGGATTCAAGCGCGTCCCTTGCCTTACGTTGCACGTGGCGCATGTCGCGATCGAGGCCGGCGCCACGGCTTACCGCCCCGCCGTCATGCCCGGTAGGGCGCGACGCAGGCCGCGCAATCCACTTTCGCGCGCAACTGCGTCGCCAGCAGATAGAGCCCGCCGATCTTGCGGTGGAGGAACAGCGTGTCCGCCGGCGGCACATGCATGAGGTCGCGGTCGAGGCCGAGCGCAAGGCCGCGGTCGCGCAGCTCCGCCAGCAGGTCCTGCCGCGCAAAGTCGTAAGGCCCGCGCTGGCGCAGCGGCGCCATCGCGCGCAGGAACATCTCCACGATCGCGTCCTGGTGGCGCGCCGCGGTCGCCGCGTCGAAATAGCCGATGGTCTGCATGGCGGCGCGGCTCGCCGCGCGGTCGGCGTCGAGCCCGGCCGCCAGTAGCGCGCGGAACGCGACCTGCAGCTCCGGCGCGATCGGCCTGACAGCGCCGAAGTCCAACAGCACGATGCGTGCGCCGTCCGGCGTGACGCGGAAATTGCCGGGATTGGGATCGGTCTGCATCGCGCCGAACACGAACAGCTCGCGCAGCGTGAGCTCGACCAGCGCCGTGATCGCGGCGTCGCGCTGCGCCGGCGCCGCTGTCGCCAGCGAGGCGATGGGCCGGCTGTCGACGAACGCCATCGCCAGCACCTCCGGCGTCGACAGCGCCGTCACCGGCGTCGGCACGAGGAAGCGCGGATCGTCGCGCAGAAAATCGCTAAAAGCGTTGAGCTGCGCGGCCTCCGCGGCATAGTCCGCCTCCGCATGCAGCTGCGCCTTGGCGGCGGACAGCAGCGGCGAGATGTCCATCTCGCGCGGCAGCAGGCCGGGCAAGCGCAGCAACGTGGCGATGTTGTCGACGTCGCTGTCGATGCTGGCGCGCACGCCGGGATACTGCACCTTGATGGCGAGGCGCTGGCCGTCCAGCGTCTCGGCGCGATGCACCTGGCCGATCGAGGCCGCCGCGAACGGCCGCATCTCGAAGCTTTTGAACCGCGCGCGCCAGCCGGCACCCCAGGCCCGCGCCAGCACGCGCTCGAGCTGCGGCGGCGGCATCGGCGGCGCCGCCTCCTGCAGCTGCGCCAGCAGCGCCGCGGCCTCCCTCGGCAGCACCAGCCCTGGATCCAGCGACAGCATCTGCCCGAGCTTCATCGCCGCGCCGCGCAATCCGGCCAGCCCGCTGGCGAGCCGCATCGCCTGCGCCGGCGCCAGCAGCAGCTCCGGCAACCCCGGCCGCCGCCCCTGCGCGAGCTGCCGCAAGCCATCCGTCACCACGCCACCCGCGATTCCTGCGGCGATCCCGCCAAGCCGCAACAGCCGCCCCGGCCGCGACGACGGCACGGCGGCGAAGCGGGGCAACGGGCGGTCGGAGGTCGAACTCATCAGGTGAAACTCCAGGACGAGCGGCAGTGCATGGAGAGAAAACGAGCGAAAGCTGTTTCCAGTTCTCCAATCCGGCGTGATGCCTGGGGAGTGGCCCGCAGAGCTGCGGTCCCGCGGCGCCATGGCGTCCGAGTTGTGCCGGTCGTTCCGCCCTCGGAAGATGAGAGGGCGCGGGGAATGCCGGGCGCTGGCCGCAACCCATGTCTTTTAGCAAATTGGCCCGCCTGCAGCAAAAAAAGCAGGCGGCAGTCACCACAGGTTCAGCCGAGATCACCCGGCATTCCCCGCGCGATGGTTTTCACGCTTATGTCGCGCTCTCCCCGGTGTCCGGCTTGGTAGCCACCGTCTCCTCCCGGATCATCATGACCAGAAGGCTTAGCGCCAGCGTCGGGGCGCCAGGACCACGCGTCTTCACGTCCGCAAGCCTGCCGTTCGTCGGCGAGCATCACACCCGCTGCAGCAAACTCACAGCCACCGCATCTCCGGCCCCACGTCTCGTGACGATCGCGAAGCGCCCCTCTCGGCGAGCCGGGATGGAGGGAGAAGAACATGAATTCTGAAAAATGGCAATACAATTATTTTTATCGAAATCAGACATCGGAGACCGTGCGGCGTCACGCGCAGCTCAGTATCCGAAAGCCGGACCTTCGAGGCTTCTTTCCAGCGCGCAAACGCAGTGATCTAGCCCATGAGGTTTCATTACCCGGCCCAACCACGGTACTGCCGCAGTCATAGTGACCCGATCTGCTCAGATGTCTTTGGACAAGTTCGGCTCGACATTTGGGTCTTGGTGGCCGCCGGCGTGGCCGATAGAGCGCTACTACGGCCTTGTAATCTCGCCCCGATCGCCCAAAAAGCCTTGCATGGCCTCGAAGCGGCACGAACACTCCCGAACCAAAGATCCTTCAAAGCCGATTTGTTAAGTATTCGCTCCCGCTTGAGTTTTCTCTCAGGGCGAGTATGGGCGGCGATGTGGATAAGGACGAAAGCCGGCATCGATTCGGGTTCAGGAATTCGGTACAGCTCCTGGATGCTCTCTCTTGGCCAGCAACGCGTGAGCGAGCGATCGGACGGGCTCCGCTGCGATCAAAGAAGGTCGAACGGCTGCGACTTCGCTGTTCGCGCGCAAAGCGTGTCGAGATCGGTCGCTACGTATGTATATTATCGGCGAGCAATTGGACAAACGGCATGAGCGAAGATCCGTTTTTCAGCCTGTCCGGCGACACCATTTGGAACGCCTGCATTGGGCCGCAGGGCGACGAGCTTCACTACTTAGAAGGCTACCTCGAAGCTGCGATCGAACTCGCCAACGCGGTGATCGAGAAGGAGATGCTGACCAAGCGCGATACGCTCGTCCTGCCTATCCTCTACAACGCACGCCACGCCATCGAACTCGTCCTGAAGTTCGTTTCCGGACAATTGTTCGATTGCGAACTGGTCGCTGAGAAGCATCCGACCAACCACGACATCAAGGGGCACTTCGATCAGTTGGTCGCGGCAAACATCCCTGACGAATCGATACGGGACGGCCTGAAGACGCTGGAACGCTTTGTCGTTAGCCTCGACCGAATAGACGACGACGGACAGGAGTTGCGGTATCACGTCAACCGTGACGGTGAGAAGAGCCTTAAGGGAGAGTCCCTTGCCAACATCGCCGTCATACGCGACAGCCTGAACGAACTGTCGACGGCCATCATCGGATTGATGAACCGAACGATCGATCTGGTCCAGGAACGGAAAAGCAGCACTTACACATCCCGCTGTTCGCGCGCCGACCTTCGCGAAATCGCCGGAATGATGCCGCCGCTCGCCGAATGGAGCAGCGAAGCCTTCATGGGGGCAAAGAACGCTGTGAAAGAGCGCTTCTCGCTTAGCAACACCCAGTTCAGCAAAGCCATCGACGCGATCAAGACTAACCGTGAATTCTACGGAATGATCGGCGGCGAGACCGATCTTCCTTGTCTTCTCGACGACGAGGCGATGCAGGTCGTCGAGCAGTGGCGTATCCTCCACCCCAATCGCGACGGAAAGGAGTCTGAGGTTGTCCACGGTAGCCGATTCAGATCAGCCGATTTGATAGCGAACATCAAGAGAAGGCGCGAATGCGTCAATGCCCTGAGCGGAACGATCACTGGCCGAGAAGCCGCGGACCTCGAAGCACTATTCTATTTGGGCCGGGGAGATTTCTTATCGGAACAATTCGAAGATCGAGCCGCGGCGTACCTGAAACCGCTCAGCGACGATGCCGAACTACGCGCACAGATCGGAAGAATGTTGGACAAGACGAACCTTCTCGTCTGCCTAGAGCGGGGCGCTCGTCGGGCGGGACGACTATCTCTCGTCGAACGGCTGAACAGCCCCCCAGTGCGGGACCCGGCGCAGAAGGCCAATGGTTCAGAAATGGAGGAATGATGGCGGGCAAGGTCGTGGCGTCGCAATTCACCGGCGCTTTCGCACATCTGAACGTCTCGACGGACATCACCGCCACACGTGCTGACATCGTTCGATCTCTGCTGACAGTGGGATATCCGAGCAGCAAGAAGGCCATACGCAAGGTCGGCCTTTGGCGCACTCGGATGTTGTCTGCCATGGCGTACGGCTATCTCGATAGAGCGCTGCAAACGACCGAATACTTCCGCAATCTGGAGCAGACGGAGAAGGTAGGCGTCTCCTTCCTGTTGGGCGAGGCCTTTACGCACTGGTTCGCGCAAGATCGGATGGATATTAAGTTCCTCGTCCACATCGCCGGACTGAAGACGACCACGTGGGCCACATCGTCTATCTTGGCACCTCCCAAGAACGGAGCTTCAACTCCGTCGCCGAAAAGCCGACCCGACTTCATCGGCGTCAAGAAAGCGGAGAGACACGTCTTCGAGAGCAAGGGCCGAATCCGCAGGCCCGCAAGGAGCGCAGTAGCGAAAGCGCTGGGGCAGGTTTCGGCGCTTCGCGCGATCAACGGCACTCAACCTGCGACCCGCTGCGCGACGTTCTTCATGCTGAAGGCGTCGGGCGCAGAAGGGGAGGTTGTCGATCCCGCAGGAGCGCCAACTGGTGTCTCGGTCGACTTCGACGAGTGGGAGATGATCACGAAGGCCTATGCATTTTTTCTCGATGGCGAGAACGCCGAGCTGCCGGAAGCCGTGGGCGAAGGCTACGTCGGGCGTGAGATCGACAACGGCGTATTCTTCGCGATCGACAAGAAGGTGCTGAGCGCGGCCGCCGGGCAAGAGCCCGCGTCGGCATCCGAGCGCAAACAGAGGCGAGACGAAGTGTTCGAAATTCTCGATCATCGTGCGAGCCACTATCGAGAGCGCCGCACCGAAGAGGTGTCCCACGGATTGGACGGAACGTTGCTGATCGACCGACGTGCAGGCGGCATCCGGCCACGTCGCAAGATGGTCTGACGGCCGGCCGGGGGGTACGCCCTGTTCTGGCCGAGCATCCTATTCTTAGTACACTGGCGCTCAGGTCGAACCTTACGGGGCGAAAATGTTGACACGATACATCGCTCGGAAATTCTTCATCACCGCTTCGGCCGTGCTGGTTCTCGCACTGTGGAGCGGCAGCGTGTCCTCGGCCTCGTTCACCTAGCTTACTTTAGTCGAACGGCATAAGATGACGATCGACCCTTCCGCGCAGCAAGTGCGTTGTCGGCCTGGCCTTAGCCGAGGTAGTCCGACGCCGTTTCGGGAGCATCTGAAGACGGTGAAGAAGCTCGTCGAAACGGCGCGCCCCACCGAACACTGAACTTCGCGCTCGCAGTGTACCGTCATCCGAGATCGATCTTCCAGAACTGCAGAACTTCCGCGACTTCGTCCCGGGGGTAGTTGAGGTAGGAAGCGTTCGAGAGGGCGTATCGGATCGCTGCCTTCCTTTTTGAGATCTTTTGCTCGACCCGGGGCGTGAAAGGTGCGGTGCCAGGAGGCAGGACAACCTCTCCGGATCCGTCCGGCCAGTCCTTCGGGTAGTCCAACGGAATCCATCCCGAACGCACCTGAAGCGCCTGCGCAGCAACGGATTCGTGTTCGCATGTCCAGCCGTACAGGTGGAACGCGCACACGCGCAACATCGCCTTGATCTCCGGCAGCGTATCGGTGAAGCCTTTCAGTGACGTCGGAAGCCACACCATGTTCGCGACGCACGAAAAGTAGCGTCGGTCACGGACAACGCTCGTGTGCTCGGCAAAATTCGGATCGTCGTACCCCCAGATGTGGCAGACCGACCAGTTCTTCGGTCGCGGCAACTGCACATCGAGCGCGGCGAACAGAGCCTGCGCCGCGGCCACGTTGCCCTCGAACTTCTCCGACGTGATCCCGGTGGCCTTCCGCGTGTTCGTGTAGCGCCGTGACCATTCCGAATCGAACAGCGGCTGACCGCGTGCGGCGTGTGGCGCCCAAACCGGCAGCGCTCGGAATGTGTCCGGGTGGACCCATCGCGCGGTCCGCGCGATCAGTTCGGCCACCGCTGGAATGTCCGACTTCAATATCTCGTTGCCGTCAGGAACCTGAAACCCCTTCGCCGTCGGAAGCTTCATGAGCTAGCTTTCCCGTCGCCTCCGGACCTGCAGGGCAAGGATTCAAATTGACCCGAAGCACCGTCTGTCGACCCTACCTTCGAGTCGAGAATCGATGCGCGGCGTGGCACAACTCAATTGTAGGCGCTCCACCGAACTAATCCTACGGTTTTACAAGACATTGATTTCGAGGGCTTTTCGTCGCGCGACCTTAGTGGCGGAGAGGGAGGGATTCGAACCCCCGATAGGCTTGCACCTATGCCGCATTTCGAGTGCGGTGCATTCAACCACTCTGCCACCTCTCCAGGCGCAAATCAGGGGCGAAGCCCCCGGGTCGGGCGCCGTTCTAGGGCACGGCGGCGGGGGTGACAAGGCGGGGATTGCGATATTTCCCACCGAAATGCGGTGGCTGTGTCATGCGGCGCGCGAGCTACGGCCCGGGCGGCATGGCGCCCCGCCAAGACGGGTGGGACCGCCGTACGCTGACACATATCGGCGGTCCCGTGTCGCTGCATCTTGGGGAAACCGACGGAAGAGACGGGGGTCAATCCGGCCGGCCTGAGCGACGGGCGGACCCTGGAGCATGATAGCGTGCACCGCAACGCAAACCGTTCCTTAACCTAACCAGTCAAGGTTACCGGCCCCGCTCGGCTATCTGATTGGTGGCACGATACTTTTCCGTGCGCCGCGAGACGCCGCGGCGGCTGCCGCGGAACCCATGTTGCGCAATATGCTGCACCAGGCAGGGGCTGGGCGGATCGCGCGCTAATCCTTCTTCTTCTTCGCGGCCTTCTTGTCGTCCGACTTCTTATCCTCGGACTTGTCGTCCTTGTCCTTGTCCTTGCGCCCGTTCTCCTTGCGGCGGTTGGTGAAGCGGGCGTTGCCGAGGCCGGTGCCGATGGTCAGGACGCCCCAGCGCTCGAACTCCTGCATGAACGGCACCTCGGACAGGCCCTGGACGACGCCGTCATTGTGCATCAGCACCGCGGTGTCGTGGTCGCCGATCATCGGGATCGCCTCGACCAGGCTGGCCGGCAGGTTGAACTTGCTGCTCTCCCAATTGCCCGGCAGGTTCTGCGCGCCCTTCTCGATCGAACCATCCTCGTTGATGACGCCGGGGCAGGCGATGCCGATGAACGGCGCCAGCTTGAGCCCCTCGGCGTCGGCCTCCTCGATCAGGCCCTTCAGCATCTTGGCGAGCCGCTTCACCGCGCCCTCGCGCGTGGGCTCGTCATCGGCATGGCGCCACAGCTCGGACTTCCAGACCGAGGCTTTCGACAGGTCCGGCGTCTTCTTCCAGGCGGTCTCGACCACGCCGCAACGGATGTTGGTGCCGCCGATGTCGACGGCGAGGATGCTGTCATGGGCCTCGAAGATCCAGGACGGCGCCAGATGCAGCGCGCCGATCAGGCCGGCATCATCGGGGTGGTAGCGGATCGGCTCCAGCTCGACGCCAAAACCCTCGTCCTTGAGGATGATCTCGGTGCGGGCGATCGCCAGTTCGCCGAGGCGGGAATCGCGAAAGCCGCCGCCGACCACGATGCATTCGGTCTTGGCCCAGGCCTTGGTGCGCAGGAAACGGCGGGTGACGTGGGCGAGTTCCTGGGCGAACTCCTCGATCGCCGAATGCACCACGGCCGAGGCCTCGGTGTCGTCGCCGACCAGGATCGCGTCCAGCGCCTTCTTGCTGATGGTCTCGCTGTCCTCGTCGCCGAACGGGTCCTTGCCGGATTTGCGCAACGGTTTGCGCCAGCGCTCCAGGATCTTGCGGAAGGCGCCCTTGGAGGCGCGGTCGCCGAGGAAGCCGTCCTCGTCCTTGATTTCGATATTGAAGCTGTCGATCTCGACCGACGGCAGCCGCGCGGCGCCGTGACGGGCGATGCCCGTGGTGGTCATGACGTCGTCGGCCATATGGTCCCTGCCCTGTTGCCTTGTGTGAACGACAACGGCGGACGAAACCGATGGTTTCGGACGCTCGTTCACCTTGACTCAGGCTTGCAGGCGGCTATAAGCGCCCGATCGACCGGCGCGAGCTTCTCGCGCCGATTGTCGTTGCGCCCATTTTTGAGGTCTTGAGCCTCGGGCGCGACTGCCGGCCCCGATCGGGCCGGATCACATGAACCATAACGACTGAACAAGAAGCCGACCCGGGGCGACAGCGCACCGAGGCCGGGATCGAACACGAAGGATGAGAACGATGTTCGCAGTCATCAAGACCGGCGGCAAGCAATACCGCGTCGCCCCGGATGATGTGCTCGAGATTGGCAAGATCGACGGTGAACCCGGCACGATCGTGCAGCTGAACGAGGTGCTGGTGGTCGGTGGCGACACCCCGGTGCTGGGCATTCCGGCGGTGGCCGGCGCGTCCGTAGCCGTCGAGGTGCTGGACCACAAGCGCGGCCCCAAGGTCATCGCGTTCAAGAAGCGCCGCCGCAAGAATTCCCGCCGCAAGCGCGGCTACCGGGACGAGCTGACGCTGATCCGCGTCTCGGAGATCCTGACCGACAACGCCAAGCCGACCAAGGGCCCGCGCCCGAAGAAGGCCAAGGCGGAAGCCCCGGCGGCCGACGCCGCCGAGTAAGCGTGCCGGTGCGCAACGGCGCGCCGCATCTGCTTCAAACCTTCATCGCGCGGATTTTTCGTCCGCGCCCTGCAATTGTGAATGATCCCTTAGCGGAATCGCGCTAATGGTGATCCTCGAGATCGGAGACGAGCGATGGCTCATAAAAAGGCAGGCGGTTCATCCCGCAACGGACGCGACTCCAAGGGCAAGCGTCTCGGCATCAAGGCGTTCGGCGGCGAGCGCGTGATTCCCGGCAACATCATTGCGCGTCAGCGCGGCACGACCTGGCATCCCGGCCTGAACGTCGGCATGGGCACGGACCACACCCTGTTCGCCAAAATCGAGGGCGTCGTCGAGTTCCATGACCGTGCCAACCGCACGTTCATCTCGGTACGCCCGGTACTCGCCGAAGCCGCTGAGTAACATACGGTGGAACAATTCGCGTCCGCCGGGTCCTGACGAACCGGCGGAGCGCCAGATGGCTCCAGGGGAGGCGGGACAACCGGCCTCCCCTTTTCATTTTCGCTGATCGATTGATCCCGAAGCGTCGATGGAGCCCGACATGCTGCAGGACATCACCACTCCCACCTTGCGCGAGGCGAGACCTTGCGTCCTCGAGACACCCCGGCTGACCCTGCGTCCGCCGGTGCTCGCCGACGTGACAGCGATCGCCCGGCTCGCCAATGACCGGCGCATTGCGGAGAACACCCGCCGGCTGCCGCATCCCTATTCCGAGGTCGATGCCGCCCGCTTCGTGCGCGCGCTGGAGCAGAGCGGCGAGACCGCGTTCGTGATCGAGCATCTCGATGCGCCGATCGGCATGGTCGGCATCAACCGGCCGGCGTCAGGGCGTGCGGAGCTCGGCTACTGGCTCGGGGTCGAGCATTGGGGCCGCGGCTTCGGCACGGAAGCGGCCCGCGCTGCGATCGACGATTTCTTCGAGACGAGCGATGAGACCGTGCTGATCGGGCATGCGCGCGTCAGCAACCCTGCCTCGCGCAACATCCTCGAAAAGTGCGGCTTCCAATGGACCGGCGTCGAACTGCACCGCTTCGAGGTGCTTGGCTCCTCGGCCCCGGTCGATGCGTTCCGGCTGACCCGCGGCGTGTGGGCGTCGCTGAAGGCGTGGGCCAAGACGGGGCGGCGAATCTAGCCGAGGCGGCCGCTTCCCCCCAGCTGTCGTCCCGGCCTTGAGCCGGGACCCATAGCCACCGAAGTTGGTGGTGGGATCACGCTGGAGCCACAGCCTTCTCCAACGCAGGCTGCACGGAGTCTGGGTCCCGGCTCAAGGCCGGGACGACAACGGTGGGTGCCGCTACACCGGCGGATTCACCGCGCCCGCGCCCTGCCCCAGGCTGCGTTCGCGCAGGTAGATGTAGAGACCCGCGCCGATGATGATGATGGCGCCGATGATGGTCGCGGGGTGCGGCACGTCGCCGAACACGGCGAAGCCGAACAGCACGGCCCAGACGATCATCGTGTACTGATACGGCACGACCACCGAGGCCGGCGCCAGCTTCAGCGAGCGGTTGACGCAGAACAGCGCGGTCACCGAGATCAGGCCGGCGGCCGCGAACAGCACCAGGCTGCTGGGGGTCGGCGTGACCCAGCCGAACGCGGACATCGCGGCACCCAGCAGGAAGGTGCCGACGAATTGCGACGAGGCCATCACGATATCGGGCGTTGAGCGCAGGCTGCGCGTGATCAGCATCAGCACCGCGAAGGACAGGCTGCCGCCGAGCGCGATCAGCGCCGGCAGGCTGAAGGTCTGCGCCGAGGGCCTGAGCGCGATCAGTACGCCGCAGAAGCCGATCAGGATCGCGGTCCACCGCCGCCAGCCGACATGCTCGCGCAGCACCAGCGCCGACAGCGCGGTGACGAAGATGGGGCCTGCGAGATAATAGGTGATGACGTCGGCGAGCGGCAGATAGACGGTGGCGAGGAAGAACGCCGCGACCTCCAGGGTCGAGAGAACCACGCGCACCAGCTGCAGCCACGGGCGCTCGAGCTGCAGGAAGGCACTGCGGTTGCGCCAGATGAACGGCGCGAGCAGCAGCAGCGCAGCGCAGGCGCGCAGCCACAGCAGCTGGCCGACGGAGTAGGTCGACACCAGGAACTTGCCCAGCGCGTCGCCGAACGAGAACATCGCGATCGACAGCAGCATCAGGCCGATGCCGGCCAGCCGCGCCGAACGCTCGTCGGTGGCGGTGGAGATTCGGGAGAGCACGCTCATGATGGTGCTGCCTTATCAGGCAGGCCTGACCGGCTCCAGCCCTTCCGCTGAAGGCGTGACGCAGCCCTGCCGCAACCCCGGCGCAACGCTCGCCCAGCCCTTGCGCAACGCGGAGATACCGCTCGAAATTAAGGCTTCCGGCCGAATTAACCTCATTCCGCGGTTGCCGTGGGGGGCCGCCTCGCCTACGTAGGGCGCATCATGAAATTCCTCGATGAAGCCAAGGTCTATGTGCGCTCCGGCGACGGCGGCAACGGTTGCGTTGCGTTCCGGCGCGAGAAGTTCATCGAGTTCGGCGGGCCGAACGGCGGCAATGGCGGCCGTGGCGGCGACGTCGTGATCGAGGCCGTCGACGGCCTCAACACCCTGATCGACTACCGCTACCAGCAGCATTTCAAGGCCCAGAAGGGCGAGAACGGCATGGGCAAGGACCGCCACGGCGCCGGCGGCAAGTCCGTGGTGCTCAAGGTTCCCGTCGGCACCCAGATCTTCGACGAGGATCGCGAGACGCTGATCCACGACTTCACCGCGGTCGGCGAGCGCTTCGTGCTGGCCGAGGGCGGTAATGGCGGCTTCGGCAACGCGCATTTCAAGTCGCCGACCAACCGCGCGCCGCGCCACGCCAATCCCGGCCAGCCCGGCGAGGAGCGCTGGATCTGGCTGCGCATGAAGCTGATCGCCGATGCGGGCCTGGTCGGCCTGCCGAATGCCGGCAAGTCGACCTTCCTGTCCAAGGTCTCGGCGGCCAAGCCGAAGATCGCCGATTATCCGTTCACCACCCTGCACCCGCAGCTCGGCGTCGTGAATGCCGACGGTCGCGAATTCGTGCTGGCCGACATTCCCGGCCTGATCGAGGGCGCCCATGAGGGCGCCGGCCTCGGTGACCGCTTCCTCGGCCATGTCGAGCGCTGCCGCGTGCTGCTGCACCTGGTCGATGCCACCTGCGAGCATGCCGGCAAAGCGTACAAGACGGTGCGGCACGAACTCGAGGCCTATGGCGGCGAGCTGACCGACAAGGTCGAGATCGTCGCGCTCAACAAGATCGACGCGGTCGATCCGGACGAGCTGAAGAAGCAGCGCGACCGGTTGAAGCGCGCCGCCAAGAAGACGCCGCTGCTGATCTCCGGCGCGACCGGTGAGGGCGTGAAGGACGCGTTGCGCAAGCTTGCCGACGTGATCAGCGAGCAGCCGGTGTCGAACAAGGCCAAGAACGCGGTCGAGAACGCCGCGACCGAGGAGCCATGGGCGGCGCCGACGCCACCGCAGGGCTGATCCCTCGCCGCGAGCTTGCTTCGCGGGCCGCGGCCGTCGCATAAGTCGCATCGACGTTCCGCTGGCTCACCCTGAAATCTGCTGGCGGCATTCAACCGGATTTTCGAAGGCCCTCACCGCGCATTCGGTGCGCTCCCTCCCCCCTTGTGGGGGAGGGTTGGGGAGGGGGGTACCCCAACAACGGTCTTGCCGTGTGGACCCCCACCCCCGACCCCTCCCCGCAAGGGGGAGGGGAGGACACCCGCGTCGCGGCGACGACCTGCCTTGATCCATTGATACCTATCCGAAGCAGCTGACCCCGACCGAACCTACGCCATGGCTCCCCGTCTCGAAAATTTCCGCCGCATCGTCGTCAAGGTCGGCTCGTCGCTGCTGGTCGATTCCGAGGCCGGCGAGGTCCGCGCCTCCTGGCTGACCGCGCTGGCCGCCGACATCGCCCGGCTGCACGGCCGCGGCTGCGAGCTGCTGGTGGTGTCGTCCGGCTCGATCGCGCTCGGCCGCAGCCGGCTGAAGCTGCCGCGCGGGCCACTGAAGCTGGAGGAGAGCCAGGCTGCGGCCGCGGTCGGGCAGATCGCGCTGGCGCGGATCTGGTCGGAGGTGCTGGGCGCGCACGGCATCGGCGCCGGCCAGATCCTGGTGACCTTGCAGGACACTGAGGAGCGCCGCCGCTATCTCAATGCGCGCTCCACCATCGCAAAACTGCTGGAATGGCGCGCGGTGCCGGTCATCAACGAGAACGACACGGTCGCGACCGCCGAGATCCGCTACGGCGACAATGACCGGCTCGCCGCCCGCGTCGCCACCATGGCAAGCGCCGACCTCTTGGTGCTGCTGTCGGATATCGACGGCCTTTACACCGCCCCGCCCGCGCAGGATCCGAACGCCAAGCTGATCCCGGTGGTCGAGAGCATCACCGCCGATATCGAGGGCATCGCCGGCGGCGCGGCGTCGGAATTCTCCCGCGGCGGCATGAAGACCAAGATCGAGGCCGCGAAGATCGCGACGACGGGCGGCACCCACATGCTGATCGCCTCCGGCAAGATCGAGCATCCGCTGGCAGCGATCGCCAATGGCGGGCGCTGCACCTGGTTCCTCACCCCGGCCAATCCGGTCACCTCGCGCAAACGCTGGATCGCGGGATCGCTGGAGCCGAAGGGCACGCTGACGATCGACGCCGGTGCCGTCGCCGCTCTGCGCGCCGGCAAGAGCCTGCTGCCGGCCGGCGTGATCAAGGTCGAGGGCCAGTTCGCCCGCGGCGATGCCGTGGTGGTGCGCGGCCCGGATACCCACGAGATCGGCCGCGGCCTGGTCGCCTACGACGCGGATGACGCCGAGCGCATCAAGGGCCGGTCGTCGCCAGATGTCGCGGTCCTTCTTGGCATGTCGGGACGAGCCGAGATGATCCACCGCGACGACCTGGTCATCGGGCCGGCGGGAGCGGGTCCGGCTTAGAGCCCAGCCGCTGACGTTCGCAAATGGCCGCTTTCCGTGCTACTGGAGAGCCTTGCTTCAAGGTTGAACCGCCCATGACCGCGCCTCTCAAAGCCATCGACGGCAGCGCCGATCTGCCCGCGCTGATGAACGACCTCGCCCAGCAGGCGCGCGCGGCCGCGCGGTTGCTGGCGCTGGCGCCGGCCGAGCAGAAGAACCGGGCGCTGGAGGCGATGGAGCGGCTGATCCGCGCTCGCGCGGATGCGATCATTGCGGCCAATGCCGAAGATGTCGCCGAGGCTAAGGCAGGCGGCATGGCGGCGTCGTTCGTCGACCGTCTCACGTTGACGCCGGCGCGCGTCGCCGGCATGGCCGACGGGATTGCGGTGGTGCGCGGCGTCGCCGATCCCGTGGGCGTCGTCACCGAGAGCTGGCAGCGGCCGAACGGCATGACCATCGAGCGCGTGCGGGTGCCGCTCGGCGTCATCGGCGTGATCTTCGAGAGCCGCCCCAATGTCGCGGCTGACGCCGGCGTGCTGTGCCTGAAGTCCGGCAATGCCGTGATCCTGCGCGGCGGCTCGGACTCGTTCCGCTCCTGCCGCGCGATCCATGAATGCCTGGTCGACGGCCTGCGCGAAGCCGGCCTGCCGGAGGCGGCGATCACCCTGGTGCCGACGCGCGATCGCGCGGCCGTGGGCCTGCTGCTGTCGGGCCTCAACGGCGGTGTCGACGTCATCGTGCCGCGCGGGGGCAAGAGCCTCGTCGCGCGCGTCGAGGCCGAGGCGCGCGTGCCGGTGTTCGCGCATCTCGAGGGCGTCAACCACGTCTATGTCGACGGCGCCGCCGATCTCGACATGGCGAAGTCGATCGTGCTGAACGCCAAGATGCGGCGCACCGGCGTGTGCGGCGCGGCCGAGACCCTGCTGATCGACCGGGCGTCGCAGGACAAGATCCAGCCGCTGGTCGACATGCTGATCGGCGCCGGCTGCGAGGTGCGCGGCGACGACGCCGTGCGCGCGGCCGATGCGCGGGTGACGCCGGCCAGCAACGAGGATTGGGACACCGAGTATCTCGACGCGATCATCGCCGCGAAGGTGGTGGACGGCGTCGACGGCGCGATCGCGCATATCCACGCGCACGGCTCGCACCACACCGATGCGATCGTCACCAACGACAACGCCGTGGCCGACAAGTTCCTCAACGAGGTCGACTCGGCGATCGTGCTGCACAACGCCTCGACGCAATTCGCCGATGGCGGCGAGTTCGGCTTCGGCGCTGAGATCGGCATCGCCACGGGCAAGTTTCATGCGCGCGGGCCGGTCGGCGTCGAGCAGCTGACGAGCTTCAAATACCGCATTCACGGCACCGGTCAGACGCGGCCATGACCGCGACAGCCTGTGGTTGAGTTGCGGGAGTAGCAGGCGGTGACAGACGTGACCGACGACACCGCCCTGCGCATGGCGATCCGCCAGGCGCTACCGCCGTCCAGCGACGGCATGCGCATCGGCCTGCTCGGGGGCTCGTTCAATCCGCCGCACCAGGCGCATCGCGCGATCAGCCTGTTTGCGCTCAAACGGCTGCAGCTCGACCGCGTGTGGTGGCTGGTGACCCCCGGCAATCCGCTCAAGGACGTCAGCGGGCTGCATGCGCTGGCCGAGCGGGCCGCTGCGGCGCGCAAGGTGGCCGCCGATCCGCGCATCGAGATCAGCTGTCTCGAATCCGTCATCGGCACCCGCTACACTGCCGACACGATCGATTATCTGCGCCGGCGCGCGTCGCGTCTGCGCTTCGTGTGGATCATGGGCGCCGACAATCTCGCGCAGTTCCATCGCTGGCAGAAATGGCAGCACATCGCGGCCCAGGTGCCGATTGCCGTGGTCGATCGGCCGCCCCGCAGCTTCCGCGCCCTGAACGCGCCCGCCGCCCGCGCGCTCGCGCGGTATCGCATTCCGGAGGCGCAGGCGAGCCAGCTCGCGGGCCGATCCGCCCCCGCCTGGGTCTATCTGACCGGACTGAAGATGAGCCTGTCGTCCACCGGACTGAGGAACCCGGATGGCAGTTGGAAGTCGTTCTGAGAGACGCGGCACGGGCGGGGTCTTCACGGCACCGGATGTGCATGGCGTAAGCGACCCGTCGCGGTCCGAGACGGGAGGATGCTGGATGGCCGGACCAGAACACCGGGGGGACTGGATTGTTGAAACCATTCACCCCACATGCCTAGTATGGTCTGCAGGCCGTGATGGATTCGGCCTGCGATACAGTGAAAGGAATGGTCCCTGACCACATCTGTATTGTCCAAGTCGGCCTTACCCAAGACGAAGGCAACGAGTTCGAAATCGGCTTCTGCCAAATCTGTTGCCAAGTCTGCGCGTAACGCTTCGACCCAAGATGCGGCCTTGCAGGCGCACCCCGACGCCGACAAGCCTGACGCAGACAAGACTCTGCGCACGATCCTCTCCCGCCTCGAGGACATGAAGGCGGAGGAGACGGTCACCATCGACCTGCACGGCAAATCGGCGTACTCCGACTACATGGTCATCACCACGGGTCGCTCGAACCGGCACGTCGGATCGATCGCGGAAAACGTCGCCAAAGGCCTGAAGGAAGCCGGAGCCAAGAAGCTCCACGTCGAGGGCTTGCCCAATTGCGATTGGGTGCTGATCGATTCCGGCGACGTGATCGTGCACGTGTTCAGGCCCGAGGTCCGTGAGTTCTACAACCTGGAGCGGTTGTGGACGCAGGGGCCGAACCCGGCCAAGACGGTCTAGCCGGCCGGCCGCGGCGAACGGTGCGAATCGCAACGCGCACGTGCTAGGGCGTGCGCATGCGCCTGATCGTGGTCGCCATCGGCCGGTTGAAGCAGGGTCCGGAGCGGGAGCTCGCGGAGCGCTACCGCGAGCGTTTCGACGACATCGGCCGCAAGCTCGGCTTCCGCGGCCTCGACATCCATGAAATCCCGGAAAGCCGCGCGCGCGACGCCGCGACCCGCATGGCCGAGGAAGCCGCCGCGATCGGCGCCGCCATTCCCGACAAGGCCGTGCTCGTTTGCCTGGATGAGCGTGGACAGAACATCGACAGCACAACTTTTGCGGGCCATCTCGGACGCTGGCGCGACGAGGGCATTCCCGCCGCGGCCTTCGTCATCGGCGGCGCCGACGGACTTTCGCCTGAATTCCGGCGCAGAGCCAAGCTCGGGGTCGCGTTCGGCGCTGCGACCTGGCCGCACCAGATCGTCCGCGTCCTGCTGCTCGAGCAGATTTACCGTACTGCTACGATCCTGGCCGGCCACCCCTATCACCGCGCTTGAATCAGGGACGCCGGGAGCACAATAAGGATTCGATGTTCGCCGCGCGGCCCCCCTCTCGCTCCTCGACAACCGGCCGCCGCCGCCGGGCGCGCCACGCGTCGCTGATCGCGCTGCTGATGATCCTTCCGATCGCACCGGCTGCGGCGCAGACCGGACTTCGGCCGTCCATCGGCGGGACCGCGTCGCCAACGCCACCGCCCACGCCCGAACAGCTCAAGCAGCGCGAGCAGGAGCTGGAAGCCGCCCGTGCCGCCCAGAAGGCGGCCGCCGAGGCCCAGGATCGCCTGAAGGCCGATATCGCCGCGCTCGGCGAGGACCGTGGCAAACTCAATCAGCAGCTGATCGACGTCGCGGCGCAGGTGCGCACGGTGGAGACCCGGGTCGGCGAGGCTGAAATCCGGCTGCGCGGCCTCGACGGCCGTGAGCAGGATCTGCGCAATTCCCTGGAGGCGCGGCGGACGGAGATCATCGAGGTGCTGGCCGCGCTGCAGCGCGCCGGCCGGCGGTCGCCGCCTGCCCTGCTCGTCCGCCCCGAGGATGCGCTGCAGTCGCTGCGCACCGCCATGCTGCTCGGCGCTGTCGTTCCGGAAATGCGCAGCCGGGCCGAGAAGCTCTCCACCGATCTCGGCGAACTCGTCGCGATCCGCAAGACCATCGCCTCCGAGCGCGACAAGCTCGCAGGGGACCGCGACAAGCTGCGCACCGATCAGACGCGCCTCGCCGCCCTGGTCGAGGAGCGCCAGCGCAAGCAGGCGTCCGCCGAGAAGGACATGGAGGCCGAAAGCGCCCGCGCCGCGGTGCTGGCGCAGCAGATCGATTCGCTGCAGGGCCTGATCACGACGATGGAGCTCGATCTCAAGAGCGCCGCCAAGGCGGCGTCGACGGCGAGCCTGCAGGGCGTTCCGGTCAACAGCAAGCCCGACGCAAATGCGCTGCGCAATCCCGGACGCAAGGCGCCGGCGATCGCCTTCGCATCCAGCAAGGGCATGCTCGCTTTCCCCGTCAACGGCACCAAGATTCGCGAATTCGGCGCGTCTGACGGCGCCGGCGGCTCGGATAAAGGCATTTCCTTGTCAACCCGTCCGGGCGCCCAGGTCACAACCCCGTGTGATGGCTGGGTTGTTTATGCCGGCCCCTTCCGCAGCTACGGACAACTCTTGATCCTTAACGCGGGTGGCGGGTATCATGTCTTGATCGCCGGGATGGAGCGCATTTCCGTCAACATCGGGCAGTTTGTTCAGACGGGAGAGCCGGTCGCGACAATGGGGTCCACCTCCCAGGTCGCCTCCATTCTCGCAACGAATGCGAGTCAACCAGTGCTCTATGTCGAGTTCCGCAAGGACGGCACTCCAATCGATCCAGGCCCATGGTGGGCCGCAAATGAAGGCGAAAAGGTACGCGGATGATGCGTAAGACTTCGGTAATTCTCCTGAGCGCGGCCACCGGTGCGGCATTGACCTTGTTCGCGACCCAGCCGCGCGCAGTGTTGATGGGATCGACCGCGCGCGCTGCGACCGCCGATACCTATCGCCAGCTCAACCTGTTCGGCGACGTGTTCGAGCGGGTGCGCAGTGACTACGTCGAGAAGCCCGACGATTCGAAGCTGGTCGAATCGGCGATCAGCGGCATGCTGTCCGGCCTCGATCCGCATTCGAGCTACATGGATGCCAAGAGCTTCCGTGACATGCAGGTGCAGACCCGCGGCGAGTTCGGCGGCCTCGGCATCGAGGTCACCATGGAGGACGGCCTGATCAAGGTGGTGTCGCCGATCGACGATACCCCGGCCTCGAAGGCCGGCATCCAGGCCAACGACATCATCACGAATCTCGACGACGAAGCCGTGCAGGGCCTGACCCTCAACCAGGCGGTCGAGAAGATGCGCGGCCCGGTCGGCACCAAGATCAAGCTGAAGGTCGTGCGCAAGGGCGCCGACAATCCGCTCGACGTCACGCTGACCCGCGACAACATCCGCGTCCGCTCGGTGCGCTCGCGCATCGAATCCGACGACATCGCCTATATCCGCATCACCACCTTCAACGAGCAGACCACCGAAGGCTTGAAGAAGAGCGTCGCGGACCTGCAGAACCAGATCGGCGACAAGCTCAAGGGCTATGTCATCGACCTTCGCAACAACCCGGGCGGCCTGCTCGAGGAAGCCGTGACCGTGTCGGATGCGTTCCTGGAGCGCGGCGAGATCGTCTCGACTCGCGGCCGCAATGCCGAGGAAACGCAGCGCCGCTCGGCGCATGCCGGCGACCTCACCAAGGGCAAGCCGGTCATCGTGCTGATCAACGGCGGCTCGGCCTCGGCCTCCGAGATCGTGGCCGGCGCGCTGCAGGACCACAAGCGCGCGACCCTGGTCGGCACGCGCTCGTTCGGCAAGGGCTCTGTGCAGACCATCATTCCGCTCGGCGCCGGCAACGGCGCGCTGCGCCTGACCACCGCGCGCTACTACACGCCGTCGGGCAAGTCGATCCAGGCCAAGGGCATCGTGCCGGATATCGAGGTGCTGCAGGATGTGCCGGAGGAGCTGAAGTCCCGCACCGACACCAAGGGTGAGGCTTCGCTGCGCGGCCACCTCAAGAACGACGGCGACGAGAAGACCGGCTCGCAGTCCTACGTTCCGCCGGATGCCAAGGACGACAAGGCGCTCAAGCTCGCCGCCGACCTGCTGCACGGCATCAAGAACAGCGCCAACACGCCGGCACCGACCGAGAAGGCCGCGGCCGACAAGCCAAAAGCCAACTGATCGCGGCCAACTGATCGGCCAACGCGACATTCGACGGGAAGGGCGGCTCCACGGCCGCCCTTCTCTTTTGTGCCGTTTCTGCACGCCGCTCCGCCGATCTACGGGCTTGCGGACACGGCCCCTGCGTCCGAATCTTCGCCGTGGTATCGTCGGCCCGATTGATTCGGGAATTTCGATGACAGAGACGGCCGATGAGCTGAGCGCCCCGCTCGGGCAGACGGAGAAGCGTCGCAGGCGCCGCATTCGGCTTCCCTTTACAGGCCTGCAGGCGCTCGCCGTGCTGCTCGGCCTGTTCCTGGTCGTCTTCGCCGGCTTTGCGCTGTTTGGCGACAATCCGCTCGGCGGCGAACCGGTCGTCAGGGTCGCGATCAACGAGGGCGCCAAGCCGGACGACAAGGCAGCCGCCAAACCCGAGACCAAGCCGGATGCGAAGGCCGAGCCTGGCGCGGCACCGGCGACCAAGGCGGATGGCGGCGAGCGCAAGACCGTCACCATCATCGATGGCTCCAGCGGGGCACGCCAGGAGGTCGCGATCGGTGGCAGCGACACTGCCGAGCCGGGCGCAGCGACGCCTTCGGCAGCCATGATCGGGGTCGATCCGCGACTCCTGGAGAAAACCCGCTACGGCATGATCCCGGTGATGGTTGACGGGCTGAAGCCGTTCACGGCCTATGCCGCCGACGCTGACCGGGCCAAGGCGGCCCGCATGCCCTCGGTCGCGATCGTGATCGGCGGCCTCGGCGTGGGCGCCGCCAAGACGGTCGATGCCATCATGAAGCTGCCGCCGGCGGTGACCCTGGCCTTCACGCCCTACGGCGCCGATCCGACCAAGCTCGCCGAGCGCGCCCGCGCGCAGCGTCACGAGATCCTGCTTCAGGTGCCGATGGAGCCCTACGACTATCCCGACAACGACCCGGGCCCGCAGACGCTGCTCGCGACGCTCGGACCGGACCAGAACATTGATCGCCTGTTCTGGCACATGAGCCGGCTGCAGGGATATGTCGGGATCGGCAATTTCATGGGCGCGCGGTTCGTCGCCACCGAGGCCGCGATGCAGCCGATCGTGAGCGAGGCCGCCAAGCGGGGACTGGCGCTGTTCGACGACGGCGCGGCGCCGCGCAGCGTGGCCGGCTCGCTGGCCGCCGGCCGGGCGATGCCGTTTGCCAAGGGCGACGTCACCATCGACGCCGTGCCGACGCCGGTCGAGATCGACAACGCGCTGGCCAAGCTGGAGAGTCTGGCCAAGGAGCGCGGCGTCGCCGTCGGGACGGCCTCGGCCCTGCCGGTCTCGATCGACCGCATCGGAACGTGGATCAAGGGTCTGGAGCGCAAGGGCATTCTGCTGGTGCCATTGACAACGGCGATGCTGAAATCAAAATCGAATTGAACGCGCTTTCGCTGCTGCTGCGGCGACGCGAGCGCGGGGTCTGCGCGACGACGCCAGGCTCCGCAGGAAGGCCGAGACGGAATGACGCGCTACGAGGACCTGCCCTACCGCACCTGCGTCGGCATCACGCTGATCAACACGAAGGGGCTGGTCTTCATCGGTCGCCGCGCGGGCGGGATCGAGCATGTCGACGACACCCATGTCTGGCAGATGCCCCAGGGCGGCGTCGATCCCGGCGAGGATGCCTGGGAAGCGGCCAAGCGCGAGCTCTATGAGGAGACCAGCGTCCGCTCCGTCGAGAAGCTCGCCGAGATCGACGACTGGCTGACCTACGATATTCCGCGCACGGTGGCGGGCCGCGCCTGGAAGGGCCGCTATCGCGGCCAGCGCCAGAAATGGTTTGCCCTGCGCTTCACCGGAGCCGATTCCGAGATCGACGTGGAGCGCCCGGGCGGCGGCCATCACAAGGCCGAGTTCATCACCTGGCGGTGGGAGCCGATGCATAACCTCCCCGCATTGATCGTGCCGTTCAAGCGACCGGTCTATGAGCGAGTGGTGAAGGAATTCGCGACATTGGCAGGCGACTGAGCCGGCCCCTGGAGATCGACGACGACGCGGGCCTTGAAACCGTGTCATACGCTTGCACTGCAGAAAATCTCTGCAGATCCGTCGCGACAACGCCGTCACCATGCGTTGCCATGGCGGACGATGGTCCACGGATGCGAGCATGACTGAAACCAGACCCTATCGTCCCAACGTCGGCATCGCGCTGCTCAATGCCGAAGGCCTCGTTTTCCTCGGACGCCGCTTTCGCGACGATGGGCCGGAGATCGTGCTGCCCGGCCTGGAATGGCAGATGCCGCAGGGCGGCGTCGATCCCGGCGAGGACCTGCAGGCCGCCGCGCGGCGCGAGCTGTGGGAGGAGACCGGCATCCGCGACGCCGACATCCTCGCCGAGACCGACTGGCTGACTTACGAATTTCCGCCGTTCGAGGATCCCAACCACCGCCTCGCCGGCTTCCGCGGCCAGCGCCAGAAATGGTTCGCCATGCGCTTCACCGGCAGCGAGAGCGACATCGACCCGGTGACGCCGCGCAACGGCATGCCGGCCGAGTTCGACGCCTGGCGCTGGGAGAAGCTGGCGCGCGTGCCGGAGCTGGTGGTGCCGTTCCGCCGCGAGGTGTACCGCGCCGTGGCGCAGGCGTTTGCGCATCTGGCTAGAGCCTGATGTGTTTCGACGGAATCGCATCATGGCCTCCCGATCGTGTCTGTTACCGCAGCGCACACTTCGAGGTCAGCCCCGCTGTCACCCTCCCCTGGAGGGGGAGGGTCGGTCGCGCGCGAAGCGGGCGACCGGGGTGGGGTGAAGCCGCGGAAACCGGTGCAAGTGGAGAGATCACCCCACCCCGGCTCACCTGCGCTTCGCGCATCTGAGCCGACCCTCCCCCTCCAGGGGAGGGTGAGACTGAGATCGCGGCGTCTCCCATCCCCGTCCTCGGGGTGTTGGCGATTGGGGCATGACGCGTTTCCACGTCATCGCATCCTGCTCTAGCTAAGGCTGTCGATTGATCGTTCCTTGGCTGAGGAGCGCAGGCTCTCTCCATACGTCATTCCGGGGCGCGCGCAGCGCGAGCCCGGAATCCATCGCCACAAGCCCTTATGAGGCGCGAGACGGATGTGGCGCTTGTCGTGGAGACGACTTCCGCTCGTGGTTATGGATTCCGGGCTCATCGCTGCGCGATGCCCCGGAATGACGGCGGGAAGAGTCCCGCCTAATTATCTTCCACCGTGAACGGGCCGATCGCGATGATGCGGCAGTCGCTGTCGCGGGTGGCGCAGTCGGCCAGCGCGCCGCCGATCGCGGTTTCCTCGCGGTCGCCGTTGAGGCCGTAGCCGGGGTGACCGGCGGTGCCGACCGCGATGGCGTTCCAGCCGGACGTTGCGGCGGCGAGGCGTCGCGCGACCTCGTCGCGGGACTCGGCCGCAATCGCCGTATGGCTGGCAGCGTGGAAGAAGCCGGTCGCCTTCATCACCGCCGGCACCGGCACCACGAAGGCATCATCGAGCGCGACGATCAGGCACGCCGTGCCGGCCTGCGCGCCGCAGGCTTCGAGATTGCGCCGGACCACGTCGTCCACGAGGTCGCCGCCGACGCTGTAGAAGAACTGGCCGCCGGGCCCGAGCGCGATCGCCTTGGTGCGCCGCGCGGCCGTGTAGTTCGCCTCCAGGCGGGCGCGTCCGGTGTCGCGCACCAGCGGCATCTCCGCCGCGCTGAACGCACGCTCCGTGGCGGGATCGTGCCGCACCCAGGGCAGCGGCGGCAGCGGCGGCTTGCTGTGCGCGTAGACGACGCTGTCGCCGACCGCATAGAGCTCGCATTTGCGCGGGCCGTTCGACGTTTCGGCGCGCTGGTGACACTGCTCCAGCGCCGCCGTCTTGGCGGCCTCTTCGCTCGCCTGTCCGGTGACGTAGGCGCTGACGCCGTTGATCGTGGTCGCGAACGCCTTGTAGCCCTGGGCCGGCGCGTAGTCGCGCGCCAGGGCGATGCGGGTGCGCTCGCTGACGAACGGCACGGCATCGGCGGCGAACTTTTCCACCGCCACGACGGGGCCGGCTTGAGACGATTGTTGCGGCTGGGGCGAAGGCGTGGCCTGCGCGCTGCTCGGCGAGGCCGACGGCTCCGGCGATGGCGACGCGGAGGCTGACGGTTGCCCGGATGATGTCGGCGTCGCCGACAGCCGCGACAGCGCCTCGGCCGCGGCTTTGGCCGCATCGCGCTGCGCGGGCTTCGGATCGCGGTGATCGAGGTAGAGCGCGGTGCCGACGCCAACGGCCACCATCAGCACCACGACGGCGACACCGGCCTGAAGCAGGCGCTTGCCGAATGACCCGGGCGCGCTCTTGTCCTTCAGCGGCGCGTAGGTGCCGTCCTCGCGGCGCATCGCGACGCGATAGGCGTGCACCGGCGTCGGGATGTTCTTGACCTCGCGCGCGCCCATGTCGGCGAACTGCACCGAGAGCTTGTTGGCGACCTGCTCATGCACTGCGCGCGAGATGCAGATGCCGCCGACATCGGCGAGCCCTTCGAGACGTGCGGCGATGTTGACGCCGTCGCCGAGCAGATCGCCGTCGCGTTCGACGACGTCGCCGATGGTGATGCCGATGCGGTAGCTCATCTGCCGGTTCGGCGGGAACGCCATGTTGCGCGTGCGCAGGCTCTCCTGGATGTCGATCGCGCAGCGGACGGCCTCGACGGCGCTCGGAAACTCCGCGAGAACGGCATCGCCGGCGGTGTTGAAGATGCGGCCGCCGGCGCGGGCGATGAAGTCGTCGACGACCTCGCGATAGGCCGCGAGACGCCGCAGCGTCTCCTCTTCATCCTCGGCAACGAGGCGCGAATAGCCGGCGATATCGGCGGCGAAAATCGCCGCGATCTTGCGCTTCAAGACGATCTGCCCTGCCATCTCACCACGCTCATCCGAACGGCCGCGAGAATGCCGCCGGATCGGCGGCCGCGCAACCGGCTTCCCTTGAAGTAGTCATCCGTGGCTGCGGCGCGTTCGAGCCCGCAGACGAAAATGGCCGGGCAAAGCCCGGCCATGAACATTCGTTCAGATGTCGCTGATCGATCAGTGCAACGCCGTCGAGTTGAGCTGCTGCTGGATCGTCTTGAAGTGATCGAGCCGCTCGATCGCGCGATCGAGCTCGTTGCCCTGCTTCTCGTTCAGCTTCGCTTCCATGCCCGAGATTTCGGCCGCGAATGCGGTGTGGTCCAGCTCCTTCAGCGACGTCGCGACGTCGGCGAGGATGGTGAGACCCTTCTCGGAGATCTCGGCGAGGCCGCCGAGCACGATGATCTTCTGCTGCGTTCCGCCCGTGGTCACCGTCAGAATGCCCGGACGCAAAGTGGCGACGAACGGCGCGTGGCCGGCGAGGACGCCGAAATCACCCTGCTCGCCGGGAACGTCGACCTGGTCGACCTCGCCCGAGAAGGCGATCTTTTCCGGCGAAACGAGATCGAAGTGGAAAGTTGCCATGAGAGAACCTGCTGATAGCGAGTGGCGAAGTGCGAGCTAGGAAGGGAGCAGCGAATAGTCCTGTTCGCTACTCCCCCATTCGCCAGTCGCTTAGGCCGCCTCGGCGGCCAGCTTCTTGCCCTTCTCGACCGCCTCTTCGATGGTGCCGACCATGTAGAAGGCAGCCTCCGGCAGGTGGTCGTACTTGCCTTCCACCAGGCCCTTGAAGCCCTTGATGGTGTCGGCGAGCTCGACGAACTTGCCCGGCGATCCCGTGAAGATTTCGGCGACGTGGAACGGCTGCGACATGAAGCGCTCGACCTTGCGGGCGCGCGCCACGGTCAGCTTGTCCTCTTCCGAGAGCTCGTCCATGCCCAGGATGGCGATGATGTCCTGCAGCGCCTTGTAGCGCTGGAGCACCTGCTGCACCTGGCGGGCGACCGCGTAGTGCTCCTCGCCGACGACCAGCGGGGAGAGCATGCGCGAGGTGGAGTCGAGCGGGTCGACCGCCGGATAGATGCCCTTTTCAGCGATCGAGCGCGACAGCGTCGTGGTCGCGTCCAAGTGGGCGAAGGAGGTCGCCGGCGCCGGGTCGGTCAAGTCGTCGGCCGGCACGTAGATGGCCTGCACCGAGGTGATCGAGCCCTTGGTGGTGGTGGTGATGCGCTCCTGCAGCGCGCCCATGTCGGTGGCGAGCGTCGGCTGATAACCCACGGCCGAAGGAATACGGCCGAGCAGCGCCGACACTTCCGAGCCGGCCTGGGTGAAGCGGAAGATGTTGTCGACGAAGAACAGCACGTCCTGGCCCTTGTCGCGGAAGTCTTCCGCGATGG
Source organism: Bradyrhizobium sp. HKCCYLR20261 (assembly GCF_051168435.1). Lineage (NCBI taxonomy): Bacteria > Pseudomonadati > Pseudomonadota > Alphaproteobacteria > Hyphomicrobiales > Nitrobacteraceae > Bradyrhizobium > Bradyrhizobium sp. HKCCYLR20261. The sequence continues at coordinate 143,307 of NZ_JBNPUZ010000011.1, forward strand.
TCAGACCGGTGAGCGCGACGCGGGCGCGGGCGCCCGGCGGCTCATTCATCTGGCCGAACACCAGCGCGCACTTCGACTTGACGCTCGGATCCGGATTGTGCGGATCGGCGTTGACCTTGGATTCGATGAACTCGTGATAGAGGTCGTTGCCCTCGCGGGTACGCTCACCCACGCCGGCGAACACCGAGTAGCCGCCGTGCGCCTTGGCGACGTTGTTGATCAGCTCCTGAATCAGCACGGTCTTGCCGACGCCGGCGCCGCCGAACAGGCCGATCTTGCCGCCCTTGGCGTAGGGAGCGAGGAGGTCGACGACCTTGATGCCGGTGACGAGGATCTCGGCCTCGGTCGACTGGTCGGTGTAGCTCGGCGCTTCCTGGTGGATGGCGCGGACGTTGTCGGCCTTGACAGGGCCGGCTTCGTCGATCGGCTCGCCAATGACGTTGATGATGCGGCCGAGCGTGCCTTCGCCGACGGGAACGCGGATCGGAGCGCCGGTGTCGGTCACTTCCTGGCCGCGGACCAGACCTTCGGTCGTGTCCATCGCGATCGCGCGCACGGTGGACTCACCGAGATGCTGCGCGACCTCGAGCACGAGGCGGTTGCCGCCGTTCTTCGTTTCCAGCGAGTTGAGAATTGCGGGCAGGTGACCTTCGAACTGAACGTCGACGACAGCGCCGATCACCTGGGTGACGCGACCGATCTGGTTGGCTGCGGTAGCCATCTCATCTCTCTCCTTACGATCCGAATTTCAGGCGCAGTCCTTTGGACCGCGGATATTGAACGTGTTGGCTTCCAGCGGGCGCGGCGCGGTTAGACCGCCTCGGCACCCGAAATGATTTCGATCAGTTCCTTGGTGATCATCGCCTGACGCGTGCGGTTGTAGACCAGCGTCTGCTTGCGGATCATCTCGCCGGCGTTGCGGGTGGCGTTGTCCATCGCCGACATCTGCGCGCCGTAGAACGAGGCGTTGTTCTCGAGCAGCGCGCGGAAGATCTGGACGCCGACGTTGCGCGGTAGCAGCGCGGACAGGATCTCGTCCTCCTCCGGCTCGTACTCGTAGAGCGCGACCGGCGCGGCGTTGGCGGCGGGCGCCTCGACCACCAGCGGAATGATCTGCTGTGCGGTCGGGATCTGCGCGATCACCGACTTGAAGCGCGAATAGAACAGGGTGCAGACGTCGAACTCGCCGGCGTCGAAGCGGGAGATCACCTGCTTGGCGATCTCCTCGGCGTTGACGAAGCCGATCTGGCGCACCGAGCGCAGGTCGACATGGGCGATGATCTGTTTCTCGAACTGGCGGCGGAGCTGCTCATAGCCCTTGCGGCCGACGCAGAAGAACTTCACTTCCTTGCCCTGGTTCATCAGGGCCAGCGCGCGCTCGCGCGCCAAGCGCACGATCGACGAGTTGAACGCGCCGGACAGGCCGCGCTCGCCGGTGCAGACCAGCAGCAGGTGGACCTGATCACGACCGGTGCCGGCCAGCAGCTTCGAGCTCGCCGGCGAGCCGGCGGAGGCTGCCGCGATATTCGAGATGACAGCGTCCATCTTCTCGGCATAGGGACGCGCCGCCTCGGCCGCCAGCTGCGCGCGGCGCAGCTTGGAGGCCGCGACCATCTGCATGGCCTTGGTGATCTTCTGCGTCGCCTTGGTCGAGGCGATGCGGACGCGCATATCTTTCAGTGACGCCATGGCTCGTTAGCTCACCCCGGCGGCCCGCCCTCATAGGACTTGGCCGCTCAACCCATCAAAATCCTAAGCGCCAGGCCGTGTGCCTGGCGTGACGTCTTGGTCCACGTCGAAAAGACGTGGGTGGCCGGTCGCCCGGCCACCGCCTCCTGATCCAATCAGGAGAAGGTCTTGGCGAAGCCTTCGACCGCAGCCTTCAGCTTGGCCGCGCTGTCGTCGGACAGATCGCGCGTGTCGCGGATCGTGTTCAGGAGATCAGCGTGCTTGCCGCGCAGCAGCGACAGCAGGCCGTCCTCGAACGAACGAACCTTGTTCAGCGGCAGACCGTCGAGATAGCCATTGGTGCCGGCCCAGATCACGCAGACCTGCTCTTCCATCTTCAGCGGCGAGAACTGCGGCTGCTTCAGGAGCTCGGTCAGGCGCGAACCGCGGTTCAACAGGCGCTGGGTGGCGGCGTCGAGGTCCGAGCCGAACTGCGCGAAGGCTGCCATTTCGCGGTACTGCGCCAGCTCGCCCTTGATCTTGCCGGCGACCTTCTTCATCGCCTTCGTCTGCGCCGACGAGCCGACGCGCGACACCGACAGGCCGACGTTCACGGCGGGGCGGATGCCCTGGAAGAACAGGTCGGTCTCCAGGAAGATCTGGCCGTCGGTGATCGAGATGACGTTGGTCGGGATGTAGGCCGACACGTCGTTGGCCTGGGTTTCGATGACCGGCAGGGCGGTCAGCGAACCGGCACCCTGGGTCTCGTTCAGCTTGGCGGCGCGCTCGAGCAGGCGGGAGTGCAGGTAGAACACGTCGCCGGGATAGGCTTCGCGGCCCGGCGGACGGCGCAGCAGCAGCGACATCTGGCGGTAGGCGACGGCCTGCTTGGAGAGATCGTCATAGATGATGACGGCGTGCATGCCGTTGTCGCGGAAGTACTCGCCCATGGTGCAGCCGGTGAACGGCGCGAGGTACTGCATCGGGGCCGGATCGGACGCGGTTGCGGCGACCACGATCGAGTATTCGAGCGCGCCCTGCTCTTCCAGCACCTTCACGAACTGGGCGACGGTCGAACGCTTCTGACCGACGGCCACGTAGACGCAATACAGCTTGATCTTCTCGTCAGGCTGGGCGTTGAGCGGCTTCTGGTTCAGGATGGTGTCGAGCGCGATCGCGGTCTTGCCGGTCTGACGGTCGCCGATGATCAGCTCGCGCTGGCCGCGGCCGATCGGGATCAGGGCGTCGATCGCCTTCAGGCCGGTGGCCATCGGCTCGTTCACCGACTTGCGCGGAATGATGCCAGGCGCCTTGACGTCGACGCGCTTGCGCTCGGCGAACTGGATCGGGCCCTTGCCGTCGATCGGGTTGCCGAGAGCGTCCACGACGCGACCGAGCAGGCCCTTGCCGACCGGCGCGTCCACGATGGCGCGGGTGCGCTTGACGGTCTGGCCTTCCTTGATCTCGCGGTCGGCGCCGAAGATGACGACGCCGACGTTGTCGGTCTCGAGGTTCAGCGCCATGCCGCGGGTGCCGTTCTCGAACTCGACCATTTCACCGGCCTGGACGTTGTCGAGACCGTAGACGCGGGCGATACCGTCACCGACGGACAGCACCTGTCCGACTTCGGTGACTTCGGCTTCCTGCCCGAAATTCTTGATCTGGTCCTTGAGGATCGCGGAAATTTCCGCGGCGCGGATGTCCATCAGCCTGCCTCTTTCATCGCGTGCTTGATCGAGTTGAGTTTGGTGCGAAGCGAACTGTCGATCATCCGGCTGCCGAGCTTGACGACGAGCCCGCCGATGATCGCTGGATCCACTTTCACGTTGAGCGCAACGTCCTTGCCGGTCACCGTCTTCAGTGAGGCCTTCAAGGCGTCGAGATTCTTGTCCGAGAGCGGCTCTGCGACGGTGACGTCGGCCGTGGCCTCACCCTTGTACTTGGCGACCAGCGCGTTGAAGGCGCGGATCACGTCGGCGACTGCGAACAGGCGGCGGTTGGTGGTCAGCACCCGCAGGACGTTCGCGGCGACGCCGCCGATACCGGCCTTGTCGAGCACGGCATTGAGCGCCTTGAGCTGCGTGTCCGCGCCGAACACCGGGCTGCGGACAAGACGCTTCAGGTCGGCGCTCTCGTCGAGAAGGGCATTGAACTTGTCGAGATCGGCCTTGACCGCATCGACGGACTTTTCGTCACGGGCCAGCTCAAACAGGGCCGTCGCATAACGACCGGACACACCGGACACGGAGGGATCTTCAGCAGCCACAGGCGCGCTCTTTATATAAGTGCCCAACCCACAAGAGGGAAACCGGCGCACCGCTGCGGTGCAAACCAGTTAAGCCCTTGGAATTCAAGCAGGACTTTGATTTTCGATCGCCGCGGGAGCGGCTTGATCACGAAAAGCGGCGCTTTGCTAACATAGCGTACGCGCAGCCGCAACAAGCGGTGGCCCGCTATTCGGCACGTTGTTGCCGCGGCGCAAGCGCACGGCGCGAGCGGGGTATTGGGTCCCCCTCGCGGGGGCCAGCGGGACCCGACCGCGATACCGATTTCCCTGAACCCTGTTCCAACTGTTGCTGCATGGCCGCTATGCCGGTTTGGCCTTGCATGGTGCTCGGGTAGAGGCGCGGCCAGTCGGGCCGCTTCCGCCGGGATTACTTGTCAAGGGGCTATCAAACTCAATGAGAACTTAACTCAACAGTAATCCGAAGTATTAATTGCTTAATGAAGTGTTAATTGACCTGATTACGGAATTTTCCGTGATGAAGAACGTAGGTCTCAAGATAATTCGAGACGAACGGAACAATTTCTACTGCCCCATTCGTGCCTCATTGCGCCATCAAACGGCGCGCGCCTCAATACCTGACGGGGGTCCACTGGCTGCAGAAGGCAGCAATACTGTTTCGAGGGACTGATCTAGATGCTGAAACTGAAGAACCTCTCGGCTGGCAAGATTGCCGGCTCGCGTACCGCGCTCGCCGTTGCCGTCACGCTGATCGTCGGTGGCACCGCGACAGAAGCCTCGGCCCGCTCCAGGCATCACCATCATCACGCGCGACACCACCATCATCATCACGCGCGCCAGGCCGCTCAGCCCGCGGCAGATTCCTTTTCGAACGGCTGGTCGAACAACAACTCGTCCTGGATGAATTCCAACGCCTCCGTGGCGCCGACCTCCGGCACCGGCCGCACCTTCTCGGGCATGGCGTCCTACTACGGCAACGAGTCCGGCAGCCGCACCGCCTCCGGCCAGCGCATGAACGCCAATGCCATGACCTGCGCCCACCGCTCGCTGCCGTTCGGCACCAAGCTGCGCGTCACCCATGGCGGCAACAGCGTCATCGTGACCGTCAATGATCGTGGCCCCTTCATCCGCGGCCGTGTGCTCGACCTCTCGACCGGCGCCGCCCGTGCCATCGGCCTGACCCGCTCCGGCGTCGGCCGCGTCACCGCCGAGGTCGTGTCGTAAGCCAGCAGGACCTCGTCCCCTTCCTTCGACACGGCTGACGGACACGGCACCTTGTCTCAAGATGCAGTCTGAACCTCGGTGCGCTGAGAGGACGTCGAGCTGCTCCCAATGGGACGCGATGGCGAGCCGTCGCGTCCCATTGAATGCCTGATCGTCCCGGTCCCTGGCGTTCGCATTCATCGCGCTCACCGTGCCGGGCGCGCGTCCGCCGACCGATCGCTATCCGCGCGGTGCGCTTGCCGGGAAAGACAATTCGGGAGGCGCTGGAACGAGCCGGCCATCGCCACCGCGAAAGCGAACCTTTCCATTCCACTTCGCCTCCAAGGCCGCGACCAGATCGCGGGCCAGCTCCGGCCAATCGTGGCCACCACGCGGGTCGTAGATCACGACTCCGACACCTCGGTTGCTGGGAGGCAGATGAGCGGTGTGCCAGATCTGCTCATTGACCGAGATCACCCGACCGTCCTCGGCACAGAGCGACAAAGAGAGCGTATCCACGGTCGAAGCCTGACTTAGGCTGAGGTCCAGGAACGACATCTGTCGCAACTGGCCGAACTGCTCCAGGAGTTTCGCGAGATCGCGCCAATCCGTCTGCGCGATATCGAGATCGATATTGATGACGGCGCTGACCGAGCGCTGACCGTCGCGAAAGACATTGTGACAGGAACGGTCCGCCAAGAGGATCGGGAGTGCCGCAACCGATCCCGACGCGGCGATGGCCAGCAGCGCAAGCGCAAGACCGAGACGAGACCTGAGCCTGGCCTGCGCATCAACCGGGATCAATCCGCAACCGCGCAACGTCGACCAGAAGATCAGGCCGCCGATCGCGCCCAGCACGGCAAGACCCGCCAGCAGTTCGACATATGAAATCCAGCCCGCCAATGTCGGAATGCCGTCGACCTCCTGGACGACACCATCCGCCGAACTGAAGCCGCGGCGGGATGGATTGAACGGCCAGGTCAGGATGCCGACCGGAAGCATCCCGATCAACGCCGCGCCGGCGACGGCAGTCCACAAACCATCCCACCGCTTCCTGCGATAAAGCAGTGCAGCCGGCACGCCGAGAATGAGCGCGTGACCGAATGAAACGGCGAAGGCCAGCGGCAACATCTGGGTCGCCTTGCCTGAGATGGCCGCGACCAGCGCCGCGGGCGCCAGAGCAGCGAGAAGGAAGGCAGCGATCCATGGCAGCACGCGCATGTGTCGAGATTGCCGGCCGCGCGCCCAGACTTCAATACCGCGGAGCGATCAAAGAAAGCTCTGCGGGTCGACGTCGACCTCGAGCTTGAGATTGCCCTTGGGCTTCTCGGCATGCGCCAGCCAGTGGCGTAAGTAATCTGACAGATCGAAATTGCGCGCCGATTTGAGCAGCAGCCGGAAACGGTAGCGGCCCTTGATCACGGCCAGCGGTGCCTCGGCCGGGCCGAGCAGCAGCACGCCCTCCTCTTTCGGCGCCGAGGCCACCAGCCGGCGGGCGAAGCCTTCCGCCGTGGGCCTGTCCCCCGCCGAAATGATCAGGCTCGCCAGCCGGCCGAACGGCGGATAACCGGTGCGTTCGCGCGCCTCGATCTCGCTGGTGTAGAACGCCTCGCGGTCGCAGGCGATCAGCGCCTTCATGACAGGATGCTCGGGCTGGTGGGTCTGCAGATAGCCACGGCCCCGGCCCTGCTCGCGGCCGGCGCGGCCGATCACCTGGTTGAGGAGCTGCCAGGTGCGCTCGGCGGCGCGGGGATCGCCATTGCCGAGGCCGAGATCGGCGTCGACCACGCCGACCAGATTGAGCCGCGGGAAGTTGTGGCCCTTGGCGACGAGCTGGGTGCCGATGATCAGATCGACCTTGCCTTCCGCGATCTCGGTCAGCTCGGCGCGCATGGTCTCGATCGAGGTGATCAGGTCGCTCGACAGCACCATGCTGCGCGCGTCTGGAAACAGCGCCGCCGCCTCCTCCTGCAGCCGCTCGACGCCGGGACCGACGGCGACCAGCGACTCCTCGGCCGCGCAGTGCGGACAGGTCGGCGGCCTCGCCATCGAGAACCCGCAGTGATGGCAGACCAGCCGCTGGCGGAAGCGGTGATCGACCAGCCAGGCGTCGCAGATCGTGCAGGCGAAGCGGTGGCCGCAGGCACGGCACAGGGTCAGCGGCGCATAGCCGCGGCGGTTCAGGAACAGCAGCGCCTGCTCGCCGCGCTCGATCGCGGTGCGGATATGGCCCGCCAGTCGCGGCGAGATGTAGCGGCCGCGCGGCGGCGGCTCGCGGCGCAGGTCAATGGCTTCGATATGCGGCATGTGCTGGCCGCCGAAGCGCGACGGCAGCGCCACGCGCTGGTAGCGGCCCTTGCGGGCATTGACCTCGGTCTCGACCGAGGGCGTGGCGGAGGCCAGCACGACCGGGAATTTGGCGATGTGGCCGCGCACAACGGCCATGTCGCGGGCGTGGTAATGCGCGCCCTCGTCCTGCTTGTAGGCCTGGTCGTGCTCCTCATCGACAACCACGAGGCCGAGATCGGCATAGGGCAGAAACAGCGCCGAGCGCGCGCCGACCACGACCGGCGCCTCGCCGGCGGCGATCGCCGCCCAGTTGCGCTGGCGCGTGCGCGGCGTCAGCTCGGAATGCCATTCCAGCGGGCGGACGCCGAAGCGGCGCGAGAAACGATCGAGGAATTGCCCGGTGAGCGCGATCTCCGGCATCAGGATCAACGACTGGCGGCCGCGGCGGACGGTCTCGGCGACGGCCTCGAAATACACCTCGGTCTTGCCGGAGCCGGTGACGCCGTCGAGCAGCGCGACCTGGAAGCCGCCATTGGCAGCCAGTTCGCGCATCGCCTCGACGCCGACGAGCTGGGCATCGAAAAACTCCGGTTGGGCGAAGGACGGGTCGGGCGTCGGAGGCGGCAATGCGCGCGGCATCGCCTCGACCGTCAGCGTGCCCTCGTCGACCAGGCCGTCGATCACGCTGCCGGACACGCCGATCTCGCGGACGAGGTCGGACTTGCCGTGCAGCAGGCCATCCGACACCGCCTCAATCACGCGCCGGCGCGCCGGCGTCATCCGCTTCGGCGGCTCGCCGACCAGGCGGACGCCGAGCCGGACACGTTCGGGCCCGAGATGTTCGCCCATGCGCAAGGCCATCCGCAGCACCATGCCGCGCGGCGACAGCGTGTAATTGGCGACCCAGTCGACCAGCGACCGCAGCTCGGGCTTGAGCGGCGGCACGTCGAGCTTCTCGCTGACGTCCTTGAGCCGGTTGTGCAGCCGCGGATCGGGATTGGCGTTCTCCGCCCACACCACCGCCAGAACCTCGCGCGGGCCCAGCGGCACGCCGACGACATCGCCCGGCTTCAGCGCCATCCCGCGCGGCACACGGTACGAATAGGTGTGATCGAGCGCGACCGGAACCAGCACGTCGACCACGCCGGCCGTGCTGGTCGCACCTGGAAAGAGATCGGTCGGGCGGTTCATGAGGGCGGACATAGCCTTGCGGAGGCGGAAGCGAAAGCCGCCCGGCAAAGTTAGCGAACGGTAAAGGTCGACGATGCGATATATCTGACTCGACGAGTTGAGATCGAGCCTGTCGCCGCGAGCGCCGCTGCGCTCCCTCTCCCCGTTCTTCACGGGGAGAGGGTTGGGGTGAGGGGCAGCCGCACGGGTGGTTCACACCGTCCCCGCGGAGGCCCCCCTCACCCGGATTGCATCTTCGATGCAATCCGACCTCTCCCCGCCCTAGCGAAGCTTCGCTTCGCCCTGGCGGGGAGAGGTTGAGACCGAGCCCGCCGCGAGGATCTTCGCTCCATCAGACGCCGATCCAATCGCGAGCACGAGGCCATGGCAAAGACGAAAGCAGCGTCTGGAAACGAGTCCGAACTCCCCGACCTCATCGGCGCCGATGACGGCGTCGTGCGCGCGATGATGCAGTGGCTGGCGCATCTCAAGAGCGAGCGGCGGCTGTCTCCGAAGACGGTCGAGGCTTACGCCCGCGACCTCCGGCAGTGCCTGCAATTCCTCTGCACCCATTGGGGCGAGCCGGTCACGCTGGCGCGCTTCGCCGCGCTGGAGGCCGCCGACGTCAGAGCCTTCCTGGCGATGCGCCGCGCCGACGACATTGCCGGGCGCTCGCTGATGCGGACCTTGGCCGGCCTGCGTTCGTTCGGCCGTTTCCTCGAGCGCGAGGGCCAGGGCAAGGTCGGCGCCCTCTCCGGCGTGCGCGCGCCGAAGATCGCCAAAAGCCTGCCGAAGCCGCTGCCGATGGACTCCGCCAAGCGGCTCACTGACGCCGACGAGCGCGCCGGCGAGGCTCGCGAGACCTGGGTGCTGGCGCGCGACGCCGCCGTGATGGCGCTGCTGTACGGCTCCGGCCTGCGCATCTCCGAGGCGCTCGGCCTGAAGCGCCGCGAGGTGCCTCGGCCCGGCGAAGGCGACGTTCTGATCGTCACCGGCAAGGGCAACAAGACCCGCATGGTGCCGGTGCTGCAGAACGTGCTGGCGCTGATCGACGACTACGCTCGACTTTGCCCTTACCCGCTGCCGGCTGAAGGCCCGATGTTCCTCGGCGCCAAGGGCGGCCCCTTGAGCCCGCGCATCATCCAGCTCGCGATGGAGCGGCTGCGCGGCGCGCTGGGACTGCCCGACAGCGCGACGCCGCACGCGCTGCGCCATTCCTTCGCGACTCACCTGTTGTCACGCGGCGGCGATCTGCGCGCGATCCAGGAGCTGCTCGGCCACGCCTCGCTGTCGACGACGCAAATCTATACCGGCATCGATTCCGAGCGCCTGCTGCAGGTCTACGCGTCAGCGCATCCGCGGCGCTGACACGGTTTCGTCACATCGTTTCCCTTGCGCCGCCTCCGCCGTTCCGGCAATCGTTCCGTCGCTTGATCCGGAGGGGAACAGATGGGCGCACATGAAAGCATGGAGCATGCGGAGCATGCCGAGCACGCATCGGGCTCGAACAAGAAGATCGCGCTGCTGATCTCGGTGATCGCGCTGTTCCTGGCGCTTTCGGAGACGCTCGGCAAGGGCGCGCAGACCGAATCGATCAGCAAGAACGTCGAGGCGTCCAATCTCTGGGCGTTCTTCCAGGCCAAGACGGTGCGCCGCACGGTGGTGCAGACTGCGGCCGAGCAGGGCAAGCTGAACCTCCCGGCGCTGCCCGACGAGGCCACCAAAGCCAGCCTGCAGAAGCAGATCGACGACTGGCAGAAGAATGCGGCGCGCTACCGCTCGGAGCCGGAGACCGGCGAAGGCAGCGAGCAGCTCGCCGCCCGCGCCAAGCACGCCGAGGAGGAGCGCGACCTCGCCACGGCGAAGTACCACCACTACGAGCTGGCGTCGGCCGCCTTCCAGATCGGGATCGTGCTGGCGTCGGCGACGATCATCACCGGCATGCTGGTGCTCGCCTGGGCCTCCGGCGCGCTCGCGCTGGTCGGCATCGCGATGACGATGCTCGGCCTGTTCCAGCCGCATCTGCTTCATCTGCACTGAGGTCGGCAGGCAGTCGCTTTCCCAGAGCCGCTAGCACCGTCATTCCGGGGCAAGGCCGAAAGGCCTTGAACCCGGAATCTCGACGTGGGCTGGGGTTCTTTTTCAACAATCTCGAGATTCCGGGTTCAATCATCAGCGCGCTGCCACGTTGCGGCTGCGCACTGATGATTGCCCCGGAATGACGGACGGATGGTGGGGGATGAACGGCCTCGCCGCGACAAGCAGCGTCAGCGTGCCTGCACGCTGCGGCGGAAGCGCATGATCTGGCGGATGACGCGGGATGACCAGCCGCCGGTGTTGCCGCCGATGAGGTCGTTGAGGATGCCGCGGGCGCGCTGCTTGATCGGGTCGACCAGCTCGGCCGCCTTCCGGCGCAAGGTCAGCACGGCTTCATAGAGCCAGGCGAACCAGCCCATCTGCAGCAGCTTGGCTCGCGTGACGTCGAAGATGAACGCGGTGATGCCGACGCCGGCCATCTTGCCGAACACGATCGTGACCAGCGCCAGCTTCCATTGGTGGTGCATCAGCAGCCACATGCCGAGCAGCTTGAGCGGAAACAGCAGCACGACTGGCACGATGAACACGACCAGGGTCAGCATCGGCGACAGCGTCTCGATCCTCGCGGCCAGCCACAGCTTGAGGCGGCGCAGCGGGATCGCGGCGACGATGCGCGCCACGATCGGCTCGAGATGGTCCCACAGCCAGGCTTCGATCAGGAAGATGATCGCAAGCAGGACCCAGAACGGCTGAAGCAGGCGGCGCAGCATGGCTCTCCATCTCGGCCCCGGCCTCAGCAGCGAGGCCGCCATGACCATGCGACCTCGAATCTTGCCGTTTGGTTCAGCGTGGCCGGCAGGCCATTTTGTCGCACCTGCCGATCACGCCCACCGGGCACAGGTCACATGTGGATGGCACGCTTGCCCACTGCAAGGGCGGCTTCCTTGACGGCCTCCGACCGGGTCGGATGCGCGTGGCAGGTGCGTGCCAGATCCTCGGCCGAGCCACCGAACTCCATCAATACGGCGGCTTCGTGGATCATCTCGCCGGCCTCGCGGCCGATGATGTGGGCGCCGAGCACGCGATCGGTCTTCGCATCCGCGAGGATCTTCACGAAGCCGTCAGTGGTCTGGTTCACCTTGGAACGGCCGTTCGCGGTAAACGGAAACTTACCGACGGTATAGGCGATGCCGGCCTGCTTCAGTTCATCCTCGGTCTTGCCGACGGAAGCGACTTCCGGCGTGGTGTAGACCACGCCCGGAATGACGTCGTAGTTCACGTGGCCGGCCTGGCCGGCGAGGATCTCGGCGCACGCGACGCCTTCGTCCTCGGCCTTGTGCGCGAGCATCGGCCCCGCGACGACGTCGCCGATCGCGTAGACGCCGGGAACGCTGGTCGCGAAATGATGATCGATCTGGACGCGGCCGCGATTGTCGAGCACCACGCCCGCCTCCTGCAGGCCCAGGCCGTCGGTGTAGGGCACGCGGCCGATCGCGACCAGCACGACGTCGGCTTCGATCTTTTCAGGCGCACCACCGGCCGCCGGCTCAATCGTCGCCGACAGCGTCGCGCCCGAGGTGTCGACGCCGGTGACCTTGGCGCCGAGCTTGAACGCAAAGCCCTGCTTTTCGAGGATGCGCTGGAACTGCTTGGCGATCTCCAGGTCCATGCCAGGCAGGATGCGGTCGAGGAATTCGACCACGGTGACCTTGGCGCCGAGGCGGCGCCACACCGAGCCGAGTTCGAGCCCGATCACGCCGGCGCCCACCACCAGCAGGCCCGACGGCACCTTGTCCAGCGCCAGCGCGCCGGTCGACGACACGATGCGCTTCTCGTCGATCTCGATACCCTTGAGCCGCGCGATGTCCGAGCCGGTGGCGATCACGATGTTCTTGGTCTCGACCGTCTGCGCAGCGCCGTCTTTGGCCGTCACCTGCACCTTGCCGGTGCCCAGGATCTTGCCCTTGCCCTGGAGGACGTCGATCTTGTTCTTCTTCATCAGGAACTCGACACCCTTGGTGTTGCCGTCGATGCCCTGCTGCTTGAAGTTCATCATCGACGGCAGATCGACCTCGGGCTTCGACACCTTGATGCCCATCTTGGCGAAGGAGTGCCCGGCCTCCTCGAACAGCTCGGAGGCGTGCAGCAGCGCCTTCGAGGGCATGCAGCCGACGTTGAGGCAGGTGCCGCCGAGGGTGGCGTTCTTCTCGACCACCGCCACCTTCATGCCGAGCTGCGCTGCGCGGATGGCGCAGACATAACCACCGGGGCCGGTGCCGATGACGACGAGATCGTAGTTAGCCATGATCGAATGTTCCGTAAGCTTGTAGTCTGAGAGGTTAGCGACGGTCGTCAGCGTCCGCCCGACACGTCGAGAATGGCCGAAGTGACATAAGAAGCTTCGTCCGACAGCAGCCAGACGATGGCATTGGCGATTTCCTCGGAGGTGCCAACGCGCTTCATCGGCACCAGCGGGGCCAGACGATGCGCGCGATCGGGCTCACCGCCGGAGGCGTGAATTTCGGTGTCGATCAGGCCGGGCCTGATTGCGGCGACGCGGATACCTTCGTTCGCAACCTCGTGGCCGAGGCCAACGGTGAAGGAATCGATTGCGCCCTTCGAGGCCGCGTAGTCGACATAGGTGTTGGGCGAGCCGAGCTTGGCCGCGACCGACGACAGGTTGATGATGACACCGCCCTGCCCGCCGTGCCGCGTCGACATCCGCTTCACGGCCTCTCTTGCGCAGAGAATGCTGCCGGTGACATTGACCGCCATCAAGCGTTCGATGCGTTCCGCGCTCATCTCGTCGACGCGAGTCGTCGGGCCGACGATGCCGGCATTGTTGATGAGGGCGCCGAGCGTCCCGAATTTATCCGCCGCCTTGAACAGCGCGAGAATGTCGTGCTCGCGGCCGACGTCGCATTTCACCGCGATCGCCTTGCCGTTCTTGGCCTCGATCGCGGCGACCGTGCTCTGCGCCGCCGCCTCGTTGGATGCGTAGCCGACCACGATCTTGAAGCCGCGCGACGCGGCGGCGATTGCGGTGGCGCGGCCGATGCCGCGGCTGCCGCCGGTGATCACTGCAACCCTGTCGGTCATGATGGCCCCCGTTAGGTTTGAGGCGCGCCTCTCAGCGCGCCTCCCGAGCATCAACTATCAGGTCGATCAGAGATCCAGAACGAGCCGCGCCGGATCTTCCAGGCTTTCCTTGACGCGCACCAGGAAGGTCACCGCTTCCTTGCCGTCGATGACGCGGTGATCGTAGGACAGCGCCAGATACATCATCGGGCGGACCTCGATCTTGCCGCCGACCACGACCGGACGCTCCTGGATCTTGTGCATGCCGAGGATGCCTGACTGCGGCGCGTTCAGGATCGGGGTCGACATCAGCGAGCCGTAGATGCCGCCATTGGTGATCGTGAAGGTGCCGCCCTGCATCTCGTCGATCTTGAGCTGGCCGTCACGGGCGCGGCGGCCGAAATCGGCGATGCCCTTCTCGATGTCGGCGATCGACTTGTGGTCGCAGTCGCGCACCACCGGCACGACCAGGCCCTTGTCGGTGCCGACGGCGACGCCGATGTGGTAGTAGTTCTTGTAGATCAGGTCGCTGCCGTCGATCTCGGCGTTGACGGCCGGGATGTCCTTCAGCGCCTGCACGACGGCCTTGGTGAAGAAGCCCATGAAGCCGAGCTTCGAGCCGTGCTTCTTCTCGAACACGTCCTTGTACTGGCTGCGCAGCGCCATGACGTTGGTCATGTCGACCTCGTTGAAGGTCGTCAGCATCGCCGCGGTGTTCTGCACGTCCTTGAGGCGGCGCGCGATGGTCTGGCGCAGCCGGGTCATCTTGACGCGCTCTTCGCGGGCGGCGTCATCGGCCGGCGACGGCGCACGCACCTGCACGGCGGCGGCCGGCTGATTGACCGGGGTCGGCGCCGAGGCGGCGCGCTCGATCGCGGCCAGCATGTCGCCCTTGGTGACGCGGCCGTCCTTGCCGGAGCCGGGAACGGTGGTGGCATCGACGCCGCTCTCGGCGGAGAGCTTGCGGACCGACGGGGCCTGCGGCGTATCGGCGGGCAGCGCCTTGGCCGGCGCGGGCGCGGCAGCCGGAGCAGCCGCGGCGGGCTTGGCCGGGGCCGTCGCGGGAGCAGCAGCGGCCGGCTTCGCGGCAACAGCGCCATCATTGATCTGGCCGAGCAGCGCGCCGACGGCGACGGTCTCGCCGTCCTTGGCGATGATCTCGCCGAGCGTGCCGGCCGACGGCGCGGGCACCTCGATGGTCACCTTGTCGGTCTCGAGCTCGACGAGCGGCTCGTCGACGGCGACGGCGTCGCCCGCCTTCTTGAACCAGCGGCCGATGGTGGCTTCGGTGACGGATTCACCGAGCGTCGGAACGCGAATTTCAGTCATGGTCTCTATCCTCAATAACCCGTGCGGTCATACAGCCCGTCCGCCATCGCCTTGCGGCGAGCAAGCGATGCGACACGGACAATCAACGCGATGGACTGGTACTTGCGCCCCGCAAGGATCTGCGGGGCGCCTTCAAAGGCAGGTTCAGTTCAGGGCTTCGTCGAGCAGCGCCTTGAGCTGGGCGAGATGCTTGGACATCAGGCCCGTGGCAGTCGCAGCCGACGCGGCGCGGCCGGCATAGCGCGGACGCTTGCTCTTGCCGCCGGTCTGGTTCAGCACCCATTCGAGATACGGCTCGATGAAATGCCAGGCGCCCATGTTGCGCGGCTCTTCCTGGCACCACACGACCTCGGCATTCTTGAAGCGGCCGAGCTCGACGACCAGCGCCTTGAGCGGCACGGGATAGAGCTGCTCGATGCGCATCAGATAGACGTCGTTCAGCCCGCGCTTCTCGCGCTCGTCATAAAGGTCGTAGTAGACCTTGCCCGAGCACAGCACGATGCGGCGGATCTGATCGTCCGGCACCAGCTTGGTCTTGTCGTCCGCCTGCATCTGGGCGTCATCGTACAGGATGCGGTGGAACGTCGTGCCCTTGGCCAGCTCCTCCAGCCGCGACACCGCGCGCTTGTGGCGCAGCAGCGACTTCGGCGTCATCACGATCAGCGGCTTGCGGATCTCGCGATGCAACTGACGGCGCAGCACGTGGAAGTAGTTAGCCGGCGTGGTCGGGTAGACCACCTGCATGTTGTCCTCGGCGCACATCTGCAGATAGCGCTCGAGACGGGCCGACGAATGCTCCGGACCCTGGCCCTCATAGCCGTGCGGCAGCAGGCAGACGAGACCGGACATGCGCAGCCATTTGCGCTCGCCGGACGAGATGAACTGGTCGAACAGCACCTGGGCGCCGTTGGCGAAGTCGCCGAACTGCGCTTCCCAGAGCGTCAGGGCATTCGGCTCGGCGAGCGAATAGCCGTATTCGAAGCCGAGCACGGCTTCTTCCGAGAGCAGCGAGTTGATGACCTCGAAGTGGCCCTGTTCGGGCGCCAGATGGTTGAACGGCGTGTAGCGGCTCTCGTCCTCCTGGTCGATCAGCACCGAATGGCGCTGCGAGAACGTGCCGCGCTCGCAATCCTGGCCTGACAGGCGCACCTTGTGACCTTCGAGCAGGAGCGAGCAATAGGCCAGAGCTTCGCCCGTGGCCCAGTCGAGCCCGATGCCGCTGTCGATCGCCTTGGCGCGGTTCTCGAGGAAGCGCTGGATCGTGCGGTGCAGGCGGAAGCCGTCCGGCACCTTGGTGATCTTGCGGCCGATCTCCTTGAGACGGTCGATCTCGACGCCGGTGACGCCGCGGCGCGCTTCTTCTTCCTGGTCGGCGGACTTCAAGCCCGCCCACTTGCCGTCGAGCCAATCGGCCTTGTTCGGACGATAGGACGTGCCGGCCTCGAACTCGGCGTCGAGACGGGCGCGCCAGTCGGCCTTGGCCTTGTCGACCTCGCCCTCGGTCATCACGCTCTCGGCGACCAGGCGCTTGGAGTAGATCTCCAGGGTCGTCGCATGGCCGGCGATCTTCTTGTACATCACCGGCTGGGTGAACGCGGGCTCGTCACCTTCGTTGTGGCCATGCCGGCGATAGCAGAACATGTCGATCACGACCGGCTTGTGGAATTTCTGCCGGAACTCGATCGCGACCTTGGCCGCGAACACCACCGCTTCCGGATCGTCGCCGTTCACGTGGAAGATCGGAGCGTCGATCATCTTGGCAACGTCGGACGGATACGGCGACGAGCGCGAGTAGCGCGGATAGGTCGTGAAGCCGATCTGGTTGTTCACGATGAAATGAATCGAGCCACCTGTCCGGTAGCCCTTCAGGTCGGACAGCGCGAAGCACTCGGCCACGACGCCCTGGCCGGCAAAGGCCGCGTCGCCATGCATCAAGAGCGGCAGCACCGAGATGCGCATGTCGGGCGGATCGCCGTGCTGGTCCTGCTTGGCGCGGACCTTGCCGAGCACCACGGGGTCGACGATCTCGAGATGCGACGGGTTGGCGGTCAGCGACAGATGGATGCGGTTGCCGTCGAACTCGCGGTCCGACGAGGCGCCGAGGTGATACTTGACGTCGCCCGAACCTTCGACTGCGTCGGGATTGGCCGAGCCGCCCTTGAACTCATGAAACAGCGCGCGGTGCGGCTTGCCCATGACCTGGGTGAGGACGTTAAGGCGGCCGCGATGCGGCATGCCGAGCACGATCTCCTTCACGCCGAGATTGCCGCCGCGCTTGATGATCTGCTCCAGCGCGGGGATCAGCGACTCGCCGCCGTCGAGGCCGAAGCGCTTGGTGCCGGTGAACTTGACGTCGCAGAACTTCTCAAAGCCCTCGGCCTCGACCAGCTTCTGCAGGATGGCGCGACGGCCCTCGCGGGTGAACGAGATCTCCTTGTCCGGCCCCTCGATGCGCTCCTGAATCCAGGCCTTCTGCGCGGCATTCGAGATGTGCATGAACTCGACGCCGAGCGTCTGGCAATAGGTGCGCTCGCAGATCGCGACGATCTCGCGCAGCGAGCCGTATTCGAGGCCGAGCACGTGATCGAGGAAGATCTTGCGGTCGTAATCGGCTTCGGTGAAGCCGTAGGAGCGCGGGTCGAGCTCCTCGCGGTTCTTCGGCGCCTCGATGCCGAGCGGGTCGAGCTTGGCGTGGAAGTGGCCACGCATGCGGTAGGCGCGGATCAGCATCAACGCGCGGACAGAGTCGCGGGTGGCCTGGTTGACGTCGGCCGGCGACAATTCGACGCCCTTGGTCTGCGCCTTGGCGGCGATCTTCTCGCCGACCTTCTTCTCGACCACGGCCCAGTTGCCGTCCAGAGCCGAGGTCAATTCGTCGCGGGGGGAGACCGGCCAGTTGCTGCGCGCCCAGGAGGGGCCCGAGGCGTTCTTCTGAACGTCGGCCGGCGCGTCCTTCAGGCTCTTGAAGAACTCCTGCCACTCCGGGTCGACCGAAGCGGGGTCCTTCTCGTAGCGCGCGTAGATCTCATCGATGTAGGTGGCATTGGTGCCCTGCAGAAAAGACGACAGGGCGAAGGCGGCGTTCGCATCTTGGCGAGACATGGTAGCGTCCTGGTAATTTCGATGCGCCCATCAAAAACGGCGCAATGCCTGACCCCGTGGAAGGGGTCAGGCTCGGGTTAGGACGGTTTACCTTATTCTTTGTAAAGATGCGCCCCGAAAAGTACTAAACCCTGAATCAGGACTTCAACTTTTCGACGAGCGTCTTGCCCAGGCGTGCGGGCGACGGGGAGACTGTAATACCAGCGGCTTCCATCGCCGCGGTCTTGGATCCGGCATCGCCCTTGCCGCCCGAGATGATCGCGCCGGCATGGCCCATGCGGCGGCCGGGAGGGGCGGTGACGCCGGCGATGAATCCGACCATCGGTTTCTTGCGGCCGCGCCTGGCTTCGTCCTTGATGAACTGCGCCGCGTCCTCCTCGGCCGAGCCGCCGATCTCGCCGATCATGATGATCGACTCGGTCTTGGGGTCGGCCAGGAACATCTCGAGCATGTCGATGAACTCGGTGCCCTTAACCGGGTCGCCGCCGATGCCGACCGCGGTGGTCTGGCCGAGGCCCTCGGAGGTGGTCTGGAACACGGCTTCATAGGTCAGGGTGCCGGAGCGCGACACGATGCCGACCGAGCCGGGCTTGAAGATGTTGGCCGGCATGATGCCGATCTTGCACTCGCCGGCGGTCATGACGCCCGGGCAGTTCGGCCCGATCAGGCGCGACTTGGAGCCCACGAGCGAGCGCTTGACGCGGACCATGTCCAGCACCGGGATGCCCTCGGTGATGCAGACGATGAGCGGCACTTCCGCGTCGATCGCCTCGCAGATCGCATCGGCCGCGCCCGGCGGCGGCACGTAGATCACCGAGGCGTCGGCGCCGGTGGCCTCGCGGGCCTCCTTCACGGTGTCGAACACGGGCAGGCCGAGATGGGTCGAGCCGCCTTTGCCCGGCGAGGTGCCGCCGACCATCTTGGTGCCGTAGGCGATCGCCGCCTCGGAGTGGAAGGTGCCGTTCTTGCCAGTGAAGCCCTGGCAGATGACCTTGGTGTTCTTGTCGATGAGAATGGACATCGTGCTTTCTCTAAAAGCGTTGCGGTGAGGACGAAGCGAGCGCCAGAACCGGCGCTCAGCCTCCCTTGACGGCCTTGACGATCTTCTGCGCGGCGTCGTCGAGATTGTCGGCGGGCAGCACGTTCAGACCGGACTCGCTGATGATCTTCTTGCCGAGATCGACATTGGTGCCTTCGAGGCGCACCACCAGCGGCACCTTCAGGCCGACTTCCTTCACCGCGGCCACGACGCCCTCGGCGATGACATCGCACTTCATGATGCCGCCGAAGATGTTGACCAGGATGCCCTTCACGTTCGGGTCGGCGGTGATGATCTTGAAGGCCGCCGCGACCTTCTCCTTGCTGGCGCCGCCGCCGACGTCGAGGAAGTTGGCGGGCTCCATGCCGTAGAGCTTGATGATGTCCATCGTCGCCATGGCGAGGCCGGCGCCGTTGACCATGCAGCCGATGGTGCCGTCGAGCGCGACGTAGTTGAGGTCGTACTTGGAGGCCTCGATCTCCTTGGCGTCCTCTTCCGTCTCGTCGCGCAGCGCGACGACTTCCGGATGCTTGAACAGCGCGTTGGAGTCGAACGACACCTTGGCGTCGAGCACGCGCAGGTGGCCCTGCTTGGTGACGACCAGCGGGTTGATCTCCAGCATCGCCATGTCCTTGGCGACGAACGCGGTATAGAGCTGGGTCGTGAGCTTCTCGGCCTGCTTGGCGAGGTCGCCGGTGAGCTTCAGCGCCTTGGCGACGGCGCGGCCGTGATGGCCCATGACGCCGGTGGCCGGGTCGACCGAGAAGGTGATGATCTTCTCAGGCGTGCTGTGCGCGACGTCCTCGATGTTGACGCCGCCTTCGGTCGACACCACGAACGCGACCTTCGAGGTCTCGCGGTCGACCAGCAGCGACAGATAGAATTCCTTGTCGATGTCCGAGCCGTCCTCGATGTAGAGGCGGTTGACCTGCTTGCCATCCGGGCCGGTCTGCACGGTCACCAGGGTCGCGCCGAGCATCTGCTTGGCGAAGGCGTTGACCTCGTCGATCGACTTGGCGAGGCGGACGCCGCCCTTGTCGCCGGCCGAGGCCTCCTTGAACTTGCCCTTGCCACGGCCGCCGGCGTGGATCTGGCTCTTCACGACCCAGACCGGACCGCCGAGCGTCTTCGCCGCGGCATCGGAGTCCTCCGGACGGAGAACCGGCACGCCCTTGGAAATCGGCACGCCGAACTCGTGCAGCAGTGCCTTGGCCTGATATTCGTGAATGTTCATAAGCGCTTGCTCCCCGAACCCCCGCTGGGGTGGTGACGTCTAAAAGTGTTTTGCGGATGCTTGGTATACCATATACCAAGCATCCTGCAACTCATCGGAGCGGGCTAGGCGCCCGCCCTGCTACCTTCAGCGGCCGAGCAGGTCGGGCGCGATCTTCTTGCAGGCGTCGACCAGGCCCTGGACGGCGGCGACCGACTTGTCGAAGGCTTCGCGGTCCTTGCCGGCCAGCTCGATCTCGACGATGCGCTCGACACCCTTCGAGCCGATCACGACGGGAACGCCGACATACATGTCCTTGACGCCGAACTCGCCATTGAGGTGAGCGGCGCAGGGCAGCACGCGCTTCTTGTCGCGCAGATAGCTCTCGGCCATCGCGATCGCCGACGCCGCCGGGGCGTAGTAGGCCGAACCGGTCTTGAGCAGGTTGACGATTTCGGCGCCGCCATTGCGGGTGCGGTCGACGATCTCGTCGATGCGGGCTTGCGAGGTCCAGCCCATCTTGACGAGGTCGGGCAGCGGAATGCCGGCGACGGTCGAGTACTTGGTCAGCGGCACCATCGTGTCGCCATGGCCGCCGAGCACGAAGGCGGTAACGTCTTCCACGGACACGTTGAACTCATCGGCCAGGAAGTAGCGGAAGCGCGCGCTGTCGAGCACGCCGGCCATGCCGACGACCTTCTTGGCCGGAAGGCCCGAGGCCTTCTGCAGCGCCCAGACCATCGCGTCGAGCGGGTTGGTGATGCAGATGACGAAGGCGTCGGGGGCGTACTTCTTGATGCCGGCGCCGACCTGCTCCATGACCTTGAGGTTGATCGACAGCAGATCGTCGCGGCTCATGCCCGGCTTGCGCGGCACGCCGGCGGTGACGATGCACACCTTGGCGTTGTCGAGAGCCTCGTAGGAGTTGGCGCCGGAGTAGTGGGCGTCGAAGCCGTCGACCGGTGAGGACTGCGCGATGTCGAGTGCCTTGCCCTGCGGAACGCCTTCGGCAATGTCGAACATCACGACATCGCCCAGCTCCTTGAGGCCGACGAGGTGAGCCAGCGTTCCGCCGATCTGACCGGAGCCAATCAAAGCAATCTTGTCGCGCGCCATGGCAAATTTTCCTTTGAACCCGAAGGGGTGGGGAGGTTGAAAAGTCGAGTGGGTGGTTATCCCTTTCGCCCGGGCCATTCAAGTCACGCTATGGCCAATTGACGGGCGTGCCTTGATTTCGATCAGGACCGGGCGACGGGTGCTGATGATCCTTTCAGCATGATTGACGTGGCCTTTTCGCGGCTGTGTGCCCGGAGCCGGGCGCTGCCGAACTCCGGTGTTTGTCAGGTTTCGACCAGCCCCGTAGAAGTCCCGGAAGCGGCGGAGTCCTTCCGTCCGTGCGGCAGGGCCAGATAGGACTCCGAGCCCATCTCGATCAGGCGCGACGACGTGCGCTTGAACTCCATGGCCTCGATGCCGTCGGTCGCAACGTAGAGCGAGATCGGGTCCGCATCCGCCGAGGCGATCAGCTTGACGGCGTTGTCGTACAAGGTGTCGATGAAGGTAATGAAACGCTTGGCGGCATTGCGCTCGGCGTAGTCCATCACCGGGATGTGGTCGACCAGGATGGTGTGATAGTCGTGCGCGAGCCGCAGATAGTCGGACGCCGCAAGCGGCTTCTCACAAAGGTCCGCAAATCCGAAGCGGGCGACGCCATTGGCCGAGCACGGCACATGCAGCAGGCGCCCCTTGATGGTGATGTCGCGTGACTTGCACGGCGCGTTGCCGGTCAGCCTCCCCCAGGCCTTGTCGAGCGCGGCGCGCGCAGCGGCGTCGGCCGGCACCAGCCACATCTTCACGCCGGCCAGCTTCTCCAGCCGGAAGTCGGTCCGCGCATCCAGCCGTGCCACATCCATGTGATCGGCGATCTGCTTGATGAAGGGCAGGAACAATGCGCGGTTGAGGCCGCCTTTGTAGAGATCCTCCGGCGCGACGTTGGAGGTCGCGACCACGACTGTGCCGAGTTCGAACAGTTTGGCGAACAGCCGACCCAGGATCATCGCGTCGGCAATGTCGGTGACGTGGAATTCGTCGAAGCAGAGCAGCCAGGCCTGGTCGAAGATCGCCTGTGCGGTGAGCCCGATGACATCGGCGTCGGCAAGTTCGCCGCGCGCGATGTTCTGGCGATAGCCGTAGATGCGCTCGTGCACCTCGGCCATGAATTCGTGGAAATGCGCGCGGCGCTTGTGCTCGACCGGACAGTTCTGGAAGAACAGGTCCATCAGCATGGTCTTGCCGCGGCCGACCTCGCCATGGACATAGAGGCCGCTCGGCGGCTCGCTCTTGTCGGAAAAGAGGCGACCGAACAGGCTCTGCTTTCGCGCCGGCTTATAGGTGGAGAGGCGCCGCTCCAGCGCCGCCAGGGCATCGGCGACCTCGGCCTGGGCCGGATCGGCTTCGATCGCGCCGGTGTCGACCAGCGACTGATATTGCGCGCGGAACGCGTCTGAGGGAGTGGACAGCATGAGCCCACTCTAGGTCATGAGACTAACGGAAAATGCAATCCGCAAATGGTGGAAGCCGCCATGCAGCCGGGCCGTGGGATCGTGGTATATGGCACGCAAACGCCGCCGCGGGAATTAGTCCGCGGCTAACGACGTCTGGCTTCCGTCAATCTGGCTCGCGTCAGCCGCAACCTCAGGCGGCGCACAGATCGTAGGCGTCCTCGACGACATAGGGCCCGCCTCCCGTGGAAGCACGGGACGAGAACAGCACGAAACGCTCGGCCATGAACACCCGGCTCGGGAAGTAGCCGCGGACCGAGAGATAGTCGGCCACATCCTGGCTGGAGGCATCGTGCAGCCGCGCCAAGGTGACATGGGGCACGAACTTGCGGCCCTCCGGGTCGAGCCCGATCCGCTGCATCATCCGCTCCAGCTCGGCCTGTAGCTCGATCAGCGGCCGGCTTGGCGCGATGTTGGCAACCACGGCGCGCGGCTTGCGGCCGCCGAAACTGGAGAGCCCCTGCACCGTCACCTCGAACGGCTTGCGGTTCACCCGCCACAGCATCGCGGCGATCTCGTTGGCGGAGGCGCCGTCGATGTCGCCGATGAAGCGCAAGGTCACGTGATAATTTTCAGGATCGATCCAGCGGGCGCCGGGAAGGCCACCCCGCAGAGTGGAGAGGGTCTGGCCGACTTCGGCCGGGATCTCCAGTCCAGTAAACAGACGCGGCATCGTTTCAGGACTCCCGATGCTGGAGGCTGATCTCGAAAGGTGACGAGATCATGCCTTGACGAGATGATCGACGACGAATCGCCGATGCAACATTCCTACCGAACTTATATGACTCCGCGACGGAAGCAGCGTTAACGCCGTGAAAACCTGCGGAAAACCCGGTCCTTAAGGTTATCGCAAATGTCCGGCCGGCGGCTTCGTTCCGTCATTGCCCACGAAGCGGACGCAGGAATGCTTCCGCCGTAGGCAGCATCCGGGACACGATGATGTCGACGCCGGCAGCCGTGGGGTGAATGCCGTCCGCCTGGTTGAGCTTGGCGTCGGCGGCGACGCCGTCGAGGAAGAACGGATAGAGCGGGACGCCGAACTCCTTGGCGAGATCGGGATAGATCGCGTTGAATTTCGCAGCGTAGTCGCTGCCGTAATTCGGCGGCGCCAGCATGCCGCACAGCATGACCGCGATGCCGCGCGCCTTCAGCCTGGTGACGATCTCGGTCAGCGCCTTGCGCGTCACGGCAGGATCGATGCCGCGCAGCGCGTCGTTGGCGCCGAGTTCGACGATGACAGCCTCGGTGCCGTCGGCCACCGACCAGTCGAGCCGGTCGCGACCGCCCGACGAGGTGTCGCCGGACACTCCGGCATTGGTCAGGTCGATCGCCAGCCCCTTGGCCTGCAACGCCTTTTGCAGCTTGGACGGAAAGGAATCCGACGCCGAGAGGCCGAGGCCGGCGCTCAAGGAGTCACCGAGCACGACGAGCTTGATGGGCTTCCCGGCGTCGGCGCCCGCGAACACCGGTCCGGCTGTCATCAAGGCGAGCATCAACACGAGTATGTGCACGAAGATGCGTCCGCGCCCCTCGACCCGGCTTGCGGAGTTGCCATATGACCGAGCCATGGACAGTCTCATCGAAACCTCGCGTTTGGCCGGCACTGCGCCGGACACCATTACCATCTCGAACGTCAACCTCTCGCTCGGCACCGGCGCGGCGCGGGTTCATATCCTCAAGGACATCAGCCTGCGGGTGGGACAGGGCGAGACGATCGGCCTGATCGGCCCCTCGGGATCAGGGAAGTCCACGCTGCTGATGGTGATGGCGGGGTTGGAACGTCCGGACAGCGGTCAGGTGGTGGTCAACGGCACCGCTTTCAATGCCCTCGACGAGGACGCCCTGGCCCGGTTCCGCGGCCGCCAGGTGGGCATCGTCTTCCAGTCCTTCCATCTGATCCCGACCATGACCGCGCTGGAGAACGTGGCGGTGCCGCTCGAGCTGGCCGGCCATTCCGGCGCCGCCGAGCGCGCCGCCCGCGAGCTGGAGCAGGTCGGGCTCGGCCACCGGCTGCATCACTATCCGACGCAACTGTCCGGCGGCGAGCAGCAGCGCGTGGCGCTAGCCCGCGCGCTGGCGCCAGATCCCGCGATCCTGGTCGCGGACGAGCCAACCGGCAATCTCGACGAGTCGACCGGGCGGCAGATCGTCGACCTGCTGTTCACCAAGCATGCCGAGCGCGGCATGACCTTGGTGCTGGTGACCCATGACAGCGGCCTCGCGCACCGCTGCGACCGCGTGGTGCGGCTGCGTTCGGGCCGGATCGAGGCTGACGGCGCGCACGAGCCCGCCGACGCATGAGCACGATGGCTGAGCCGATCCCTGGCCGTCGCATGGCGGCGCTTCCCGTGCGCTACGCCTTGCGGGAGCTGCGCGGCGGCTTGCGCGGTTTCTACGTCTTCATCGCCTGCATCGCGCTCGGCGTGCTCGCCATCGCCGGCGTCGGCTCGGTGGCGGCGAGCCTCAACGACGGGCTGGTCCGCGAGGGCCGGACCTTGCTGGGCGGCGATGTCGCCTTCTCGCTGTTTCAGCGCGAGGCCAAGCCGGAGGAGATCGCCTTCCTGCGCCAACGCGGCCAGGTCTCGCTGGCGCCCACGTTGCGCGCCATGGTGCGCGCGGGCGATTCCAAGCTGGCGCTGGTCGAGCTCAAGGCCGTCGACAACGCCTATCCGCTGCTGGGCAAGGCCGAGATGCAGCCCGATCTGCCGCTCGCCGACATCCTGGCCGAGCGCGACGGCATCTTTGGCGCCGCCGCCGATCCGGCGCTCCTGGCGCGGCTCGACCTCAAGGTCGGCGACATCGTCAACATCGACACGGTCCGCTTCCAGATCCGCAGCGCGCTGCAGGCCGAGCCGGACAAGCTGTCCGGCGGCATCGGCCTCGGGCCGCGCTTCCTCGTCAGCGAAGCCGGCCTGCGTGCCACGCCGCTGCTGCAGCCAGGCAGCCTGGTGCGCTGGACCTACCGGGTCCGGCTGCCCGACAACGCCACCGACGACCGCGCCGCCGCGTCCTTCATCGCCGACACCCGCCAGACGCTGCCGTCGGCAGGCTGGGAAATCCGCAGCCGCAGCAACGCCTCGCCGCAGCTGGAGCGGACGATCGGCCGCTTCACGCAGTTCCTGACCCTGGTCGGCCTCGCCGCACTCCTGGTCGGCGGCGTCGGCGTCGCCAATGCGGTGAAGAGCCATGTCGACCGCCGTACCGAGGTGATCGCGGCCTTCAAGGCGCTCGGCGCCACCAGCCGTGACGTGTTCGGCATCTATCTCGTGCAGGTGATGGTGCTGGCGACGATCGGTTCGATCATCGGACTCTGCGCCGGCGCTGCCCTGCCCTTCGCCATCGTCGGCCTGTTCGGCAAGATCCTGCCGCTGCCGGTGATCCCGGCTGTCCATCCGGACGAGCTGGCGCTGTCGTTCCTCTACGGCCTGCTGACCGCACTGGCGTTCGCTCTGTGGCCGCTCGGGCGCGTCCGCGACGTGCCGGTGGCGGCGCTGTTCCGCGAGGCGGTCATCGCCGAATGGCACCGGCCGCGCTGGAGCTATCTGGCGCTGATTGCCGGTACGGTCGCGCTGCTGATCGCGGTCGTCGTCGGCCTGTCCTACGACAAGAAGATCGCCGCGGTGTTCGTGCTCGCCGCCGCTTTGGTGTTCGTGCTGTTGCGCGGGATCGCGGCTGTCGTGATGGCAATCGCGCGGGCCGTGCCGCGCAGCCGCTTCCCAATGCTGCGGCTCGCCGTCAGCAACATCTACCGCCCCGGCGCGCTGACACCGTCGGTGGTGCTGTCGCTCGGACTGGGGCTCGCGGTGCTGGTCACCATCACCCAGATCGACGGCAATCTCAGGCGGCAATTTTTGGCGCAGCTGCCGGAGCAGGCGCCGTCGTTCTTCTTCATCGACGTGCCCTCCGGCGACGCCGACCGCTTCCGGGACTTCCTCAAGGGTCTCGCGCCGCAATCCACCGTCGACAACGTGCCGATGCTGCGCGGCCGGATCGTCTCCGCGCGCGGCGTGCGCGCCGAGGACCTCAAGGCGACCGCCGACACCGAATGGGTGCTGCAGAGCGATCGCGGCCTGACTTATACGGGCGAGATCCCGAAGGGCTCGAAGGTCGTCGAAGGCGAATGGTGGGGCGACAATTACAGCGGCCCGCCGCTGGTCTCGATCGAGAAGCGGATCGCCGATGGACTCGGGCTCAAGCTCGGCGACGACATCGTCGTCAACGTGCTCGGGCGCGACATCACGGCGAAGATCGGCAACATGCGGACGATCGACTGGCAGGGCATGGGCATCAATTTCGTGCTGGTGTTCTCGCCGAATGCGTTCAAGGGCGCGCCCCACACGCACGTCGCCACATTGACCGAGGCTCGCTCCGATGCCGCCGAGGACGCTCGCGTCATCCGCAAGGTGGCCGACGCCTTCCCGATGGTGACCAGCGTGCGGGTCCGCGAGGTGATGGAGACGGTGGGATCGGTCGTCTCCAACCTCGCACTGGCCATCCGCGGCGCCAGCGCGGTGACGTTGATCTCGGCCATCCTCGTGCTGGGCGGTGCGCTCGCCGCCGGACATCGCCATCGAGTCTACGACGCCGTCATCCTGAAGACGCTGGGCGCCACGCGGCTGCGCCTGCTCGGCGCCTACGCGCTCGAATATCTGATGATCGGATTTGCCACCGCGGCGTTCGGCGTGATCGCAGGCTCCGTCTCCGCCTGGCTGATCGTGACGCGGCTGATGACGTTGAGCTTCGCCTGGCAGGCCGGCAGCGCCGCGCTGGTCGTGCTCGCCGCGCTGGTGGTGACTGTGGGTCTCGGCCTCGCCGGCACGCTGCTAGCGCTCAACCAGAAGCCGGCAACGGTTCTGAGGAACCTTTAGGCCCCGGACGTTCGTGCCATTGTGCGTTCATGCCGCACGGTTAACGGGATTTTCACGGCGCAAACGCGCGCGGAGCGACATTCAGCCGCGCGTGGAAGCTTGCAGCAAATATGCTAGTTTCCCATTTAGGGAATGGGCTCAGAAGGCTGCCAAAGAGATCTGCCAAAAGATGGCGAATTTGCCGATGACGCAAATTTAATATCGATGGCAGCTTTGATGAGATAGGGTTTTTCGAGAACCGGCTGAAGGTCCTGCCAGGACCGGAGCGCCGGGCAACCAACGGGAATTCGACCATGTCGGACCTAGACCGCAACTATGCTTCACCCTTTGGCCGGGTGGCCGGGCGCGCCGATGCCGCGACCGTCGACGCCGGTCTGCGCGCCTACATGCTGCGCATCTACAATTACATGAGCATCGGCCTGGCCATCACCGGCCTCGCGGCACTCGGCGTCTACATGGCGTCGGTGACCGGCGATCCGGCGGCCGGCGTGTTCAAGTTCGGCAACGCCTATCTGACGCAGTTCGGCTACGCGATGTTCGTGAGCCCGCTGAAATGGCTGTTCATCCTGGCCCCGCTGGTCATGGTGTTCGCGATCTCGGCCGGCATCAACCGCCTCGCGCCGTCGACCGCGCAGATCCTGTTCTGGGTGTTCTCGGCCTTGATGGGCATCTCGCTGTCGTCGATCTTCCTGGTGTACACCCACACCTCGATCGTGCGGGTGTTCTTCATCACCGCGGCGACGTTCGGCGCGCTCAGCCTGTACGGCTACACGACCAAGCGTGACATGACGGGCATGGGCTCGTTCCTGTTCATGGGCCTGATCGGCATCGTGCTGGCGAGCCTCGTGAACCTGTTCCTGGCGAGCTCGATGCTGCAGTTCATCGTGTCGGTGATCGGCGTGTTCGTGTTCGCCGGCCTGACCGCCTGGGACACCCAGCGCCTGAAGAACGAGTACATCTACGGCTACGCCTCCGCGGGCGGCGACATCGCCGAGCGCGCAGCGATCACCGGCGCCCTGTCGCTGTACTTGAACTTCATCAACCTGTTCACGCTGCTGCTGCAGCTCCTCGGACAGCGCGACTGATCCATCCGCTCGCAACACGAGCGACCTTCGAAGCCCCGGCCTCAGCGCCGGGGCTTTTCGTTTGTCCAGACGACTGAGAGCATGGCTCGCGCCGGGAGCGGCAGCCATGCTGCGACGATGTTGATCGGCTGCTTCGCCCTGGTATTGTTCCACCCATGTCCGACATCGAGATCCGGCCCACCCAGGAGGCCGACCTTCCCGCCATCACCGCCATTTACGGCCAGGCCGTCCGCGAGGGCACAGCCACCTTCGAGCTCGACCCGCCGGATCTGGCGGAGATGACCCGGCGCTTCCGGGCGCTGAGCGACAGCGGCTTCCCCTATTTCGCCGCCCTTCTGGACGGCGACGTGGTGGGCTATGCCTATGCCGGACCTTACCGTCCGCGCCCCGCCTATCGCTTCACGGTCGAGAACTCGGTCTATCTCGCTCCGGCCAGCCAGCGCCGCGGGATCGGGATGCGGTTGATGCGGGCCTTGATCGAGGCGTGCGAGGAGCGCGGCTTCCGCCAGATGATCGCCGTCATCGGCGACTCCGCCAATGCCGGCTCGGTCGGGCTGCACACCGCCTGCGGTTTCGAGATGATCGGCACCCATCCGAGTGTCGGCCTGAAATTCGGCCGCTGGCTCGATACGGTCATGATGCAGCGGCCGCTTGGCACCGGCAGCAGCGACGTCCCGGCCTAGGTAACCTCGATCAGCGGGAGAGACGGCTCAGACCAGCGCCGGCTTCGGCGCGATCGCCAGCAGCACCCGCTCCAGCTCGTGGCCGCGGCGCAGGATCAGGCCGGTCGCCGAAATCACGCTGTACATGCCCTGCTTGCGGGCCAGCCGCGGGTCTTTCTCGATACGGTAGAGAGGCACCTCGGACGCCCGGCGGAAGACCGAGAACACGGCCCGGTCGCGCAGGAAGTCGATCGAGTAGTCGCGCCATTCGCCATCGGCGACCATGCGACCATAGAGATTGAGGATGCGGTTCAGCTCGAGGCGGTCGAACGTCACCCGGGTCGGCGCTGCGGCCGCGTTGCGCGCCGCCGCGCGATTCTCGCTGGGGTCGGCATCCTCCGGGGTGAGGTTCATGAGCGTCCTCCTGTCATCCGTGTGACATGATCGCGCCAACCGGCGGAAGCCGCAAGGGGCCGTTTTCATTATCGAACTTCGCGGCGTCTGCGTCGAACGCGAGTTCCACGAACACGCAGGCGTCACGGGATCGTTAGCGGAATCATAATCGCGCCGCGTTTCCGCCTACGGACCGCCCCCGATCCTGGGCATAAGATTCGTGTGCGTTGGCCCGGTCCTTTCGGTTCCGGATTCCTCAGCCCCCAGCCCCCCGGGGTCGTCAGGATCGGGTCTATTCACAAGTAAGGCAAAGGGCCAACGCAAGTTGGTCCTTTTGCTTTTTGGCGCGAGCCCATGGATCGAGCCAATGGATCGAGCCAATGGCTTGATGCTGTGATGCGGACCGGCCGCCGCGGAGGGACCGGAAGCCTTCCGCAGGCGGAAGAGCTTGCAAAGATGATCGGGGAAAGGTCTCAGCGCTCGGGAGCGCGCGCCGTCGCCGACGCCCGGCTCACCAGCGGCGGCAGATCGGAAAGGGCAGCGCCGAGCATCAGACCCGGCCGGTCGCGGCTGCCGTCCTGCAGATAGACCACGGCGCCATCGACGCCCTCACGGGCGATCTTGTCGAGCGGAACGCTCCAGTTCATCGGCGACCCATTCCAGTCGCCCAGCTTCATCAAGCCACGGACCACGTTGTAATAGGTGAGCTCCCGGCCGCCATTCTCGCCGCGCGCGACCTGGATCGGGACGACGCGCGCAATCGAGCCGACCCAGACCTCACCATGCTTGCGCGGCGCGTGCTCGCCGGCAGCGGCCACCGCCACTGTGAGCTCCTGGCCCTCGATCGACAGGCTGACCGGGACCGACATCACCGCGCCACCTCGGGCCGTTTCCTCGATCGCCCCTTCGATCGCGTCGCGATCGCTGCCGATCACATGCACGGAGCCGTTGACCACCGCCTGCGGGGTGTAGACCTCACGGTCGCCGCGCGCCCGCGAATAGGCGCGCTGCCGCGCCGTGAAGCGGGAATCGGCCAGCGTGTCCTTCCAGCCGAGATAGTCCCAGTAATCGATCGGCAGGGACAGCGCGATGATGGTGGGATCGCGCGCGAGGTCGCCGAGCACCTTGTCGGCCGGCGGACAGGACGAGCAGCCCTGCGACGTGAAGAGTTCGATCACCGCACGCGGGTCGGCAGCCGCCGGCCGGACGAAGGCAATGACCGCACAGACACCCAGCGCCGCGCGCGACCACCACGACATCTGTCCACTCATCGCCACTGTCCCGTCTGGACCACCGTCCGCTGCGCCCTAGCGCATCACCCTATCCGCGATGCCGTCCTCGTAGTTAACAAACCGAAAATGCAAAGGAGGCGGCCCTTGTCATAGGCCGCCTCCTTCATCACCCGCTACTCACTTCAGAGTGAGCCAAACTGTCGCATCGCGCTGTGGTTAAGCGGCGAGCTTGCGCAGCACGTAGTGCAGGATGCCGCCGTTGCGGTAGTAGTCCAGCTCGTCCAGCGTATCGATCCGGCAGAGCAGCGGCACCTGCTGCGCCGCACCGTTGGCCGAGATGATCTCGGCGGTCAGGGTCTGGCGCGGCTTCAAGTCGCCCTGGAGGCCCTTGATGGTGACCTTCTCGTCGCCCTTCAGGCCCAGCGACGACCACGACGTGCCTTCCTGGAAGGTGAGCGGCAGCACGCCCATGCCGACCAGGTTCGAGCGGTGGATGCGCTCGAAGCTCTGGCAGATCACGGCGCGGACGCCGAGCAGGCGGGTACCCTTGGCGGCCCAGTCACGCGACGAACCGTTGCCGTATTCGGCGCCGGCGAACACCACCAGCGGCACGCCCTCTTCCTGGTACTTCATGGCGGCGTCGTAGATCGACATCTGCTCGCCGTCGGGCCAGTGCTTGGTCAGGCCGCCCTCGGGGATGTTGCCATCGGCGCCCTTGAGCATGAAGTTCTTGATGCGGATGTTGGCGAAGGTGCCGCGCATCATGATCTCGTGATTGCCGCGGCGGGTGCCGTACTGGTTGAAGTCGGCCGGGCGGACCTGGTGCTCGCTGAGGAACTTGCCGGCGGGCGAGGTCAGCTTGATCGAACCGGCCGGCGAGATGTGGTCGGTGGTGATCTTGTCGCCGAACAGCGCCAGCACGCGGGCCTCGACGATGTCCTTGATCGGCTCCGGCTCCTTCTTCATGCCCTCGAAATACGGCGGGTTCTGCACGTAGGTTGACGACATGTTCCAGCGATAGGTCTCGCTCTCGACGGTCTTGATCTTGCGCCAATTGGTGTCGCCCTTGAACACGTCGGCGTAGCGCTTCTTGAAGATCGACGCCTTGACGAACTTCTTGACGAAGTCATTGACCTCCTTCGTCGTCGGCCAGATGTCCTTCAGGTAGACCGGCTTCTTGTCCTTGCCGATGCCGATCGGCTCGACCGCGAGGTCCTTGGTCACGGTGCCGGCGAGCGCGTAGGCGACGACCAGCGGCGGCGAGGCCAGATAGTTGGCCTGCACGTCCGGCGAGACGCGGCCTTCGAAATTGCGGTTGCCCGACAGCACGGCCGCCGCGACGACGCCATTGTCGTTGATGGACTTCGAGATCTCTTCCGGCAGCGGGCCTGAGTTGCCGATGCAGGTGGTGCAGCCGAAGCCGACCAGGTTGAAGCCGACCTTGTCGAGGTCCTTCTGCAGGCCGGAGTTCGCGAGGTACTCGGCAACCACCTGGCTGCCCGGGGCGAGCGAGGTCTTCACCCACGGCTTGGCCTTGAGGCCCTTGGCGGCGGCGTTGCGGGCCAGCAGGCCGGCGCCGATCAGCACGCTCGGGTTCGAGGTGTTGGTGCAGGAGGTGATGGCGGCAATGACGACGTCGCCATGGCCGATGTCGAAGTCCTTGCCCTCGACCGGGAAGCGCTGCTCGGCGGCATCCGGCTTCTTGTACTCACCGGCCAGCGCGGTCGCGAAGCCCTCGGCCACCGCGGGGAGCGCGATGCGGCCCTCGGGACGCTTCGGACCGGCCATCGACGGCACGACGTCGCCGAGGTCGAGATTCAGCGTCTCGGTGAACACCGGATCGGGCGACTTGGCGGTGCGGAACAGGCCCTGCGCCTTGGCATAGGCTTCGACCAGCGCGACGCGCGGACCCTTGCGGCCGGAGGTCTTGAGATAGTCGATCGTGGCAGTGTCGACCGGGAAGAAGCCGCAGGTCGCGCCGTATTCGGGGGCCATGTTGGCGATGGTCGACTTGTCGGCGACCGAGAGGTGATCGAGGCCGGGGCCGAAGAACTCGACGAACTTGCCGACGACGCCGAGCTTGCGCAGCATCTGGGTGACGGTCAGCACCAGGTCGGTGGCGGTGACGCCTTCCTTCAGCGCGCCGGTCAGCTTGAAGCCGACGACGTCAGGCAGCAGCATCGACAGCGGCTGGCCGAGCATGCAGGCCTCGGCCTCGATGCCGCCGACGCCCCAGCCGAGCACGGCGAGACCATTGACCATGGTGGTGTGCGAATCGGTGCCGACCAGCGAGTCCGGATAGGCGACCTCGAAGGTGCCCTTGGTCCGGCCGATCGTCATCTTCTCCTTCTTGGTCCAGACCGTCTGCGCCAGGTATTCGAGGTTGACCTGGTGGCAGATGCCGGTGCCCGGAGGCACGACGGAGAAGTTCGAGAACGCCTTCTGGCCCCACTTCAGGAACTCGTAGCGCTCCTGGTTCTGCTTGTACTCCTCGGCGACGTTCTTGCCGAACGCCTTGTTGTCACCGAAGTAGTTCACGATCACCGAGTGGTCGATGACGAGGTCGACCGGGACCAACGGGTTGATCTTCTCGGCGTCGCCGCCGAGCGCCTGCATGGCATTGCGCATCGCGGCGAGGTCGACGACGGCGGGCACACCGGTGAAATCCTGCATCAGCACGCGCGCCGGGCGGAAGGCGATCTCGTGCTCCAGCGACTTCTTGCGCAGCCATTTCGACACCGCGACGATGTCGTCCTTGGTGACGGTGCGGCCGTCCTCGTTGCGCAAGAGGTTCTCGAGCAGCACCTTCATCGAGTACGGCAGCTTCGAGATGTCCTTGAGACCGTTCTTCTCGGCTGTGGGCAAGCTGTAATAGATGTAGCTCTTCGTTCCGACCTTGAGGGTCTTGCGACACTTGAAGCTGTCGAGCGAGGTCATGCGTGGGAATCCCAATTGATCTGTATACCCTGAGGGGGTATTTTCGAACCGTCAGCGCGAGGCGCCGGATGGCTTGCAGCGGGCGATTGTGTGCTGCATCAAGGTCGGGCTTATAGAAGCTTTCTAACTGCGTCGCTACAGAGACAATCAAGTCCCGGCGTGGCATCACCCACAAATTCTCGCACGCTAGCCATCAATTTCGTAAGGGCTGTCACGACGCGCCATGCAGCAGTCTCCACCACCGTCTCCGAGGCTGTTCGGACAAGACGTCAGATGCGTGCGCGGCGGCCGCGAGGTGTTTGCCGGCCTTGCCTTCGAGGCCCGCGCGGGCGAGGCGCTGGCCGTGACGGGGCACAATGGCGCGGGCAAGACCTCACTGCTGCGGCTGATCGCGGGGCTGTTGCTGCCGGCCGGCGGCACCATCGCCATCGAGGGCGGCGAGGGCGAGCTGACGGTGCCAGAGCAGGCGCATTATCTCGGCCACCGCGACGCGCTGAAGCCGGCGCTCAGCGTGCGCGAGAACCTGACGTTCTGGGCCGACTTCCTCGGCGGCGGAATGACGCGGCCAATTCCGGATTGCCTGGCCGCCGTCGGCATCGCCCACGCGATCGATCTGCCGGCGGGCTATCTCTCCGCCGGCCAGCGCCGCCGCCTGTCCCTGGCCCGCCTGCTGGCGGTGCCCCGCCTGCTCTGGCTGCTCGACGAGCCCACCGCGGCACTCGATGTCACCGGCCAGGCGATGTTCGCAGGCCTGATGCGCGAGCATCTCGCCGGCGGCGGCCTGATCGTCGCAGCCACGCATGGCCCGCTGGGCATCGACACGCGAGAGCTGCGGATTGGAAATTGAGCTGATGTTCATGGGACAGGCAACTCTCCGCCAAGGCATCGCTGCGCTCCCCTCCCCCTTGCGGGGAGGGGAGCGCAGCCAGCTCGGAGCAGCAGGATCGCTCCCAAGCATTTCTCCGGAAGGCCCACTCCGCATGACCGCCCTCGGTGCCCTCATCCGCCGCGACATCCGGATCGCGCTGCGCATCGGCGGCGGTGCGCTGATCGGCGTGCTGTTCTTCCTCACCGTCGTCGTGCTGATGCCGTTCGCCGTCGGCCCCGACCTCGCCCTGCTTACCCGCCTCGGCCCGGCCATTCTCTGGCTCGGCGCCCTGCTCGCCAGCCTGCTGACGCTCGACCGGCTGTTCACCGCCGACCACGAGGACGGCTCGCTCGACCTGATCATCATGAGCCGGACGCCGCTGGAGCTCGCCTGCGCCGCGAAGGCGCTCGCGCATTGGCTCGCCGCCGGGCTGCCGCTGGTGATCGCGACCCCCGTGCTCGGCCTGCTGCTCAACCTCGATGCCACCGCCACCGGCGCCGTCGCACTGACCCTGCTCGCCGGCACGCCGGCGCTGACCTTCATCGGCATGATCGGCGCGGCCCTTGCGGTGACGATGTCGCGCGGCGGCCTGCTGCTGGCCGTTCTGGTCCTGCCGCTGTCCATTCCGGTCCTGATCTTCGGCGTCGCAGCGTCGCAGGCTGCCATTGTCGGCCCGCTGCCGTTCGGGGCGCCGTTCTCGATCCTCTGCGCGCTGTCGCTGGTCAGCTTCGTGATCGGCCCGTTCGCGGCTGCAACCAGCCTGCGCAACGGCCTGGACTAACGGAACACCGGCGGGGTTTGACCACGATCAACTCTTGCCGAGCTATGCCGTGCTGATGGACTGCAACCGCTTCCGCCTTTAACAAGGTTTTCATGTCGCTGATCGACCTCGCCAATCCGACCAGGTTCCTTGCGCTCGCCGCGCGGCTCTTGCCGTGGCTGGCGCTGGTCACCGTCGTGCTGCTGGGCGCCGGCCTGTATCTGTCGGCGCTCGCGCCGGACGACTACCAGCAGGGCGCGACCGTCAAGATCATGTTCATCCACGTGCCCAATGCGTGGCTGTCGATGTTCGTCTGGGGCGTCATGAGCATCGCCTCGCTCGGCACCCTGGTGTGGCGGCATCCGCTTGCCGACGTCGCCGCCAAGGCGGCCGCGCCGATCGGCGCCAGCTTCACCTTCCTCGCCCTGCTCACCGGCTCGCTGTGGGGCCGGCCGATGTGGGGCACCTATTGGGAATGGGACGCGCGGCTGACCTCGGTGCTGATCCTGTTCCTGATGTATCTCGGCCTGATGGCGCTGTGGCGTTCGGTCGAGGATCCGACCCGCGCGGCACGCGCCGCCGCCGTGCTGACCTTGGTCGGCGCCATCAACCTGCCGATCATCAAGTTCTCGGTCGACTGGTGGAATACGCTGCATCAGCCGGCCTCGGTGATGCGCATGGGCGGCCCGGCACTCGACAAGTCGTTCCTGATCCCGCTGCTGGTGATGGCGATCGGTTTCTCGTTCCTGTTCGTCACCCTGCATGTCGCCGCGATGCGCAACGAGATCCTGCGCCGGCGCGTGCGCAGCCTGCAGATGATGCAGGCGCGCGCCTACCCGGGCAGTGCGCCATCGGGCGGCACGACCAGCCAGGCCGTGGGAGCGACGTGAGATGGACCTCGGCCCCTACACCTCCTTCATCGCCACCTCCTATCTCGCCGCAGCGCTGGTCGTCGTGCTGCTGATCGCCTGGATCGCGATCGACTACCGCACCCAGAAGGCGCGACTGCGCGCGCTCGAGGAGAGCGGCATCAGCCGCCGCTCCGGCCGCGCCGCCACGGACACACCATGACCGACCAGACCGCCCCCGAGGCCGCGCCGCGCCGGCGCTCGCTGTTGATGCTGCTGCCGCTCGTGATGTTTCTCGGGCTGGCGGCGCTGTTCTGGTTCCGGCTCGGCAATGGCGATCCCTCGCGGATTCCATCGGCGCTGATCGGCCGTCCCGCGCCGAGCACGCCGCTGCCGGCTCTCCCCGAGCTCGCCAAGGACGGCACGGCTGTGCCCGGGCTCGATCCGGCCGTGCTCAAGGGCAAGGTCAGCATCGTCAACGTCTGGGCCTCCTGGTGCGTGCCCTGCCACGACGAGGCGCCGCTGCTGGTCGACCTCGGCCGCGACAAGCGCTTCCAGATCATCGGCATCAACTACAAGGACGGCGCCGACAACGCCCGCCGCTTCCTCGGCCGCTACGGCAATCCCTATGACGTCGTCGGCGTCGACGGCAACGGCCGCGCCGGCATCGAATGGGGCGTCTACGGCGTGCCGGAGACGTTCGTGGTGGGGCGTGAGGGCACCATCGTCTACAAGCTGGTCGGCCCGATCACGGCGCAGAATATCGACGCCGTGCTGAAGCCGGAGATCGAGAAGGCGCTGAAGACGGGCGGTTAGTCGGCCCACCGTGCAAGCGATGCTGCGCTGACGGCGGACTCCGAATCGAAATGTCGGCCCCGCTCTTTCCTCCCGTCATTCCGGGGCGGCGCGAAGCGACGAGCCCGGAATCCATAGCCACGAGCGGTCATGTGGCGAAGACCAGCGCCACGACCATCTCGCGTCCTATGCTGTTTCGTGGCTATGGATTCCGGGCTCGCGCCGCTACGCGGCGCGCCCCGGAATGACGGCTCTGAGAAAGCTACCCCTTGCTCACATCCCCTTCCGCCGCATCG
Organism: Bradyrhizobium sp. HKCCYLR20261; assembly: GCF_051168435.1. Classification (NCBI taxonomy): domain Bacteria; kingdom Pseudomonadati; phylum Pseudomonadota; class Alphaproteobacteria; order Hyphomicrobiales; family Nitrobacteraceae; genus Bradyrhizobium; species Bradyrhizobium sp. HKCCYLR20261. Next base: position 180,985 of record NZ_JBNPUZ010000011.1, read on the forward strand.
CTGGCGGCCAGCGAGGCCGGGTCCTGGTGGTAGCGCTTGATCAGCGGCATCTGGGCGATGGCGAAGATCATGGTCAGCGGCAGCACGCCGAAGGCCTTGAAGCCGACCCAGAAGTCCGTGCTCTGGGTCCGCCAGATGATCTCGTTCAGCACCGCCATCGCGGCGAAGAACAGCGCCCAGCGGAAGGTCAGGATACGCCAGCCCGCGGGCGTCAGATTGAACACCTGATCGAACATGATGGCGATGAAGGAGCGGTTGAACAGCAGCCCGCCGCCGAGCACGGCCGCGAACAGGCCGTAGATGATGGTCGGCTTGACCTTGATGAAGGTCTCGTCGTGCAGCACCAGCGTCAACGTGCCGAACACGATCACGACGACGGCGGTGACCAGCGCCATCAGCGGAATGTGCTTCGTCACCACATAGGACGCGATCAGCGCCGCGATGATCGCGACCATGAAGGCGCCGGTCGCGGCGAACAGATTGAACTTGGCGTTGACGACGAAGAAGACGATCAGCGGACCGAGTTCGGTGGCCAGCTTGAACAGCGGATGCGGCTGGGTCTTGTCCATTCCATGTCCTGTTGGCTGTCGTCAGCGGCGACGCAGCTGGTCCCGTGGTCTTCGATTCGCAACACGCCGGAGCGGCGCAGCGACATCAATCCTCGATGCCGGCGATCGCCCGCGCGAAATCCTTGGCGGCGAACGGCTGCAGATCCTCGACGCCTTCGCCGACGCCGATGAAGTGCACCGGCAATTTGAACTTCTCCGACAGCGCCACGAGGATGCCGCCGCGCGCGGTGCCGTCGAGCTTGGTCATCACCAGGCCCGTGACGCCAGCCGTACGATGGAACGCCTCGACCTGCGACAGCGCATTTTGTCCCACGGTGGCGTCGAGCACGAGCAGCACCGCATGCGGCGCCGAGGCGTCGACCTTGCGAATGACGCGCACGACCTTTTCGAGCTCGTTCATCAGCTCGGCCTTGTTCTGCAGCCGGCCGGCGGTATCGATCAGCAGGATGTCGCGCCCCTGCTCCTTGGCGGCAGTAATGGCGGTAAAGGCGAGGCTTGCGGAATCCGAGCCTTGCGCGCCGGCGATCACGGGTGCCCTGGTGCGCTCGCCCCAGACCTTGAGCTGCTCGATGGCGGCGGCGCGGAACGTGTCGCCCGCGGCCAGCATCACCTGCTTGCCTTCGGAGGCGAATTTCTGCGCCAGCTTGCCGATGGTCGTGGTCTTGCCGGAGCCGTTGACGCCGACGACAAGAATGACGAACGGCTTGTGGCCGGACTCGATCGTGAGCGGCTTCGCCACCGGCACCAGCACCTTCTCGACCTCGGTCGCGACGACGGATTTCACCTCGTCGGCACTGATCGCCTTGTCGTAGCGCCCGGCGCCGACGGCCTCGGCGATCCGCGCGGCTACGCTGGTGCCGAGATCGGCGCGCAGGAGCACGTCCTCGATGTCGTCGAGCATCGCGCGGTCGAGCTTGCGCTTGGTGACGAGATCGGCCACGGCGGTGCCGAGCGCGCCGGAGGTGCGCTTCAGGCCGTCCGATAGCCGCCGCCACCACGACCGCTTGGGTGTTTCGGAGGTGGTATCGTTCATGGCGTGGTGTTAGCCCTTTCCTCCCGCAAACGAAAGCCTTGCACCCGCAATACGGTTTCCATGGACATTAACCAACCCACCGATGAGGAGATGCTCGCCCGCGTGCTCCACCGCGACGGGGTGATGCTGGTGATCGACAAGCCGGCCGGCATTCCCGTGCACAAGGGACCGAAGGGCGGACCGAACCTCGAAGCCTCGTTCGACGCGCTCCGCTTTGGCCTGCCGCGTCCGCCGGTGCTCGCGCATCGGCTGGACAAGGACACCTCCGGCTGCCTGGTGCTCGGCCGTCACCGCAAGGCAACGGCCTCGCTCGGGCTTTTGTTCAAGCACGGCAAGATTTCCAAGACGTACTGGGCGGTGGTCGAAGGCGGCCCGGAGGCTGACGAAGGCATCATCGAGCTGCCGCTGGCCAAGCTGAATGCGGAGCGCGGCTGGTGGCAGAAGCCGGATCCGAACGGGCAGCCGGCGGTGACGAAATGGCGGGTGCTGGGGCGATCGTACGCGCCTGCCAGTGCGTCCCCACACTCCGCTCCTTCTTGCGGCACCGCCTCCCCTCCCCCTTGCGGGGAGGGGTCGGGGGTGGGGGTCCCCGCAGGCAGTCTCGCCCGGAGCCACCCCCCACCCCAACCCTCCCCCGCAAGGGGGGAGGGAGCGCACCTGTCGGGCGGACAGAGCGTGCCTCCGACTCACGGCGTCCGGCTCACCTGGCTCGCTATGGAACCCATCACCGGCCGCACCCATCAGCTCCGCGTACACTCCGCCGCATCGGGCTGGCCGATCTTCGGCGACAACATCTACGGCAACGGCCCGCGCTTCGGCGAGCCGCGGCTGCACCTGCATGCGCGCGAGATTTCGATTCCGCTATCGAAGAACAAGCCGCCGATCCACGTCGTGGCGCCGGCACCGCTGCACATGCACGAGCGGCTGAGACTTTGCGGCTGGAACGGGGAGTGACGTGGCTCAGGCGCATGTGAGACCCTGCACTCTCGCCCACACCACAGCTGTCATCGCCCGGTCAAGCCGGGCGATGACACCGAGGGTGGGGCTGACAGCTTCTCGCCATCATGGCCGGCGATTACCAGCCGCTGCACGGAGCCCGGCTCGGCACCCGTGACTGACACCGGCAGATAATGCTCCGTCCTGCCCTGCGTCGCGCTCTCGATCAGCACCTCACGCTGGCAGCCAATCTCGGCATCCAGCCGCCGCCGCAATGCCGCTTCTCCTGCCGCGCGCAGCCGCCGCGCGCGGTCGCGGATGACGGCGCCATCCACCTGCGGCATGCGCGCCGCCGGAGTGCCGGGGCGCGGCGAATAGGGAAAAACGTGGAGGAAGGTCAGGCCGCACTCCTCGACCAGGTCGAGCGAGCGGGAAAACATCTCCTCCGTTTCGGTCGGAAAACCCGCGATCAGATCGGCGCCCAGTGCGATGTCCGGCCGCAATTTCCGCACCTGATTGCAGAACGCGATCGCGTCGGCGCGGGCGTGCCTTCGCTTCATCCGCTTCAGGATCAGGTCATCGCCGGCCTGCAATGACAGATGCAGATGCGGCATCAGCCTGGCATCCTCGGCGAGCGCATCGAGCAGATCGGCGTCCGCCTCGATCGAATCGATCGAGGAGATGCGCAACCGTTTCAGCTCGGGCACGTGACGCAGGATCCGCTTCACCAGCCGACCGAGCTTCGGCGTGCCGGGCAAGTCGGCGCCATAGCTCGTGAGATCGACCCCGGTCAGCACGATCTCGGCATGGCCGCGCGCGGCCAGCGTCCTTACCTGATCGACCACGGCCCCCATTGGCACCGAGCGTGAATTGCCGCGGCCGTAAGGGATGATGCAAAAGGTGCAGCGGTGGTCGCAGCCATTCTGGACCTGGACGAACACGCGCGGCAGACCGTGCTGAAAACCATCGACGAGGTGCGGCGCCATCTCGGTCACGGCCATGATGTCGGAGACCGCCACTTTCTCTGACGCATCGATGCCGAAGCGCGGCGCCGCCAGCACCTGCGCGGTCGCGCGCCATGCCTGCGGCTGCAGCTTGTCCTCGTTGCCGATCACACGATCGACCTCGGGCATATCAGCGAACATCGCGCTTTGTGTCTGCGCCGCGCAGCCGGTCACGACGATGCGCGCCGTCGGACGCTCGCGTTTCAGCTTGCGGATCGATTGCCGCGCCTGCGCCACGGCCTCGTTGGTCACGGCGCAGCTGTTGATGACGACGATATCGTCCGCGCCCGCAGCCTCGGCGTGGCGCGCGATCAGCTCGGATTCGAACGCGTTGAGCCGGCAGCCGAAGGTGACGACATCGACGCTCATGCGACGCCGGCGAACAGCTCTGGCTCGAACCGGCCCTCGAACTCGAACGTCGCGGTGCCCGTCATCAGCACATGGTCGTCGCGCTCGCGCCATTCGATGGTCAGTTCGCCGCCGGGCAGCGTCATGTGCACGAGCCGGTTGGCGCGCTTCAGCCGGGCGGCAGCCACCGCCGTCGCACACGCCGCCGAGCCGCAGGCCCTGGTCAGCCCCGCGCCGCGCTCCCAGGTGCGCATCGTGATGTGGTCGCGATCGACGATCTGGGCGAGGGTGATGTTGGCGCGCTCCGGGAAGATCGGATGGTTTTCCAACAGCGGTCCGAAGCGTTCGAGGTCGTAGGAATTGACGTCGTTGTCGACCCAGAACACCGCGTGCGGATTGCCCATGCTGACGACCGACGGCGAATGCAGGATCGGCGCATCGATCGGGCCGATCTGCAGCTCGATGTAGCGGGTGTCGCGGAATTCCTCCGCCAGCGGGATCTCCTGCCAGCCGAACTTCGGCGCGCCCATGTCGACGGTGTAGAGCTCGGGCGACGGCCCCTGCCAGCAGTTCAAAAGGCCCGCGCGGGTCTCGAACGTCGCGCTGGTCTGGCCGGTCTTGCCGAACACCTGGCTCACCACGCAGCGCATGCCGTTGCCGCAGGCGCCGGATTCCGAGCCGTCATTGTTGTAGATCCGGATGAACGCCTCGGTGCCGTCGAAGCGCGGCCGCTGCAGCACCATCAACTGGTCGTAGGGAACGCGGGACGCAACCGCCCGTGCCTCGTCCGGCGTGACGACATGCTTCACGTCGCGCAGGTCCAGCACGACGATCTCGTTGCCGATCCCGTTCATCTTGACGAAGCTGTGGTTGGCCAGCGGGCTCATGAAAATATCCAAATTGTGTCCGTCTTATATGGCGAATGGCGCCGCATTGACCAGTCCGCAGGGGGACATGACGCATCTGTCATGGGACGCCGCGCCGCCGAGCATGTTAGGACCGCACGTTCGCCGGCACGCGCCCTGCGCAGGAGCAGCACGGCACTGGAGAATAGTCGCATGAATCTCAGCACTTTCCGCATCGTTCTGGCCGTGGGCTCGGTCGCGTTGGCGCTGGGTGGCCCGCTGGCCCGGGCGCAGGCGCCGTCGGCCTCCCCGGCTCCGGCGGCCTCAGCTTCGCCCGCTCCCGCGCCGAGCGCGATGCCGGCGCCCGCTGCATCGGCAAGCCCGGCCGCTTCGGCCAGTCCGACACCTTCAGCCAGCCCGACCCCAGCCGCCAGCGCCAGCCCGTCGCCGTCATCCTCGCCCGCAGCCCAGGCACCAGCCAACCCGCCGGCCGCGGCGCCCAGCCAGACGGCCGATTCATTCGGCGACGAGATCAAGCTGGAGGCCAAGAAGGTCGTCCAGATCAAGGGCACCGCGAACTGGGACAATGCGTTCGATACGCTGATCGACTCGTTCAAGGCGCTGTCGACCACCTTGGACAAGCAGGGCGTCAAGCCCGCCGGCAACGGCATGATCGTCTACACCTCGACCGACGACAACGGCTTCACCTTCTTCGCCGAGATCCCGATCGAGCAGGAGCCGAAGGCGCTCGGCAAGGGCATGAGCATCGGCCAGTCGCCCGAGGGCAAGGCGCTGAAATTCGTGCATCGCGGCTCCTACGACAACATGGACAACACCTACGAGGCGATCACCAACCATCTCGACGAGCGCCGCCTGGAGGCCAAGGACACCTTCATCGAGGAGTACCTGACCGATCCCCTGAAGACGGCCGAGGACAAGCTCGTCATCAACGTCTACGTCCCGCTGAAGTGAGCGCCATCATGATCAGACCGCTGCTCGTGGCCGCGCTTGTGGCCTCAACCGCTCTGCCGGCACTGGCGGACGACATCGCCCGGCAGGACACGCCGGCGATCACAGTCAGCGGCGAGGGCAGCGTGACGGCGCCGCCGGATCTCGCGCAGATCGACGCCGGCGTCGCGTCCGACGCCAAGACCGCGCGCGAGGCCGCCGAGGCCAACAACACCGCGATGGCCAGGGTGTTGCAGGCGCTGAAGACGGCGGGGATCGCCGACAAGGATGTGCAGACCTCGCGGCTGTCGCTGCAGCCGCAATATGCCCAGAACCGGCCGGGCCAGCCGGCCGTGACCGGCTATCGCGCCAGCAATCGCGTCACCATCAAGCTTCACGACGTCGCCAAGGTGGCGAACGTGATCGATACGGTGGTCGCCGCCGGCGCCAACGATGTCGGCAACGTCTTCTTCAGCATCGCCGAGCCGTCCAAGCTGCTCGACCAGGCGCGCGAAAAGGCCGTCACGGATGCCCGCCGCAAGGCCGAGATCTACGCCAAGGCAGCCGGCGTGACGCTGGGACAGCCGCTCAACATCGCCGAGGACGGCGCGCCGACGCCGGTGTTCCGCGCCAAGACGTTTGCGGCGCCGATGGCTGCGGGGGCACCGACGCCGGTCGCGCAGGGCGAGGAGACGCTGTCGGTCACGGTGAGCGTAACCTGGGCGATCAAGGCGGGGCAGTAAGTAACAAGTCTTCGTCTCTGTATGAGACGCGACGCCGGCGCTCCACAACCGGTGTCGTCCCGGCCTCCGCGCCGGGACCCATACTCCGCGGCGGATGTTGTCGCGCGAGATGGAGCTGTCAGTCATCGCCACACTAAGTTCGGTGGTTATGGGTCCCGGGTCGGCGTCTGCCGGCGCTTCGCGCCGTCGGACTTGCCCGGGACGACACCGTTTTTGGTGCGACGGTGTGGCTAGATCTCCACCACCTGTCCTGGCTTCAGCACGCCGAACCGCTCGCGCGGGATGCCGGCGGAATCGAGCGCGGCATGCAGCGCGTGCACCGGCGCGTCGATGGCCTCGTCCGTCAGTTGGAACGTGCCGTGGTGATGCGCCAGCGCGGTCTCGGCGCCGCAGTCCTGCAGCGCCTGCACGGCATCCTCGGGGTTCATGTGCTGGTCGCGCATGAACCAGCGCGGCTCGTAGGCGCCGATCGGCAGGATCGCCAGTCTGATCGGTGAATGCGCTTCGGCGACGCGGCGGAAATGCTTGCCCGTGCCGTAGCCGGAATCACAGACGATGTAGAGATTGCCGCGCGGGGTCTCCAGGACGAAGCTCGCCCACAGCGCCTTGTTACGATCGAAGATGCCGCGCGCCGTCCAGTGCCGGGTCGGCACCAGCGTCACCGCGACCTCATCGTTCAGCTTTACGCGGTCGTGCCAGTCATAGGCCTCGGCGCGAATCTTCGCATCGGCATCGGTCATCGTCAGGTCGTTGCCCAGCGGCGTCACGACGCGCGGCGAAAAGCGCGCGGTCAGCTTCGACAGCGTGCGGATGTCGAGATGATCGTAATGCCCATGCGACACCAGCACGACGTCGATATGTGGCAGCGCCTCGAAGGCGATGCCGGGATCGTTGTGCCGGCGCGGGCCGGCGAAGGAGAATGGTGAGACGCGATCCGACCAGACGGGATCGATCAGGATGTTGAGCCCGCCGGTCTGGACCAGCCAGCTGGCATGGCCGATGAACGACAGCCGCACGGTCTCGCCGTCGATCCGGTGTGGTGGGGTATCGGCATGCGGGCTCGGCGCCCACGAGGGCCATTTCGAGCGCTTGCCGTTGCGGTCGAACTGCCAGCGCAGCACCTGGGCGAGGGATTTCGGCGGGACGCCGTCGGGATCGTAGAAGCGCTTGCCGTCGAAATGGTCGGTGACGGGGCCGGAATAGGTCCTGGAACGGCGCAGCAAGGGTGTCCTCGCGAGGAAGCGAACAGGGGAAAGCTGAACTGGCACAGGAGGTAAGCGGCCCGGCCGGATCCGGCAACGGCGCACCCAAAAGCAAGTTTCCTTGACTTTTCCACCTGCGGGGGGTTTAACCCGGCCGAATTTCGGAAAGTTTCGTCTTTTCGAGCCACCGCCCGGTCCTGGAGGCCGGAGGTCAACGCCCGACAGCGCTGTGCGCCCTCGGGCGCAAAGGTGTTTGGACTGACGGTTTCGGCCGACGGGCCGAGGTCTATATGCTCGTCATGGGCCGCAGCAAGCGGCGATGACGGGCGGCAACGAAGCGGGCGCCCGACAAGGGCAAAGGATAACGGCATTGTTCGACAATCTGTCGGAAAGGCTTGGCGGCATTCTCGATCGGCTGACGGGGCGCGGTTCGCTCTCGGAAGCCGATGTCGACGCCGCGATGCGCGAGGTCCGCCGGGCGCTGCTCGAGGCCGACGTCGCGTTGGAGGTTGTCCGCAGCTTCACCGACCGCGTGCGCGAGCAGGCGATCGGCGCCACCGTCGTCAAGTCGGTCACCCCCGGCCAGATGGTCGTCAAGATCGTCCATGACGAGTTGGTCAAGACGCTCGGCGACGATGGCCAGACCATCGACCTCAATGCCGTGCCGCCGGTGCCGATCATGATGGTCGGCCTGCAGGGCTCCGGCAAGACCACCACCACCGCCAAGCTCGCGCGCCGCATGGTCCAGCGCGACAAGCGCAAGGTGCTGATGGCCTCGCTCGACGTCTACCGTCCGGCCGCCATGGAGCAGCTCGCGGTGCTCGGCCGCGATCTCGACATTCCGACCCTGCCGATCGTCGCCGGCCAGATGCCGCCGCAGATCGCGCGCCGCGCCATCGAGGCCGCCAAGCTCGGCGGCTATGACGTGGTGCTGCTCGACACCGCCGGCCGCACCACGCTGGACGAGGACATGATGAAGGAGGCCGCCGAGATCAAGGCGGTCGCCAACCCGCACGAGGTGCTGCTGGTCGCGGACTCGCTGACCGGCCAGGACGCGGTCAATCTCGCCCGCTCGTTCGACCAGCGCGTCGGCCTCACCGGCATCGCGCTGACCCGGATCGACGGTGACGGCCGCGGCGGTGCGGCGCTGTCGATGCGCGCGGTCACCGGCAAGCCGATCAAGCTGCTCGGCACCGGCGAAAAGACCGATGCGCTGGAAGATTTCTATCCCTCGCGTATCGCCGGCCGCATCCTCGGCATGGGCGACATCGTCTCGCTGGTCGAGAAGGCTGCGGCGAACATCGACGCCGAGAAGGCCGCGCGCGCCGCCGAGAAGATGCGCAAGGGTCAGTTCGACCTCAACGACATGCGCGAGCAGCTGTTGCAGATGTCGCAGATGGGCGGCATCAGCGGTCTGATGGGCATGATGCCCGGCATCTCCAAGATGAAGAACCAGATCGCGGCGGCCGGGATCGACGACAAGATCCTCAAGCGCCAGGTCGCAATCATCGATTCAATGACGCGCGAGGAGCGCAAGCATCCCGACCTGCTCAAGGCGAGCCGCAAGAAGCGCATCGCGGCCGGCTCCGGCCAGAGCGTCGAGCACGTCAACAAGCTGCTCAAGATGCACCGGAACATGGCCGACGTGATGAAGGCCATGGGCTCCGGCAAGCGCGGCCCGCTCGCCGGCATCGCCCAGGCGATGGGGTTCGGCGGCGGTGGCGGCATGCCCTCGCCCGAGCAGCTCAAGGCGCTCGCCGACAAGATGCCGGGCGGCATGCCCGGCGGCCTGCCGAATTTGCCGAAGGATCTTCCCGCCGGACTGCGCGGCGGTTTGCCCAATCTGCCGGGTCTCACCGGGCTCAGCGGCAAGCCGACGCTACCGGGCCTTGGGCTCCCTCCGGGGAAGAAGAAATGAGGACGTTTCGTCCCTCTCTCACCCCGTCATTCCGGGGCGCGCGCAGCGCGAGCCCGGAATCCATAACCACGATCGTGCGTATGGATTCCGGGCTCACCGCTGCGCGGTGCCCCGGAATGACGGCCTAGCTGACACCCAACACTTCAATCGACACTCAGGAGAACTTTCATGTCCGTCGTCATTCGTCTCGCCCGTGCCGGCACCAAGAAGCGCCCGGTCTATCATGTCGTCGTCGCCGACTCGCGCTTCCCGCGTGACGGCCGCTTCATCGAGCGTCTCGGCTACTTCAATCCGCTGATGGCGAAGGACAACGAGGCGCGCCTCAAGCTCGACATGGAGAAGGTGAAGGCTTGGCTCGCCAAGGGCGCGCAGCCGTCCGACCGCGTCGCCCGCTTCCTCGATGCCGCCGGCGTCAAGAAGCGCGAAGCCCGCAACAACCCCGAGAAGGCCGTGCCGCGCAAGGAGCGCAAGGCGCAGGCCGAAGCCGCCGCGAAGGGCTAAGGTCCGTTGACGATCGTGGCCTCATGCTTCGAGACGCACGGCTTGCGCCGTGCTCCTCAGCATGAGGATCTGGCTCCTCGTCCTGAGGAGCGCGCCGTTGCGCGCGTCTCGAAGGACGAGGCCTGCTGATGTCCAAGCTGATCTGCGTCGCCAAAATCGGCGCCGCGCACGGCGTGCGCGGCGAGGTTCGCTTATGGACCTTCACCGAGGATCCGCTGGCCGTGCTGCATTACGGCCCGCTGACGACCAAGGACGGCAGCCGCTCGTTCGAGGTCGCCGAGGCGCGCGAGGCCAAGGATCATCTCGTCGCCAGCTTCAAAGGCATCACCGACCGTAACGCCGCCGAGCGGCTCAACGGGCTCGAGCTCTACGTTCCGCGCGACCGCCTGCCCGAGACGGATAACGACGAATACTACCACGCCGACCTGATCGGGCTTGCCGCCGAGACCAAGGCGGGCGCGCCGCTCGGCCGCGTGCTCGCCATCCATAATTTCGGCGCCGGCGACATCATCGAAATCGCCCCGCCGTCCGGCAGCACGATGATGCTGCCGTTTACCAATGCCGTGGTGCCGACGGTGGATCTCGCGGGCGGACGGGTGATCATCGAATTGCCTGATGAGATTGACGGCGAGGATCGAGCTTCGGCCGATGAATCGGCGGCAGCTGGGGACGATGCTGCCGCCCCAAACTCAGCTCGTCATCCCCGCGAAAGCGGGGATCCATAGCCACCGCGGCCGATTGGCTTGCGCGGAACTGGCCGCGTGCCACTTTCCAACATCACGCGGTATGGGTCCCGGATCGGCGCCGCGACGCGCTGACGCGCGTCACGGCTTGTCCGGACAACTCCGGTGGTGGAGCATCGGCCGCGAGATAACGGCGCCGCATTGATCGGGGCTCGATCTTGCTTCGCCGCTGCCGTAACAGAGCGCCATGACCACCTCGCCCTCTCCTACCGCGCCGTGGCGCGCGACTGTGCTGACGCTGTTTCCGGAGATGTTTCCCGGGCCGCTCGGCGTGAGCCTCGCCGGCCGCGCGCTGGCATCAGGCATTTGGTCGCTGGAAGCGCGCGATATCCGGGCCTCGGCCACCGACAAGCACCGCAGCGTCGATGACACGCCGGCCGGCGGCGGCCCGGGCATGGTGCTGCGCGCCGACGTGCTGGCTGCCGCGATCGACGCCGCCGCCATCGCCCCCGAACGGCCGAAGCTGCTGATGAGCCCGCGCGGTCGGCCATTGACCCAGGCCTTCGTCCGCGAGCTCGCGGCAGGCCCCGGACCGCTGATCGTCTGCGGCCGGTTCGAGGGCATCGACCAGCGCGTGATCGATGCGCGCGAGCTGATCGAGGTGTCGATCGGCGACTACGTGCTGTCGGGCGGCGAGATCGCGGCACTGGTGCTGATCGACTCCTGCGTACGCCTCTTGCCGGGCGTGATGGGCAAGCTCGAATCCGGCACCGACGAGAGCTTCTCCGACGGCCTCCTCGAATACCCGCAATACACCCGGCCGCAGGTCTTCGAGGGCCGTACGATTCCGGATGTGCTTACCTCCGGCGACCACGCCAAGGTCGCGGCGTGGCGTCGCGCGCAGGCCGAGGCCCTGACGGAAGCGCGCAGGCCGGATTTATGGGCCGGATGGCAGGCGCGCCGGCCGCGAGAACAAACGAGGACCAGCCAAAAAGCGCCAAAAAGCACGACAGACGGGTGACAAGCCTCGCGCTTTGCCTTATAGGAGCGCCCAATTCCGCAAGTGACGGCAGGAACAAGCGCAGCCCGCGTGACCCGGCTGGGCGCGCCGCCGATGGAGATTTACCCGTGAACCTGATTCAGCAGCTCGAAAAAGAGCAGTTCGACAAGCTGTCCGCCAACAAGACCATTCCGGAGTTCGGCCCGGGCGACACCGTGATCGTGAACGTGAAGGTGGTCGAAGGCGAGCGCACCCGCGTGCAGGCCTATGAAGGCGTTTGCATCGGCCGCTCTGGCGGTGGCATCAACGAGAGCTTCACCGTCCGCAAGATCTCCTACGGCGAGGGCGTGGAGCGCGTGTTCCCGATCCTGTCCCCGATGATCGACTCGATCAAGGTCGTGCGCCGCGGCAAGGTGCGTCGCGCCAAGCTGTATTACCTGCGCCAGCTGCGCGGCAAGTCGGCCCGCATCGTCGAGAAGCAGGACCGCCAGACCGCCGTCAACGAGTAATCGTTGCTTCCGATGGATTGACGAAAAGCGCGGGCTGGCCCCGCGCTTTTTTGTTTTGTGCTGCCCTGCCGTCATTGCGAGCGAAGCGAAGCAATCCAGGGCCGAGCAAGGACTCTGGATTGCTTCGCTTCGCTCGCAATGACGGCCGATAGAAACGCATCTCGCACTCCGCGGCTCGCGTGCTATATATCTCCCTGAAATGGTTCTAGATCGCACCAGCATGGCCTGCCGCCGCGTCGTCATCGACGATCATAGCCGGCTGCCCGGGCGGTTCTTCGGACGCTTCGCCACCTCGGCGACGTCGGAGCTTAGGCGCGCGCTGTAAGCCGCAGCGCCTCGTCCTGCTTGTTCGCGCGTGGGGTCACGCGCTCAGTTTCAAACCTTCATTCCCGGGAGCATTCGCTCATGTCGAAGCCGACCACCCTGTACGACAAGATCTGGAACGACCATCTGGTGCACGAGGCCGAGGACGGCACCTGCCTGCTCTACATCGACCGCCATCTGGTCCACGAGGTCACGTCGCCGCAGGCCTTCGAGGGCCTGCGCATGACCGGCCGCAAGGTGCATGCGCCGGAAAAGACGCTGGCCGTGGTCGACCACAACGTGCCGACCACCGACCGCTCCAAGCCGAACCCGGACCCGGAGAGCATCGAGCAGATCAAGACGCTGGCCGAGAACGCCAAGGACTTCGGCATCGAATATTACAACGAGTTCGACCGCCGCCAGGGCATCGTCCACGTCATCGGCCCGGAGCAGGGTTTTACGCTGCCCGGCACCACGATCGTGTGCGGTGACAGCCACACCTCGACGCATGGCGCGTTCGGCGCGCTGGCGCACGGCATCGGCACCTCGGAGGTCGAGCACGTGCTGGCGACGCAGACGCTGATCCAGAAGAAGGCGAAGAACATGCGCGTCACCGTCGACGGCAAGCTGCCGGACGGCGTGACGGGCAAGGACATCATCCTCGCCATCATCGGCGAGATCGGCACCGCCGGCGGCACCGGCTACGTGCTGGAATATGCCGGCGAGGCGATCCGCGCGCTGTCGATGGAAGGCCGCATGACCGTCTGCAACATGTCGATCGAGGGCGGCGCCCGCGCCGGCTTGGTCGCGCCGGACGAGAAGGCCTACGACTTCCTGCGCGGCCGCCCCAAGGCGCCGCAGGGCGCGGCCTGGGATGCGGCGATGCGCTACTGGGAGACCTTGCGCTCGGACGAGGGCGCGCATTTCGACCACGAGCTGCGCCTCGACGCCGCCAAGCTGCCGCCGATCGTGACCTGGGGCACCTCGCCCGAGGACGTGATCTCGGTGACCGGCATGGTGCCGGATCCGGACAAGATCGCCGACGAGGCCAAGCGCATCTCCAAGCATCGCGCGTTGAAGTACATGGGCCTGACCGCGGGCACGAAGATCACCGACATCAAGCTCGACCGCGTGTTCATCGGCTCCTGCACCAATGGCCGCATCGAGGATCTGCGCGCCGCCGCCAAGATCGCCGAGGGCAAGACCGTGTCGGGTCATGTCAACGCGATGGTCGTGCCGGGCTCGGGCATCGTCAAGGAGCAGGCCGAGGCTGAAGGTCTGGACAAGATCTTCATCAAGGCCGGCTTCGAATGGCGCGAGCCGGGCTGCTCGATGTGCCTCGCCATGAACCCGGACAAGCTGGCGCCGGAAGAGCGCTGCGCCTCGACCTCGAACCGCAACTTCGAGGGCCGCCAGGGCTTCAAGGGCCGCACCCATCTGGTGTCGCCCGCGATGGCCGCGGCCGCCGCGATCGCCGGCCACTTCGTCGACGTGCGCGACTGGCGCTGAGATCTGTCTTCGCCGGCGCAGCAGAGCTGCACGGCGACTGAGCTTGAGACGAACGCGGCGGCTTCGAAAGAAGCCGTCGCGTTTTCATTTCGACTCAACGTCGATGCTGATCGGCAAGAGCTCCTTAAAGCTCTTCACGCACAATCCTACCGCCGGACGCACCGCGCCGGCGGAGGAACGTGCCGAGGAGCCCGTGATGGCCGAGAAGCCGGAATACGTCGACCTCATCCGTGATGCGACGCGTCAGCGCCGCAAGACGCCGCCCGCCAAGATCATCGCCAAGGCCGAAGAGCCGAAGGAGGAGCGCCGGCTGTCGAACTGGCCGCCCGGCCGGTTTGCCAAATGGCGGATCGAGACGCTTGTGCCGTGGAAGCTGACGGTGAAGAACTGGCAGTTCAAGGATTGGCTCTGAGCGGTACGCCGAACACATGCCGCTGAAACGACAGAAGGACGCCGTTCGGCGTCCTTCGTCGTCTCGATCAGGCCGTCAGTTCGTCAGTAGTAGCGCCAGTGATGGCGGTGGTGACGATGGTGCCAACGGTGATGATGGCGCCAGTGATGACCACGCCAGTGCCGGTGATGGCAGATGCGGCGCGGGCCGTAATAGGTGTAGACGATCCGGCAACGGCGATACGGGTAGTAGTAGGCCGTCGTGTAGGTCGGGGTGTAGTAGCTGCGATAGCCGTAGAAGTGCCGGCGATGATGGTGGTAGTACGGCCGATAGCCGTAATGCGGATAATGATGGTAGCCGCCGCCATGGAAGACCGGCCGCGGACCGCCGCCACCATGGAACACCGGGCCTCCGCCGTGGAACACGGGACGCGGACCGCCGCCTCCGAAGTGATGACCTCCGCCACCGTGGAAGACGTGACCACCGCCGCCACCGCGGAAGCCATGAAAGCCGCCGCCTCCGCCGTGGAAACCACCGCCACCGCCATGAAAACCACCGCCACCGTGGAAGCCGCCTCCGCCACCATGGAAGCCACCGCCACCATGATGACCGAAGCCGCCACGCACCTGGATGGTCAACGCATCAGGCGCGGCCTGCGTCACAGGCCGAGCGCCGGGACTCACGGGCGACATGGCCGAAGCCGGCCGGCTGGACGCACCCGCAATTACAAACAGTGCCGCCGCCGCAAGACTGAGGCGACGAACAAGACCAGCATGCTGGTCCTTCATCCTCATCATGGTCCCTTCTCCCTGAATGCCGTGAAATAGCGATGGACCCATGCAGCGCCCTTGCTGGTCGTCCGATCGGTGGCTTGGCGCACCCCCAACATGAACGTAGAGATAGCGACGTGAATGCGGCATGAATGATGCACGCTGCGCGGGCATCTGCGGCGTGGCGTCGCGGCAGAGGACCAGCGCATGAATGTCTACGTCGTCGTGCAACTGAAGATGACCGACCGCGCTGCCTATGATCGTTATCAGGCGCGCTTCTTCGACGTGTTCCGAAAGTTCAGCGGCCGTCTGCTCGCGGCCGACGAAGCACCGGTCTTGATCGAAGGCGATTGGGACGGCGACAAGGTCGTGCTGATGTCGTTTCCGGATGCGAACGATTTTCGTGCCTGGGCGGAGTCACCCGAATATCGGGAGATCGCGAGGGATCGCGAAGCGGGCGCCCAGTCGGTCGTGCTGCTCGTGCAGGGGTTTCGCACCTGAGCGCGGTCATGCGCTCAGCGAACGCATCGCAGCGATGGCGGCCTCAGTCGAGGAAGGGCGTGAACAGCACGAAAGGTCCCGGCGGATAAGCGGGTGCGTACGCGATCGGGCGTCCGTAGTAGCGCGGCGGCGGCGCGGTCGATCGGGCAACTCGCGACGAACGATCGTGCTGGCGCGCGCCGAACGCAGCTGCGGCCGCGGAGTGGCTCGCATCTACTCCGAAGGACGCAGCCAACGCCGGCGAAGTCGCAGCCGAGCTTGCAAGCAGCATCGACAGCGTGACGATGCCTATCCCAAGCCAGGTTTTGCTGATGGAGGTTTTCATGGCGGACTCCCTTACCAGCCCGCCATCAAGGTACAGGCCCGCGACGCGGGCCTGTTTGATTTCGATCATGGACTGCAAAGCAGCGACCATCCGCTCACCAGCGGTGGTGTCCACGCCCGTGGTGCCCACGCCAATGGTGGCGATGCGGGTGCCAATGACGCCGAGGATGCCAGTAGTGACGGCGAGGATGCCAATGGCGACGGCCATGCCAATGCGCCTGGGTCGTCTCCTGCGTCGTGCCCTGCTGCACCGCCGTCGCGGCGCCGGGATTGATGAGCGACAGCGCCTGCGCGCGTTCGGCCGGCGCAGCCATCGCAAGAACGGCACCAATGGCCGCGATGCCCAACAGCTTTGTCACAGTCATGAACTTCTCCTTCGATCGCCTGACCTCACGTCGGGCACCACATATCCGCCGCGTCAGCTTCCTGAAGGGCGGCCGCAGCAGCGCGACGCAGGTCAGTCTCGAACGAGCGACGTGAATGGGGGATGAAGACCTGCGCGAGGGCAGAATGCGCAAATGTCGCGCGCGGTTCCGCCGCACCGCGCGACATATCCGCACTGCGTCGGCGGAGTCACACGCAACAGACCGCGCGAATCAGGTTTTATTCGTAGAATCGACTCGGCCGACGATTGTCAGCCACGGCGCCAGACGCAGCTCACATGCGGGACGATCACGGTGCCGCTCGGGCGATGCTCCGGAACATAACTGGCATTGCAAACCCGCACGGCGTTCGGACCGGGATTGTAACGCGGCACCACGTCCGGCTCCCAATGACCTTCATAGCGCGGATAGATCTGAATCCGCCGCTGCCGGCGCTGCGCGGAGACATCGGTGCTTGCCTCGCGCTCGACGGCGGGGCGCGCGCCCTGCTCCGCTCGCGCGGCCATCGGAATGGAGATCGCGACCATCGCTGCCAACGCCGTCCCGGCGAGCATCATCGACGTCTGTCTCATGTGTCCCAAACCCCCAATTCGCGCGTTGCGACGGTCGCCGTTTTCATCCCCTGCGTCAACCGGCGCGCGGCCACACATCGCATAGAACCTGGATGCAAGATGATCAAAGCCGGGCTAGAAGGCGGCAATGTGGACCGATCTGAAAGCCCCCTCGCTCGCCGACATGGAAGCCATGGCGCACGAGATGTTCGAGCGTCTGCCCGCGCATTTCCGTGGGATGTGCGAGGGCGTCATCATCCGGGTCGACGACTTCCCGACCGAGGAGGTGCTCGACGAGATGGAGGCGGAGAGCGAGTTCGACCTGCTCGGCCTGTTCCAGGGCACCGGGCTCCCATTCCGCAGCAATGACGACCTGCCGCGCCTGCCCAACATGATCTGGCTGTACCGCCGCCCGATCCTGGACTACTGGGCCGAGCACGATGAGAGCTTCGGCCACATCGTCCGCCACGTCCTGATCCACGAGATCGGCCATCATTTCGGGATGTCGGACGAGGACATGGAGGCGATCGAGGCCGCCGCCGACTGACCGGCACGGCCGATTTTCCGGGCAATTTGACTTTATCCGCCCCGCCGTTCGGGCTAAACAGCGGCCTGCCCGATATTCTCGAAGGTGCTCCCCGATGGACAAGTTCACTACGCTGGAAGGCGTCGCCGCGCCGCTGAAGATCATCAATGTCGACACCGACATGATCATCCCCAAGCAGTACCTGAAGACCATCAAGCGCACCGGCCTCGGCAAGGGCCTGTTCTCGGAGCAGCGCTACAAGGACGACGGCAGCGAGAATCCGGATTTCGTGCTCAACCAGCCGGCCTATCGCAACTCGAAGATTTTGGTCGCCGGCGACAATTTCGGCTGCGGCTCGAGCCGCGAGCACGCTCCCTGGGCGCTGCTCGATTTCGGCATCCGCTGCGTGATCTCGACCTCGTTCGGCGACATCTTCTACAATAACTGCTTCAAGAACGGCATCCTGCCGATCCGCGTGTCGCAGGCCGATCTCGACAAGCTGTTCGACGACGCCGAGCGCGGCGCCAACGCGACCCTGACGATCGACCTCGCCGCCCAGGAAATCCGCGGCCCCGATGGCGGCACCGTCAAGTTCGAGATCGATCCGTTCCGCAAGCATTGCCTGCTCAACGGGCTCGACGATATCGGACTGACGCTCGAGAAGAAGGCCTCGATCGACAGCTACGAGGCCAAGCTGGCCGAGCGCGCCTGGGCCTGATCCCCGTCTGACCGAACAGAGTTCGCGGGCCCCGGACCTCGGTCCGGGGCCTTGTTTCGAGAGCATCCCGAGCACAGGTCCGCCGTTGACGCGCGTATTGCCCGAAGTCGTCACCTTCTGGCGCGGACCGCTCGACCGGCTGCGCCAGACCTGCCTGCGCTCGCAGTTGGCCGCCGGCCACAAGGTTACCGTCTACAGCTTCGATCCGCTGCCCGGCCTGCCCGACGGCATCCGCAATGAAGCGGCCGAGGCGGTCCTGCCCTATGCGTTCTCCGAACGGCTGCGGCCGGCGCAGCCCGACGGCAGCTGGCGCGACTGGACGACGTTGCAGTTCAGCGACTTCTTCCGCATGCGGCTGATGGCGCAACGCGCCGGTCTCTGGCTCGATGCCGACGTGCTGCTGCTGCGCCCGGTCGAGATCGATCCCGCCTTGCCCTATTTCGCTTGGGAGCGGCCGCGGCAGCTTGGCAATTCCGTGCTGTATCTGCCGCCGGACGATCCGATCGTGGCCGAATTTGACGCGCTGATGGCGCAGGGCGAATTGACTCCGAACTGGCTCTCGCTGCGCCACCGCATCACCTTCGCAGCTCGCCGCCTGCGCGGCGGCTCCGACCGGCTGTCCGACATCCGCGTCGCCATCTTCGGCCCGGCGGCCCTGACCGCGCTGGCGCGCCGCCACGGCTCGCTCCAGCATGCGCTGCCGAAGCGCAGCTTCTATGCGGTCCATGCCGAGCCGAAGGCGTTCTTCGACCCCAGCGACTTCTCCGGCCTGATCGGCGACCCCGGCATCATCGGCCTGCACATCTCGCCGAAGGGCCGCGGCGGCGAGGCGCCGATGGCCGGCAGCCTCTACCGCTGGGCGGTCGACCGCTTCGGCGCCTGAAGTCCTGCGGCTGCCGCAGGGCCGATGTGCTGCTTGATCTACCGCAACGTCGGATGGCCGGCCTGGTGATTGAGTGTTCCCAATCATCGGAGACGAGCCATGACCGCCCAGACCAAGCCCTATCCGCGCGTGCAATTCCTGATCGACACGTTCGCGCAGTGGCTGAAGCATCGGCGTGAGCTGAGCGAGCTCAGGCAGCTCGACCGCGACGATTTCGAGCGCATCGCGATGGACCTCCAGGTCACGCCTGGCGATCTCGACGAACTTGTGCGCCATGGCGAGCATGCGGCCGACGAGCTGCCCTTGATGCTCAAGGCGCTCGGCATCGACGAAGCCGCACTGGCGCGCGCCGAGCCGCTGGTGCTGCGCGACATGGAGCGGGTCTGCGCGATGTGCAAGGACAAGATCCGCTGCCATCGCGATCTCGCGCACGGGACGTCCAGCGAGCATTACGAGGAATACTGCCTCAACGCACCGACCATCGACCGGCTGGGCGCGGAAGTCGTCAAGCACTGATCGCCCTCCTCTCGACGGAGCACAGCGATGAGCATGCCCAACCTGCGCCGCCACACCTGGCTCCATGTCGGCGTCGCGATCGTGCTCGCGCTCGCCGCGATGCTCCTCATCCGGCTGCACTATGCCAACGGCGCGACGCCGGCTGCCGACAGCGTGCAGGCGGGCCGCAAGCTGGCGGAAGCCTGGTGCAGCCCGTGCCACGCCATCGATGCGAGCGGTGCACGCAGCCAGACCGCGACGGCGCCGGATTTCGTCGCGGTGGCCAACATGCCGTCGACCACCGAGCTGGCGCTGAAGGTTTTCCTCCAGAGCAGCCACCCGACGATGCCGAACGTCATCCTGACGGCCGAGCAGCGCGGCGACCTCGTCAACTACATCCTCAGCCTCAAGCGGAGCTGAGGCCCGGTCCTCCTACTTCGCCATCTCGGCGATCGCGTCAGCAATCGCGATCGTGTGCTTGGCCATCTCGGCATGCAGCCGCTCGACCATGCGGCCGTCGATCTGGATCGCGCCGCGCGAGGCATTCTCCGGCAATTCGAAGGCGGCGAGGATCTTGCGGGCCTCGGCGACCTCGGCGGCGGGCGGCGTGAAGATCGCGTTGCAGGTGTCGATCTGGCCGGGATGGATCAGCGTCTTGCCGTCGAAACCGAGATCGCGGGCCTGGATGCACTCCTGCGAGAAGCCGTCGGTGTTGGCGAAGTCGCTGTAGGGCCCGTCGAGAATTTCCAGCCCATGCGCGCGCGTCGCCAGGATGCAGTGGCTGATCATCGGCAGCATGGTCGAGCGGCCCGGCACCATGCGGATGCGGGTCTCGCGCGAAATGTCATTGGGGCCGAACACGAAGCCGGCGAGCCTTGAGCCTTCCTCATGCACGGTGGCCGCGAGCAGGTCGGCGTCGAGCACGGCGCGCGCGGTCTCGATCATCGCCCACACTTTCAGCGCCGGATCGGCGCCGACCTCGGCGAGGCGGCTCGTCACCAGGCGCAGATCGTCGACGGTCGACACCTTGGGAACCAGGATGCCATCGGTCGCGGTCTGGCCGGCCATGGCGACGTCGTCGCTCCACCACGGCGTGTCCAGGCTGTTGATGCGGATCAGCAGCTCGCGCTTGCCGTAACCGTCGGCGGCGACCGCCTTGGCGATCTGCTCACGCGCGGCGGCCTTGGCGTCGGGCGCCACGGAATCCTCCAGATCCAGGATCAGCCCGTCGGCCGGCAGGTTCCGTCCCTTCTCCAGCGCGCGGGCATTGGAGCCGGGCATGAACAGGAGACTGCGGCGGGGGCGGATCATTTCGGCGTTTCCCTTGGTTTATTGAGCCGGCCCGCGATACCATTTCGGCCACCGGGCCGGAAGGCTTGTTCCCGCAGGCCACGTGTGTTTAAGGCAGGGCCCATGATCTCGTTTCCGCAACGTCTGCTCGAAGGCTATCGCGCCTTCACCACCCAGCGCCTTCCCACCGAACAGAGCCGCTATCTGGAGCTGTCCGAGCGCGGCCAGTCGCCCGAAGTGATGGTGATCGGCTGCTGCGATTCCCGCGTCTCGCCCGAGGTGATCTTCGACGTCGGCCCCGGCGAATTGTTCGTGCTCCGGAACATCGCCAACCTCGTGCCGATCTATCAGCCCGACGCCAACGCCCACGGCGTGTCGGCCGCGCTGGAATATGCCGTCACGGTGCTGAAGGTGAAGCACATCGTGATCCTCGGCCATGCCCAATGCGGCGGCATCCGCGCCTTCGTCGACAAGGCGGCGCCGCTGTCGCCGGGCGACTTCATCGGCCGCTGGATGTCGATGTTCATCAAGCCCGGCGAGGTCGTCGAGCAGCGCGACCATGAGAGCTTTCAGGACTTCGTCACCCGGATCGAGAAGGCGGCGGTGTTCCGCAGCCTCGAGAACCTGATGACCTTCCCGTTCGTGCGCAGCCGCGTCGAGGCCGGCGACCTGCAATTGCACGGCGCCTATTTCGGTGTGTCCGAGGGCTCGCTGTTCGTGCTCGACAAGGCGAGCAAGGAATTCAAGAGCGCGCGGACCGTCGCGTAGCGAGGCGGGAGGAGCGAGACGCTGGTCGACGGTCGTCACCCTTCGCTACTCGCCCCTCATCAATGATCTCCCGACCACCGGTCTGAGAGCGCCAGCATCACCGTCGACACCACGAAGGTCATGTGCACGCCGACCAGCCAGCCGAGCTTGACCGAGTCGTAGCCGGCGTCGAGATTCATGAACGCCTTGAGCAGCTGGATCGCCGAGATCGCGACGATCGAGGCCAGCAGCTTCTGCTTCAGCCCGGCGAAATCGACCTTGGTCATCCATTCCGGCCAGTCCGGATGGCCGCCGGGATCGATGCGCGAGACGAAGTTCTCGTAGCCGGAGAACACCACGATCAGCACGAGATTGCCGGTCAGGCAGACGTCGATCAGGCTGAGCACGCCGAGGATGATGTCGCTCTCCTTGGCGGTCGGCAGATGGACCACGCTCTCCCACAGCAGCAGCGCGAATTTGAACAAGAGCACCACGAGGCTGACGACGAGCCCGACATAGAACGGCGCCATCAGCCAGCGGCTCTTGAACAGGAAGCCTTCGAGCCCGCGCTCGAGCGGACCCGGCGCATGCTTGGCCGCCACGGACGCTGGCGCCGTTGACTCGGTCTTGCTGCTCTCAGCCAATTTCGACCCCACCCAGAAACCGCTCGGTCGTCCCACCAGGACTGTCCCGGCGAATGACCCTTCTGATTAGTTACTCCGTCATGCCCGGGCTTGTCCCGGGCATCCACGTCTTCTCAGCGCGCCGACCCGCGTGGATGGCCGGGACAAGCCCGGCCATGACGACTTAGAGACAGATGATCACAACACTTCGATTGTCATATGCGATGGCCGGACGCTTGCGGGAGAGGGGGCGCACCGGTGACTTTATCAGGCCGCCTTCTTCTTGGCGGTGATCAGCTTGCGGTTGATCAGGACTTCGGCGATCTGAATCGCGTTCAGCGCGGCGCCCTTGCGGAGGTTGTCGGAGACGCACCAGAAGGCGAGGCCGTTCTCGACCGTGCCGTCCTCGCGGATACGGCTGATATAGGTGGCGTCCTCGCCGGCGGCCTCGTAGGGCGTCACGTAGCCGCCCGGCTCGTGCTTGTCGATCACGAGGCAGCCCGGCGCGTTGCGCAGGATGTTGCGGGCCTCGTCGGCGGTGATCGGGTTCTCGAACTCGACGTTGACGGCTTCGGAGTGGCCGACGAACACCGGCACGCGCACGCAGGTCGCGGTGAGCTTGATCTTCGGATCCAGGATCTTCTTGGTCTCCGCCATCATCTTCCACTCTTCCTTGGTGAAGCCGTCTTCCATGAAGACGTCGATCTGCGGAATGACGTTGAAGGCGATGCGCTTGGGAAACTTGTTATTGACCAGTTCGTCGTTGGTGTAGACGGCCTTCGTCTGCGAGAACAACTCGTCCATCGCGTCCTTGCCGGCGCCCGACACCGACTGATAGGTCGACACCACCACCCGCTTGATGGTCGCCTTGTCGTGCAACGGCTTCAGCGCGACGACGAGCTGCGCGGTCGAGCAGTTCGGATTGGCGATGATATTCTTCTTGTTGAAGCCGGCGGTCGCATCGGCGTTCACTTCCGGCACGATCAGCGGCACGTCCGGGTCCATGCGCCAGGCCGAGGAGTTGTCGATCACGACGGCACCGGCGGCGCCGATCTTCGGCGACCATTCCTTCGAGACCGTTCCGCCCGCGGACATCAGGCAGATGTCGACATCGGCAAAATCGTAGTGCTCCAGCGCCTTGCACTTCAGGGTGCGGTCGCCATAGGACACCTCGACGCCGACGCTGCGGCGCGACGCCAGCGCCACGACCTCGTCGGCGGGGAATTGGCGCTCATCGAGAATGTTGAGCATTTCCCGTCCGACATTGCCGGTCGCGCCGACCACTGCGACTTTGTAACCCATCGTTCACTCTCCGAAGAAATTTGGCCGATCGCGCGTGCAAGCGGAAACGGAAGCGGCAGCGCTTCTATGCGAGAAACGTCCCTGACACAACGTTACCACGACGTCTCGCATTCGATGCATCCCGATTCGGCCAGAACAGCCGCCACCACGCGTTCCGCATCCGTCCTGCAGGGGCTCACGAGCTTCGCGGACGAGGTCTGCGGCACCTTCGCGCGCCTGTTCGCCTATGTGGGGGCTCTGGCGCTGATCGCCATGCTCGGCGTGGCCGGCTGGAACCATCTCGAGGCGGGCGAGGACATTCCGTCCGGCCGCGCCGGCTGGACGCTGGCCGACGGCGCGGTGCCGGCCTTCTCGCTGCGCCTGACCGACCAGCCCGACAAGACCGCCACCTACACCGTGCTCACCCATCCTTCGGGCGGCCGCAAGGACGTGCTGCGCTGGGGCGAGCCGGCCGATCGGCCGGCGGCCGAGCTCGAGATCTACCGTTTCGGCCCGGAGCGCGATCCGCCGCAGGATCCTCGCGCCGATCTCGCAACCCGGATGGGACGCAACTCCGCGTCCGACCTCGAGACCGCCGGCGTGGTCGAGAGCCGGTTCGGACCGGTCAGCCTGGTGCGGCAGGCCGGCGCGCCCGAAGGCGCCGGAGCCTGCCTCGGCTTCCTCAAGACCATCGCCGAACCGGCCCTGCGCATCTCTGGATGGTCGTGCCAGGGCGTGACGATGCCGGCGCGCCGCGCGATGGTGGGCTGCATGCTCAACCGGCTGACCTTGCTGGCCTCCGACCAGGATCGGGCGCTGAGCCAGCTGTTCATGGGCCCCGATCAGCGCCGCGGCGGCTGCGATGGTCCGGCGGTGACGACCACGGCCGGCGACTGGGTGACGTCTCCCGCCAATCCGAGGCTGCGCGGCGCGCTGTGAATGGCTGCCTGCGTCTTGTTGTTGCGGGGTGTTGCTGCGCCGCGCCCCAGGGACCGCGTCAGCCGCCAAGTGACGGATTTTGATGCAACTTTCCCGCCACAGCCGGAATTTATCTTCCCTGAGGTCACGGGAATGACCTTGTGATGCCACAGCCGACCCAGATATTGTGCTGGCCAAATCATGCGCATGGCGAGCGCCCGCCCCTTTTGGCGCGAGGAAGAGGACGTGATGATTCAATTTTCTGCTGCGACCCGGGTCATGGCCTTGGCGGTGATCGCCGCGACCGGTCTTGCCGTCACGTCTGTTGCCGTCACCTCCGCTGAAGCCGCTCCCGCCAAGCGCCGCGCCGCGGCGGTCTATTCCAACGGCCCGAACTACTCGTACCAGTCCGGCCCGCGCACCCGCATCTACATCACCCGCCGCTCCTTCCTCGACGGCGGCACCGAAGTGCTGCCCGGTGAGCGCAAGTACACCGACTACGCCTATCCGCCGGCCATCGGCTATCCGTCGTTCGCCCGCGAGAACCTCAACCGCCCGATCGACCGCCAGCCGTTGATGGCGCCGTCCGATCTCGGCGGCTATCCGACCCGGATTCCGATCCCCTACTGAGGGCTGAGGCATCATCCGATCACCAAGGCCGGGCTTTCGCCCGGCTTTTTTGTTTCCAGAGACGGCCGTGATCCCTCGAAGGGCCGCGGCGTACTGGATGGTCGCCTTCGCGGGCATGACGATCGAGAGGCCAAGGACACGCTTCAAGGACACACATCACGGACACGCATTCAAGCAAACGCATCCTCGCACCCGCTCATCGCGTCCGAGTGTTGCTGCTCTCGCCGCCCCTATCGAAGACAAGGGCGCAGGGAAGGCCGGGCCTCGGCTGAGGCCCGTGGCCCGCCTGCGAAAAACAATGCAGGCGGCAGGAACCACAGGTACAGCCGGATTCGACCCGGCCCTCCCTGCGCGATGGTTTTCACGCTTACTCTGCGCTCTCCCCGGTGTCCGGCCTGTTAGCCACCGTCGTCAGCGTGATGCACCAAGGCATCGCCGCGACTTGACGCCAGCATCGGGGCGCCAGGACCACGCAGCTTCACGTCCGCAAGAGCCTCGTTCGTCCGCACATCCCTCAAGGACATGCTGCGCGCCCTCACGGCCACCGCATCCCCGCCTCACGCCTCGTGACGATCGCGAAACGCCCCTTGTGGCGAAGCGGGATGAGAGGAGAGAAACATGGATTCTGGAAAAGCGAAAGAGGAATTTTTGGCGTCAGCAGGGCGGCCGGGCTCAGCCGATTGATGGCGCGGGCGAAATCAGTTTTTCGGCGCCGCGGATTCTCAGCTGAAAAATCGGCGATCGAGCGTGCTTGCCGACGCCAATCGCGCAGAACAACGACCTGATTTGCCCGGCGGGCGGCCCACATTGCGCCTCGCAAGAAGGCGCGTTCGAGCCCGTGCTAATGAGTTGATCGAGCTGCATTCCCAGCGACGGTGCGCTCCCCTCCCCCTTGCGGGGAGGGGTCGGGGGTGGGGGTCTCCGGG